>NZ_ASPU01000005.1:0-314464 GCF_000517905.1 Paenibacillus sp. FSL H7-689
CGGAGATGACGGCTACTCCGTCGGCTCCAGCCGCCATCACGGCGGCCGTGGTATCGGGCGTAATGCCGCCGATACCCACAATCGGAACTGCGATGCCTGCGGCGCGCAGTTCCGCCACCACTGCGGGGCCCAGCACAGCGTGGGCATCCGCTTTGGAGGGCGTCGGGTACATGGGCCCGACGCCAAGGTAGTTGGCGCCCGCCTGCAACGCACGGCGCGCCTCATCCACGGAGTGGGCGGATACGCCAAGCATCCGCCCATCTCCAATGCGGGCGCGTACTAGCGCCGCGTCCGCATCATCCTGGCCGACATGCACGCCGTCGGCCTCCACCGCTACAGCCAGCTCCACATCATCGTTCACGATGAACGGGACCCCGTGCTGGCTGCACACCTCGCGAAGCCGCATCGCAAGTGTGATGCGAGCTTCGCCAACCAGGGCGCCAGTTCCCTTTTCACGGAACTGGAACAGCGTGATGCCGCCAGCAATGGCCTGGCGCAATACTTCCATAGGGTCTTGCTTTGTATTGACGCTGCCCATCACTAAATACACCTGCATCGCGCGTTGTACCGCTTCTGCATTCCAAGGGTGCATCACTGCTCACCCCGCTGTCTGCGCTGATACGCAAAATGATTTGTCGGCCCATGTCCGGCCCCAATCCCCAGCTCATCTTCGATGGCTGCCTGAATGAATGCTCGCGCGGTCGTAACGGCAGCCAGAACAGGTGAACCCTTGGCTAACTCTGCGGTGATGGCAGCAGAGTATGTGCACCCCGTTCCATGTGTATGACGTGTTACCACACGAACATTTTCCAGGTAATGAAAAGACTGCCCATCGTAGAGCACATCCACGATCATGCCACTTCCTTCATCATGACCACCTTTGACCAAAGCATACGTTGAGCCCATCTGTACAATCCGTCTTGCGGCTTCTTCCCGCTGGCTCAGATTGGTGATAGACATCCCGGTAAGCAGTTCCGCTTCCGGAATATTGGGTGTTGTGATCAGGGCATGGGGCAACAGATCCGTAACCAACGCCTTTACAGCTTCCTGCTGGAGAAGGGGGGCGCCACCTTTGGCTACCATCACAGGGTCGATGACCAGATTCGACCAACGGTATTGCTGCCATTTCTCAGCGACTAGCCGAATAATCTCAGCACTATATAACATGCCAGTCTTCGTTGCGGTTGGTTGAAAGTCTTCGCCGGTCGAGTCCAATTGCTGGGCAATGCCATCGTAAGGGATGGGAAAAACGCCCTGCACACCTGTTGTATTTTGGGCAGCAATAGCGGTGATAACGGTCATGCCGTATGCGCCAAGCTCCTGGAATGTTTTTAGATCGGCCTGAATTCCTGCGCCGCCCCCGTTATCGGAGCCTGCAATGGTTAGCGCTTGAGCAATACTCATACTGCACCTCCACGGATCTGACAGATCTGTGAGCGTTCTGCCAAGAGGTCGGGTGTTACTTGTGCCAATTGATTCAACAATTCAATCTGGAAGCTGCCCGGCCCCTGATGAGTTGTCCGCTCTGCCGCCAGTTCAGCTGCTACACCATAAAACGCGAGCGCTTCAACAACACTGCCTAGAAGATCGGCTCCTGATTCCGCTATGGCTGTAAAAGCACCAATCACCGAACTGAGTAGACAGCCAGCACCTGTGACCTGAGTGAGCAGGGCATGACCATTACTCGTGAGGAATGTGGATTGTCCATCAGTAATAATATCTTCTTTTCCGGTAATGACCACGATACAGCCAAGTTTATGCGCTGCCCGCTCCGCAATGCCGATTCGGTCGCCCTCACCTGACCCTGCGTCCACACCTTTAATACTCCAACTCTCACCGATGACATTGGCGACCTCCGCCACATTGCCGCGCAGTACCGTGAGACGAAGTTCACGAACGAGCATTTGCACGGTTTCCGTGCGATAAGTGGTTGCGCCAGCTCCAACCGGATCAAGCACCACAGGCACGTGATGCGCATTAGCCGATTGGCCTGCCAGACGGATTGCCTGAACGACTTTGTCATCGAGTGTACCGATGTTGAGTACCACGGCTCCTGACATCTTGGCGACATCAGCGACCTCTTCATGAGCATAGGCCATAAAAGGGGACGCACCGAGTGCAAGCAGACCATTGGCTGTGAAGGGAGCCACGACAAGGTTAGTGATATTGTGTACCAGCGGATTTTGCGTACGAACACGTTCCAGATAAGACATATAATTTCCTCCTTGTTTTGAAGTAACCCGATCGGCGGAAGTCCGATATCTGGAGTCACTCAACAGAATAATAGGATATGAGTTGCCTTGTTGAGTTGGGGCGCAGAGTCTAACAACAGCCAGATGCATTAATGCGGGAAAAGCAGAAACGTAAAATCTAAATCAATTTCATAACTCACTAAAATGGATTTTTGGAACTGGATATAGACAAATTGAATCATTCTGATCGATATCTAGCGAAACAATAAAAAACGAAACGATACAAAATACAGAAAGTGAACAGAGTGAATTTCTCCAAACTCAGGCAAGAGATAGTGTGATGGATGTTAGCATCCAACCGGTGTCTTGAAGAGGTCCAGGCTGGTCGATACCCAACTGATTGGGGCATGATCGGGCACGACTGGTCAGACGATGTTTCTAAAGAACACAGGACGTCTTATTTGGCTGTCAGGTCCTCCTTTTGAAATGTAAGGAACATCAGACACGTTATTCCCAGAATCTCCTGACCAAAACGCTGCAAACAGCTATTTATTCTGATATAACATGTTTCAGGTTCTTTAGATTTCTGCAACCGCTCCAAATCCCTGAATAGGACGCCTCAGATTCGTTAGCGGTCGTAGCATGCTCTGTTTCGATCAAGTTAAGGAGCGTTTCAGCTCCCAGTAGGCTTGAAGATAAGCGCTAATTACATTACCAAATACATATCAACAAGCCACCCAAACGCATATCAAGCTGCCCAATTGCACATCAAGCCACTTAGGATTGTTATAAATTCTGATCCTCCGATGCTTGCTTCAGGCCAATTCCATTCCACAAACCTTTATGCATCCGATCCTCACGTTCTTGCTAACTTTACTTTTAATCACATTGCTTTCATTCCCTTTATGTTCAATCACTTTTCCTTTATTCGCGTTGCTCTCCTTTATTTACTCTCCTTGCAGAGTAATAAAAGCATCCTCGGCTTTCACCGATTCAGGAATCAAATCCTGTTCAACGAGCCATGCACGTACATTTTCCCACGATTCCATTTCCTGCCGACCAAATGGTTGGCCTTCTTCATTCATGAGTGGTAGCAGAATTGCCAGGCTTTTGGTTTCGATCTCCGGGTCAAGCGGTGATGTTTCATTCTCATGAGCGAGCAGAATACTCAAGGCTTCTTCTGGATGCTCAGTCACATATTTCTGTCCTTCCTGGACCGCTTTGACGAACCGGGTAAGTTGGTCTTTTTTTGCTTCAATGCCAGCTTCACTTGCAGTCAGGACCAATTCATAATAATCAGGCACACCATAATCGACGGGGTTAATCGATTTCATGGCATGTCCTTCTTTCTCCAAAATCAATTGTTCATGGTTAATAAAACCACCCATAATCGCATCCGCCTGTCCGGAAGCCAGCGAAGGAATCAGATCGAACCCAACGTCGACCAGATTTATGTTGTCGGGATTGCCGCCATCCTTACTGATCATCGTGCGTACCATCGCTTCGTACAGAGGAATGGAGGAATAACCAACAGTCTTTTCTTCAAGATCTTTGGGTGAACTTACGTTGCCATTCGCTTCGGTCAACAGATGCACAAGCGGGTGCCGAACAACAGCAGCAATGGAACGTACAGGAATGTTCTCGCCACGCGCGAGCAAGATTTGGGGCTGGTAGCTTAGGGCCAGATCAATTTTTCCGGCAGCAACAAGTTTGAGCGAATCATTGGTATCCGCAGGCATCTGAATTTCGACATCCAGACCTTGGTCTGCAAAGTATCCTTTTTCCTGAGCCACATAGATGAAGGAGTGTACTGCATTCGGGTACCAGTCGAGCATGATAGACAGTTTATCTTTGGCCTCTGATGTTGGTTCGGTTGCAGACGGATCTGTTTGCTGTGCATTAGTTGCAGAGTCTGTTGTTGGCGTGTTTTTGCTAGTATTCGTGGTGCTGCATCCGCTAATGATCAGGAAAAGGCTAATTAGCATGATGGGAAGCAAGGAGTATATACCTTTGTTATTCATAAATGAAGTTCCTCATTTCATCGTTTTGATTTGTAGAAAATGGACAGCAGCATGTTAACGATAATGTGACAGTGAACTGATTGAAGATGCTGCTGAAATTGTGCATAAGATATGTTTTGTTTTGAAGATTGTAACTACTGTATTTACATCTAATTTCTGTCTAAGTATTATCCAACCTTTCTTTTGCCTCCATGACGATGACGCCGTATGCTAAATCGTTTCTCCAGCCAGGTAATCAGTACAAACAAAACGATCCCAAGCAGGGATAACAGCAAAATGGCGGCAAACATCGCATCCGTGTTCATGTTGCTGGACATACGACGGCTGAAGTACCCTAGACCTTTGCTACCACCGAGCCATTCGCCAATCGTTGCCCCAACCACGCAGTACACCACAGACATCTTTAGCCCCGAGAAAAAAGAGGGAAGTGCCAGCGGAACCTGGAGTTTGCAAAAAATATCCCACTTGTTGGCGCCCATGGTGAGCAGTAGTTCACGCTGCTCCGGATCGCCTTGGCGGAGTCCATCGTAGGTACTGACCACAATGGGGAAGAATGCGATTAAAAATACCACCGCGACTTTGCTCCACAACGTGTAACCAAACCACAAGATAAATACGGGGGACAAGGCGATCAGCGGGATGGTCTGACTAATTACAATGAAGGGATACAATGCCTTTTCAATCGATCGGTTCATATGCATGCCTGTTGCCAGCGTAATTCCAGTCACTATGGACAAGACAAAACCAACAACAACCTCCATAAAGGTAGCAGGCAGATGGATGGTCAACAGCAGACGGCGATGCTTAACCAGTGAGCTTACGATGGCCGTGGGTGCAGGAATGATGAAGGAGGGCACCCATCCCATACGCACAATCACTTCCCAGATCGCCAGTAATAAGAACATGAGCATAATGAACAGACCATATTGGGAAAACGACCTCGAGAGCCACTTTGAACACCACGTCCAGACGCTAACCTCAGCTCTATCGTGCATGCAATTGTTCCTCCAGTTGTTGCCTCATCTGCACGAGAGCCGGTTCGTAGATCATGTCCGAATGCCTTGGGCGTGGTAAAGGAACCGTCATCTCCTGCAACTGCTGACCTTGCCCTCCTGGAGTTAACAGAATGATACGGTCACTTAACAGCAGGGCTTCTTCGATGTCATGTGTAATGAACATCACGGTTTGGCCAAAGCTCTCCCACAGCTCCAGCAACCAGCGATGCATTTCTCGTTTGGTTAATGCGTCGAGTGCACCGAAGGGTTCATCCAGCAACATGAGCTGCCCGCCTGTAAGCAAGGTACGAAGCAATGCCACCCGCTGCCGCATGCCGCCGGACAATTCATCTGGATAGGCCTGTTCATAACCCGACAGGCCGAACCTTGCCAATCCAGCTAGGATGTTGGCACGTAACTTGTCCTTGTCCTGTCGGCCTGGTGCAAACTCGGAAGGAAGCATGCAGTTCTCCATGACGGTTCGCCAGGATAACAGCAGATCTTTCTGTGGCATATAGGCGACTCGTCCGAGCCGTTGTCCTTGCGGGACATCAGCTATATCGATGGTGCCAACCGTTGGTTCATGCAAGCCTGCGAGCAGCTTGAAGAGCGTGCTTTTACCTGATCCGCTGGAGCCGATGAGCGAGACAAATTCTCCTTGTTGAACCTGAAGCGACACATTGGAGAGCACAGGGGAATCCTTTTTTTCGGGAAAAGCAAAGCTTACGTTGTGAATGGTTACATGGTTATACATCTGATCCTCACCCCCTTGATGTCAGACTGCTGCAATAACAACGGCATCCTATACTCTGCAAAAGGAACAAAAAAGACCCACCCATTTCCGGAGAAATGAGTGGGTCTGTAAGTTAAATCCGCAATTTATCTTCACATACATGAAAAAATTCCGCTTACTAAAAGGCCGCTCCACTTCCCTCCGCTGGTATGATCCAGATCAGGTTCAAAGGGTCCGAATAGTCATATTCGTCTCAGCCGCAAGGCTCCCCTAGTGCAAAAGTTCAAGATATGCAGTTGTGTGTTCAGCATATATCACTTGAACATGAACTGTAAAGAGGCAGCGTGATAGAATTCTTGAGATGAACTTGGAGTCAGACCCGAACAACTGAACAATTTACCTGGGCTCCCTAACCCGATATAATAGTGGTGGCGCATATTGGCCGGATCACAAATGCAGGCGGGATTGTTCTCCCTCCGAAGCAGAATGGGGACCCGAGTTGAAAACGTTCAAAAAAGTATATATTGAGATCACGAGTATCTGCAATCTGGCATGCAGCTTCTGTCCGCAGACACAGCGTGCCAAAGGATTCATTGATCCTGAAGTCTTCAACAATATACTGGATCAAGTTAAACCACACACCAATCATATTTATCTACATGTCAAAGGTGAACCCTTGTTGCATCCCAAAATAGATCTGTTGCTCGATTCCGCACATGAGAAGGGACTCAAGGTGAACATTACAACGAATGGTACACTGCTGCCCAAGACTCAGCATAAATTGCTTGGCAAACCGGCGCTGCGGCAGATGAATTTCTCCCTGCACAGCTTCGATGGGCATGAAGGTTCAACAGATCGTGACGGATACCTGCGTCATATTTTGTCCTTTGTACACGAGGCCGTTAAGCACAATGTCATCATCTCATTCCGACTTTGGAATCTGACGCAGGATAACTTCACAAATGCTCAGATGAATCGAAATCGGGAGACCCTTGAAGTATTGGAACGTGAATTCAATCTCGACTTCCGCATTGAGGAAAAAGTAGTTCCAGGCAGTGGGGTCAAAATTGCCCCGAATGTATACCTGAATCAGGACCATGAGTTCCAGTGGCCAAGTCTGGATGCGCCTGAAGATGACGGTAAAGGCTTTTGCCATGCACTTCGCGGTCAGGCAGCTGTGCTTGTAGATGGAACGGTGGTTCCATGCTGTCTCGATGGCGAGGGTGTGATTAACCTGGGTAATGTGCACGAGAAGTCATTCTCGGAGATTATTGAGGGTGAGCGAGCGAACAATCTGGTATATGGCTTCTCCAAACGCGAAGCTGTAGAAGAGTTGTGTAGAAAGTGCGGTTATCGTCAGAGATTTGGAGCCTGATATTTTATATCAGCAAGCCAGAAGACATTCAAGATCACACATTTGGAGACAAATGTAGTGGTCTTTTTTTGTTATTGGGGATTAAGTGAGGGGTACATACGTTACAAATGAGCATACCAGAGGTTGATATCAGCATATTGTTTGAGAAACCTGATATGCAAAAAATGCCGATATGACAGGGATTGTGCGTTGTCATGATATATCTGATCTAATGATTATTCTAGTTACCTCCCTTATTTGGTAAGATTAGGTTGTAGATCGGACAGAGGTGCACCTCTGACGATCTTCCAGTACAAGCCCAGGCTGTACACTACCAAAAAACGAGAGAATAAGGGAGGAATAAAGTTATGAAAAAAATGTTGACGTTGTTACTGTCCGCTGGTTTGGTTGCTTCTATATTTGGTGCAGTTCCGGCTGCGGCTGCGCCTACGGTTGTAAATTCAACCATTGTGGTTCCAAAGGGCACGACCTATGATGGTCAAGGCAAAACATTTGTAGCTAATCCTTCCACACTGGGCGACGGATCTCAAGCAGAAAATCAGAAGCCAGTCTTCCGTCTGGAGGCAGGGGCCACGCTCAAAAACGTAAACATTGGATCACCAGCTGCTGATGGTGTTCACTGTTATGGCAACTGTAATATATCGAATGTGGTCTGGCAGGACGTGGGCGAGGATGCACTGACATTGAAGTCTGCCGGAACGGTTAACATTACCGGTGGGGCAGCGTATAAGGCTTATGATAAAGTGTTCCAGATGAATGCAGCTGGAACAATTAACATCAAAAATTTCCGTGCAGATGATATTGGCAAACTGGTTCGCCAAAATGGTGGAACTTCCTTCGCAGTTAACATGACGCTGGATAACTCCAACATTTCCAATGTGAAAGATTCGATTATGCGTACAGACAGCAGCACATCACAAGGGAAAATTACGAATACCCGTTATTCCAAAGTACCAACGTTGTTCAAGGGGTTTGCTTCAGGGAAAACGAGCCAGTCTGGGAACACGCAATATTAGACAGAAGATTGAATCGCTGGAGTTGGTAAAAGTTTAAGCTCTGCTTGTAATTTGAAGTTAAAATATAACGCCAAAAAGAGCGTTCCAAGGTCATTGTTACAATGACTTTGTGGGACGCTCTTTGTAATGCAGATGTCATAGTATAGTTCTGCTGAGCAATGTTTTATAGAGGATGCTCAAATTATTGCTCTCCCGGAACTTCAACGATGACTTTGCCTTTCTCGGGGACAACAGAACCGGTATCAATAGAGCCCAATTTGTTCATGATTTCGTAAGAGGTTTCTTCAAGCATGCGAGAGTACTTAAATGATACGAGTGTTTGACCTGCTACGGAAGGACGAGTCCCTGCTTCAGCAACGGCTTTGTTTTTAATAAAGAACAGGTCACCGATGGTTCCGGCATTTTTGCTGATGTTAGCCTGCCATTGTAGCAGTGCACTTCCATTTTTAAGGATATAATAACTGATCAGATCGTTATCCTCAACAACGAAGAAACGATCTTTTTTACCTTGCTCAAAGATGTATTCAATGGATGAATCCACCGGACCCAAAGGATTGCGAATGTCCAGACTTGCTTGTCCCAGTTCAGAGAAGCGTGGCAGATGCAGTGCGGCTTCACGCGCCACAGTCAGATCGGAACTGTTATATTCTTTTACAATCGTAGCGTCGGTAGTGTAAATGTAGGCTTCCTTGGCCTTCTGGTTCCACTGCACCTTGGCACCAAAAGCTTCACCGATGGCACGGAGCGGAAGCATCGCTTTACCATTCACCAGAATCGGCGCTGAGGATAATGTCGCATTCTGACCGTTTTTCTTCATTGTTTTGCTGTTAGGTGTAAGGACATACTTATCGCTGCCTGTGCTAATGCTGATCTCTTTTGTTTTGTTATTGTAACCAAACGTATAGTTGCCGAGGAATTGAAGCTCCGTCAATGCCACGTACGTAATACCCTGCCGTATGACAACATCATATTGAGCTTGAACATTGTTAATATAAGCTGTCGGTTTAGGTTTAGTTGTTGCGGCTTCCGCCACAGTGGATGAGAGTAAGGCAGGTGCCGTGCCTGCGGTGAGTATCGAAGCGGCAAGGACCATTTTCCATGTTTTAAGTTGCCAAACAGAATTGTAATCTTTCATCACTATCAATCTCCCTTCTAAATGTTTAAGACGGACTACATAACCTAAATGTTTCATATTATGGAAAGTGAACCATCAGATTCTTTCCCCTGTTACCCCAAATGAAGTATGATGCTTTTTCTAGGGATTGCCACAAATACCCATCTGATGTACATTAGAAGCAATGAAATAAGTGAACCGGGAGCTCAATGAAGTTGGGCTGAGAGAGTGGCCTTGTGCCGCTGACCGTACATCTGATCTGGGTAATGCCAGCGTAGAGAACATGGATTTGCGATATGTAAGGGTGAATTGTGGGAATGAACGTGGATGAACAACAGACCTCTTTGAACTGTGGTGGTGTATCTGCCAGGGCGGAGGGGTGCTGGTTGATATTCCGTATTTCCGACATCCATCCAATACATCATTGTGAAGATTGTCCACTGTACGTAAGGCCTGCCCGGAACCGGGGAGGCTTTTTCGTTTAATTTGATAACCCCCACAGGGAACAAAGGAAGGACGTAGAGAACATGGCAACAACAGCAGGCAACAAGCGATTGAAACTAACGGATATTCTGGTAACCATCGTGATCGCAGTAGTGTTTGGGGTAATTTACAAGATATGGGGACCTACATATGACTTGATGAAACCATTTGGTGTTCATGCGGAGCAGATGATCTACGGCATGTGGTTTATGGCGGGCACGTTTGCTTTTGTTATCATTCGTAAACCAGGCGTGGCTATTCTTGCCGAAGTTGCGGCATCAACGGTAAGTGCTTTTCTGGGTAGTGAATGGGGCATGTCCACACTTGTATACGGTCTGTTGCAAGGATTGGGAGCCGAGATATTCTTCGCCGCATTTTTGTATCGCAAAACCAATCTGTTTGTCACCTGTCTTGCAGCCATAGGAGCCGCAGCGACTTCGCTTTTGCTGGATTACCAGTACGGGTATATTGATTCACTCTCGGCCTGGAACTACACGTTATTTATCGGATTCCGCTTCATTGGAAGCATCTTGATTGCTGGAGTGTTCGCTTATTATCTCGCCAAAGCATTGGAACTGACTGGTGTAACGCGTTCGCTCAGACCGGTATCCAAACAAGATTATGAGGCGCTGGATTAGATGAACGGGGAAGAGAATTCGCAAGCGGTAAGTGTGACTAATCTAAGATGCAAGTTCCCGGGAGAGAAAGCCTTGGTATTTCAAGGCTTGTCTCTTTCTGTGCGTCAAGGAGAGAAAGTGCTGTTGCTTGGCCCGAGTGGCTCCGGTAAATCAACGTTATTGCAAATTCTGAGCGGTCTGATACCACGTTCGGTTGAGATTCCGATGAAATGTGATGATATTCAGGTTCCCGCCAAAGCAGGAGTGGTCTTTCAAGATCCGGATACCCAGTTCTGTATGTCCTTTACGGATGAAGAGATCGCATTTGTTCTGGAAAACCGAAATATTCCGCGTGAAGAGATGCCTGCTCTGATTGAATATTATCTGAAACAAGTGGGGTTATCCTTTGAACAGAATCGTGTATTGATCCAGTCCATGTCTCAGGGGATGAAGCAGCGTCTTGCGATTGCTTCGATGCTTGCCATGGACCCGGAGGTATTGTTTTTGGATGAACCCACTGCACTGCTGGATGATGAGGGGACTTCCCAGGTGTGGGATACCGTCAAACGAATCGCCAGTGACAAAACGACCATCATCGTTGAACACAAAATAAACGAGATTGTGGATATGGTCGACCGCATCATTGTGTTATCACCTGAAGGAAAGATTGTGGCGGATGGGCCAGCACAGCAGGTATTTACGGATGAACGGGGCAAGCTGAAGGCTTATGGAATCTGGTATCCAGGCATATGGGAGGAGCAAGAGCAGGCAGCTAGGCAAGAAGAGGGAAGTGCTTCTGGAGAGATTCAAGTGTGTGTGGATCACGGCATCTCAAGTTTGGAAGCACAGCGATCGTCTGGCTTATCCGATACACCGGGTATATCCCTCATATCTCACGTCTCATCCTTATCGCCTTTATCACCCGCCTACCAGCCTGCACTGGACTTGCAACAGTTCACCGGATGGCGTGGGAAAACACCTTTCATTCAGGTGGAGCAGGCCAAGGTATGGCATGGAGACTGGATTGGTATTGTCGGAGCTAATGGAGCTGGCAAGAGTTCATTGTTGTTATCTCTGATGAATATCCTGAAAACAACAGGTCATTATGAGGTGGAAGGTCAGCCTTCTGGCAAAACGGAGCAGCTTGCAGATCGAATTGCGTTTGTATTTCAGAACCCGGAGTTTCAATTTGTGACCAACACGGTCGCGGAAGAAGTAGAATTCTCATTGCTGGGGGGCAGGCTGACAACGGAAGAAAGACTTGTCAGGACTGATCATATGTTGAATCAATTTGGGCTAATAGACCTGTCCGAGCGCCATCCCTACCAATTATCGATGGGGCAGAAACGACGCTTGAGCGTTGCCTCTGCACTGGTGAGAGAGCAGCGAATATTGCTGTTGGATGAACCTACTTTTGGACAGGATGCACGCAATACGTTTGCCATGTTAGCACAGCTGGAGCAATTGCGGAGAGAGGGAACAGCTATTGTTATGGTTACCCATGATCGTGAAATTGTAAAAAGATATTGCACCCGAATCTGGACGGTAGATGAGGGGAGGTTATCTGATGCAACTGTCGTTTCCTCACCGTGAAACCTGGCTTCATAACGTCAATGCGGGATTAAAGATGATCATTCTGACGATGATGTTTGTCATCGTTATCCTCATTCACAATCTGAATGTAATGGCCAACGTTGCGTTGGCGATGATACTGTTACTGTGCTGGACAGGTCATCCGTGGTACAGATTGATGCTGTACGCATCACCATTCATTCTGGTGTTTATCTCCACGTCTACAGGCATGATGATGTTTGGTAAGGGCGAGACCACATGGTATAAGTGGGGACTGATCCATATAACCGAAGAGAGTTTCTATCGCGGTCTGCACTTGGGTTTTCGCTCGCTGACTATGGCCGCGGCTGGGTTGCTTTTTGGTCTTACGACAAAACCAGTACGGCTGTTTTATTCCCTGATGCAGCAATGGAAGCTTCCCGCAAAATATGCCTATAGCTTTCTGGCCGCGATGCGCATGATCCCCATTTTGCTGGATGAATTCCAGACGCTCCGTTATGCGATTCGTATTCGTGGAACACAGCAACGCGGCTCTCGCTGGAATGTGTATCGTACACTCAAGCGTTACGCTATTCCGCTGCTGGCACAGAGTATTCGCCGTGCACAGCGAATGGCGGTAGCGATGGAAGCGAAAGGGTTCACAGATGGCGCGAGCCGAACGTATTACATTCAGATTGGCTATTCGAGAGCTGATCTGTGGTTTGTATTTTATTATATGCTCACCTTAACAGCTGCTTATTACATCGGGGTTACCTTTCCTTATCATGCTACGATGGTGGATGTAAGGTAATACGGGCAGATAGATAGAAATATATTGAGGTAAACGGTAACTTTTTCCTTTTTACTGCGTCTCTATTGGAAATAACTTCTAATGAATGGGGATGAACGAGAGTGAAGACGGGTCCTGACTGGCAGAGAACGGGGTACAAATGGATTACCATGACTGGATTATCAGCTGTGCTGTTGACGGGCTGGATGCTGCTGGATTCCAAAATGGTCGCCCTTGAAGGACAAGCTTTGGCTACAACGCCACAAGCATTGGGGGCAAGTTCCCAAGTCTTAACTGCAAAGTTAGCTTACAAACAAGGAGACACCGTTACGCTTATGAATGACATCCCTCTGTTCAAAAACAGAAGGGACGGCAGTGTGGCTGCTGACAAGCTGGGGATTGAATACTATACAACAAAAAACGAAAAGTATACGTTGGCCTCGGTTCGAGGTGAGTGGGTGCAGCTTAAGTCAACCGAGCATGGAGACTTTTGGCTGCCAAGTTGGTATGCCCTGAAGGAGAGCAGAAGCATGACGGAAACAGCTCCCCAAAGCTTCACACTCCAATCAGGCAGCAAGCTGTATCTGGCTCCGGATAGTTCTACAACTTGGTCTTTTGAGAAAGCGCTAACAGATAAGGCTGTTATTGTTGCAAAGTGGAAAGGCTGGTATGGGGTCTCCATTGCCCCACGAGTCTGGAATAAAGAATCCTCCACGTATCGGCCAGGACTCTTCTGGATCAAGGCACAGGCTATAGAACAGCGGATGAATGTGGCGGATGGTTGGTTCCAACAGGATGCATCGCTGCCAACTTCGGTTATACGCCATCTGACAGATATTAAGCTGAACAAGGCAACCACCTCCAAACAAGTGGCTGGGTGGTTAGGCGAGCCGGATTGGAAAGAGAGTTCAAGCAATCTAAATTTCACGGGTTATTCAATGAGTATTGGACAGACCTGGAGATATGAGCGGGAAGATGCGCAATTTCTGGTCACATTCAACAAGAATGGCAGACTGGTCAGAACACGCTGGAATTTAGCACAGGATAATCGAAATGCTGTCGTTTCCGATTGGAACATCAGTCGGGCGGATGAATATGGGTTCACAACAAAAATCTATGGCACAACACTGCCAACGACAATCCCTTGGAAACCGGTATGGACCAACCAGGGGGATATTAACTACACTTTTTTACAAGCAGCCACGGATGATGTACTCCTGATGAAAGGGGATGACGGTGGATTTAGCGGGGATTACTACGAAGGTTCCATATATGCTCTTGACCGACATTCGGGCCAGAAATTATGGGGGATTAATGGGGGCTTTGGAAGACAGCAGGCAGAGGTGGATGCAGAGCGCAAATACGTTACAATCTACACCGATTATGACCCTGATAAGAAAAAATACGTGGATCGTATTCGTCATCTGAACTTGAAGAACGGAAAGGTCATGTGGACGTACACTCCTAAGCAAAATTTTAGACTAAATGGCATCACCGCTGCTAAGAACGTTGTGGTTGTGGATAACCCGGTTGTTGAGAGCTCAAGCAACAGTTGGTTAACGGTTCTGGACAGTGCAAACGGAAAAACATTGTGGACGCGAAAACTGGCTACGGGTTATGAAATATTGAACAAGAGTGCAGATGACCCCTATGTGTTGTATTGGGAAAAGAATAAGCTGGTTGCAGTCGATCCGCAATCGGGCCGAACCGTATGGAGCTTGAAGGGCAAACGATCCACCATAGAACAATTTTGGAATGATCCATATACTGGTGGAATTGAACGTCTTGATCCCTTTGCAACCACGAATGCTGAAAGATGGCTATCACTAGATAATCAGTGGCTTCTGCTTGATCTGAACACGGGGAAAAAGCTTGCCCAATTCCCTGCTCGGGTAGGACAGAGATTTGAGGAGCTGAATGATGGCATGCTGTTGATCCGTGAGAACAAGAATGGCAATCATTACGGAGAATATGAAGATTTTACAACCACCCTGTATGATGCCAAGACAGGCACAACACGCTGGACGCACAAGGGCAAGATTGAACGAGGACTGGTGGAAGAGGATCAGATGTATGTGATTAAGAATGGCTACCTGGCGGCTGTGGATTATAAAACGGGGGAGACGCGTTGGAATGCCAAAGATACGATTGCAACACTAAGGCATCCGACGAATCAGGGAAGTTATCTGGTCATTGATGATCAGTTGCTGTTGCCCATGGACGAGAATCTGCTCGTAATGAACAAAAAGAATGGAGCACTGTTAGGTCGTGTACATGACGTTGTGATGGGAAACCCGGAGCACCGGGACCGGGATGCGAAGAATGGAATGATTAACCGGATCGGTAATGAAGTCTATGTGGGTTCGTCCAACGGACGTTTTCGTGTATATGAAGCCAGCCGCCTGCAGGAGGCAATCTCACCTTAAAAGCTTGTCTCGTAAGGGATGTTGATTTATTATAAATGAACAGGCTTGCTCGCGCTCCGGTTATCGGCTGTGCGGGCTTTCTTCATGTGTTCTTGAAGAACCATGCATGATCATTCACGGGAGGACTCTCCATGATCTCATTATATGGTGTAAGCAAACGTTATATCGAGCGCGGTTCCCGTGCAGATCAGGGATTCGAAGCATTAAGCTCGGTGTCCCTCGAAGTGGGACAAGGAGAAATACATGGCATCATCGGATCAAGTGGTGCAGGCAAATCCACACTTCTGCGGATGCTCAACGGATTGGAAAAGCCGGATGATGGTGAGGTTGTTGTGAATGGGCAGCACCTGACCCAGATGAATGAACAGAGTCTGCGTCAGGCACGAAGATCCATTGGCATGATCTTTCAACACTTCAATCTTGTCAGTAACCGAACGGTGAGTGGCAATGTCTGCATGCCATTGGAGCTTGCGGGTACGCCCCGTGCGCAGCGAGTTGAACGTGGACTTGAGGTGTTGCGGTTTGTTGGACTGGAAGACAAGGCGGGTCAATATCCTGCTCAGCTTAGCGGAGGACAGAAGCAGCGTGTGGCGATTGCACGAGCGCTGGCCAGTCGTCCGGATGTGCTGCTCTGTGATGAACCGACCTCTTCGCTTGATCCACAGACCACGAACGGTATCCTGGATGTGCTGCGTCATATCAATGAAACGCTGGGCGTGACCATTGTTGTAGTGACGCATGAGATGGAAGTGGCTCGCAGACTATGTCACAGGATATCCGTCATGAAGGATGGGCGACTCGTTCGTACGTTGTCTAAAGCGGAAGTGAGCAGTATCCCTGCTCCGCAGCCTGATCTGCTGACCTCCTTGCTTGCGGGGGACGAATACGGGATGACAGGTTCGTCTCTGTTCCGTCAGGCAGAACAGGAGGACAAGTCATGAAGTTACCTGAGTCTGTGCTGAAATATCAGCATGAGATATGGCAGGCGATCGGAGAGACTTTTGTCATGGTGGGCATCTCCATTGCGGCAGCTGTTCTGATTGGGTTACCTCTGGGTACTCTGTTGTACTTATTTCGGAGAGGACAACGGTATCAGAACCAAACGCTGTCCTTTGTACTCGGAAGTATCGTTAACATCGTTCGTTCGTTTCCATTCTTACTACTGGTTGTATTCATGATTCCATTCACTCGGATTGTTGTGGGAACATCCATAGGTACACTGGCGGCAACCGTGCCACTCTCGGTTATTGCGATTGCCTACTACGCCAGACTGGTGGAACAAGCGTTGCTGGATGTACCGAGGGGAGTGGTTGAAGCTGCTGCTTCCATGGGGGCATCAACGATGCAACTTGTGGTGAAATTCTTGTACGTGGAGGCACGATCTGGTCTTGTACTGGGACTCACGACAGCTACGATTAGCTTCATCTCTTACTCGACGGTGATGGGTATTGTAGGTGGCGGCGGGGTTGGCGATTTTGCCATTCGCTACGGTTATCAGCGCTTCGAAACGGAGATTATGGTATTTACGATCATCATTATGATTATCCTGGTACAGATGATCCAATTCACAGGTAGCAGACTGTCCCACTGGCTGGATCGCAGATCCTGAACGGTTGGACCGTGCATTATTACGAATAACCAATACAGATTATACGATGAGGGGTAGACATGAAATGAAAGTGAAAATGATGCTTATGTTGCTTGCAGTAATGCTGGTTGTAGCTGCTTGTGGCAAAAAAGAAGAAACACCTGCGGCTGAAGGAACAAAAGAAGATACACAAGCTGCACAAGAAGTTACGCTGAAGGTAGCCACGTTGATTCCACCGATGACAGATGTGCTCGATATTGTTAAACCGCTATTGAAGGAAGATGGCGTTAACCTGGAAGTTGTTGTGTTATCAGATAACGTACAGCCGAATACGGCACTGGCGAACAAGGAAGTGGATGCAAATTTCTTCCAACACGTGCCTTACATGACCCAGTATAATGAAGCGAACAATGCTAATCTGGTGGCTGTACAGCCTATCTATAATGCCATTTATGGCGGCTACTCCAAAAAGTACAAAACGATTGAGGAATTGCCAGAAGGTGCAACGATTGCAATTGCAAACGATCCTTCCAACATTGGTCGCTCTCTTGTGATGCTGGAGCAGAACGGATTGATTAAGCTGAAAGAGGGCGTAGGTTTTAACGCCACACAGGCAGACATCACCGAGAATACAAAGAACTTCAAGTTTGAGGAAGTGGATTTGTTGATGCTGGCTCGCATGATGGATGATGCTGATCTGGTAGCCATGACTCCGGCATATGCCAGTCCGCTTGGTCTTACACCGAAAAAGGATGCATTGTTAACCGAGAAGGATGATTCCCATTTTGCGATCACCATGGTTGCCCGTGAGGATAACAAGGACTCCGAAGCGATCCAGAAGCTGGCCAAACGCATGGCGGGTCCAGAGGTCAAAGCCTTCTTCGAAGAGAAATATGCAGATATCGCGATCCCGGCATTTAAATAGAGAATACGTTGGTCCAATGTAAATAACCTTTAGATCTGAGCGATAACGCTTGGATCTTTTTTTTGTCGTCCGCGTGCTTATTAACAAGTATTTAGAAAGTTAACAATTTGGTCATATCCCCGGAACACTTTATTTAATAGTTTTTTCGTATAATTTGTTTGAAAATAGTTCTTTTGGATTATAAATTAAGAGATTTGTTCGAGTTTTGTAGTGTAAAGAGTGTTTTTCACAAGAAGTGAGACCTAGTTTTTTGAAAAGATGGTTTACAATCTATGAGAGCTATACAAGAGCTATATAAGTTGTATGAATCATTCAGCGATTGGAAGGTTGTTCTGTCATCGGAGTGGCAAGTGTAAATAATCACTAGTTCAACTTATAAGTAGATCAAGTAAAACTAAAATTAATCTGGAAGAGGTAGAGAAATTTGTCCCGAAAAAATAGCAAATCGACCTGGTTCAACAAGATGCATAAGAACTTTAAGACCAAGCTGGTGGTGTCCTTTATTGCTTTCCTGGCCATTCCTTCGTTCAGTATTGGAGTTTTATCGTATAACAGTGCAAAAGATGAAGTGGAGAAGCAAATTTTACATAGTGCGATGGAAAATGTGAACCTTGCCAGTGCAACGATAGATCTTTCAGTCAATGCCAAGCGGAATCACATTGAATATTATGCGAATACACTTGCAGAGCAATTACGACAAGAAGATGCCGAGGTTCGGGTTGTGAACGAATTGAAGGGGTATGCTGCGCAGAACACAGATATCATCACCATAGGTGTAGGCACAGAGGCAGGAGTGTATCTGATGTCCTCTGATGCGGAGATGCCTGAAGATTACGATCCGCGAACAAGACCATGGTACACAGAAGCGATGGGTACTCCAGAGCAGGTCATTGTTACAGACCCTTATATTTCCGCCGAGACAAACGAAATCACCATCACCATCGCCAAGGCATTGAATGGCCGATCTGGTGTAGTCCAGCTGGATCTGAATCTGTCGAATATCAGTACCTTGGTAAGTGGAATTAACGTGGGAGAACAGGGATATCTGATCCTATTGGATGCCAGCGAAAAGTATATCTACCATCCCACGGTAGAACCCGGAACAGATGCAACAGAGGATTTTTGGAAACCGGTGTATGCGAATGAATCGGGCAATTTCAAATATACCGTTGATCAAACGGATAAAGTGATGTATTACGCCACGAATGCATCCACGGGATGGAAGGTCGCTGGCACCATGTTCTCTTCTGAGGTAGACGATGCGGCAGCACCAATTCTAAAACGAATGATTATTGTTATTGTCTCCTGCCTCGTCGTTGGTATTGTGATTATCTGGCTTGTGATGCGATCCATCATTAGACCCATTCGTCAGTTGAAGGATCAGGCGATCCAGGTGAGTGAAGGGGATCTAACCCAAACCATTACTAGCACAAGCCATGATGAGATTGGTGAACTGAGTGATGCCTTTGGCAAAATGCAGCACAATCTGCGTGTGCTGATTCAAAATGTGGAGAACAGCGCTAGTCAGGTAGTCATCTCATCGGATGAAATGACTCAGAGTGCGGAATCAACCAGTGCAGCCAGTGAGCAGGTAGCGCTAGCCATTCAGGAAATTGCGAGTGGTGCGGAGAAACAGACCGAAGGTATTGAACATAACCATCAGGCCATGAATGAAATTACAATTGGGATAACACGAATCGCCGAACGTTCCATACAAGTTGCTGATTTGGCGAAACATACAACCGTACAAGCAGAAGAAGGCGGCAACACCGTCAAGCAGACGGTGAGTCAGATGCAATCGATTCAAGAGACGGTAGCACAGACAAACCAATTGATTCAAGCGTTATATGAACGATCACACCAAATTTCAGCGATCACGGAGTTAATCGGAAATATAGCCAAACAGACAAACCTGCTCGCGCTGAACGCATCCATTGAAGCTGCTCGTGCAGGTACACATGGCAATGGATTCGCTGTTGTAGCAGCAGAGGTTCGCAAGTTGGCAGAGCAATCCGGGCAGTCCGTCAATGAAATCACCGTGCTGACTACGGCGGTACAGGAAGATATGGCTGCTTCCGTTCGCATGATGGAGAAGGTGACTTCAGAGGTTGGAGAGGGCATGGACATCTCTACAGAAGCGATTCGGAAGTTTGAACGTATTCTGGATAGCATGCGGGAAACGACACCTCAGATTGAAGAGATTGCTGCCACGTCGCAAGAGATCACAGCAGGTGTACAGGAAGTATCTGCTGTATCCAATGAGTTGGCAGGAATTGCGTCAGGCAACGCCGCAACTTCCGAAGAAGTGGCCGCTTCCTCAGAGGAGCAACTGGCAGCGATGGAGCAGATTTCTTCCTCGGCTCGTGGCTTGTCTACCCTGGCTGAAGAGCTGCAGCGCCTGATTAGACAGTTTAAGTATTAAACGGGATCGTAGAAGAGATTATCACACAGGGACAGCATCACATCATGTTTCATTAGAGGGAGTGGACAACCATGCAACTGGAACTCAAAGCCTTCTTACTGCTAACGGATGCGGTCATGATTACAGATGAGGAGGGTGTGATTCTGGATGTGAATTCCGTTTATGTAACCAAAACAGGATTCTCACGGGAGAGCACCATAGGTCAGCCTGCCCGATTGCTAATGGATACCCACTGGAGAGGCAATCAGACCTGGTCCGGCGTTGCCAAACTGATGAAGGTTGATCAGGAAGTGTGGGAAGCCCAAGTTACAATTACATCGGTTCATTTGGATGATTCTCTTTTTTATATCAGCATATTTAATGATGAATTTTCATGAAAAAAAACGTTGTTTGGTGATAAGGGGATGTTAGCTGAAAGCAGTAATTATTTTCAAAAAAATGGTCAATATCGTCAATTGAATAAGGGAGCACGGCATACTATGATTTGTGTACTGAGGAACTGCGACCATGAATCTGACAACATTCATTGAATGCATGAAATCCTGAAGTCGTAATGTGGACGGTGACCATTTGCTACGCGATCTTGTATTAAATTTCACGCTAATTTTGATCTTTGTTTTCCTAATTCATCACTATTTGAACCATACAAATGCTACCCGTTCAACATCCATCACGACTCGGATCATTATTGGTATTACGCTGAGCATGTTGGGCACGGCGCTCTATTATTTCTCTATTGTGCTTGAGGATGGTACATTGTTGAATTTCCGGGCCATTGTGTATCTGCTTGCTGCTTATTTTGGTGGGAGTGGCTCTGCTTTCGTTACTTTTGCATTCATGTGGATGTTTCGGATTAATATGGGGCGTAATCCCTTGTTGGAGAACTGGCAGTATGCGTTGACAGAGTTATTATTTGTTGTAGCCATATGTCTGATCTTTAAGTATATCAGGGGATTTATACAGAAGTGGTTGTCCGGAGCGTTGCTGTTGATTACTGTGTATGAGTTTTCTGCACTAAAGACCAATTCCCCTTCTCTGCTAATGATGGGGCAGATTCTCTTTTTTCAATGTATCTGCCTGCTCTCCGTTATATTATTCCTGTATTATCTGAACCAAAATCATCGATATAGGAGATTGGTCATTCAGAGGGATCAGGAAATGCTAGAGATGCTTCGTATGCAGCCGGGTTTTACTTTTAAAATCCGAAAACAGAACGGAAAATTCGAGTATCTTGTGCTTGAGGGAGAGATGCTCTCCCGACTGGGCTTGGATATGAGTAGTCTGAAGCAAGATTACAAACTGGGCACATTGGATATTTTACCTCAGGAAAAGGTAGAATTTCTGCGAAAGCAGTTTAACCGGGCATGGGAAGGGGAATCTTTTTTTTACGAGATTGAGCATGGAGGTTACTATTCGCTGGTGAACGTTCGCCCTCTGCGAGAAGAGGGTGTGGTGAAATATGTCGTGGGATATGGACTTGATATTACGGAGCACAGAGCGGTTAAACGAAGGATTCAAGAAAGTGAAGAGCGATATCGAACACTTGAGCGAGTGTCGGCAGACTGGTTTGTCGGTTTGGATAACAACAGATGTATTGTGTCAGTGAATCAGAAATTTCTGGATGTTCTCGGTCTCGGCAGGCAGGAAGTGATTGGGCGTCAGCTTGAAGAATTGTTGTTCATTGAGCAGCTGGAGACCTGGTTGTTCGTTTTCCAAAAAGCCTTACATCACAAAATAGCACAGGATACGGAACTGAGTTTTATTGTTGGAGAAGGTCATGAGCAGCATGTTCGGGTTCACCTATCCCCTGTTAAAGTATTAAACTCGAGTGAGAAAATTAAGGCAGTTATTCATGACATTTCGGATCACTATAGACGTGTTAAGGCTGACAAAGCAAGCCAGGCAAAGAGTGAGTTTCTCGCATTCATGAGCCACGAGATTCGTACCCCACTGAGCGGTATTATCAACTTTTCGTTGTTGCTTCAACGGACAGATCTATCTCCACAACAAAAGGATTATTTGAGTAAAATCAATGCGTCCTCCCAAACCTTGCTTGCCCTCGTAAATGATATTCTTGATTTTTCGAAAATTGAGGCAGGCAAGCTGATGTTGGAGAAGGTCTCTTTTTCACCAGAGGATGTGATCAAACGTGTGGCAGATCAGATCGGTGTGGCCATCGGGCACAAAGATATCGAAGTGATTTTTACAACCGATCCCGATCTGCCATTAACGGTGATTGGTGATCCGTTCCGACTTGAACAGGTCTTATTGAATCTGCTCAGTAATGCGATTAAATTTACGGAGCATGGATATGTAACGTTGCAGGCAGAGGTTCTTTCATTGGAGGCGGAGCGAGTTCATGTCCGTTTTGAGGTACAGGACACGGGAATCGGAATGTCACCCGAACAATTGGAACGGCTCTTTGTCCCGTTTACTCAAGCGGAACCCTCGACGTATCGAACATATGGTGGCTCTGGTCTTGGGCTGGTCATCTGTTACCTTCTGGTCACCTCTTTGGGAGGAAGCTTGCGGGTGGATAGCGTGCTGGGAGAGTACAGTCTGTTTTCATTCGACTTGATATTTGAACTTGCAGATTCGGAAGAAGAAGAGAGTTTCTCCCTGCAGACACACCCTCTCCTATATGGTGCGAATGATGTGGTTATCATTGAAGATGATGAACGGATGGGCGCAAATCTGAAGCAGCTGCTCTATTCATTCGGGATGAATCCGACGCTGTATACTTCCTTGAACCAGATGATGGAAAGTGATTGGTATGTCCATCATGTAGATGGGACAAGTTCGATGTTGATCATGTTGGATATGGATATAGAAGACACAGTCAACGGTTCGTTATGGGACAGTTTCATGAAGCGAATAAATCGAACCAAATTTCAAATGGTGGGTTATACCCATGCTTTTAGTGAAAATGCCCTGTGGAGTGAGGAGAGATCCTTTCGCCCGGATCTCATGATGATCAAACCGATTACGCGTCTGGGATTGTTCGAAGTATTACTTGCACTTCAGGGTGAAGGGCCATTGGAGAAAAAGCGGATGATAGAAGGTGATGAATCCTACTTGCTTAAATCCAAAGGGCACATTCTGATCGCTGAAGATCATGAAATCAATCAACTGGTCATTCGGGCCATGCTGGAACATACCGGATTCAAGGTGACATTGGCAGACAGTGGCACAGAGGTTTTGAAGAAATTGGACGAACAAACATGGGAACTGATTCTGATGGATCTCTATATGCCAGATATGAACGGAATTGATGCAGCGCGACACATTCGCAAGATGAGGAAATATGATCGTACACCCATTATCGCGCTTACAGCGAATAGTTTAAAAAGCGACCATGAATTATATCTTGAAGCAGGCATGAATGCCATACTGACTAAGCCCATACATGAACAGCAGCTCGCAGACATTTTGGAGATATGGATTGATCTAAAAGGCATAAGAGAAATCAATGGAATTGATGCAGATAAGGCGATTAGACAGATGGACGGCAAGCCACATATTCTGCAATATGCGCTCACGAAATTCAGAATGGAGTATGGCTCGTTTCACAAAAAACTGGCGATTCAGCTTCAGCAACAGCAGATTGCTGATGTAATTCGTAGTGTTCATTCTCTTCGAGGCGTAGCTGCGAATCTGCATGCAGTGGACCTGATGTGTGCGGTTCTCCAATTGGAATCGCTCTTGTCCCGTCCGTTATTTAAAGATGAGGAACAGCGTTCAGTATTGGAGAAGGTACAACAGGAAATTGATAAAATTACCGAGTCTCTTCCATGGTGATCGGAATGAAGCTGTGTTGTTTTAAGGTGTGAACTTATATCCGACCCCCCAAATGGTTTGAATGTATTGGGGGTTTTTTGGATTGACCTCAATTTTTTTGCGAAGTTTGGTAATGTGCACATCGATGGTGCGATCATTAATGTAGGCATCAATACCACGAATGGCTTCAATTAGGGCATACCGACTGTAGACTTTGCCAGGATTGAGAATAAACAGCTTCATGATCTCAAATTCGGAGAACGTCATCTCCACGCGCTGGTTATTTAACAGAACAGTTCTTCGGGCCAGATCGAGAGATATTCCGAATTCCTGTTCAGTGACAACAGAGCTGTTCAATATAGAGTAACGACGCAATACGGCCTCAATACGTGCCTTCAGCTCCTGCATACTGAAAGGCTTACATACATAGTCATCAGCCCCGTCTGTTAATGATCGAATCCGCTCAGAAACCTCGGTTAAGGAAGAGATGACAATGATGGGGATTGCTGTATGTTGGCGCATGAGAGAACTAGGATTCTTATTACCCGAATCAGGGAGCATCAAGTCAAGAAGCAGGATATCAGGCCGCGCTTGAAGCTGTAGAAGACCATCTCTTGCGTTATCGACACGGATAACATCATACCCTTCACCTTGCAAATACAAGGATAATGTATCGCCTAACATGTTGTCGTCCTCTATGATAAGCACTTTCGTCATGATATTCCTTTCTGAACCCCCTTCTTGTAGAAGGACTAAGATCCATGGATTACTTAATATACCTGATATTTAAAACATGCAACATGAGGATGTCAAGACTCTAACATGACTCCAAGAAGGTGAGAGACTCCGATTTAATGTTTACCAAGATGTGAATCGGTTTCACGCTCGATCAGGCGCATCAGTTTGCGCTCGGTAGCGCTCTCTGGCGCAGGGGTGTAGACACTGCATCGCAGATCGGAACTACCCTGAACCTGCAACGAAGTCAGATCAAACAACATTTTGCCTGCTTTGGAATGCCTGAACTCGATTAATACGTCCGGGGCACTGCTGACGCTGCTTTGTTTCCAAAGGGTATGAAAATCGGGATGTCTGTTCATCATGTCATCCAAAAATAAATTATACCATTCATCATCAACATACTGGCCATAGTAAGCACGAAAAATCGCCAGAAATCCGCTAACAAAATCCTCCCAGTTTACCGCGAGCCTGCGAAACTCCTTTCGATCAAATAACAGACTGATCATATTCCGCTGTTCGGGGGCAATCTGTTCAAAATCCATAAAAACATGCCGGGCTGCATCATTCCAGCCGACAATGTAACAACGCCGATCCGAGATCACGGTAGGGCAGTGATGAAGTTCTTGCAAAATTTTCTGCAAGGAAGGGGGAAGTTGAACCGGTTCTTCTTCCAGTGTGGGCAGCTCTGTATGATGCTCCATGGCGAGCGAAAACAGATACTTTCGTTCATCCGCAGTAAGCCTCAGTGCTGAAGCAATGTTATCCAACACGGAATGGGATACCTGAATATCCCGACCTTGTTCAAGCCAGGTATACCATGTTGTACTCACTCCTGCCAGTTGGGAAACCTCTTCTCTTCTCAGCCCAGGTGTTCTTCTCCGACTTCCAGTGGGTAAACCGACCGATTCGGGAGAAAGTTTGGAACGCTGTGTTTTCAGAAAAGTAGACAATGCCTGTAACCTGACATCGTAGTTCAATCCATCACCTTCGATCCTCGTTATCATGGTAGTCATTATACTATTATAATTGACAACTTGTAATAGGATATTCAAAAGTGCACTATTAGTGGCAGAGCGTAAGGTAAGGTAGATAACAGCGCTGAAGGAGGATGGACATGGAACGAGTCGTGATTACAGGTATGGGAGTTATCTCTCCTTTGGGAAATGATGTAGATACATTCTGGAATGGATTGATTGAGGGTAGATCAGGGATATCACCTATAGAACATTTTGATACAGCTTCGTACAAAACCAGAATCGCAGGAGTGGTCCGTGATTTTGATGGTGAAGAGCGTTTTGGACGCAAGGAAGCAAGGCGTATGGATCGATTCGTTCAATTTGCTGTTGCTGCTGCGGATCAGGCTGTATCACAATCGGGTCTTGTGATGGATGAACTGGACCGTGAACGGGTAGGTGTATATATTGGTTCAGGCATAGGCGGCATCCAGACATTGATGGAACAAGGCAAGGTCCTGTCAGAACGGGGACCTGCGCGCGTCAGCCCAACACTGGTACCGATGATGATATCCAATATGGCGGCAGCTATGGTCAGTATGAGGTTTGGTTGCTGGGGACCGACATTGTCACCAGTAACGGCTTGTTCCATTGGCAATACAGCCATTGGAGAGGCTTTCCGGTTAATTCGTCATGGCGGAGCCGATGTTATTATTGCTGGTGGAACAGAAGCGGCTGTAACCGAAGTGTCCCTGGCAAGCTTCGGTAATGCGACAGCGTTGTCTACACGAAATGAAGCGTTCCAAGCAGCCAGCCGTCCATTTGATGCAGGGAGAGACGGTTTTGTCATGGCAGAGGGCGCCGGAATTCTGGTCGTGGAATCACTGTCTCATGCACTGGGAAGAGGGGCGAATATTCTTGCCGAAGTGATAGGATATGGTGCCAGTTCAGATGCGTATCATATGGTAGCTACCCACCCGGAAGGACGGGGTGCATATCTGGCGATGAAAGCATCACTGAAAGAAGCTCAGATTGGACCTGAGAACATTGATGTAATTAACGCTCATGCCACCAGTACGGAAGCAGGTGATCTGTCTGAGACAAGAGCGATTAAGCAACTTTTCGGGGCAGGTGCCTATGATATTCCGGTCACAGCGAATAAGTCCATGACGGGACATATGCTTGGTGCAGCAGGTGGAGCAGAGGCGATCTCACTTATTCAAAGTCTGCGGCATGGCATCATTCCTCCAACCATCAATCAGGAGCAGAGGGACCCCGAATGTGATCTGGATTATGTACCAAACGAGGCAAGAAAAGCAGAGCTGCGGATTGGGATGTCTAATTCATTTGGTTTTGGCGGTCATAATGCGGTTATTGTCCTTCAAAAATATTCATCTTAAGCAGAAAGAACAGCGTAGCCCCATCAGGCTGCGCTGTTCTTTGCTTACTTCGACTTCGGGATCATCCACATACACCGTACCATTGGTTAACGGCCGAGTGGTTGTACGCCTCAGGAAGAGAGAGATGTTGATTCCGCCATGCCTTTGCTGCCCCGATTCAACCAGCTCACACGCCAGCGGGATTGCATGAAGAGAACCAGGAACAGGGAAGCTGCTGCAATCAGGCTAAGAATGACAAAACCTGGTGTATAAGATTGATAGCTGCTGTACAGTTGACCGAGAATCAGTGGCAGTGCATACCCGCCCAATCCGCCAGCGGCACCTACAATACCTGTCATCAGGCCAATTTCATTGCCGAAACGTTGGGGAACCAGTTGGAACACGGAGCCATTTCCGGCTCCCAGACACATCATGCCGAGGAACAACATGACTACCACTACAGGAAGTGGTGGCATGAAGGATACACCGATCAACATGATACAGGCTCCTGTATACAGGAAAGTCAACATGCGGGTTCCGCCAATTTTGTCCGCCAGATAACCCCCAACAGGCCGGAAGAAACTGCCTGCGATTACACAGAAGGTAGTAATGTCTGCGGCACGAACAGGAGAGAGCCCATACTGGGTGTTGAAGAAGATGGTGAGATAGTTACATAATCCAACGAAACCACCAAAGGTTACACAATAGAAGGCACAGAATACCCAAGCATCTTTTTGTTTAAGCAGACTTCCGTATTGGGATAATTTCTTGGGTTCAGGCCGGTTAGGGCTATTCTTGGCAAAGATAGAAAAGAGAATGAATACAATAACAATCGGTATAATAGCAAGTCCGAACACAACTTCCCAACTGCCAAAATGCGTAGCCAAGCGATTGGCAAACAACGTCGCAAGTACGGTTCCGCTGTTACCCGCCCCGGCAATACCCATGGCCAGACCCTGATGCTCCTTGCCATACCATTGGCCTGCCAGAGGTAGCGCAGCAGCAAAGGAGGCGCCTGCGACACCAAGCAAGAGTGCCACCACGTACAGTTGGCTTAAAGAGTCAACCCATAACCAGCCGAGTAACAAAGGAACTAAGGTGACGAGCATCCCGATCTGTGCGGTCAGTTTCGGACCAATATAATCAGACATGAAGCCAAGCACAAGGCGCAGGATGGAACCGCCGAGAATAGGCAATGCGACCAGATTGGCCTTTTCCAGCGGAGTCATCGGATAATCCAACGCTATGACAACTGCGAGTGGACCAAGCATCCCCCATATCATAAAACTGATGTCAAAATACATAAACGCCCCGAAGAGGGTGGGCTTATGCCCGCTTTTCCAAAAACTTTTGCTCTCCATCATCCATCATCGCTCCTCATCCAATTGAGATCTTCGTGATTTGTCTATGTGCTTGTTGAGGCAGAAAAAGGCCGCAATTCGTCCAGATCTGAACGATTTGCGGCCCCGTTGCCGACAGGCGGTACACGTCATTGTGTTCCCGCATCTGAGTTGATCACAGCACTGTGATTTTGATTCAAATTATAATCAAGAGAAAATATATATGTCAATAAAAATTACATGAAATTTTAAATGATTCGTTTTTTAATCGTTATTCGCATTTTTAATGTTAATTTAGTTGACATTAGATTGAGATTCCCTTAATCTGAATCTAATATGAATCCACACAAAGGCGTGTGGATTCCGGAGGCAACGGTGCCCTTTTCCGAATCATGGAGAAGGGATTTTTCTGTTTATTTTCAGGTGAGAGAGATAGGGGGCAGCCCATGAGCAGAAGTAAACTGGTGATTATCGGGAATGGCATGGCTGGAGTGAAGTGTGTTGAAGAGATTATCGCACTGGAGCCTGATACGTATGAGATTGTAATCTACGGCAATGAACCCCGTCCCAACTACAATCGGATCATGTTATCAAAAGTATTGCAGGGTGAGCATTCGTTACAGGATATCATTATCAATGATTGGACTTGGTACGCCGAGCATCATATACGGCTATGTACAGGTGAAACGGTACACCGCATTGATACCCGTGGAAAATATATAGAGACGGAATCCGGACTAAAAGAAACCTATGATGTCCTGATTCTGGCGACAGGGTCTTCACCTTTTATCCCACCGATTCCGGGAATTGATAAAGAGCGGGTCATGTCCTTCCGAACGATTGACGATTGTACGCGCATGTCTGATTATTCTAAAACCTATCGCAAGGCCGCCGTCATTGGTGGTGGATTGCTTGGGCTGGAGGCTGCGCGCGGGTTACTGCATCTGGGCATGGAAGCTGTGGTGGTACATAACGCACCTTACATTATGAACCGGCAGTTGGATCAGAAGGCTGCCACGATGCTTCAGGAGGAACTTGAAAGGCAGGGTATGTCCTTTCTTTTGACCAGAAATACGCAAAAAATCACCGGACGATCGCAGGCGCAGGGGCTGCTCTTCACAGATGGTTCCAAGCTTGAAGCTCAGGTTGTCATTGTCGCTGTAGGGATTCGGCCAAATGTGGATCTGGCCAGACGAAGTGGAATCGCAACCAATCGGGCAATTATGGTAGATGACTATATGTGCACCAGTGTACCGGATATCTACGCAGTTGGGGAATGTGCTGAACATCGGGGAATTAGTTATGGTCTGGTGGCCCCCTTATACGAACAGGGGAAGGTGCTCGCACGTACGCTCTGTGGACAGGAAACGCCTGAATACAAAGGATCAATTCCCTACTCACAGTTGAAGGTATCGGGGGTTGATGTTTTCTCAGCGGGTGAGATCAGTGGGGAAGGCATGCAGACTGCAATTCAACATCTGGATGGCATTCAAGGCACATATAAAAAAGTGCTGATGCAGGCTGGCAAAGTGCGTGGAGCCATTTTATTTGGAGATACAACCGAAGGAACGGCATTGCTTGGACTTGTGCAACGAGGCGCAGATGTGGCGGAATTGGCTCCGCGTGAAGGGGCTCCGGACCCGGCTGAGATGGCTGCGGCGGCATTACCGGCTCAGGAGACCGTATGTGCCTGCAACAATGTGACCAAGGCTGCCATTATGAAAGCTATTCAGGAACAGGGTCTGGAAACGGCAGATCAGGTGAAGGAGCAGACCAAAGCGTCAGGTTCATGCGGTGGCTGTCGCCCGATGGTGGCTGCTCTGTTGAAACATACGCACAACCTGAAAAATAACGGGGGTACTGGCGTGGTAGCCACACCAGATAAACCTGCTCCAATGCCTGTTTGCAGTTGTACGGATCTTGGGCATGCAGAGTTGAAGGGAATCCTGGCTGACATCGATGTTCTGGAGACAGGGCTACCAGAGATATCTTTGATCTTGCAGAAGCTGGGTTGGGGTTCGGAACATGGTTGCTCGGTATGTCGTTCGGTGATCCACTATTACATGCAGGTATCCGGTGGAACGGTGGTTGTTCGAGAGATCGAAGGTCACTCAGAGGTCCAGATACGTTGGGATGATCAGATCCCGATATCATCCTATGCGAGGGATGCGGGTGGCTTGGCTGCACAACTTCGTGAGAGTTGGATCGGCGCTGCGATGCCGTCGCCGGTGAATATGGGAGTTGCACCAGGGCCCGGTTCGTTGGTGAGCGCACTGGTGCAGGATATTGGCTTGCTGGCTTCACCAGCTGGATGGGAGATCTACGCAGGCGGTCATGCAGAGCATCCGGTCAAACAAGGTGGCTTGATTGGGGTGGCTGAAACAGAGGTGCAAGCGGCCATACTCGCATCAGCCTGTCTTCAATGGTATCGCCAAACCGCTTGGTATGATGAGCCGTTATGGGCATGGACGGAACGATTGGGATTCATGTCGATTCGGGAAACGCTACTGGATGACCAGTTACAGAAGGAACTTGCAGCTACACTTCAAGCTGATATATAGATGAAAGGCGGGGATGGAAAGATGGGATTATCCGTGAGTTCAGAACCAACAGCCTCCAAGCTGTATGTAAAGGAAACCCAGTGTCCGTATTGCAGTGTGCAGTGCAAGATGACTGTTGAAGAACTGGCTGCACCTGTTGCAGGCCAGCGTCGTGGTGAGTATACGGTTCAGGGTGTTCCGAATGAAGCCTCTCAGGGCAGGTTGTGTGTGAAGGGCATGAATGCTCATCAACATGCGCTCAGTGGTCAACGATTAATGCATCCGCTCATTCGTCGTAATGGCGAGCTTGAACCCTGTTCCTGGAAGGAGGCCATTCAGACCATCGCAGAGCGGTTTCAGGACTTGAGGGATTTATACGGAGCAGATACGGTCGGAGTATACGGAGGCGGATCTCTGACCAATGAAACAGCCTATCTGCTCGGTAAGTTCGCCAGAGTTGCATTGGGGACAAAATATATCGACTATAATGGACGGTTCTGTATGTCAGCTGCGGCTTCAGCTGGAAGTAAAGTGTTCGGGATGGATCGTGGGTTGACGTTCCGACTGTCTGATATTCCCAAGGCGGGCTGTATTGTACTCGCAGGCACCAATATTGCAGAATGCCAACCTACCCTGTTGCCCTACTTCAATCAGGCCAAGGAGAACGGGGCGTTCATTATCGTTATTGATCCACGCAAGACGGCAACCGCTGCCATTGCCGACCTTCATTTACAGGTGAAGCCTGGCATGGATGCTCTGCTGGCGGACAGCATGTTGAAGGTGATTATGGATGCCGGATTGGTGAAGCCTCATTTTATAGACAAACGAACGCATGGTTACGATCAATTGATACAAGGGTTGGCTGATCTGCAACTCGAACAGGCGGCACAAGCGTGCGGGGTTGATCTGGCGCTGATTCGTCAGGCGGCGATGGCATACGGTGAGGCAGAGACAGGCATGATCATGACAGCACGTGGTGTGGAGCAGCAGACGGATGGACATATGGCAGTGAGACACTTTTTGAACCTGGTGCTGGCAACTGGCAAAATTGGTAGAGAAGGCTGCGGATATGGTGCCATCACAGGTCAAGGCAATGGGCAGGGCGGACGGGAGCATGGTCAGAAGGCTGACCAGTTACCGGGTTATCGATCCATTGAAAATGAAGCCGATCGTGCCTATGTGGCATCCGTCTGGGGTGTGGACCCTGCAAGTTTGCCAGGCAAAGGGGTATCCGCCTACGAGATGATGGAGAAGGCCCATGATCAGGAGATTCGGGCGTTGCTTGTAATGGGCTCCAACCCGGTCGTATCCAACCCCAATGTGCGTTTGGTGGAAGAAGGTCTGCGCAAGCTGGACTTTCTGATCGTGGCAGACATGTTTCTGTCCGAGACAGCGCGAATGGCTGATCTGGTTCTGCCGGTTACATCTTATATGGAGAATGAAGGTACATTGACCAATCTGGAGGGGCGTGTTCTGCTCCGTGAACAGGGGCGGCCTGCGCCGGGAGAAACGCTTGATGATTGGGATATATTATGCCGGATTGCCGCGCAATTGGGTGGAGCTTCTTATTTTGAATATGACACTGCTGAGGATATCTTTAATGAGCTTCGGGTGGCGAGTCGTGGCGGAGTGGCTGATTACTATGGCATTACCTATGAGCGTTTGCGTAACGAGAAAGGGGTATACTGGCCGTGTTCTGCCCTGGAGGATCAGGGAGAAGGGCTGCTGTTCGGTGAACGATTCGCTCACCCGGACGGCAAAGCGGCATTCACATTTGAATCCAGCCCGGGCTGGAATGATATATCTTCCGAGTTCCCCTTAATTCTCACCAATGGGCGTGTGCTACCTCATTATCTTACAGGGGTGCAGACACATCGAAGTCCGGCACTGGCAGCTCGTGAATTGGAGAACTTTGTTGAACTTCACCCGGCTACCGCTGCCCGTTATCGTATTCACGATGGAGAGTGGGTAGAGATTCAATCGACGTACGGAAGCTTCACGGTTCGTTCGCGCATCAAGGATTCCATTCGGGAGGATACCTTGTTCGTGCCGATGCATTGGGGCGGCATTCAGAATGTGAATCGGGCCACCAGACCAGAGCTAGATCCGTTCTGTCGGATGCCTGGCTTCAAGACAGCAGCTGTAACCATTCGACCGTTGCGTCTGGCGAGATGACTCATAAAATTACAGGTTACCGGCGACATAAACTGTTCTAATGGTAGCTTAGCGGCTGCGCAGTCCATATTTATATGACACTGTGCGGCTTTTTTTGCGTATATGTACGCAAGTAGGCCCTAGTTCCGTGGTTCCACGTAAACATGAGGATTGGCTCATGAATATGGATTGAATTTTAGTTATGATGTTCATTAGGGGTACATATGTACGTATTTTATATTTTATTTAGAGACTGATAATCATTTCGAGTTTAGGTTATTCCGCATCGTGGTATAGATATCGGGGCTTATGGAAGCTTCTTCAAATAGAGCAGGATAAGGGAGGGAATGCAGTGAACGTATGGATAACGGTAAAAAGTCTGGGAAAGCGCAAGCCGGTACTTGCCAAGCAAGCTGCCGAACTTCCGGAAACAACTCATACGTTAAGGCAGCTCATTGAGAACATGGTGGCTGTACAAGTAAAAGCGCTTCAGGAAAAGAAACAACAGGCAGAATTGTTCGCCTACCTGATGCCGGATGATATTGACGCGCAAGGAGCGGTGGGGAAAGTCGGGTTTGGCGCAGTATACAATGAGGGTGTTCCTGATCTGGAAGTTGCGATGGAGACAGCTATAACCGCATATGAGGATGGGTTGTACAAAGTGTTTCTCAACGATGAAGAATTGCAGGAACTGGATGAGTCACTTGTTGTAAAAGACGGAGATAACGTGGTGTTTATTCGTTTTACAATGCTAGCCGGACGTCTGTGGTAGAGAACGATGAAGGAGGAGAACAGGATGAATCAGGAAGAGCAAGTACAGGTGTATATGGATGGATTGCAGGAAAGAGCCAAGTCGTTAACAGGGGTACAGCTTGAGCTGGCAGGCTATGTTGTGGAGATCGCCGGGTCTACGTATTTACGTGGAGACGAAAAGATGTTTTTGAATACTGATAAGTTGCTTGGAAGGTTGGCTGCAGAAACACAGAAACCATTATTCGAGCCACTACTGGATGTGCTCCAGCATCTGGCGAGCGAGTCATTGGTTGCACGATTCCGTTATATCGCAGAGCGTGCGACTCGTTTCCCATACAGTAACAACTATGAACGCCGCCCTTTCCGCACATCCGATCCGGAGCAGCATGTAGAACAAGTCATCCGTAAACTGATGGGATTGTTCCGTATGGAAATGAAAAATTTCTCGCTGGAAGAATATGTGTCACTTCGTGAGTACAAGCTGGATTATTTGCATGAGATCCGTTGGGTCCTGGCGGATTGTATCGCTTATGAACTGGATCATCAGGGCGGAGATATGAAGCAGGCGCTACATGATATTATCTATGGTGACAATCAGACGGCGCTGTTAACCCATGAAATGATCAAAGGTATATTCATGAGCGATCAGGCGGATGCCTATCAGATGGTGGGTGAGCTACTCGTTGCAGCAAGGTTGCAGGAAGGGCTTCGCCAAAGCATTGTGGAGCGGATGGATGAAGGGACACTGGAAGCCTATATTTACATATTAAAAATCATTATCGACAACAACCTGATTCGTTTCAGTTCCGTGGTAAGAGCGCTTGCCGTATGGACGGGGATCGGTATAGAAGCAGCCAACCAGCGTGTTGCGGCACAGTTGATTGAACAGGCCTATCAGGCGCTTGTGCAACCAGAAGTACGCGAGGCCTGGCAGCAGGAAGCTAACGCCAACAAACTCTTTATCAGTCTTTGGGCGACAGCGGTCATTGAAGAGAATGAATTGAAGAGCAAGATAATCGAGATTATGGATCAAGGTCAGTTATATCAGAAGATTGTTGCTCAATATGTACTGGCTAACAGCCAGAACAGGGAGCTTCGTTTGGACATTGCACGTCGTTATCTGGAGGCGCAGGATACCGAGTTGATGCACTGGATTGTGACCAACTATGATGCGATGTATATGTACAACTGGAGTTTCGAGAATGGAGAGAATCAGCGTAGCGTCTACGTGTGGCCATTGCCTGCTCTTGGAGATAAGGGCTTGCGGCGTCAGGATTTTGATCGGTTCAAACAGATGCTGGCTGCCATTCCAAAAGGCGGGTCAGGTGGACCATCGGGTGTACTTGAGTATGTTCACTACCGGATTGATACGGATGATGTAGTCAAGAAAATGTTATATTTGGCCGCTTATGATATGGACCCGGAATGGATCGGGGAGGTCATCGCAATCAAGGACCGTTTAAGCCCGGAACTGCGCGGAGAACTGTTGTCCCAGTTTGTTCAGCATCCCAATAATGAGGTGCAAAGACAGTTTGTGTTTGAGAGTTTGTCTGATAAAAGCATCAGTAATCGGGAGAGTGCACTCGCCAAAGCGAAGCTGCTCACGTTGACGGTTGATGAGATGAAACAGATGGAGGCGTTGATGAAGCTCAAAACAGGCTCACTTCGTCAGAAGGTCATCCATGTATTGTTACTGCAACCCGTGGACCAATTGGAGGTCTCGCTGAAGCGACTTTTGCAGGCCAAGAGTGAACTGCAGCGCTTGGGTGCGCTAGAATTATTGACCGAGATTGCGGCAGATCCAGAGCGGATAGATCAGCAGGAGCAATTGCAGCCATTGGCGCAGCTGATTGAGACACCCACTGCCAAGGAACAGAAACTACTGGATAAGCTGACTGATCAGGGGAGTCGTTTCACAGTTTCTAATGGATTTGGTTTATTTGATCCGAAGCGACGTGAGCCATTGCTGGATGAGAAGCGTGATCTCAAGGGCCATAATCCGAAGGATATCTTTACACTCTCTCTGGATAAGACCAGACCATTTCTGGAGGGACTTAGTGAATTAGTGCATGAACACAGGGATTATGAGTATCAAGTGGAATACTACGCTGGCTATAAAGACACATTGTTAGTCGGAGCGAGTCTTCGCTCCAAGGTTCCGTATGGAGAGCGGAATGAAATGAAGCAGATGGAACAGTTCCCGCTTCATGACGTATGGGAGAACTATATTCAACATGCCGAGTTCAACAGTGTGGAACTGATGCAACTATACATGGCTATACAGCTCGGGGAGTTCAATGGCAATTTGAGCGACCATTACAGTTATTTCCGTGAGCAGTATGACTATGACGAATTGCAGAAGATTCCGTTATTGGAAGGCTGGCGCAAGTCGTTTGCCGAACGGATCTATCCTCTAGATGACATCGAAAAGCTACAGCAGATGCTGGATTCGTTAACGTATAAGGATCAGGTAGTGGCACTGATATCGGCGGCATTTCAGGATAGCGATCCGATCGACACGTTTGAAATAGCTGAGAAAACCTGGGCCTCCATCATCGCAAGTATGCCTGCTGATCGACTCGAAAAAGAGTCAGGCATGCTTCATATTCTGACTGGACCTTGGAATTATGTAGTTCGTGGCAAAATCCATGACGATAACAGCTTCAAACGTTTCTTCCAGACAGCTTACCAGTTCACCAGTCTTGTAGAGAGTAGTCAACCGCTGTCTTTACTGTCACTTGAAGATTTCCTGCGTGCGTACCAGTTGAACCTGATTGATGATCAAGAGATATATCGACAGGTGCTGGTCGGTGGGAATCGTCTGTTGTTTATTCGGGACTTAACATCCACTCGTACAGAAATGATCGCGAGTGATCCGAAGCTTGTTCAATTGCGAGATGCGGTGGTCGATCGCATTCTGGAGATTGAGCTGACCCGGGGAGAACTCTCTACAGAAGTAAGCACACTTGCCATGAAATTGGATCGAATTGAAGGCATGGAACACTGGGTACATCTGGTCTCGGCGATGGATCAGGATACATTTGTCCGTGGATATATCTATAGTTATGGAGACAACACAACACGTAAAGAGACGTTTAGCTATTTAATTCAGAATTGTCATCCACGGGATGGAGAAGATGAGAAGCGTCTTGGGGAGTTGCTCCATAAGTATCCGGTGAATGAGAAAAAATTGCTGGAAGCAGCCATGTACGCCCCGCAGTGGATGGAGATTGTAGCGAAACATCTGGGATGGGAAGGTCTACGCAGTGCAGCCTGGTACTTCCATGCCCATATTAATGAACGCTTTACTGCCGAGAAAGAAACCATCGTGGCCCACTATTCTCCAATCTCACCACAGGACTTTAATGAAGGTGCGTTTGATATCGCATGGTTTGAAGAAGCCTATGCTGCTGTCGGAGAGGAACGATTCAATCTGTTATACGATTGTGCCAAGTACATTTCCGGGGGATCTAACCACCGCAGATCCCAATTGTTCGCAGATGCTGCACTGGGCAAGCTTCGATTGGACGATATGCGTGAGTCCGTGTCAGACAAGCGAAACAAGGATCATTTGTTAACCTACAGTTTGATTCCATTCGCTGTAAATCGCGAACAGGATCTGCGTGAGCGATACGACTTCATTCAGAAGTTCCTGATGCAGAGCAAACAATTCGGTGCGCAACGCCGTGCCAGTGAAGGTGTGGCATCGCAGATTGCACTGGGCAATCTTGCTCGTAATGCAGGTTATGCCGATGTTACGCGGCTGATGTGGGACATGGAAGCACGTAAGTTGGATGAGATGAAATCTTTCTTTGAACCTCATGCATTGGATGCTGACACGACAGCGCAATTGGTCATTGATGAGGAAGGCCAACCCGAGATGGTTATCGTTAGCAAAGGGAAGACACTCAAATCTGTACCTGCCCGGTTCAAAAAAGATGGATATATCGCTGAACTGAAAGAGCTGAAAGCGGATCTGGTGGATCAGTATCGCCGGGCACGACAGGAGCTGGAACGTTCGATGACTGCCGGAACGTCCTTTACACGTAAGGAAATTGCCAGTCTGATGCAAAATCCGGTTATACAACCGCTGGTAAGAACACTTGTCTTCCAGTCAGGTGACAAGACGGGAAGATTCGATGTATCATCCAATGGTTTGGTTGCACCAGGACTGGAGGGTACGATCCATGCACTAGCGGAACAGGATCAACTGTTGATTGCTCATCCGCTTCATCTGTATCAGAGCGGAAGCTGGAGTGAATTCCAGCGGGATCTGTTCACCCGTCAGGAGCGTCAGCCGTTTAAGCAGGTATTCCGTGAGCTATATCTTCCTAACGAGGACGAATTGGCTAATGGTACGGTGTCTCGCCGATACGCCGGGTATCAGATTCAACCGAAAAAAGCAGTAGCTCTGCTTAAAGGACGCCAATGGACTGTCAGTTATGAGGAAGGTCTGCAGAAGGTAAGTTATGAGCATAATCTGATTGCGAATCTCTATGCTATGGCAGATTGGTTCTCACCAGCAGATACCGAGGCACCTACCTTGGAGACGGTGCAGTTCTACGATCGCAAGAGTTACAAACCTGTAGCGCTGCAAGATGTGCCGCTGACGTTCTTCTCCGAAGTTATGCGTGATATCGATCTGGTGGTCAGCGTTGCACATGTGGGAGGCGTAGATCCAGAAGCTAGCCTGACAACAATCGAGATGCGCCACGTCATTGTGAACGAGTCGTTACGTCTGCTGAAGATCGACAATGTACGTTTGGACGGGAATTACGCACGAATTGATGGTGAATTAGGTGAGTATGCTGTTCATCTGGGGAGTGGTAATGTGTTCAAACAAGCCACAGGTGCACTTCATATCGTACCGGTGCACAGTCAGCATCGGGGTCGAATCTTCCTGCCATTCCTCGATGAAGATCCGAGAACAGCTGAGATTCTGTCCAAGGTGATGTTGCTCGCCGAAGATAAAAAGATCAAGGACCCGCAGATTCTTGCACAGTTACAGAATTAGAAGTGAACGAACTAGAATTGAACCGCCCTGTGGGGCGGTTTTATTATTTGCTACTCCGATTTTCAAAGTAACTTCAAATCTCAATATAACGAGTGTAGAACAAGAATCATGGACGGAGTGAACAATATGGAGCAATTCCAACATAAAGGCAGCTGAAGAACCTGTTAAAAGGGACCTCAGTTGCTTTTATATTTTTGGATATTTCAATGGACCGGATTGGTTCCGTTTTCAAATAGACTTAGGACCCAGAGTGTGTCGATATATTCCTTAATCTGATAATTAATTGCATTAATTGGTTGATCGGGAGTGGGTCGAACCGACTGTTTTTAAAAGTAAAGAATTTGTTCGAAAGTAGTTACGGAAATGTAAATAATTCGTTTTCTTGTTTTGTTATCTGAATTGTTAACATGGTGATTCCAAAGAACTAGGCTTGTTCTAATCGGTCATTTACCAAATTTAAGGGGATGTAATTCATGATCATGTCGGCTATCGTTAGGAAGCGAAATCTGCTGACTTGCTTGCAGGCTGCAGTTTCAGAAGCCATGTGCAGGACGACCTGAATGCTTGAAAGACTGGGATCAAGCCAGTTCGCATTCCCTTGTATACATGTATTCAATATGTGCACAAGAAAAATGATCAAGAGAGAAGGAGAACTTACAACATGAACAGAAGACTCAATCTGATTTTCCTCAAACGATGGTTTATGTTATTAATCATCGTGGCGGTTGCGGCTATGCCGCTGCACGCCTTCGCCGCGGAGGCGGAATCTGGGGCCAATCGGCCTTGGATGAACAAATCTCTATCAGCGGAGGAACGTACCGAGCTGCTACTCAAGGAGATGACGCTGGAGGAGAAAGTTGGATTCGTAACCGGTAAAGTAAATAACTATTATGGTTTCTATAATGATGGATTGGAGCGCCTCGGCATTCCGGCATTACAGATGGCAGATGGACCCGCAGGAGTACGTGTGGCTAACCCGGATGTGCAGGACAAAAAGTCCACGGCATTGCCTGCACCCATCGCGCTTGCGGCTTCCTGGGATACCAATCTGGCCAAGAAATATGGCGATCTGATCGGTCAGGAAGCACATGATACAACACATAATGTAGTGCTCGGCCCTGGGCTGGATATTGCACGTACACCATGGGGTTCCCGGAACTTCGAATCTCTCGGGGAAGATCCGCTACTGGCTTCCGGCATGGGTGCAGCGTATGTGAACGGGATTCAAAGTAATCCAGTTATCGCTACAGCGAAACACTATATCCTGAACAACCAGGAGACGGAACGTTTCACGACCAATGCAACAGCCAGCGAACGTGCCATTCAGGAAGTCTATGCACGTCCGTTCCAGGCGATGGTCGAAAAAGCGGATCTTGGTTCAGCAATGTGTTCATTTAACCAGGTGAACGGTACATATGCTTGTGAGAACAAGGAGATGCTGACCAATGTCCTTCGGGATCAGTTTGGCTTCGAAGGTTTTGTCATGAGTGACTACGGTGCAAACTTCAGCACAACCAAGTCCGCCAATGCGGGTCTGGATCTGGAGACACCGGGAGAGCCTTACGGCAAATGGGGAGACAAATTGCTGGAAGCCGTAAACAATGGCGAAGTCAGCGAGCAAACCATTGATAAGAAGGTTAGACGCATTTTGCTTCAAATGTTCGATAAAGGGCTGTTTGATAACCCTGTAACGAATACACAAATCAATGCCAAGAAAGACGGCAAACAGGCACGTGAAATTGCAGAAGAGAGCATGGTTCTTTTGCAAAACAACGATAATGTGCTGCCGCTGTCCAAGAAAAACGTGAAATCCATCGCTGTCATCGGTCCGGATGCAGATAACGCATCTGCTGCTGGTGGAGGTAGCAGTCTGGTTAATCCGACTTATACCGTAAGTCCACTTCAAGGCATTCGTAACCGTGCCGGTAACGGTGTGGATGTAAAATATGCTGCAGGAACGGATCCTATCTCCGCAGGAGATGCATTTAATGGACCATCCGCCGTACCTTCTACTCTTTTATCACCAGCGGATGCTCAGGAAAGTGAAAGAGACTATGGTACAGATCGTGCGGAATACGGTCTGCGTGCTGAATACTGGACGAATAAAGATATGGAGGGTAATCCTTCTTTGGTCCGTACAGATCATCAGGTCAACATGAATCTTGGATTCTACAACTATGAAGGTTTTAACGCACAGTCTTCCAAGCTTCCAGTGACACCTACGAAATTCAATGCCAAAATGTCTGCTCGTTGGACAGGGGCGATCACAGCACCTCAAACGGGTGAATATAAACTGTCCCTGACCAGTCTAGGTTCTGCGAAACTGTATGTGGATGATAAATTACTCGTAGACAATCAAGGTGAAACATTGAGTACAACGAAGAAAGAAATCACATTCAAAGAAGGCGAGTTCCACATTATTCGAATTGAGTATCGTACGGATTTCCCGGTACAGACCAATCATGATATGGGTGCACAGGTTCGTTTCGGCTGGGAAGCTCCAGACGACGCTGTGGATATTAAAATGCAAAAAGCAGTTGAGCTGGCGAAAAAATCCGATGTTGCCGTCGTGGTAACTCGTACGTATGACAGTGAAGGTTACGTCGACCGTTCCGACCTGGAGCTGCCGAATAACCAGGAGCAGCTGATCCGCAAGGTAGCAGCAGCCAATCCCAAAACGATCGTGGTGCAAATGAGTGGTCGCGCTGTTGAAATGGATTCCTGGCAAAAAGAAGTGCCATCCATCGTTCAGGCTTGGTATGCAGGTCAGGAACAAGGTAATGCAGTGGCACGTGTGCTGTTTGGTGATGTGAATCCATCCGGTAAGTTGCCGGTGACGTTCCCATCAGATGATTCCCAGACCCCGGTATCCACTGGGGAACAATTCCCGGGTGTGAACGGGGTGGGCAACTATTCCGAGGGTATCTTTGTAGGGTATAAAGGATATGACAAAGAAGGCATGACACCGGCGTTTGCTTTTGGACACGGACTGTCGTATACCGATTTTAATTATCGTAATCTACATGTGAAGAACACTGGTAAAGGCGATAAGGAAACCGTAGAAGTATCCCTCAACCTGCGTAATACCGGTAAAGTTGACGGTGCAGAAGTTGTACAGGTCTATGTTGGCAATCTGCCAACCAAAGTCGAGACCCCGGAGAAACAACTTGCTGGCTGGGCGAAGGTTGATCTGAAAGCAGGCAAGCAACAACGGGTCAACATTCAACTGGATCGCAGCGCATTGTCCTACTGGGATGAAACATCCCATGAATGGGTAATGCCTAAGGGTAAAGTCCAAGTGTATGTTGGCAGTGCATCGGATGATATCCGTCTGACAGGCAGTGTGAATATCGGAAGCAAGTCCGGTAAATAAAAGTTCAATAAGGGAGATTGGAAGGTTGTTCTCCCAGTGAAGTTATTTCGTTAAATGCAGTTTGTTCTACTTCATATAGATTAGGAAAATGAGTCGTGGCCTAGTGGCCGCGGCTTTTTCCACAATGGAAGGAGAGTGAAGCATGATAAACATAGGTTGGCGAGAATATCCCAAACGATGGATGATCCTGTTGATCGCTGCTGTTTGTTTTGTCGGTATAGGAATCTGGCTTATCTTCAACCGAAGTGAACAACCCGCTCCGCCACCGGTTGTGGACAAACAGAGAACGGCCGAAGTCTGGTTAACCACGGGAGATCAGCAAAATCTGCTTGCACGACAGAAGCCCATTCCAATTACCGATCACCATGATGCAGACACAAGTTCTTCAGTTTCTTCAACGCAGGGGCCAGACATTTCTTCGTCGGCGTTCACCATACAGATTGACCCGGACAAGACGTATCAGACCATGGATGGTTTTGGCGCAGCGATGACGGGTTCATCGGCACATCTGATCAACGAGCTCCCAGAGGAACAACAAGAGCAACTGCTGAAGGAACTGTTTACAACAGAAGGGCTGAACATGGATATGGTGCGTCATACGATTGGTGCCTCCGATTATTCGGTAGATGAAACAGGTGTGGCTTCGAGTTATACCTATGATGATATCGAGTCTGGCAAGGACTATGACATGGAATCCTTTTCGATCGAAAAGGATCAGGAAGTTGTGAACATGCTGGAGCGTGTAGCTGATTTGAAACCGGATCTTAACGTACTGGGCACACCGTGGACGGCCCCGGGCTGGATGAAGTATGGGGAGAAGACCACTAACGGTTGGTATCTGGATTACAACGATCCTCAGGTGTACGAAGCGTACGCAAGATATTTTGTGAAATATATCAAAGCTTATCAGACAAAGGGCATTCCCATCTACGGGATCACGTTGCAAAATGAACCGGAGTTCACCTCGGACAAATATCCGAGTATGAGTATGGGTGCCGATGAACAAGCGATGTTCATACGGGATTATCTAGGCCCTGCGCTACAGGATGCGGGACTGGGTACGCGAATCATCGCGTATGATCATAACTGGGATCAGGCGGTTGAATATACCAGCAAGGTGCTTGGTGATGAGCAGGCTGCTGCTTATATCGATGGATCTGCTTTCCACTGTTATGCAGGTGATCCATCTGCCATGTCGGAAGTGCATGAGCGCTTCCCGGACAAGAATATCTATTTTACCGAATGTAGTGGTGGGGAGTGGAGTCCTGATTTTGGCGAGAATCTGAGCTGGCAGATGTCCAATCTCATCATTGGTGCACCTCGCAACTGGGCAAAAAATGTGCTGCTCTGGAACATCGCACTCGATCCGCAAGGTGGACCCACGAACGGTGGCTGTGAGAACTGTCGTGGGGTTGTGACGATTGACCCGGACAGTGATGAAATCACTAGAAATGTCGAGTATTATGTGTTAGGCCACATCAGCCGTTATGTACGTCCGGGAGCTGTGAGAGTTGATTCCACGCAAGAACAGGGCAAGATCGAGAACGTAACCTTCCGCAATCCGGATGGAACGATGGTGCTGGTTGCAGCTAACACGGGTGAGGCAGAAGTTTCCTTTGATGTAGTCATGAGCGGAGATTCGTTTCGATATATACTGCCTTCCCAATCGGCAGCAACCTTCCGTTGGAAGCCAAAAACGGAGGTAGAACGTTGACTCAAGATTGGAAATTATGGGTACAGATTGAATGATGGACATGGTAAAATAAACGTAGAGTTATTTCAAATTTGATGTATTAAACAAGTCCGATCCCAGGATCGGGCTTTTACATAACCTTTTACTTTTAATAGAAAAGGAGCATAAGTTGGACATGTTAGTCGTTGAATATCGGGAACAGGATCATGACAAGTTGGTCGAGATCTGGGAGAGTGCTGTTCGGGCAACCCATACGTTTTTGGAAGAGCATCACATTCAGTTCTACAAAAAAGTGGTGAGTGATGTGTTGCAACAAAGACAAGTCGAGGTTTGGGAAGTGCTCAATACGAAGCAACAACCCGTGGGTTTTATTGGTGTGGATGATAACTTTATCGAGATGCTGTTTGTAGATCCGAGCCAACACGGGCAGGGTCTGGGACGTCTGCTAATAGACCATGCCTTCAAAATCAAAGGCCGTCACCTCAAGGTAGATGTTAATGAGCAGAATACTGGAGCAGCCCGATTCTATGAAAAGATGGGATTTGTACAGACAGGTCGTTCCGAATTGGATAGTTCCGGTAATCCGTTTCCGCTGTTGCATCTGGAGATCAGACAGGAAGAGGCCGAGAGATTGTCGTAATGGATAGACCATGAGTTATAAATGACCAGGATGAGGAGTGTGCAGGATGACACAGATCAAGGTGACACCGGAACAACTGGAGACGGTCAGTGGGCAGTTCGCTCAGGCACATCAGCAATTATCGGGATTCATGTCCACATTGGACGGTAAGATGAGTGTCATGCGCAGCAACTGGGATGGCATGGAGCGTGAGCGTTTTTATAACGATTATTCAACGGCTCAAGGCACGATGAAATCTGTTCTGGAACTGGTTCTGTCCATTCAGTCGGAGCTTAAGAAGATTGCCGAGCGTTTCCGCACGACAGATGAAGAGGCGGTGAGCCAGGCAATCATGACGGCGCTGACCGCAGCGCGGGCGCTATCAACCATGGGCAAAAATAAAGGCGATGATCTGGACAAAACGCCAGGTCCACCAAAGAACATGGATGAATGGGATGAGAAGGATGCCGAGAAATACCAGAACTATGAGGAAATGCTGAAGAAAGCCAAAGAGATGGGTGACGAAGAACTGGCGCAGCAGATTCAGGCCAGTATGAACATCATTCGGCTTCAGTACGAAGATGTAATCTATCAGACTGACCCCAATACTGGCAAGACGGTAAAAATAACCGAGGATTCCATCGTAGGTACGTATCAGGTGAAAAGCGACAAGGGCGAAACGACCACCATCAGTCTGGATAAACAGGGCAATGTGGTGGACTATAGCAAGGATACGGAAAAATATAGGTATTCGGAGCAAACGCACACGACCAGTCAAGGCGAGCATCTCTTTGGCAAAGCAGCACAAACGGCTACAGCCTACGGGATTGGTCTGCTGCTCACAAGCAAGACGGGCTCTGCCTTTACAGAACATGCCACTGGACTTGGTTCTTCGTTCGTTGCGGACAAGTTCCTGTTCTCTGTGCCGGAAGAAGGCGAGACACGTACGATGATCTACCGTACCAATAAGGACACGGGTAAAATCGAGAATATGATCGTGGTCACGCGCGGCGACAACGATATTGAATATACTCCGTGGCGGGAGTACTTCTAAGCCACGGAGGGGGTTGGCAAGCGGGCAACACAGGGCTACCTGATTGCGGCCTGCTTGCCGACCCACCGCATGGAGCCATGTGGTTGTGTATCACATGGCTATGCGTGTGGAGGGCAGGCGGCTTATCCGTGAGCCTGCCCGTAGAGAAACACCCCGGCAACCTTCTCCCTGAGATGGGAAGGTTGCCGGGGTGTTTTGGTTTTTCCTTACCGATTAGCCAAGGTCGAAGGACAGGGCCGGAAGGGAGTCTTTTTTTGCCAGAGATTAATGCGTCTCTTCATCCAGAAACGGTTTGTTCACCGCATAATACATGAAGCCCATCAGCAACACACCGCCCACGAGATTACCCAAAGTCACGGGAACCAGGTTGTGGATCACACCTTCAATTGAGATCGTCCCCGGATGGTTCAGCACCAGTGCAATCGCGAACGTACACATATTGGCGATGCTGTGCTCGTATCCCGAGATGAAGAAGCAGAACACAAAGAGCATCATGGCAAACATTTTGGCTCCATTCTCCTTCATGAACATCGGAACAAAGAACGCCATACACACAAGCCAGTTACACAGGATTCCCCGGAAAAAGAGCTGCATGGTTGGAACTTCCATCTTGTGTTCTACCACGCTTAACAGAAAACCATTCACCTGAGACGAATCGAACAATCCGGTCAGGTAGATTAACAAGGCAAACACGGCTGCACCCATCAGGTTACCGCTATAACTCGCAATCCACAGTTTGATCACTTCGAACCAGCGCAGTTTCTTGCGCAGCGCCGCATACGTGTAATAAAACGTATTGCCCGTGAACAGGTCACCCCCGCCATAGGCGATCAGAATGATGGCCGCGCCAAACGTAATTGCCGCCATCGGATAGGTAAACGGGGACTGCTCCATATAAAAGAAGTTACCTGTCTTAAACGCCACGATGACGCCGAATCCGATAAACATACTGGCCAGCATGGAGCGTGCAAGGTACCTGATTAAACTTTGTTTGTAAATCTTGTGTTTCTTCAGAGCTAGTTGTTCCACGTTGCGTAAAGCTTCCGTTTCCATAATTCTCCTCCAATAGCATGGTGTCTTGCTTACCATTATAACGAAATTATGGAAATTGGGGAGGGTAAACTTGGTTTATTGATTATTACTTCCTTGTTTCAATTGCAGTACCCGCATTGCAGAAGAACCAAAATCAGGATCGGATTGAAGTGATTCTAGCGCGGATGCTGCACCATTAACTTGTTGATGTGCAACAAGAATAGCAAAGGCCGCTCCTTTAACTAATATGTTTTCTTCACCACTGATTTCGTTAAAATCAGGGTGTTCATTGTTGTTATTATGATTCATATCAGACATGTCAGACATATCCTATCGTTCATCTCCTGAAGAATATTAAGATTGGGGTGGAAGAATGATTGGACGGGAAGCCAAGGCTTCTTCCACAATCTGTTCAGGCGTCAGGTCTCGATCATCCCAGAAAATCAGATTACTGATCTCCGCATGTGGTACCTGCTGCTGTAGCTCCGTCAACATGTCATCCAACTCGGCTTCCGTTCCTTCAGAGTCCATCAGTTTGCGGACCAATTCTACCAAATGTAATCTATTGTCCATATCGATACCTCCTGAATGATTCATAGCGTGAACAAATTAGTCATTTCATGGGTTGATTCAATGGATCATACGTAATGAGCGCCGGAAAAAAATTGGGCTCAAGCATCAGACTAATGCGTTGTTCGTCTTGATCAGTATAAGAAATGATATAGTTTCCGAAATGAGACTCGTAGATGAAGTCTTGGAATTGAAAGGAATGTTCGGGATACTTTATCTTCACATATAACGTAGTAACTCCTCGGGCTAAGGTTTCTTTTAACATAGGAATTTGGGCCACAATGATAATAGTAATAAGAACAATTAGTATACGTTTAGCGAGACCGGTCAGATGGATTCACCCCATTATCGTTAATCAATTTTCAACAATTCATGAAGGCCCATCTCAAAATAGATGTCACTCCATAAGGATAGCCAGATTACCAAACTGCTCGCCTTTTTCCATGCGTTCGAATGCTTTTGCTACGTCTTGCAACGGATATACGCCATCAATTACAGGATGTATGTCATGTTGCTCCACGAATTGCAGCATCTGGATAAACTCCTCACGGCTGCCCATAGAGGTGCCGATCAGACTGATCTGCGGGAAGAAGATAGAGCGAATGGGTACAGTCAGATCATCCCCCGAGCTTGCACCATACATCACGATACGTCCACCTGGTCTGATTATATCAAAATATTTTGGGAACATGGCTTGTCCGATGCTATCCAAGATGATGTCCACAGCTTCCATATCGTTCTGCGTACTCCAATCGGCATGACTATCCAATGCATGGGTAGCACCCAAGCGCAGTGCCTCATTTCTTTTGGCTTCACTTCTGGAGGTGACGGTCACCTTGGCACCTGCCGCAACCGCCATGAGCAGGGCATAGGTTGCTACACCACCGCCAATACCGGGAATGAGCACATGTTCACCTTTCTTCAATACACCGCGAGTGAATAAGGCGCGATAGGCCGTCAGGGCTGAAAGGGACAGCACACCTGCTTCCTCCCAGGATAGGTGGGCTGGCTTAGGCAGGGCATTTTCAGCAGGCAACGTTATATATTGAGCCAGTGTTCCATCCATAGGGCCACCAACAATATCGGGTACGGTGGGCACTTCAGATGCATGTTCCCAACCGAGTGTAGGATGGATAATGACTTCATCTCCTATCGCGAACCCTCTTACGCTTTCGCCAATCGCTACGATAATACCTGCTCCATCGGAACCGGGAACGAGTGGGATGTCCTGAGGGCCGCGTCCTGCCATGATGAATAGATCCCGATGATTGATACCAGCGGATTTTAATTGAATCTGCACTTCCCCGGCTTCTGGTGCCCGAGAGATTGACTCTGTATATTGAAGACCTGCAAGGCCGCTCTGGGCCGAATGGACAATAGCTTTCATGTTCAATATTCCTCCTGTCTGTGTAGCTAGATTTCACTACTGAGCCTCATTGTACAGACGGAGCAGATTCACGTAAAATGAACAAAAATGATTGTCAGTATCATTAAAAATAATAGATAAGCACTTTGCATGAATCGGATGATGCAGAATGCCGATATAACGACGAGCAGGTGATCAGAGTATGGATGCAGGTGATTTGAAAATATTTCAGGCGGTTGCCCGCGAAGGTAGTATCAGTAAAGCTGCGCTCTCACTTAATTATGTGCAGTCCAATGTAACAGCACGGATTAAACAGTTGGAGACCCAACTGCAAGTACCGCTATTTCATCGTTCCAATCGGGGGATGTCGCTTACACCAGCAGGCGAGAACCTGCTTGGGTATGCGGATAGAATATTAGAATTATTATATGAAGCAGAGCAGGCCACGCAAGTGGGTAACCCACCAGCTGGCATGCTTCGTCTGGGTGCCATAGAGACAGCAGCTTCTACTTTTCTGACGCCGCTCTTGGCTGAATATACTTCATGCTACCCGGAAGTACAGCATTCGCTTGTCACGGGTGGGACCCATGAACTGAACCAGAAGGTTATCCAACATGAATTGCATGGAGCCTTAATATATGGGCCGATTGATCATCCTGAGCTGAATTATATGAAGATGTATGACGAGGAATTGGTGTTGATCGCTGAACCTGGAGTACATGAGATGTACACGTTATTGTCCAGGCCGATGTTGTTTTTTGAGATCGGATGCACTCATCGCACTCAGGCGGAATCCTTTTTGAACGATCAGGGTATCCACACGCTTAACATCATGGAATATGGAACACTGGACACCATTCTGAATGGTGTATCTGCCGGGCTTGGTGTATCATTGCTGCCACGTTCCTCGGTTACCAAAGCAGAATCAAGAGGTGAGATTACAGTGTTATCTTTGCCCGATCCTTATTGCCGGTTGGAAGTAGGATTTGTGTATCCCCGTGGTGAACATATATCTAGTGCGCTCAGCGCTTTGGTTGAGATTATTACAGAACCAGACCTATAAGAGGTTGTTCAAAAGTCCGTTTATGAACATGCACTATAAAGGAGTGAGTGATCTTGAAAGAAACTGCGTTAACGTTGGGTGATGCATTTAATCAGGCAGACTTTATTGTAGGTGGTCATGGCAGTCGCCAAGTGAAGGTACTTCAGAACGTACTGGACCAGATCGATGGGGAGTTGTTCAGTGACCACTACGGGAACGGCCCACTCATTGAAGAATTTCAGCAACAGATGGCTGACGTTCTTGGCAAGGAATCGGCGGTATTTTTTCCAAGTGGAACGATGGCGCAACAGATAGCATTACGAATCTGGTGTGACCGCAAAGGTGTAAAACGAGTAGCTTACCACCCTCTGTGTCATCTTGAAATCCATGAGGAAGACGGACTGAAAGAGTTGCATCAGATTGAATCAATTTTACTGGCGGACAAGGATCGTTTGATTCGTTTGGAAGATGTACAAGCGCTTGATCAGGACATTGCCTGTCTGCTGTTGGAACTTCCGCAACGCGAGATTGGTGGGCAATTACCGGCGTATGAAGAACTGGAAGCGATCTCGGCCTATTGCCGTGAACGCGGGATTAAGCTGCATCTGGACGGGGCACGCCTGTTTGAGATTACTCCCTATTATCAGAAAACGTCTGCGGAGATTTGCAGTTTGTTTGATACGGTGTATGTATCCTTTTATAAAGGCATTGGAGGTATTGCGGGGGCTATATTGGCGGGTGATCCGGATGTGATGCAAGAATCGAAAGTATGGAAACGTCGGCACGGCGGAGATCTGATCGGCCTGTATCCGTATATTCTGAGTTCTCAGTATTATTTCAATGAACGGATTGGCAAAATGGAGTTGTATTACGAGCAGGCTCAAGAACTAGCCTTCTTACTGAATGCGTGTCACGGAATACAAACCTTACCCGAGGTGCCGGTATCCAATATGTTCCATGTGCACTTTGCGCTCGCTGCTGCCGAAGTTGAACCAATTCTCGTGCAAATGGCTCAGCAGTATGGCATAGGAATGACTTCATATCTGAACAAAACAAGTGGGAACAGCTGTGCCTTTGAATTGTCTACGGGTGATCGTTATGAGAAAGTTCCTCAGGACAAGCTGCGTGCAGCACTGGAATGGCTGGATCAAGAGTTGCGTAAACAGGTGAGATAAGAAGTTGATTTTAATGCTCGACTCTTGTTTGGGTAAGGTGTTGCGCTTCAAGGATAACTATTGAATTCACAACGGCTGATCAGTGGAGAAAAGTACCTTAAGGGGGAGTTCAAGTGACGTCAATAGAATTGGAACCGATTCGTGATCTTTTGGTGAAGGCTTACGATACAACAATGGGAGAAGGGTGTACTCCTGAAACGCAACAGAGCATTGAGGATTTTGAACAAAAGCATAATGCAAAACTGCCCGCAGCATATCGCGCACTTTTGCTTGAATTCGGTGCATGTAATTTCGGCGACCCTGCCTTGTATTCGGTGAAAGAACTGAGCTGGGCTTATCCGGATTTTTTGGAAGTATACCGTGAATATGAGAAAGAATACGAGCTGCCAGCTGACCTCCAGCCTTTCCCGATTGGTGGATTTGGTGAAGGAAGTACGGCTATACTGGATCAAAATTCAGGCAAGGTGCTGATGTTGATCCACGATGCAGGGGAAACTCCTCTGCGGGAGATTGCTGTGGACTTTAATGAATTGATGACGATGCTGGCTGAGTCGGCAATCTGGGTTCAGGAACAGATGAATTAACAAGGTAGACGGAAGGATGCGCAATTGGCTTATGGATATTCGGAAGTTAAGATACTTTATCACCGTGGCAGAAGAACTTCATTTTCACCGTGCAGCGGAAAAATTAAATATGACGCAACCACCGCTGAGCCAGCAGATTCAGAATTTAGAGGATGAGCTTGGCGTGAAGCTGTTGGAGCGCACCAGAAAAATGGTTCGTCTCACCCCGGCAGGTGCCGTATTTCTGGAACAGGCCAGACTGATCATGGCCCAACTTGATCGATCCATTCAGCTTACACAAAAGGCAGATCAGGGTATCATCGGGCATATAACCATAGCCTTTGTGGATTCGGCTTCGGGGAGCATTATGGTGGATGTTCTTAGGAAATTTCGCGCTGCGTATCCTCAGATTGAATTGACGCTGCGTGAGATGACTTCATCCCAACAATTGAAGGCACTGGAAGACGGACAGATGCATATTGGATTTTTGAGATATCAGGAAGATACTCGTCATGTCTCGTTCCGCTCCTGCCAGATGGAAACGTTGATTGCTGTATTGCCAGATCATCACCCGAAGGCTTCTCAGACTCAAGTTTCAATTCGAGAACTGGCGGATGAAGATTTTATTTTATTCCCAAGGCATCTGGGTTCTCCGTTCCATCGTCTCGTTCTGGATTATTGCAGGGAGCATGGCGTAGATCCTCGAATTACACAGGAAGCGATCCAGATGTATACGATTGTGAATCTCGTTGCGGCAGGCATGGGCATTTCTATTGTTCCTTCATCGGTGGATGTGTTCCAGCGAAAGGGAGTAGTCTTTCTTCCATTACAAGAAAATCCGCCCTCCGTACCGTTGTACACGGCATGGCGGACGGATATGAATCAGGAAGTAGTGTCCCGCTTTATGGGCATTGTTGATGAATGTGTTTAACCCGTCTTGGTTGGATCACGCTCAATCCATGGATTCAATATTTCATCAATACGAGACATGATCGCAGAGTCCAGTTTCACACCAGAAGCTTTTACATTTTCCAATACCTGCTCCGGCCGGGATGCACCGATAATGACGGAACTAACATACGTATGCTGAAGAACCCACGCCACAGCGAGTTGGGGGAGCGTTAGACCAATCTCTTTAGCGAGTGGAACAAGCTGTTGTACAGCGGTAAGAACATCTTCACGTAACCACTGACCAGCCAGTTTATTGAAAAAGGGTGCTCCTGCCTCAGCAGCTGCACGTGATCCGGTGGGCAATGCTGCGTTAGGCGCATATTTTCCTGATAGTATACCCTGAGCCAGAGGAGACCATGTAATCTGTCCAAGTCCTGCTTGGTCGCTTGCAGGCACCACTTCTTGCTCAATCACACGCCATAACATTGAATATTGCGGCTGACTTGCAATGAAGGGGACATGAAGTTCCCGCGCCAAAGCGGCTCCTCTTGCAATCTGATCTGCGTTCCATTCACTTACGCCAATGTAATGGACTTTGCCCTGACGCACCAAATCGGAGAATGCCAGAAACGTCTCTTCCAGCGGAGTGTTGTAATCATAACGGTGAGCGTAATAGACATCGATATAATCCGTCTGTAACCGCCGTAATGAACCATTGCAGGCTTCCATGATGTGTTTACGTGAAAGTCCGCGGTCATTATGACCTGTGCCGGTTGGGTGACAGACTTTGGTGCATAGTTCAATACTTTCTCTTCGTACATCCTTAAGAGCCTGTCCTAACACGGATTCTGCCTTGGTATTGGAGTACACATCTGCGGTATCAAATGTGGTAATACCTGCATCCAATGCGGTTCGCACACAAGCTTCTGCTATTCCATCCTCGACTTGCGCTCCATGCGTAATCCAGTTGCCGAGTGAAATCTCACTGACGGTTAATCCACTGTTTCCTAATTTGCGATATTCCATTCATGTCGCCTCCCTAAGTCATCTGGACTCCATTGTAACAATGGCAGATTAATAGGTGAAATATCTTTTAACCTCATCTTTGATACGAAAAAAGTATCAGTGAATCTACATTTTCTCTTGGAGGTATTTGCGATAGAGAGCAGGCGTAATTTCCTCGAACTTTTTGAATATTTTGATAAAATATCCCGATTCATTAAATCCCAGCTCATCACTGATCTGTGAGACAGGCATGTCGGTGACCTCCAGCAATTGCTTGGCCCACTTTATCTTGAGTTTTGCCAGATAGGTGGTGAAGTTCTCGCCCGTTTCCTTGGCAAACAGTCTGCTGAAATAACTCGGACTCAGGTGGCATAGATCGGCCATTTGTTTGAGTGAAACCTGCTCACTCTTGTGACTGTGAATGTATTCAAAAGCAGGCTGAAGCACCGGGCTGGAGCTTTCCGTATCACTTGGGCTGTTCTTCAGATAAGCATCCGCTATCGCATTGGTCATCTCTTTTTTGATCGACTCGATATTACGAATGGAGTAACCCGGCAGAATGGTGGAGAGGTTTAGAGTCTCCTGATTGCCTGAAGCTTTTTCGAACATTTCAACTAACAGATTTTTGTTTAGCGCTTCTTCCACAATGTAGTTGCAGAGCAGGGATAACATGTTAGAGATTTTCACAATCTCTTCATAGGTCATCACAGGTAGCTGGGCGTAATCATCCTTTAATTCCTCCAGCTTGGCTGCATGCATGGGTACGTTTTTGGACGTGACAATTTGCTCCAAGTCGCTACCCTTTTCAGGATCGGCGAGTTTTACTTGTCCTGCCATGACGGCGCCGATATATTTGCCATCAATCGTGATCGGAATCGCGATATCTATAATATTGAAATGGCATAAATACACATAAGGTTCATTCAATCGGACCGCTTCCAGACCACCGCGTGAATCACATTTTTGACAGTAGGGGAGAAGCTCCGGGTCTTTACGGACATTCTGGCAGAAAGCCTGACAGCTACTGTGACTGGTTACGGGAATGCCTTTATAATCAACGGTGAGGATCGCCAGTTTGGTTACTGTTGCGAGAGAATCTTGTAGACGCTTCCATTTATTAAGGTCCAGAATTTTATTGATATGCAGATATTCTTTGATCATTGGTGCAACCTCCATAGGCTAACCAGATTCATAATTTAGGCCGTTAAAAGTTAGCAAGTTGTACATATTAAGATGTAATGATGACGGGTAATGTATAATGGGAGGTCAAAATTCAACCATCTCATGACAATAAGATACCATGATTGTGCCAAAAAGCAAAAAAATACGATTGTAAATTATAATAATTTGTTATCAAAGTCCACTGCAAACCTGTTGCTCATGCGTTATATTAAGGTCAATTGTAAGAAATTAAAATTTGATGTAATCACTACACTATTTCATATCCTTAGGAGGCATATAATATTATGAGAAAAGCATTTATCAGCCCAACTAAATATGTACAAGGCGAAGACGAGTTGTTGAACCTGGGGTACTTTGTTAAATCCTTCGGAGAATCTGCTTTGCTGATTGCACATCCCGATGATGTACAGCGTGTCAAAGCTAAGCTGGATGCAACAGCCGAGAAATTTAATATTACGTTTGTTGAAAGCGGTTTTAAAGGGGAATGTTCCCGTGAGGAAGTTGCTCGTCTGCAAGCGATCGCGAAGGAAAAAGGATGTGACTCTACCATCGGTCTTGGTGGTGGTAAAGCCATTGATGCGGCTAAATGTGTAGCTGAAGGCGAAGCACTGATCATCTGCCCAACGATTGCGGCAACAGACGCACCGACAAGTCACTCCGCTGTATTGTACACACCGGATGGTTCTTTTGATGACTATGCTTACTTCAAACAAAGCCCAAGTGTGGTACTCGTTGATACAACGGTAATTGCTAATGCACCAACCCGTTTCCTCGTATCCGGTATGGGAGATGCGCTCTCTACATACTTCGAAGCAAGAGCAACAGCGAAATCTTATTCCCGTGTAAACGCAAGTCTGCCAATGGGTTCCCGCGAAGGATATACACCTTCTGCTGTGGGTACCAATGCGGCGCTTGCACTGGCAAAATTGTGTTATGAAATGCTGCTGACTGATGGTGCAAAAGCAAAAGTAGCGAGTGACAGCAACGTTGTGACACAAGCGCTGGAAAATATCGTTGAGACCAACATTCTGTTATCTGGTCTTGGATTCGAAAGTGGCGGACTGGCCGCAGCACATGCAATTCACAACGGTTTGACTGTTCTGGAAGGCACACATCATTTCTTCCATGGTGAAAAAGTATCCTTCGGTACAATCGCACAGCTCGTCCTTGAAAATGCACCAACTGAAGAGCTGCATGAAGTCATGGACTTCTGTCTCGAAGTGGGACTGCCGATCAGCTTGGCGGATATCGGTGTAGATACGATTAGTCAGGAAGAACTGTTGAAAGTGGCAGAGATCGCTTGTATTCCGGAAGAATCCATTCACGCCATGCCGTTCCCAATCACCGTTCCTGAAGTAGCTGCTGCCATTGCAGCGGCTGACCGCATGGGCCGTGAGTACAAATCAGCTCGCCGGGAGGTAAAATAATGAAGAAAATTATTAACCAGGCCGAACATGTTGTTATGGAAATGTGCAACGGGATTGCGCTTGCACACCCGGAGCTTGAATTTCTGAAAAAATATAAAGTCATCAAACGCAGAGAGATTCAGGCCGATAAAGTCAGCCTGATCAGTGGCGGAGGCAGCGGACATGAACCGGCTCACGCTGGTTATGTGGGTAAAGGCATGCTGGATGCAGCGGTGTGTGGAGATGTATTCGCATCTCCTTCCCAAATCCAGGTGTATCAAGCGATCAAGGCAACAGCCAGCAACAAGGGTACACTCTTGATCATCAAGAACTACAGCGGCGACATGATGAATTTCAAGAATGCAGCACATCTGGCTGAAGAAGATGGCATCAACGTACAGTATGTACGTGTTGAGGATGACATCGCTGTACAAGACAGTTTGTATACCGTTGGGCGTCGCGGCGTTGCCGGAACTGTACTGGTTCACAAGATCGCCGGAGCAGCAGCCGAAGAAGGCCGCAGTCTGGCTGATGTGAAATCCGTTGCTGAGAAAGCAGCTCAGAACGTGCGCAGTATTGGTTTTGGATTCACATCCTGTACGGTGCCCGCCAAAGGCACGCCTACATTCGAAATTGCTGAAGATGAGATGGAATTCGGCGTAGGGATTCATGGTGAGCCAGGGATTCGCCGGGAGAAATTGGTATCGGCTGATGAATTGGCAGGACGTATGGTCGAAGCATTGCTCGCAGACATGAAGCTGGATAAGGATGCATCCGCTGAGATTGCGGTGCTCGTGAATGGTTTTGGTGCAACACCACTGCAAGAACTGTATCTGCTCAACAATTCCGTTCAGCGTGAGCTTGCTGGACATGCAGGTCTGAAGGTCGCTACTACGTTTGTAGGCAACTACATGACAAGTATCGATATGGCGGGTGCGTCGGTTACGATCCTGAAACTGGATGATGAACTAAAAACGCTGTTGTTCAAGGAAAGTGATACACCTGCATTTAAAGTATCCGGCCCTCCAGCAGCACAAGTGGCGTATTCCGAAGCGCTGGAAGCTGTTGTGGGTGAAGATACTCCCGTATCTTACGAAGTGGAGACGGATGCATCAGCTGCGGTCATCAAAGGCAATCAATTTTCACTGAACAATGTCGTCTATCTGATCGATAAAATGGGCGAGATCATCATCAAGAATGAAGTACCATTCTGTGAACTGGATTCCCATGCCGGTGATGGCGATTTCGGTATGAGTGTGGCAAAAGGCTTCCGCCAGTTGAAACGCGAATGGAATCACATCATTAACGAAGATAAAAAAGACATCGGATCATTCCTCGATGCATGTTCCTTGGTCATCATGGAATATTGTGGCGGCGCATCCGGCCCAATCTGGGGTTCGGCATTCCGTGCGGCTGGCAAAGCAGTAGGGGATAAACAGCAATTAAACGTTGCTGAATTTGCTGAGATGATTCATGCAGCCGTACAAGGGATTCAGTCTACAGGAGAACGTTCCTTCGGACGTGGCGCCGTTGTAGGTGATAAAACCTTGATCGATGCACTCGTTCCGTGTGCCGATTCCTGGACACAAAGCGCGGAGTCTGGCGATGACTTCAAAACAGCATTTGCCAAAGGTGCAGCAGCAGCCGTTGAAGGTGCGAAGAAAACGGAAGACATCGTGGCACGTATGGGACGTGCAGGTGCCGTCGGCGATCGTAGTCTGGGCTACCCGGATGCTGGTGCGTATGCGCTGGGTGTTATTTTCACAGAATTATCTGAGTCGATGAAATAAGATTGGTCACGGGTTTGCCCAGCGTCATTCATCAGACAGGTATAGAGATTGAGTCAGCAAATGTTAAGCTACTATGCAGCAAGTGACACAGGTAATGGCGCCGGACGTCCGGCGCCGTTATGTGTGCCTTTTTTAGGCCATACTAAGTCAATTTTTACATGTTATCATTTACATCTAATTTGAATAGCTCTTTGGACGTATCTACAATGCACTATTATTCATTCATTTATCTAGTATTTTATATTTATTAAGGGGACCTTTATGAGAACAGTCACATCATTCTTAAAAAAACCGCAGGGGTTGTTGGTTTTATCACTCATTTTGGTCATTTTCGGCAGCTTGTTTGCTGGAATGTTCAACTCTTCCTTTTATTCCGTTAAGGTCAAAGAGATCAAATTCCAAGCCGATCATGGCACGCTATCGGGTCTGCTCTACATGCCTAAAGGGGCAGGTGCGGATGATAAACGTCCGGTCATTATTACAACACATGGATATCTGAATACGAAAGAAATGCAGGATGCACCTGCTATTGAGATGTCCCGACGCGGCTATATTGTGCTTGCACTGGACATGTATGACCACGGGGATTCCCGCTGGAGTGCAGATATTCCGGTAAAGGATCTGTTCGGAACGTTCTGGATATACTCGCAGTTTGATGCAGCCAAATATATTTATGAGCAGGACTTCACCAAGAAAGATGAGAAAGGCAATGCCTACGTGGCAGTCAGCGGTCACTCCATGGGTGGGTTCTCAACGCTGTTGTCAATGTACATGGACGAGATGAGTTCCCTTCAAACAGGATACCGTATGATCTACACAGGCATCTCAGCAGGTGCGGATTACTCTTACGCTGCGGCGGTTGCGCCACAGGATCAGCTTCAGGCTGCATTTGGCAGTCGGACGGTGGGCATGGTCGCGGGGAAATATGACGAGTTTTTCTTCAACAAATCGGATGAAGAGAAAACAGCCGCAGAGAAAGAAGTACAAGGTACGGTGACTCGCAAGGATTTTGCAGCAACGGCTTCGGGTAAAGCCTTCCTTGGCCTTGCACCTGATGCGCCAAGAGGCACGACCGATACATTTACCAAAGTACCATCCGGCGATCTGACCGTAGACGGAAAAGTGGTACGTCCTTCCCAAACGGGTGAGCATATTTTGTTTACGCCTAATCAGACTCACCCATGGAACCATTTCTCGCGTACAACAACCGAGCATCTGATCGACTTTTATGCCCATGCCTTCAATGGTGTAACGTCGCCGAACCAGACAAATGTGAATCTGGATTCTGGCAATCAGATCTGGTGGGCTAAGGAAGCCTTTAATTTTGTCGCTCTGATTGGGTTCTTCCTGATGATCGTTCCGCTGATTACGTTGCTGCTCAGACTTCCGTTCTTGCGTAACGCGGCAACAGGTGAGATTGCAACCGTGTCCGCAGCGGTCAATGGAAAACAAAAAATAATCTATTGGCTCGCTATCGCATTCAGCACCCTGATTCCAGCGATTCTATTCCCAACCTTAATGGATAAAGAGGCGAATGGATTGAATGTGCTTCGCATCATCGCTCTTATTGTACTCGCCGTGAGTGTGCTTGGGGCCATTATTGGGTTCGTGATGGCTGGAAGCAAGAAGAACGATTATACATCAAGCCGCCGGATGAAAAATATTGCGGTAGGCAGCGTAATTCTGGCTATCGTATCTCTGGTGATGTGGATCATCTTCAACTATGCAGATAAGATTGTGGTTACAAGTTCTTACTTCAATGAACCGACTACGAACCAGATTGTCTACTGGGCGCTGGTGTCGGCGTTAATTATGATTCTGGTGACCTTTGCATTCCACTATTTTTCCAAAAAGGATGCAGGAACCCGCTTCAGCGATTATGGGATCAGCCTGAACCCTGTTGCGATAATTGCCAGCTTGGTAACCGCAGTACTCGCAGTAGTCATTGGGTACGCATTGTTATTCGTAGTACAGGCGATTTTCGGAACAGATTTCCGGATCTGGACGTTTGCGGTCCGTACGTTCGAGAGTGAACACTTCATTACCGCCTTACGGTATACACCGTTCTTCCTGATATATTACTTTGTCAGCGCGGTTGCTCTCAATGCTAATACACGTGGCAAACGTGGGGGCATGTTCCTGGCCATGGTCCTGAATGTTGGCGGGTTGGTGCTGTGGTTGCTGGTGCAATACGGCAAAGACTTTATGACAGGTGTGGCGTTGTATCCAGGTCAGGCATTGAATGGCATTCTGCTCTTTGCACTGGTGCCTTGTCTCATCATCGCTGCTGTGTATGCACGCAAATTGTTTGAAAAAACGAATAACGTATGGCTCGCCGCATTTGTGAACACATTATTGTTCACCATGGTTACGGTGGCGAATACCGCCCTGTTCTGGAATTTGGTTTAATGTAAAAAAAAGACATGGAATGCACCTAGGATTACACTTGACCACTCTGATTGCAGACCATACTTGATTTGACACTCAGGAACTACACAGACAGAAAACCTTTCGATCTCTCTTATCCCCGGATTTTAATGATTTTTCCCCTGAAGCTAGAAATCTGGTGATAAAGGAGCACGCTTCGCTTCTTCAGGTCCTTTCTGTCTGCTTCGCCCTTGTGTCTATAATAAGTAATATGTCTGCAATCTCCGTTCCGGTGTAATCATAGCTCAAACCATATCCAACGTTACATTAAACGTGGATATAAGTAAGGGGACCGCTCTGTAGCTTGGCTTACAGAGCGGTCTTTTTGATATGGAGGAGCGATCTTGTGTGCCTTAAATTGGATTCGCAGTTCCAGATAGTGTAATCTGGAGGTTAGGTGCAGATCGGTAAAAACCCATTTGAACGAGAAGGGATCGGGATAATTCAATGACGAAAAAAATCTATTATGACTCTGCTTACACCAGAGAGTGGCATACAACGATTACAGGTAGAGTGGACAAGGAAGACGGCGTATATGTCACGCTGGCGGAGACTGCTTTTTACCCGCATGGGGGCGGACAACCTTGTGATCTGGGGCAAATTGGCGGAATCGCTGTTCTGGATGTGAACAGCGAAGATGGTGAAGTATGGCATAAGCTGGAACGCGTCCCTGAAGAGACTGAAGTACATTGTGAGATTGACTGGGAGCGAAGATTCGATCATATGCAGCAGCATACGGGTCAGCATTTGTTATCGGCAATCACTCTGAAGCTGACTGAAGCGATGACGCTCAGCTTCCATCTTGGAACGGAGTATGACACGATTGATGTGGCTGCGGCTGAACTGGGAGCGAATCAATTGACTGCCATTGAACAAGAAGTGAATCGGCAGATCTATCGTAACGCTCGGATCAACACGTCTTGGGTTACAGCAGAAGAGGCTGCACAGTTACCACTGGTGAAGCAACCTACGGTAACGGAAGACATTCGCATCGTTGAGATCGAGGGTGTGGAGTATAACGCCTGCGGAGGAACGCATGTGTCGGCGACAGGTGAGATCGGGATCATCAAACTGTTGAAAACCGAAAAAGTGAAGGGCGGCACCCGCATTTATTTCAAATGTGGAACAAGAGCCCTGAATGAATTCACAGCTACACAAAACGTGCTCAACAGCATCATGGTTAAATTAAAGACCAGCAAGGACGAATTATTGGAGCGCATTGAGAAAATGGAGCTGGAGCAAAAACAGCTGCAAACCGAGCTGAATGCAGTGAAAACAACGAATGATGCTTACTATGCGGATGAACTTCTGGCCGCTCGGCAAGGGCTAGTGATTGCTCAGGTCTTTGAAGACAAATCGCTCAAGGATATGCAGAGCCTGGCCACCAAGCTGACGGCAGACCATGAGGGGCTTGTACTCTTTGCCAGTATCTCAGAGGCCAAAGTGGTTCTGGCACAGAACGGACAGCCGCCTGAATGGGCTTGTGGACCTTTCTTCAAAGGTAATCTTGGAGCCTATCAAGGCAAAGGTGGCGGCAGTGAAAAGATAGCTCAGGCAGGCTTTGCCAGCAGTGAAGATGCGCTTGCCTTTTATGAATTCACCAAGGACCAATTGGGACATCACTGATTCGCATTTTCCTTTAGAGACACGCAGGCATTTAAATATGGAGTAAGGGACAAGCACGTCACATTGTGGCGTGTTTTCCATTGCCAATAGTTGAAGGAGGTTGGAATATGACAGAACGAATTCCGTGTATACGGGAAGGGTGTGCAAATACCATTTTACCAGCAACAGCGTTGAAAACGGGTGGTTATTGCATGCCTTGCAAGCAGGAGATGGAACGCGAGGAGCGTCAGAGATACATTGAAGCGAATCGACGTGACGTGAACTTGTATGCAGGTATCACAGACCCAGTCGAAATTTTGAAAATCATGCACAAACCTCAGGTTCGCGATCCACTAATTCGTTATACTCCCTATGAACAATCCGAGGAACAGGTATATCTATCTTTGTCTGTAGAGCAACAAGATCAGATGAAGGATTACGCGATGCAACGGATTTGTACAGGTGATGAAGATACGGGCAAAGACATTCTGGTATATCTGGTCTGCTACCATGATATATCGTTGACTGCCGAAATTCCTGAGCTGCTGGAACAGGAGATATATTATCCTGCCATTTTGTATAAAAGTGCCTCGGGTGAGGCTCGTGATCATCTCTTGCAGCAGGTGGATACCGATGATGAGAATCGGAACCACATATTGCTCATGCTGGCCCATATCGGAGATGATGTTGTCGTGCGGCAGTTCCGGCAGTGGAGACAATCTCCTCCATCTTGGGCGAACGAATTATACGTGGCACCTGAGCATTACACCACTGAAGCTGGTTGGGAGCTTACAAAAGACGGGCAGCGCAGGGAATTATTCATCACCCCAAGTTATTCACTCTATAAAGTAAAAGAGAATGAAGGACCTAACGTGGAGTTAACCGGAAGTTCACTATCGATGCTGAACCCTAGCACCAATTGCTGTCCATGGTGTGGCAATGCGTTAACCACCTTAATTAGTCTGGATGTTAAGCATCCAGCATTGAATGACGTTTCTTGGCATGCTCAGCAACTTCAGATACAGACTTGCGTGATATGCAGCAGTTACGGTGTGGTTTACATGGAGCTGGACGTAGCAGGAGAACCGTTATGGAGTTCACATAATGTCGTGCCTGCGGGAATGGACGAGATTGACCTGGACGACTATGGTAAACTTGCACCGGATGTTGGCCAGCAGTTTCGGATTGCAAATGCATCGCGTCATGCATTCCATGCCAGTGAGTGGGCGATGGAGCCATCGTTATCTCAGGTCGGCGGCCATCCGGGATGGGTTCAAGATGCGGAGTACCCAACATGTCCACGCTGTTCCACGAGAATGAAGGCTGTCGCACAACTGGACTGGGGCGAGGTTGAGAAATATGGTGAGGGTATGTATTACATGTTCATATGTGAGCCGTGTCAGATGACCGCCGTATCGTACCAGCAATCTTGATGGTGGAAGCTAGTACAAAACATTATAAGCAATTATAAGCAGTCATCTTATTATAAGATTACACCGCTGTTAAGGTTGGAATGACAGTAGTAGACAGACTATAACAAAGTGGCATCCCGAAGTTCTTGGAACTTCATGGGATGCCCCTTTGCCCTGCGCAGGATGGATGTGAGATATTTTTGCTACAGCCAGTCGTTTATGCTATTTATTTAGCCGCCAGAGTAAGAATGGGTTGTTTTTTCTACGTGCAGAGGCCGCTTGTCGTACTCACACAGTCTAGCTATGATGAACGTAACCGCAAAAAATAGCCCTCCATATTGCTGCACATCGTAGGTTAAAATGGACAGTAAGAAGACCACCATTTCAGAGCTACACAGCAAAGGAGAGCTATCCCTATGAAGTCTACCACAAAATTCATTGGTTTAGATGTATCCAAAGAAAAAATTTCTGTCGCTATTGCTGACGAGGGTAAAGACAAGCCGCGGTATTACGGTACCATTGCTCATGCGCCTGCTGCCTTACGCAAACTCATCAAAGAGTTGGGTCCGGCAAGCTCCCTCTCGTTTTGTTATGAGGCCGGTCCTACAGGATACGAAACCTACCGCTGGATCGAATCCATGGGGGCCCATTGTGTCGTCATTGCCCCTTCGCTCATCCCCAAACGCTCCGGCGATCACGTGAAAACCGATCGACGGGATGCCGAGCAACTGGCACGTCTGTTCCGTGCAGGCGAGCTTACGCCGATTTACGTTCCAGCACGTGAAGATGAGGCGCTTCGTGAATTGGTTCGGGCACGCGAATCGGCAAAAGAAGATGCTCACCGGGCTCGTCAACGCGTGCTCAAATTTTTATTGGGTCACCAGATCCATCCGCCTGAACAAATCAAACGTCGCTGGACGAAAAAATATCGCGTATGGCTTGGACAACTGACCTTCCCGAATGCGCCTATGCAGATTGCGTTTACAGAGTACCTTCATGCCATGGACGAGATCGAGCAACGCATCGGTCGACTGGAAAAAGCCTTGATTGAAGAGGCAGCGACCAGTTCCAAAGCCGATTTGATTCAGATTTTACAGTCTCTGCGTGGCATTGGATTTCTCACGGCCGTCACGCTTGCTGCGGAGATCGGTTCCTTTGCCCGTTTCCGTTCCCCTGCTCAGCTCATGGCTTACTTGGGCCTGGTTCCGCGTGAGCATTCGTCTGGAGTCCGTACCCAACGAGGCTCGCTCACCAAAGCGGGAAATGGACGATTGCGTCGCACCTTGATTGAATCGGCATGGAGTTACCGCCATCGGCCTGCGATTAAAGGGGACTTGGCCCGCCGTTTGGAAGGTCTGCCTGCGGACATACAGCTCATTTCATGGAAAGCCCAGGAACGGCTGCACCGAAAATTCCGCCGTTTAGTTTATGGATTAAACAAACACAAAAATGTCGCGGTCACCGCGGTGGCCAGGGAGCTGACCGGGTTCATTTGGGCGATCGCCCGAACGTTGGAGCTACCGAACGCTCAGTAATCTGTTATTCATCTTGAAGAGACGGATGGTTTAAAAGGAAAAAGGGGAAAACTCCGGAGCCTTAGGCCCGGGAGTTCATGGAAGGTTCAGGAGAGAATGTACGAGGTTCGTTTGCACTAGGCTTTTAATGGGCTGAACGTGCGTGGCTAGCTTGTAAAAGCTCTCCTTGACGAAGGCATACCATGTGGTAACCAACCCACGGATAGCAGCGTGCCAACCGTCGCTCGCATATGGACTCCCGCGCTTAGGGCTTCGGGGAAAAGCAGCTTTTTGTGATGGACTTGACAAAAACGTTCATAGCAACGAACCTAGCACGTCTTATTGGGTGAATTTGCAGCAGTATAGAATTCTAACGAATCATAGCAACTCTATTTCTCCAATTGTCATGGTTTTTCGAAGAAAATCGGAGGTTAGGTCTGTAATAAGACTGCTGAGATTCGTTAGAATTTCATATGTTTTTAAAACTGCGATATAAGGTGTGTCCGATTCGTTAGCGCTTGCCACAAACCTAACCCTAAACTCACCCCATACATACCACCCGCACATTACGGCCCACACCATACGTTTCGCACATTACTACCTAAGTTACTACTTCGGCGTATGTGCTCTTCACTACATCTCTCTACAATTCCGCAGATGCTTGCTTTAACAAACCAGCCAACCATTCATAGTCCGGCGTATCTTTTTCCTTGAGTTTGATCGTTTTGCGCTCTTCCGGGCCTTCAAATATCCCATCAGGTAGATCGAGTCCGGTTGCATTGAAGATGGTGAAAGACATGGCTTGTTTGGAAGGCGAGATGACCGCAGCGTACTTTCCGTTTTTCAAAAAATGAGGTTTCTTGTATTGGACGCGTTCTTGTACGTCAGGGATGGTATCATGCACCAACTGGCGCAATTGTTCAGCGACTTGTACTTGCCAGGGGATCTGAATCTGTTCAATAAACTCGGTGACTTCTTCATTCTTGGTCATGCTTGTTCACCCTCCGTATGGATCTGATTGTGTGTTTCCCATTCTGGTCTTAGGATTCCCATCATCAAGCGGTCGTAACGCTTACCATCACGATATACAGCTGAGCGTGCACGACCTTCCAACTGAAAACCAACCTTTTCATAGGAACGGATTGCTTTGGCATTGTAGGCGATGACGTCGAGGCCAACCCGGTCCAGATTCATTTCATGGAATGCATATCGTAAAATAAGATTCAACGCTTCCGTACCATATCCCTTGTTACGATGTTTGGCAAGTCCAATGCCAATGGCAAGCTGTCCGCAGCGGTTGTTCCATTCAATGCCATGAATGACGACAAAACCAATCAGCGTATCTTCTTCATGCGTGCGAAGTCTGAAATAAACTTCCTTGTTCTTCGTTTCGCCCTCATCCTCCAACTGTTTCTCCGAATAGGGAATGGCCAGGTCAGTATCCACATTCCGAAGGTACTCCGGGTCTTCGTTCCATTGCAACATGGTCTGCACGTCTTCAGAGCGTGGTGGCGTCATCTTTAATCGTTTGCTATAAAACAGGTTATCCGTAGTGAGTGTCATAGGGTTCTCCTTTAAATTAAGTTAAGCTTGCTTCACCTTAGTTCCACGTTTAACTCTAAGTATATTTCGCAATAGACCTCGTCCCTTTGGCATATGATAGCCTCATCATACTGGAAATTATAGGTGAATCACAATAGCGTATTTCAGTGGATATAAGTAACCTCTTGTCATAAAACCTAACACGGTAGTAAGATAAAATGATTGATATACATTCAGTGATAAAACCAATAAAAATGTCGGCGGGAGTGGTATGTTATGGAGATCAAAGTGGATGATTTGAGTGGAGTCCAAGTTAAGGCTTTAATTGCGGAGCACTTGCAAGGGATGGCGGCAGATTCGCCTCCAGAAAGTATTCATGCGTTGAATCTGGACGGACTCAAGGAGCCCGAAATTACTTTCTGGTGTGCTTGGGAAGGGGACGACTTGCTCGGCTGCGGGGCTATCAAAGAACTTGATCCAGAGCATGCAGAGTTGAAGTCGATGCGTACCGCTTCGGCTCATCTGAGAAAAGGCGTAGCGAGAAAAATTTTGGCACATATTATGGAGGTTGCCACAGACCGTGGTTATAAGCGAATCAGTCTGGAGACGGGTTCAATGGATTCATTTATCCCGGCAAGGAAGATGTACGAAGATTTCGGATTTGAATATTGCGAACCATTCGCAGATTATGTATTGGACCCGAACAGCACGTTTATGACGAAAAAAATCTAAATGAATTCACATGACAAACCAGTATTCTGTTTTTTTACAGGACGCTGGTTTTTTAATTTTGCAACATATCGTACATTTTAAGAGATGGAAAAAGAGTAGAATAAACTCAATAATACGCATTAAAACAACGTGGCCTTGTGACGAAGAATGTGGAGGGAGTCGTACATGATTTACTGGTGGTTCGATCATATGAATCCGCTGTTTGCTGTCTTGGTGTTATGTCCCATCATTGCTGTGATGCTTGGAGTATGCAGTTATTTTGCCAATTGGTTTAGACTCTGGGTAGCGCTGGTTATATCTTTTATGCTGCCTTTGTTGTATATCGCGAGTGATCTTTCAACATGGGGTAGTAACATAGGCGCTTGGTTCATCTATGGGGCAGGGTACATTTTGCTAACCTGGATTGTACACAGATTGCTTCGTGCCATTGTGGGGTATAAAACATAGGTTATGTCCATATATGTTTGGGATGAATTGGCCATGAGGAACTTCTGGGCTGATTGATGGACAATAGGGTATACTGGACATTATGTCTATGAAACAAGACAGCATTACAGACGTTTTTTACATCAGGAGGACTTGAATTGGCTCAGACAGAAGGAACACTACAGAAGAAGCTTAAACCAAGACACATCAGTTTTATGGCTATGGGTGGTGTCATTGGAACGGGAATTTTTAAAGGCAGTGCAGAGACGATTGGACTCGCAGGTCCGGGCGTTATTGTCACGTACATTTTTGCCGGATTATTGCTGCTGGTTGTTATGGCCGCGATGGCGGAGATGGCTACGGTGTACAAGAACAAAAATATGAAAGACTTCGTGCAGGAGGCATTTGGTAGCAGAGTATCCTTTGTTATGGGATGGATGTACTGTTTTCTATGGTTATCGGTGTGTGTCATTGAGGTGATTGCCGCCGGGAGCTTTTTGCAGTATTGGTTCAGTGAAGTACCGCTGTGGATGCTGAGTCTGGCATGTGCGGCGTTCATTATACTGGTTAATCTGTTAAGTGTAGGTGTGTTCGGGGAATTTGAGTTTTGGCTGGCCGGGATCAAAATTGCCATGATCATTATTTTTATCTTCCTGGGTGCAGGATTGATCTTTGGCATTATCCCAAGTGACAACACCCCTTATCTGCAAAATTATACGCAAGCAGGCGGCTTCTTCCCGAACGGATGGTCTTCGATTTTCTCGGCACTGCTTGTGGTCATGTTCTCTTATGGGGGATCGGAGCTGATTGGTCTGACCCTGACCGAGACGGAAAATGCAGAAAAAGTCATGCCCAAAATCGTGGGCAATTTCATGCTCAGAATTATTCTGTTCTTCACCTTGCCGATTCTCATCATTTGTGGTCTTATCCCATGGAATGAGATCGGGCCGGAGAGCAGTCCATTTGTACAGGTGCTTGCATCCACGGGACTGCCGGGAGCAGCACACATAATGAACTTTATTTTGGTGACGGCGGTTCTGTCTGCTGCGAATTCAGGGATCTATGGTGCATCCCGGATGATGCACTCCATGGCAGTAGGCGGTGAAGCTCCAAAGGCATTGTCACAGACGAATCGCAACGGAAGCCCTGTTAACACACTTCTGGTGTGCTCAGTAGTTTTGCTCGGAGGTTCCTTGCTAGGCCTGTTCGCGCAGGATCAACTGTTCCGCGTATTGCTCGCAGTTCCGGGGTTTGTTGTAATCCTTGTGTGGATCTGTATTGCTTCATCACAGCTGAAACTACGGAAGAGATATCCGGTTCAACCGACCTTCAAAGTTTGGGGATTCCCTTACATAACCGGAGTCGTTGTACTATGTCTTAGTGTGATTGCGGTGATGTTTGTGTTTGATGAAGGGAATCGGTTCAGCATTAGCATCTGTATTGCCGTGCTCGCGTTGCTGATTATCTGGTCCCTGATTCGATTCAGGAAGACGAATGGACGAACAGTTTAGTAATGGTTGGATAGTATGCAAATGTAGAACAACATGACATCTCGGCGCTTGCGGCGGGGTGTTTTTTGTATTCAGTAAGGTAATGGTTTTATTTTGGAACTAGAACCTCTGTTTTTGTTATAACTGGGACAAATTAGGGGTAATACAAACTAGATAAATAAACCGGCAGTCTCAGAAATAAAATTTAATGGAGGGTAGAAATATGAATTTAATAAAGAAAATTGAAGAAGGACAATGTTCGATTGATGAGTTGCAACTTTTATTAAATGAAGCAAATCCAATAGTTTTGTATCATGTAATGACTTATATAGGCAAAGAAAAATTGGCGTCAACTGCTATAAATGAAAAGCTGGAGGAACTTACATCCAGAAGAGGAGCATCAGATAAGTTAATAGGTTATTATAAAGTTGGAGATTTAGCCATAGCTACACTCATCAAATTGGACAAAAAAACAGATGAAATAGCTATTTTTAAATCAATGGATGATTTTGATAAAAAAATGATATTTAACTTGATTGAAGAGTTAGAATGGTAACTCAAGTTACAGAATAAAAATAATTATCAATCTTTGAACATACTCTAATGCTTGCATTGGAGTTTTTTTGTTCCAATGAACAAAGCTACCACGGCCATGATAGCGTTTTTATGTTAACCCAATATTTTCTTGCCTAATTCGACATATTCGTTTACTATTTTCCCATACATAGTGCTTCAAGCATGCGTTTTTTGGGTAGCGCCTAGTCAAAAAGGCTTGGGTTCACGGGAGAGGAAGAGGAGCGGATGATTGGTTTTTTTAGAAAACGTTTGGTTGTGCGCATTGTTGCAGTAGTCACACTGGTCATTACGATTATAGCCGTTGGAAGCATGCTGTTACAGGTGGCCAATATGAAACTAGCTGCGCAGGAGGCCATTTCGAGTTACAACATCCAGATTGCTCAGAGTTATGTGAATCAGCTGGATACAGCATCTTATGCCGAGTTTGCCAAGGACCCCAAGGAGAATGACGAATTCTTGAAGATTCGTGATGAACTGGATGACTTTCGCGTAAGCATTGGTGCAATGTATGTGTATTTCGTCAAAATAGATGACAAAGGTACGCCACTTATTATGGTGGACGGTATGAAGGATGCAGATAAAGCCTCACCGATTAATGAAGTAACGGATGTCCCTCAGGAGGCTGTTCAAAAGCTGTTGCAGGGGCAAACAGCCAGTTCTTCGATTATTAACAATGAGGAGTACGGCGACTATATTTCCTCTTACGCTCCCATGCTGGATAGTAACGGTGCTGTAACAGGTGTAATTGGGATCGATACGGCAGTATCGGTGATCGGAAGCATTGAGTCAGATATAATGAAATCGAGTATTCCCTTCTATGCCTTATTGCTACTGATTACACTTATAGGCATTGCTGTTGTCACGTGGTTTATCGTAAGAGGACTGCGGCCACTTCAACCGCTGAAGGCGAGTGTGGAAAAAATGGCACAGGGTGAGCTTGCAGAAGCGAACCGAATTCTGACGTCGTATCGTTTGCGCAGCCAAGATGAGATTGGAACAACATATCAAGCGATGATACATATGTCCGGGAACTTGAATAAGATTGTGAGTAACATGGTTGAAGGCGTAGCAGTAACCACAGATATTTTATCAGAATCAACGAAGGAATTTAATCGCAGTACCGAAGAGATGCTTGAGATGGGCAAGACGGTTGATCAATCTGTCGAACAGATTAGGCAGGGTGCACATACGCAGAAGCAGGGTGCAAGCGATAGCGCGCATGCGATGGAAGAGATCGCAAAAGGCATAACGGATATATCCGAATCCTCGATGGTTGTGTCGGATGCGGCATCAAGTGCGCTTTCTACGGCGGAGTCCGGTAAACAGAGCATGACACTGATGAAAACACAGATGGAGAGTATCTCAAATGTCTCAAGTGAAGTTGTAGCGATGGTTCAGGTGCTGAACAACTACTCCCAGGAAATTGGTGGTGCCCTGCACACGGTTCGTGACTTTGCGAGTCAGACGAAGCTACTTGCGCTTAATGCATCCATAGAGGCAGCACATGCAGGAGAACACGGCAAAGGTTTTGCGGTTGTGGCGGATGAAGTTCGGAAGCTTGCTGAGGCCTCAAGCACATCCATGGAACGGATCTCCGACTTGCTGGTCCGTATTCAACAAGAATCACAACAGATTGGCTCACAGATGGGGGTTACTGCAACCGAGATTGGACAAGGTGTTACGATTACCGCAGAAGCGGAGCAAGCTTTCGCCCATGTAGTTGATGCGTTCCAACTGGTGACCCGTCGCATTCAGGAAGTCTCCGCTGCGGCAGAGGAAATCTCGGCAGGATCGGAAGAGGCTGCAGCCTCCGTCAATACGATCTCGCAGATCTCAGCCGGGGTGTCGGATCATTCGGATGAAATCTATCGCTTAATGCGTGAACAGTCGGCCATGTTCAACAGGGTGGCGCAGACCTCCACAATGTTGGAGCAGCAGACGAACGAGATGAGTGAAGCCGTACGAAAAGTTAAAGTATAGTTTGAGTAAGGTGTAGTAATAGTAACGCAAGAGATAGTCAGAAAAGTGTTCCGCTTTTGGAGAAGTTGGTGTTCATCCCAAACTTCCTTCAAAGGGTGGAGCACTTTTTTAGATTTAAACTTTTAAATGATCCAGCTCTATCGCCTGTCTGAAGCGTTGGGCGAATCGTTCTGCAGCTACGGCGGACTCCTTGGACTCCGTCTGCACGAAGCCAATCTGCATTTTCGGTTGATCGATTCCAGCGATCTCTACCATCTTCACCAGACCTTCTTTCCATAAGGGATTTTGGTGAAAGGAAAAGTCGTGACCAATCGTGGCGGCAATATCGTTTCTTAACACCATGTTGATCGCTTCTGAATTATTTGTTTTGAACAGAATGGACAGAGGTCCATGATCATAAGTGAATTCCTTGATGAAGTCTTCGATGAAACCATCTCGATAGAGTGCCAGCTTGTGTTCTTTTAATTGATCCGGTGTAACACGGCTGTGCTTGGCAAGTTCAGACAGGTGATGAGTACCAACTACCAGCTTGCCCGAATACATGGGACTGAAGTGAAGTCCATCGAATTCCCGCAATTGTTTGGCATAGATCGCGATAAAGCCCAGATGGGTTTTGTTGTTGCGAATATCTTCAATAATTTCCATGGACCCTTTCTCTTCAATGGAGATATTAAGTTGCGGGTGCTCACGCTTCATATCCGCAGCAGACTGGACAAGATAGGGCATAACACTTGGAAAAGTAGCCACATGAAGCTCTCCGCTAAGAGAGGAGGCTTCTGCGTTCAGGGATTTCAATTCATCAATCCGCTGTAAAATATCCAGTGCCTTGGCAATGAATTGTTTGCCTTCGGGAGTGGGATGAGTTCCCTGCCGCGAGCGTTCGAACAGGATGATACCCAATTCTTTCTCCAGACGATGAACCGATTGGCTGATCGCCGATTGTGTGACATGTAGATGCTCCGAGGCGGCTGAGAATGATTTCGTTTTCGCAATTTCAACGACATATTCGAGCTGTTCCAGATTCATGATTTCATCTCCGTTTAGCATTAATACAACTAATGTTAACATTAGTATCTATAAATATGAATAATACATGAACAGCGATATAATATATAGACAATCATACAAAGGGGATGAACTTCATGAAAGCAGCAGTATGGTATGCCCATAAAGACGTTCGTGTAGAAGAACGGAAAGTTCCGGTCGCTCAAGCGGGTCAGGTCAAAATCAAAGTGGAATATGCAGGGATCTGCGGCAGTGACTTGCATGCCTATCATCATGGTGTGGGAATTCAAGAAGGCGAGAATCATCCGCTCTCAGGACAGAAAGCACCGTTGACATTAGGTCATGAATTTGCAGGAACCGTAAGTGAATTGGGGAGTAATGTAAGCGGTGTCAGTGTAGGGGATCGAGTTGTGGTTGAGCCGTTGTACCATTGTGGAAAATGTGACTACTGTATCCAGGGGCGTTACAACCAGTGTACTCAATTTGGATTCGTTGGACTGAATGGTGATGGTGGTTTTGCAGAGTATGTTGTTGTTGAAGCATACATGGTTCATCCCATCCCGGATAACGTAACTTTCGAAGAAGGTGCGCTTGTAGAGCCTACAGCCGTAGCCTTTCACGCGGTTCGTCACAGCAAGCTGAAAGTGGGGAACAAAGTAGCCGTATATGGAGCAGGTCCAATTGGATTATTGACCATTCTGTCTGCCAAAGCAGCAGGAGCCTCTGAAATCTATGCAGTCGATGTATTTGAGGAACGTCTGGACCTGGCAGCCAAGCTGGGAGCGATTCCGGTGAACAGTGCCAAAGTCAATGCAACAGAGGTGATCCTGCAACAATCGGGCGGCATTGATGTAGCTTATGAAGCAGCAGGTGTACAACCAACGATGGATAGCGCCATTGCGGTTGTCAAAAAAGGCGGAGAAGTTGTTGTCATCGCAGCGATTCCAAATCCGCTTCAAGTGAACTTCTTCGATCTTCTGGTCAAAGAAGCGAATCTAACGGCAACGCTGGCATATCGCCACATTTTCCCTGAAGTGATTTCATTAATTGCTGAAGGGTCGCTCGATGTGAAACAGGTCATCACCAAGAAAATCAAACTGGACGACATCGTGCAGGAAGGGCTTGAGCTGTTAATGAGCGACAAGAGCCATGCGAAGATTTTGGTAGAGATTGGCGGCTAAAAAATCAATAGCGATGTATCATTTCAAATGCTATATAAGTTGAACTAAAGATTGTTTACACTGACACTACGATGACAGAATAACCTTCCAATCGCTGTTATCCCCAGATTTTTTCAATTCCCTTTTCTCAAGGGGAAATCCGGGGATAAAGGCGAACGCTTCGCTTTTTCAGGTTTTTTCTGTCCTCTCCGTTATCGTGTAAATGATTAGTGCAACTTATATAATTGATATTTATAAACGTAAAAGACCGTTCATGAAGATGATCGGTCTTTTTTACATTTCATTCTCTGTTCACTGATCCCGTGTTGGTGTTAGCCAACACAAGGAATCATAACGGTAACATATTGCCTTGCCCCCGCCACTCTCGGAGCTGAACTCCTCATCCTCTGTAAATCCAAAACGCTCATATAAACGGATGGCATTGACCATCTGACCGCCCGTATATAAATACACCGTATTTTTGCCCATTTCTTTGGCAGAATCTACGCATTGCTGGAGCAATACCCTGGCAATCCCGTGACCTCTCCATTTTGGATCAACACCCAACAGCCGAATAAACGGATAATCGATCGGCAATTCAAAGTTTGGATAAGCCTTGCGCGCTGTTTCGAATAATTGGACTGTACCAACGATCTGATCATCAATCTTCGCGATCCATAATTGTGTCAGGTACGGATTAACCACAGACTCTCGAATATCTTTGAGGTAGGCCTCCCAGCGTTCATTTTGCTCAAAAGTCTCCCGATACTCGGCATAACTTGCAACAAGGATATCTACAATCTCTGGATGGTCTGCTTCTGTGGCAGGGTGAATCGTAACGGCAGCCGTTGTCATCTTATAATTCCTCTTCTCTTATGGGTTAAGTATGGAATATAGTTTTCTTGCATTTTACCATAACGGATTCAATCCGATTCATTCAAATTTTCTATAGGTAACTCAGTCATTTCTATAGATCGTAGCGCATCAGCGATTGAGCTGTGTGGAATACAGATGATTGCGATATTCGGTTGGCGTATTGCCTTCGTATTGCTTGAACATGCGCAGGAATAGCTTGTAGTCGGAGAAGCCGCACTGTCCGGCGATTTCTTTTACACTAGCATTGGTGTTGAGCAGCAACTGTTTCGCCCGGCGAATTCGTTCTGTGAGGATATAGGTTTTGAGTCCAGTACCTTTCTCACGTTTCACCATTTTGGAGATATAGTCTTTGTTAAAATTAAAATTTTCCGCAATCTGACTCACTGTGATGTTTGTATGCAGATGAATATCGACCCACTTGCAGATATGGTCCACAATTGCATTGTGCGGGCGATAATCCGCCTCTATATTGCGCTCCAGCTCCTTGAACAACAGTAACAAAGCAGCGTCGGCTTCTTCTGGTGAGAAGGATGACACATGCAGCAACTGCTTGAATAACTGATTGGCCATGGAAGGTACCTGAATGGTGGCATGTGTCCTAAACTGGTTGAATTCTGCCTGCACGGCATCATAGTGAACCCAGTAGAAACTGACGGGTGTGTCGCTAATCTGGTAGCCGTAATGGGTGCGACCGGCGCGCAGAAACAACAGATCGTTGGCACGAACGACATATTGTTCCTCTTCTTCCGCGATGTACATCTCACCTTCCAGCATCAAAATGATCTCATGCACAGGCATGCTGCGTCTCATATGGCTCCAGTTGCCTTCGGATATGAACTTGCCGCACAGGTAATGTTCCAGTGGCTTTTGCATAGGACGGATTTATCCACCTTTTCTTGGATTATGAGTCTGATGTAATTGTATTTTATTTGATAATATGAGGATATTCAAGCTCTACAGTAGATTGATGAGTATTAGTCTTGTAGCTAATAAAACGGATTTTACCCCTTAAGAATGAATGGACATCTATTACATCCCGAGAAGGAGTGAGTGTCATGATTGATACAAAAAAAGGATTTCTGGGACCGGAACATGTAGATCTGTTAAATGGTGTGTTTCAAACATCACAAGAGGTGGGGGAGCGTTACCTGTTATCGCTGGATATTGATCGATTCCTGGCTCCATGCTTCGAAGCGCATGGTTTACCTGCCCGAAAAGAGCGCTACGCGGGTTGGGAGGCACGTACCATCAGCGGACATTCCCTCGGACATTATCTGTCTGCCCTGGCTGTGACGTATCAGGCAACCGGGAATATCACGTTAAAAGAAAGACTGGATTATGCGGTCACCGAACTGGCGAGAATCCAGCAGACCACGGGAAGCGGATATATCGGTGGTTTGTCCGAAGAACCTTTCCACATGGCTTTTCGAGCAGAGAATATCGGTGGATTCAATATCGGTGAATACTGGGTTCCCTGGTACAGTGTGCACAAAATCTATCGCGGCCTGATTGACGCCTATAAACTGACTGGCAACGGACAGGCACTTGAGGTGGTTACTCGATTTGCAGACTGGGCGGTCGAAGGATTGCTCCCGATGACAGAAGAACAGATGCAGACGATGCTTCAAAGTGAACACGGGGGCATGAATGAAGTATTCGCACACTTGTATGGGATTACCGGTAAAGCCTTATATCTTGAGATCGCTAATAAGTTCACCCATCAATTGATCCTGAGACCCTTGGAGCACAAGCAGGACGATCTTCAAGGCAAACACGCCAATACGCAGATTCCCAAAGTGATCGGTGCAGCCGAAATCTACAATCAGGACCATACTCATGAGAGTTATCGGACAGCGGCAGAATTTTTCTGGGACACCACGGTGCATCATCGTTCTTATGTATTTGGTGCGACGAGTATTTCGGAGCATTACGAAGCAAAGGGTATGGAGAGTCTTGGCATCAAAACAGGAGAGAGCTGTTGTACTCACAACATGTTACATCTAACGAAGCAACTCTTCGCCTGGAATCACGATAGCGCCTACATGGACTATTATGAAAACGCCATCTATAATCACATCCTCGGCACGCAGGACCCGGATACGGGGAACAAAACGTATTTTGCATCAACGCTGCAAGGCCACTACAAAATCTATGGAACTCATGACACCGCCTGGTGGTGCTGCACAGGATCAGGTATGGAGAACCCGGGCAAATATGCCGAGGCGATTTATTTTGAGGATGAACAGGACCTGTACGTCAACCTGTATATCGCTTCCCAACTGGATTGGGCGTCACAAGGGTTATCTCTGAAGCTTGAACCCGACTTTCCTTATTCGGAAAAGGTAACCCTGACGATCACCGGAGGCAACGCCTCGGCTCATCTAAGATTACGTGTGCCCTCATGGCTGCAAGAGCCAATGACGGCAACAGTTAACGGGGATACGGAACATCCGTATACACGGATGGAACCCGGCTATCTTTCCATCGAGCGCACATGGACAACGGGCGATGTCATCACCATCACACTGCCGATGTCACTCCGCCAGTACACTGCCCGGGATGATTCCCACAAAGTGGCATTCCTGTACGGCCCAATAGTACTCGCTGGTGCACTAGGAAACGAGGGCCTTCCCGAGGATACGATCGTAGACGAAACAGCGCTGAATCCCAAGACTGCACCTGTACCTGTGATCTGGACGGAGCAAGAGGATGTACGAGAGTGGATCAAGGTTGTAGATGCAGATACGTTAACATTTGAACTTAGCAAAGATGTTACTTCCACAGGCGAAGCCGTGAAGCTCATTCCGTTCTATGATGTGCATCACGAATTTTATACCGTGTACTGGCCGTTTAACGATGAAGGGGATGCGCTGGAGAAAGAGTTGAACGATATCACGATCGACAGGGTTCAGGCTGACGGTCAGCAGGATGAGATTGGACATCAACTGGATAGCAACTGCCGTGGGGAGCACCACAACGGTTCAACCACAGATGGCCGTAAGAAGTTGCATATGTGGCGAGAAGCTTTTGGCGTCAGTGGGGCTTACTTCAGTTACCAACTGGCAGTGGATCGTAAAGCAACCAATTATCTATGTGTGGCCTATTGGGGTGGAGATCATTCCGCGTTTAAACGGGAAGGTACGTTATATGACAGACAATTCGCCATTACCGTGGATGGAACACTCATCGGTGAGCAGCGAATTCATATGAACAAGATTGGCGAAGTGTTCTATGTGACCTACGATATTCCTGAGGCCGTAACATCAGGTAAAGACAGCGTTAAGGTAATGTTCCAGGCGAAGGGCGACAATGGATGTGCCGGGAAAGTTGTAGAGGTGCGCACCACGCGAAGCAAACCGGAATCCATCTTTTCGTGAAAGAGGCATGGTGTGAAAAGGCGCAAACACAATGTTATAATGAAAACAAAAATACGGTTAGTTGGAAGAGGAGGATCGAAGTGTGGCAAAACCCGACAATAAAGGTACTTATAGCTTTCAGGATTGGTTAACATGGGAAGGATCATGGGAATTAATTAACGGCAGAGCTTTTAATATCTCGCCAGTACCTACTTCATCGCACCAGTTTATTGTGGGTGAGCTGCACTTCTCTTTGCGGACTTTTTTTCAGAATCGGAAATGTTTCGTGTTTGTTGCCCCTTTTGATGTGTATTTTAGCGAAAATGAACAATACGACCTACCAGATCAAGTTGTACAGCCTGATTTATCGGTAGTGTGCTCCAAAGACCAGATATCCAAAAGTGGCTGTCACGGTGCACCTTCTTTAATTATCGAGGTGTTATCGCCTTCGACTGCGTTAAAGGATTTTAACGAAAAATTTAACTTGTATCAGAAATATGGTGTGAACGAATACTGGATTGTTGACCCCGGGAATCAAACCGTCCATGTGTACACGCTGGAGGATGGCAGCTACCAGACCCGTCATCTGTATACAGAGCAGGAAACGATTCAATCGGTTATATATCCTGAATTGGTAATTCCGTTGGATTCGCTGTTCAAGTTCAGGTAGTGCGAAGCGTCAATCTGTCTGCTACAGACGAAGCAATAAGGCGGCCACTTTTTTATTCTAACGAACCGTACACGTCTTATATGGGCAATATTGATGTGGTGGAAAATGTAACGAATCTCAGCGATGCTATTTCATTCGAAATAAGCGATAAACAACGTCTTTTCGCCTAAAACGGGAACATAACGTGTCTCAGGTTCGTTACATTTTCAGAAGAGCTGGAATGTACCTAATAACGTCACCTCAGTTCGTTAGATGTAGAACACGGCATCAAAATTTTAATAAGAACACGAAAAATAATGAACCAACGTAAAAGGGACGAAAGCGGATGATCTCCGATTCGTCCTTTTTGCTTTGCTCCTTTTTTAGACAAGTCTTATATAAAAAATGACACGCATAGCTATTTTCCACGTATTACCTGATAACATTTCTTCTCCACAATCTGCTGTCTCGTAAAGCTCACTTTTTATGGATTGACCACAAAATTTCCTGCCAAGTTCCACGTTGTCCCTGAAAATATGAAATGGGATAAGCCCAAACCACGTATATTATGAGTATCCAAATATTCAATCATATCCACCTGAGAGCGTTAACATCATGTACAATAAGAATAAGTTGAACAGGAAAATTACGACATGAAGCACCAATATATAACATGAAAGGAGGTCGGATGATTGAACATGATCAAGTACATAAAATTGTTGGGATTAATCCTCGGTATTGTGGCTGTGAATGTTCTCGCATTCTCACCCGGCTTTATCGGGCTGAATTTCGAGGAGGGTGCATTCACAACTGCGCTATCCGTTACCCTTCTGTTCGGTAGTGCAATGGCACTCCTATATGGGAGTTATGCCCTGCTGTTCAGACAACCGGTAGTGCTGCCCGTGAAGCATATTGAAACGCATGAAGATTATGTGGAAGCACTATCTTTTTATAGACGCATTAAAGTCCTCGAAGAAGATATTACGCTGGGGCTGTCCCAACTTAGCCGAATGAAAAAGAAAAAAGAAACACTTCTGAATGTGCTTCATCAGCGTTTTGATCCAGGGGAACTGAGCTACAAGAAATTCGCTTCGGTCACACTTGAAGTAGAGAAGCTGTTATACCTGAACATCCGCAGTGTGCTGAACCGGTTGAACGTATTCGATGAAGCTGACTATGCCAACATGATGAAATCCAAATCCTCAACACTTCCCCAGAAGCTTTTTCAGGAAAAAACCAAAGTATACAACGATTATCTGTCTTATGTGAAAAATGCATTACACACCAATGAGGAGATTTTGCTCAAGCTCGATCAGTTGTTACTCGAGATTTCACGTCTCGACAGCTTTGAAGCCGGAGATATTGAACAGATGCCTTGTATGCAGGAGATTGATCAGTTAATCAAGCATACCAAATTATACAGACAGTGAGGGGTTGCGAGTATGGCCAAGAAGGGAAAGTTTTTTTTCATATCGATTGTAATGCTGGTGCTCGTATTTGGTCTGGTCTATGCAGGGATTACACTGACGTCGAACTTTGGCAAGTCGACTACACAGGTGAGCACAGAGAATGCAGGTAAGGAACTGGGAAAACTGTACGCGGACATTGCGCCAGCGACGGCGGAACCGGTCAAAGGACAGATTGATCTCGACCCGGTCGATGTGGCAGAATCACTGCCGGATATCTCCAAATTTGCAATTGCCGTAGAGAATACAACAAATGATTACGTCGAAATCTTCTCTTCCCCAGAGAAGTCGGGCAGCGGGGTAGACGGCTGGTTAACCGAAGTGGGCGAGGAGTTCAACAAAGCGAATATCACCGTTGGCGGGAAACAAGTATCGGTCAAAATCCGCAACATTGCCTCCGGTACGGCCACCGATTATATCAAGTCTGGTAAGTATATGCCGGATGCATTCACCCCTTCTAACGAATTGTGGGGCGAAATGGTTGAAGCCAGTGGGGTGAAGACCGAGATGGTGTCCGAGCGATTGGTAGGGAATGTTCCGGGTATTGTCATCTCCAAAGCGAAATACGATGCACTGGTTGATACGTACGGCTCCGTTAATGTAAAAACCGTAACCGAAGCGATTGCCAACAATGAACTCGCGATGGGATATACCGATCCATTTGCCAGCTCCACAGGACTGAATTTCCTGGTGACCGCACTGAATACGTATGACAGCGCCAACCCGCTTGGCGAGAAGGCTATTGAAGGGTTCGAAAAATTCCAGACGAATGTACCGTTTACAGCGTCGACAACGATTCAGATGAGGGAGGCTGCCAAGTCCGGCAGACTGGATGCCTTTGTACTCGAATACCAGACGTATGTGAATACCGCTGATCTGAAGAGTGGTTACGTCTTTACACCATTTGGCGTGAGACATGACAGTCCGCTGTATGCACTCGGTCAACTGCCGCAGAACAAACAGGAGATCGTCCAAAAGTTTGCGGAATTCGTAACCCAGGCGAAGTACCAACAATCGGCGGAGGAGTTCGGTTTCAACGGGCTACAGGATTACAAATCCGAACTGGTTACCGTGGATGGCGGCACGTTGCTGTCCGCACAGAAAGTATGGAAAGAGAAGAAGAACGGCAGCAAACCCATTGCCGCCGTGTTCGTGACAGACGTGTCCGGAAGCATGGACGGCGAACCGCTTAACCGACTGAAGGAATCCCTGCGCAAAGGTCAGAAGTATCTGGGCACAGACAACAGTATTGGCCTGGTCTCTTACTCCAGCGGGGTAACCGTGAATCTGCCGATTGCCAAGTATGATACGAACCAGCAGTCCATGTTTGTCGGAACAGTTGATAGTCTGCAAGCTGGCGGTGGTACGGCGACCTTTGACGGGATCGTGGTGGCGATGAAGATGCTGGAAGATTATATGGCTGCTGATCCAAACGTGAAGCCGCTGATCTTTGTCCTAAGTGATGGCGAGACCAACGAAGGTCATACCCTCAAGGATATCCGGGATCTGGTCGAGACGTACAAAGTGCCAATCTATACGATTGGATACAACGCGGACATCAAGGCTTTGGAGAGCATCTCCAGCATTAACGAAGCAGCAAGCATCAATGCCGATACCGACGATGTCGTGTACAAGATTGGAAACCTGTTTAACGTACAGATGTAATCTAAAGGGGGAACTGTAGATGTCATTTTCAATGGAAATACCGAGCCAGAAGGAAATTCAGAAGGTGATTGAGGAAGAGGTGAAACCCGTGCCCGCCGAGGTCGCGGAGCTTCAACAAGTGGCAAATGCCAACGTAGAGATGATCATGACACTGGATCTCGAGTCCCTGGAGAAACGCAAAGAGATTCTGCAATCCATTGACGGCTTTGGCATGAACACGATGAGATCCTCTTCTGAGAAAAACGCCTTGCTTCAAGTCTCCGTTGGACATCTGTCCAAGACGGGAGACGAGGGCGGTCAGGTCGCCAAAGGTTTGACCGAGTTGCATATGCAACTGAAGGATCTCGACCCAAGCGTGGTCGACTTTGCCAAGACCGGTTTCCTTGGGAAATTGTTCAATCCGCTTCGCGCCTATTTCCTGAAATACCAGAAGGCTGACGCAGTCATCGCTGACATCGTAACCTCTTTGGATAAAGGCAGATCCACCCTGCGTAATGATAATACAACGCTGGAGATCGAACAACAGAACCTGCGAGAACTCACCAAGCGACTGCAAAAGGAAATCCAGCTTGGTGTGCTTATGGATGAGTCCATCGATGCGCAGATTGAAGCGGCCAAGGTTCGGAATGAGGACCCTGAAAAAGTCCGGTTTATTACCGAAGAAGTGCTGTTCCCGCTCCGTCAGCGGGTGATGGATCTGCAGCAGATGCTAGTCGTGAACCAGCAGGGTATCATGGCGATTGAAGTAGTCATCCGCAATAATAAGGAACTGATCCGAGGCGTAGACCGTGCGAAGAATGTAACGATTTCGGCATTGAAAATTGCCGTTACAGTAGCGAGTGCTTTGTATAATCAGAAGATTGTATTGCAGAAAATTGAGTTGCTGAACCAGACAACCAACGATCTGATCGCAGGTACTTCCAAAATGCTGAAGGATCAGGGGATTGCCATTCAGAAGCAGGCGTATGAAGCCAGCATCTCCGTGGATACGATGAAACAGGCGTTCACCGATGTGCTGTCGGCGCTCGATTCGATCAGTCTTTATAAGCAGGAAGCTCTGCCAAGAATGCGTGAGACGATTAACCAGTTCCGTGAACTTGCGGATACCGGCGAGCAACAGATTCAGCGGTTGGAGAAAGGGCAAAAGCTGGGGCTGTAGTGAGCAGATTAAGGCCAAGGACATAATCTGCCGGAAAAGACTCCCTCGGGAGTCTTTTTTTGATGTCAGCTTTGTATAATTCATGGCATTGCTCGCGGGTACCGAATTTCGACGAACAGAATCATTCTGATCTACTTATTGCTGATGGGGAGCTGCTTAGTCTTTTAATCCAACTATTGATGGAATCTCCATATACAATTATAGCCAATTGAATTAAAATTAAAGAGGCTTGTAGCCGGGGAGTTGGACTAACTATATACAGAAATAGAGGGATACGATGAAGGGTCAGAAGGTGTTTGCCATACTGCTGGGAGCGTCTATTGTATTGAGCGGTTGTGGCGGGATTGAGATTACCATTAAGGAAGAAGGGAAGAGCCAAGAATTACAGGAGACAACCAAACCAGTTATACAGTCAGATGTAGTTCAAGGCGGAGAGCAGGTAGAGCTAACGGTTAACTCGAAGAGTGAAGCTCAAACGGAAGTTAACAAGGTTCAAGAAGATACGGCTCAGGAAATAGCAGTAGAGAAGCTTAAGGAAGAAGCAAGCTACGCTGTGTCTGAGACGTCAGCAGAACAAAGTATTGATTATCTGAAGCCAACGTCTTCAGAAATAAATCTGCGCGTTGCACCTAGTATCAATGCAAGATCAGTAGGTATCCTATACCAAGACGATGAAGCTGTATATTTGCACCGCAAAAATTTTGATCCCTCGGACGGTCGTACCTGGTATCAGGTAAGTATTTCGGATGGAAGCATCGGATGGGTGAGCAGTAAAGTGGTGAAGCAATCGGATGGTCGTTATTACGAAGGAAATGCGTATTCCACATCTAAAGCGCAGTTCGTGACCGTATCGGTGGCCCATGCAAATATGCGAGATATACCTTCGATCAACGGATCTGCTGTTGCCGTTGTGGACAAAGGAGATCAATTGGAACACTGGGGCGGTTCCGTTTATGATCCATCAGATGGTCGTACGTGGTACGAAGTATGGACAAGTAGTGGGAAGTACGGTTGGATTAGCGGCAAAGTAATCACTTGGTAGACGGGAGACTAGAATCTTTATATACCAACTTTACAAGAGATTCATATTAGCATTTTGCTACATTCACACAGTCTAGACGGACCAGAGCCTGAGGAGCACCAGCTTCTTTGCTGAATTTACTCACTAGGATATGAGAAATACATATATGGAAGATACATCCGCAAATTACGGTTGAACGCAGGGTAACCTGCCGATTCAACCGTTCTTTTTATTTTGGCAATATGGATCAACGGCTAAGAAGGAGACTTCTATACAAGGGGACGCCTTAAAGTGTTATCCGGCTTGTAATGGATGATCTTGAACAACTCCTCGGCCATGTAGGTGGGGCTGTGCTTGAAATCCTGTCTGATCCACTCCATGATCATGCCAAATATCGCATGAGATTGGTAGCTTGCCAATATTTCATGGTTGATGTGCGGAGGGAAGATATGGTTCAGATCCTGTAAAGCGAGATCCCGAAGGACATCACAGATCATACGCTGGAAGTTGGAGGAGGCCTCAGATTTCACAACCAGTGTGTAGAATTGTGCGTGTTGGTGTACATGCTCAAATATAGTGATAGCCGAAGAGGGCATCAGATTGACTTCGAACTTTTCCTCATCCTGATAAGGTTTGCGGAAAGAAGTTACCAGATCCTGAATCACATCATCGATAATTTCGTTGAACAGGTCTTCTTTGTACTGATAATGCCTGTAGAAAGTTCCTCGATTCAGGTCGGCTCGCTGCACAATATCCGTAATTGATATTTCTTTAAAGGGATGTTTTTGCATCAAATGGATGAGTGCATCCTTCAGTGCAGCTTTTGATTTTTTAATTCTTCGGTCCATCGAATTCAGAGTTTCAGACATCTATTTTCCTCCTCGCTATATAAGTTGAACTAAAGAATATTTACACTGACCACTTCGATGACAGAACAACCTTCCAATCGCTGTTATCCCCAGATTTTTTTGATTCCTTTTATAAAATGATAAATCCGGGGATAAAGGCGAACGCTCACGCTTCGTCAGGTTATTTCTGTCCTCTCCGTTTTGTGTAAATGTTTAGTTCAATTTATATAGTTCACTTTATCAATTAAAGTACATTCGGGCTTAGTAGTGTTGTTTAACGTACAACTGGACAAGCTTTTACTGATTGAAGTGAAACGCTATGACTTATTATACTAAGGATAAGAGTTAATGAACATTTGTTTGTTAACTTATTGTAAACGAATACACAAAGGAGGATACATGGAATGAAACTTCAAGATAAAGTTGCAGTTGTTACAGGTGCTGGTTCAGGTATGGGGAAAGCAATTGCCACGTTGTATGCTCAAGAAGGCGCGAAAGTCGTCGTATCGGATATTAACGAAGAATCCGCACAAGCGGTAGTGAATGATATTAAAGCCCAGGGTGGAGAAGCGATTGTCGTTCTGGCCAATGTAGCTAAAGAAGAAGATGTGCAAAATCTGATCGATACGACGGTGAGCACATACGGTACAGTAGATATTCTGGTTAACAATGCGGGAATTATGGATGGCATGGAGCCGGCAGCAGATGTAACGGATGAGAAGTGGGAGAGATTGTTTGCTGTGAACACAACCAGTGTGATGCGGACAACGCGTAAAGTATTGCCGATCTTCCTGGAAAAACAAAAAGGCGTTATCGTGAACATTGCTTCAGCAGGGGGCCTACACGGCGGACGTGCAGGAGCAGCCTATACAGCTTCCAAACATGCGGTCGTGGGCTTCACCAAAAATACAGGGTATATGTATGCTGAGCAAGGCATTCGCTGTAACGCGATCGCTCCAGGCGCTGTGGCAACCAATATCAGCACATCTATGGCAGGTATTAGCCATTTCGGTGCAGGGCGTCAACAGCTTGGGATGGCAATCAACCCACGCATCGGGACGAGCGAAGAGATCGCCAAAGTGGCTTTGTTCCTTGGATCTGACGAGTCCAGCTTCGTGAACGGAACTGTCGTTACAGCTGATGCAGGCTGGAGCTCTTATTAATCCATTGAAGTGCAGCCAAGCGTGGAGTACGGAAATAGTGTGTGAATTAAGGAAGCCGCAAGAGTATATGCGGCTTCTTTTTTTGCACCTATGCACCTACGTACGGTGGATAGCAGCATCATATTCCGTATAGGACAAACGTTTGCATTATTACACGGATACCCGAAATGAATCAATCTAAGGGTGGCTTTGGCTTGGAAAAGAGTGAGGATTCACGCACGATCAGACGATGGGGGATGATGACCGGATTATGAAGCTGTGGTTCCCCACTAAGAATTTTTAACAATACCTGAACGGCTGTATAACCAAGCTGATAAGTCCCGATGTCGATAGAGCTTAGGGGTGGAGAAGCCAGTTCCGATAATGCAATATTGTTAAAACTGACCACACTGATATCTTCAGGCACCAGATAATGAAGCTCAGCAAGAGCTCTCAATACCCCAAAGGCCACATTGTCATCGATGACAACAATTGCGGTGGGTCTGTCCGGCAAGGACATGAACAGCGACATCGCTCTGAATCCACTTTCCTGCAGAAATTCGCCTTCCACAATCCAATCACTATCCGCATCCAGCCCGGCTTGGGCAAGCGCTTTTTGGTATCCTAACATACGATCATGCGATAACGTAATGTCCGGAGGACCGCTGACAAATCCGATTCGCGTATGTCCTTGGGCGATCAGATGATGAGTCGCATCATAAGCGGTCTGCACATTATCGTTATCCACCATGGGGGCATTTGGATGAGCTTCACTGCGACCGATTAACACAAAAGGAAACTTTTCCGCTTCCAAAAATGAAATGATGGGATCATCTCGCTTGGACCCAAGCAGCAGAATACCATCCACTCTACGGCCATGCACAAGGCGTGATATCGCATGCAGTTCATTGTCTGATGATGTTTCAGTTGTTAGCAGCAATTCATAGTTCATTCGGGTGGCATGTGTAATAATACCTCGGAGCAGTTCCCCGAAAAAGTAATTTTGAAACAACTCTTCTGCAGGACGCGGAAGCATAATCCCAAGGGTATGTGTTGTTTTGGAAACCAGGCTCTTCGCGATGATGTTGGGATGGTAGTTCAATTCTTTCATAATTTGCTTCACTTTGAGAGACGTTTTGGTGCTGATTCTAGGATGGTTGGAAATCACCCGTGACACTGTAGAAGGGGAAACACCCGCCAATTTGGCAATATCCTTGATCGTAATCATGTGAAAAAATCCCTTCTGAACAATCGTATAAATATTCTCCTATGGTAATCCAAAGGATACGAGAAATCAATTGCTAACTGCCGAGTAAGGGATGCACGCCAAGTGAAATTAAGGAAGAAAGAGTCAGAACAAGGAAACAGGAAATTACTGCAGGTAGAAGAAGGAAATTGGTTAAAATTGAGCAAATATGGCTTGTGCAAACGTTTGTGCAAATAAAGATCGTTATTGTATGATGTGATTGTTATTGTAGCGCTTACATCGTTGGATTTACATACCTCTTGACTTGTTTACCCCTACATATTGAACGAATAGGTCATCTTGTCTCCCATTTGAGCAAACGTTTGTACAAAATGGAATATGGGATGTAAAACCTGACAACATACGCAGACAAAAGGGTGAAAAGCGCGAACTTTGTTGGACCAAGCAGAGGGAAGGGGACATTTTACATGAGAAAATGGCAAGGGGCAACATTGTCCGTCATGATGGCTTTTACACTGGCTGCATGCGGGGCTGGAGGCGGAAGTCCATCTCCAACTACGGCAGGTGAGAATCCGGAGGAAGTTGTAGAGCTGACATCCGAGAACCTTCAACCGGAAGAAGGGGCAACGCTGGTGATCTGGGAGGATAAAAATCAAAGCAGCTTTATTGAACAAAGAGCCAAAAAATTCGAAGAAAAATATGGGGTAACGGTCAAAATGGAGGAGTTGCCTCCAACCGATCAGGTAACCAAGCTGACGACGGATGGCCCAGCGGGTCTGGCGGCAGATGTGGTTGTTTTCCCACATGATAAGATTGGTAGCGCTTCAGAGGCGGGACTTATTCTTCCCAATGACATATTCGAAGCAGAGACCGCAGAGAACACCAGCGACAACGCGCTGAAGGCAGTGACGTTCAAGGATATCCTGTACGGCTATCCGTACAGCGTGGAGACCTACGCCCTTTTCTATAACAAGGCACTCTATCCAGAAGCTCCGAAAAACTTTGATGAGATTATCAGTTTCGCCAAGACGTTCAATAATGTGAAGTCCAATCAGTATGCGCTGATGTGGGAATTGCAGCAATTTTACTATAACTATGCGTTCCTGGCTTCACAGGGCGGTTATATTTTTGGGGACAACGGGATGGATAGCACGGATCTCGGTCTGAATAACGAAGGAGCCCAGAAGGGTGGACAGTTCTTGCAGACGCTGAAGTCGGAAGTGCTGCCGCTCAAGATGGGTGACGTGAACTATGATATCAAAAAAGGATTATTCTCCAGCGGCAAGCTGGCTATGGACATTAACGGTCCGTGGACCATTGCCGATTATCGCAATGCAGGTATTGATTTTGGCGTTGCTCCGCTTCCGGCAATCGATGGCAAACCGATGACCTCCTTCTCAGGTGTTAAAGCCTATTATGTGAATGCATTTACACAATACCCGAATGCGTCGAAGCTCTTGGCAGCGTTCCTTTCCAATGAAGAAGCTCAGATGGAGAACTTTGACCTGAATGGTACACTTCCTGCGAACAAAAACGTAGCTGCTGATCCGAAGCTACAAGAGGACCCAATCAACAAGGCGTTCCTGGAACAGTTCAACAACTCAACACCAATGCCTTCGCTTCCTGCCATGGACAGCGTATGGGGACCAATCACGTCGGCCATTACGGATATCTGGGATACCGATAAGGACGTGAAGGCGTCACTGGATAACGCTGTGAAACAGATCCAGGAAAGCCTTGCAACCGTCCAATAAGAACGAACGACGAGTGCAAAGATATGCATAAGAACTGTATAAATTGAACTTCATATTTACACAAAAACGGAGAGGGCAGAAGGAAGCTGAAGAAGTGAAGCTAAAAGCTTTCTGAAAGAAAGCTACTTCGGAAGCATAGGCTCGCCTTTATCAGCGATCGGAAGCTTGTTCTGTCATCGGAGTGGTCAGTGTAAGTACACTTTTGTTCAATATATACAAGTTAGCAATAGGCGGGGAGGAGAGAGCGAATGCAACAGCAGCATGTCCCGGTGCCTGTTGGACCGAACAGGGAAAGACAGCACCGGATGACAGCGGCTATATGTTCCATCATACTGCAAGGTCTTGGACAGCTGTACAATCGACAATGGATTAAGGGAATTTGTCTACTGTTACTGGAGGGAGCAGGGCTTGCGTACCTGCTTCCTCGCCTGTCGCAGGCCGTATGGGGCATATGGACACTGGGGGAAAATACACAGCGTTTTGTCAAAGTGAATGGGTCCACCGTACTTCAAAGGGGAGACCATTCCATCTTTTTGCTGCTTGATGGCATTATCATACTGCTGGTGTTTTTTGTGTTTATTCTGATCTACATCCTGAATATCCGGGATGCGTACGTCACGGGACTTGCGAGGGAAGAAGGCAAGCAGACCCTGGGTGCAGCGGCTTCGCTTCGAAACATGATGGACAAAAACTTTCCGTATCTGTTTCTGTCCATTCCGGCACTGGGGATACTCTTCTTCACCGTTATGCCCATCCTGTTTACGATCACAATTGCATTTACGAACTATTCGGCCCCGGATCATATTCCGCCAGCCAAACTCGTGGACTGGGTGGGCTTCAAGACGTTCAGTGATCTGATTCAATTGAAATCCTGGAGCCAGACATTTTACGGCGTGCTCACTTGGACGGTCATCTGGGCCATTCTGGCTACAGTCACCACCTATTTTGGCGGCGTGTTAGTAGCACTGTTAATTGAACAGCGGGGCATACGTTTCAAAAAGCTGTGGCGGACCATCTTCATTCTGCCTTATGCCATCCCGCAGATTATCTCCTTGCTGCTCATGCGTAATCTGTTCAATGGTCAGTTTGGTCCGATCAATACGTACATGAGAGCATTTGGGCTGGAGGGATTACCCTGGCTGACAGATCCGTTCTGGGCCAAAGTCACCGTCATTGTTGTCAACATGTGGATTGGTATTCCGGTCAGTATGGTGCTGATTCTTGGTGTATTGACAGCCATCCCTCGTGATCTCTACGAGGCTGCCGAAGTGGACGGAGCATCTGCGTTTCAGAAATTCAGGATCATTACGATGCCGTTCATTCTTTTTGCCACAACTCCGGTACTCATCATGCAGTTCGCCGGAAATTTCAACAACTTCAATGTCATCTTCCTGCTGACCAACGGGAATCCATTGCGTGGAGACTACCAGTACGCAGGGGCGACGGACCTGTTGGTGACCTGGCTCTACAAGCTCACGCTCGACAATAACAAATTCAACATGGCTTCAGCGGTAGGTATTATCATCTTCCTCATTATCGCTTCATTCTCTATCTGGAACTTCCGCCGCTCCAAATCATTCAAGGAGGAGGACATGATTCAATGAAGACACGTAATAATCCGCTGCGTTTGGCCCTGAGTTATGTGCTATTGCTGATCATCGCCGTTGTCTCCATCTACCCGGTGCTCTGGATCTTTCTCTCTTCCTTGAGACCCGGCGCGGCATTGTTCAGTGAACGGTTGTGGCCCGAAGCATTTACGCTGACCCATTACGGTGAGCTGTTTAATAACCCGTCCTTTATGTACGGCAGATGGTATATGAATACGCTGAAAATTGCCTTTTTCACGATGATCTTCTCCACGTTGATGGTTACGCTTGGGATGTATGCCTTGTCCCGCTTCCGCTTCCGTGGACGTAAAACGATTCTCTCCACCATGCTGATCCTCGGCATGTTCCCAAGCTTCATGAGCATGATTGCAATCTATATCATTTTGCTGCAAATTAAATTGCTCGACACCCACGCTGCGCTCATTCTGGTCTATTCTTCAGGGGCGGTACTGGGCGGATTTATCGTCAAAGGTTTCTTTGACACCATCCCGCGCAGCCTGGACGAAGCGGCGCGCATGGATGGTGCAAGTCATCTGCGTGTATTCACCAGCATCATCCTGCCTTTATCCAAACCAATGCTGACTTATGTGGCACTAACCAGTTTCACCGGTGCTTGGATGGACTTTATCTTCGCCCGGCTGGTGCTGCGGACGAAAGAGAACTGGACGCTTGCGGTGGGTATGTGGGATCTGGTCAACCGTTATCAGGACAGTAACTTTACGATGTTTGCTGCGGGAGCGGTACTGATCGCTATTCCAATTACCCTGCTGTTTGTTTTCCTGCAACGATTCCTGGTTCAGGGTCTGACAGCAGGAGCTTCCAAAGGGTAAACGCAGACTCAGCAAGAAACATTATAGGTCTAGAGACAATATCATCAACTAAGCTAACGACGGCATGATTAATCTCGATTGCGAACACTCACTTAACTCAGGCACTTCCGTGATGTCATGTCTTTATCGACTGGCACTTCTGCGGAAGTGCCTAGTTCTGTATGGGCTCGAATCATGATTAGGGAGGAACGTGATGTATGGGCATGATACCATCCAGTGAGCCCGAGATTATCGGATACCAAGATGGACAAGCTGCATTGCATAATACTAAAGCTCCGCCAACACTTTGGCGTAATGTTACCTTTCGCAGGATATTGTACGGCTACGGCATCTCGGTCTTCGGGGATTGCTTCAATGGGATTGCGATCAGCCTGTGGGTTTTACAGACCACAGGCAGTGCGAAGAGCATGGCGGCCGTACAGATCTGCAATATGGCCGTCAGTTTTCTGTTTGGATCGGTAAGCTGATGCTGGCCTCGGATGTATTTCGGGGCGTAATGGCTGTACTGATTGCGGTTAGCTTATTCGGTTGGCATGCACCGTTCCCAGTGGTGCTCTTGTTACTCTCGCTCTCCATGTTTTCAAGCCTGTTTCAGGCCCCTGCATTCCACGCCTCTGTAGCAAGTATGGTGGGCAGAGAGCATATTCAACAAGCGACGGGAACCATTCATATGGTGGATAATCTTGCCCGAATCAGCGGACTAGCCGCAGCGGGCGTTGCTGTTGCTGCATTTGGCGGATTCATCGCCATATTAATTACAGGAGCAACCTTCCTGTTGTCCGCAGTCTGTGTGCTGATGGCGGGCCGCTTTCCAGAGGTACAGCGATCCGTTAGTCAGCAGACTACGTTTGCTCAAGAGTGGCGCAGTTCGTTTGGCTACATCTATCGGAATCCTTTGATCCGTTCCATCGTATTGCTCAATCCCGTACTGATTTTGTTTTTCATGTCGGCCATGATGCTGGTTCAAGTGCTGGCGGTCAAGGTATGGGAGGCGAATCCGGTACAGTTTGGATTAATTGAGACCTGTATTCCGCTGGGATATATGATTGGCTCTGCATTGTTGATTGCTTCGGGAAAACGATTGAAGCGAAGAGGGAGATGGGGATTTATCGGTCTGATTGTGTTGGGACCGATATATATTTTCTTGTCGAACGTATCCTCACCAATTATGGCGTTACCGTTCATCGTGGGCGGAGGTGCGATGTTCGCCTGCTGTACAATGCTCACCCAGATTATGCTGAGGACAGCTGTTCCAGACGAGCTGCAAGGAAGGGTCTATGGCGTAGTAGGAACAATCACCAGTACAGCGCCTATTTTGGGATTGACTGTTGTCTCCGTATTGGCAGATCAATGGGGGGCAGCTTCTGTGCTGCAAGGCGTGGGCATATTACTGCTGGCGACAGGTATTCTGGCCGCTACAACATTGAAGTCGATCCGAACCTATCATTAGAAATGTGAGATATAGATCCATTCTATATTAGTTGAACTATAAACATTTACACGATAACGGAGCAGTCAGATGCAATCCGGAAAAGCGAAGCGTTCGCCTAAAAGATTTCTAAAAGAAAGCTACATTGGAAGCATACGCTAGCTCCAGATTTTCCCTGTATAGAAGGGAATTAAAACAACTGGGGGTAACAGCGATGGGAGATGGATCTGACCGTGTAGTGGTCAAGTGTAGAGTCATTTGTTCAATTTATATAGCATAATCCAATAGCAAAACCCGGAGCATACGCTCGTTAGCGTAACTCCGGGTTAGCTTATAGAAGGATTATCTTATTGCCAGTTTACATTTACAGTCGCTGTACCGCTGGTTGGTGTGGTGAACGTGTGGTTGGAACCACCTTCCCACGTAATGGTTGCACCATTTTTCTTGAAGAATTTGAACTCCAGTTGTTTCCCGGCTGGCACGCTCACATCATAGTACCAAGTTGGGTAGGCGTGGATGACCTGATTGAAAGCAGGACCAATAGCTGTTGTGCCCGTACTCCAGTTGCCCAGTTCTGCCACGTTACCTGTCAGATAGATGTTCTGACCCAGTGTGGTGGACGCATTATTAATGACAAATCGTACAGTGACCTGATCACTCGTAAGGAGGGTAAAGTTGTTATACGCATTGCTGTTAACACCGTTCGCAGCTACTTTCACAGCATAATTGCCTGCGGCAACCGCTGGGATCGTCACTTTGATCTGCGTATCTTCCCAGGATGTGATCGCAGCACCGGTAACGGCTGTTGTACCGAAGTATACCGTACCTTTGGTGGAGCCAAATCCACGTCCGCTAATGGTAACGACATTACCCGGTTTGCCCATCACCGGACCTACATGTCCGATCGTTGGTGTAGTTTCGCTCGTTGTATATTGCCATACTGCTGTTGCTCCGGCTGCCAGTGTGAAGGAAGAGACGTTGCCATTGGTGGAAGTGATGTTATTACCGTTCAGTGCACCGCCCAGTACATCGGTGTAGTTGCCTGTTGGCAGTGAAGTGCTTAGATTCGAAATGCTTGCTGGTGTGGAGAGATTACGGTTCACCGCAACAACAGCTACACTTTTGCCAAATTTGCGCTCATAGACGTACACATCATTATTGATCCAGCGTTGCTGAGTGGAGCCATAGGCAATCGCCGGATTGGATTTGCGCAGAGGTGCCAGTTTGCTGATCACATTGAAAGCAGTGGTTGTTTTGGAGAAGGAAGGCATTTTGGCCCGATTATCAGGGTCTCCGTTACCCGTCAGATACTGCTCGGTACCATAATAGATGGCAGGTACGCCGCGGGAAGTCAGCGTGAAGGCCAGCGCTTGTTCCAGACGACGGTTGTTCACGGCACTTGTTTTGAACCGATCCATATCATGGTTGTCGATGAACGTGACTTGGTCATTCACCTGATTATAATCTGCCGCTGTGCCTGTAATCATCGAATCCAGAGCATACATGTTGGATGTGTTATCCCGGAAGACGTCACGCACGGCAGAGTTAAAGCGAAAATCGAGCAGGCTCATCCCGGATTCATTGGCAAATTCTGTGTTATCCGCATCGGATGCAGCGGATCCCAGGAACCATTCACCGAAAGTGAATACAGGTTTATGTGCATAGATGGAGGACATCCAGCTCTTTTGCCAGCCGAGAGGCATATGTTTCACTGCATCAACGCGAATACCATCCACGCCCATATCGAGCCATAGCTTGATTGCATCTTTGAAATATTGATCAATGGTACTGTTATTGTGATTCAGGTCAGCGAGGTCATAGAGGTTTTTGTAGATACCATTCTCCAGGGAGGAAAAATCGGAGCCGCCGTTGTGATGGAAATATCCATTTGTATCATTGGTGTATCCGCCAACAAGATTACCATCATCGTATAACTTGCCATTCTCTGCAAAGGAGGTATCGGTTTCCATGGCAGGAGACGTATGGTTCGGTGCAAAGTCAATGACGATCTTGATGCCTTTGGCATGAGCGGTTGTAATCAGATTTTGAAAGTCAGCCATCGTTCCGAAATAAGGATTGGTCTTCTTGAAATCACGTGCCCAGTAACCATGATATGCTGTGTTGATCACGCCGCCGTAGTTGATGGTAGCGAAGATATTTTCGACCGGTTGGGAAATCCACAGTGCTGTAACGCCCAGATCGCTAAAATAGTTATCGTTGATTTTGTTGATCAAACCCTGCCAGTCGCCTCCGCAATACAACTTCAGGTTACTACAAGTGGCATCGTAGGCAGCTCCGGTAGGATTGTTGGAAGGATTGCCGTCCAGGAAGCGGTCCGTAAAGATCTGATAGATGACATCTGTACTAAAGTTCTGCTTGTTGCTAACCGCGGTATCCGCATCGGCATAGATCGCTGAAGCAGGCAGATAGGGAAGTGCGCCCCCTGCAAGTAAACTGAGTGTCAGTGTTGTGCTGAGGAGTACACGTTTGGCCATTTGAAACATAGTAATCCACCCTTCTCGTGAATGTAGTAGTTTAGATAAACAACCAACCCGGCTCTTGAATAATAGCGCTTTCAATACAGCGAAGTGTTACGCAGTGGATTGAAGACTTCCCTCCTTTTGACACGCCAACAACCCCGGCATCTCCTTCGGGAGTTACCGGGGTTGTCCTAAACCGCTCAGGTTTAAAAGCATGGCCCTCGAGTTATGATCACAACGTTATCGTAAGAAATATTGGATCTTATGTCAATAACTTTTTTGGGAGTATTTATTTTCTATTTTTATGTTTACAAAAGCATGTCCGGGGATTTAAACTATTCGCAGATTCACAATATAAGGGCTATGTATCCCGGAACACTTACGTGTGTTCTGGGACAACCCCGTCTCTTCTGAGGCGGGGTTATTTGTATTATGCAGTCGAATTGGGAGAAGAGAGGCGGTTGATAATCGTTGAGTACCCATTCTGTCATCGAATGTTTGGAAGGCATTCAGGCGTCGAGGCTGGGCAATATCCGCAACATTTATGTGTACCTCCCGCCCGGTTACCATGAGCAGACAGCTCGGCATTATCCGGTTCTGTACGTTCATGCGGGGCAGCGGGCTTTTGGTCCATCCCGGACAGGCAATGAAACATGGAACATGGATCAGGCAGCGGACGGACTAATTGCCTCCGGGCAGATTGAATCACTGATTATTGTCGGTATTGCACATGTCCGTCCAGTCACGCACAACGAATTCTACCACTACATTGCTCCTGAGAGAGAGGCCGTGAGTGTGGGGTGCTCAGGCATCGACTATGAGCATTTCATCATTCATGAACTCAAACCGATCATTGACCATCGTTATCGGACGTTGCCAGACAAGGAGAATACCGGGCTGTTGGGTTCATCTGCCGCAGCACTTTGTACATTGCACATGGGGATGCGAAATCCGGATGTTTTCGGAAAACTGATCATGATGTCGCCATTCTATGTGGATGTGCAGCTGGACGAAACATCGGAAAGCGGGCTGTTGGAAGAAAACATGTATCGCTTGCCAGAAGAGGTACCCGACGTTCGGATGTGGATGGATATTGGAGACACGGAAGGTCTGTTTCTGCCTTCCCAGGTCAGAAGAGTAGCTCATCAATTGCTTGAACGGGGAGTCAGATCGGGTGCGGAATTGGCATTTCTGGAACAGCAGGGTGCCTGTCATCAGGAAGGTGACTGGGCAGCACGCGTTCATCTCCCGTTACTGTACATGTTCGGCCACTTGGGTAAGCCCTCCTCGCTCGAACTGCTTGGAAGGGATGTCATCGGACTACAGGGTGGAATGACCGTGTGTATCAATGCACAAATGCACTACGAGAGCGGATTGGTTCAGAGTCTGCTGCATGGGAATTATACTTCGAGTGACCCGAATGTACTTCAGGTTCATGCGAGTGGAGAGTTGGTTCCTGTCGGTATTGGAAGTGCATTTATCACGCTGACTGTGGGGGAACTGTCTGCTACACGCATCTACACGGTTATTCCTGAAATGTCCACTCATGTGGAGGTCTGCATTCGTGCAGAGGTAGCTCCCGACGAAGACTCGGAGGAAACGATATATGGTGGCATGGGCATGAAGCTTGTCCGTTCTGGTAAAGGTCGATATGAAGGTAGTTACCGAGTCCCACGTGATAGTGGGTTCTCCTTCCGATTTACACGTGGTTTCCGCCGTTTCGAGACCGATGTGGATGGCAAACCTATTGCCAATCGGGTATTTCGAGCGACAGATGATATGTCTGTGCATTACCTAATCCAATCCTGGGGCAGTACGTCAGCCAAAACGGGAACAGGAGGCCCAAAATGATTATTCCTTCATTCGCTCCAGTGCTGGACATTCCCTATTATTATCCCTGCAATTTTCCTCTGATTCATGAAGTGCTCCATCGACAAGGATCCATCACAAGTCTTGCACTGTTGGCGGCAAGTCGGTTGTACAGCCTTCCTTCGTGCGGGGATAACGGACTGGTGAAGCCTTATTTTCACAAGCTGGATTATGCAGAGCCGATCTGGGAGATGTATGGTCAGCGACAGCTGGACAGCTTTGAGGAAGGCAAGACGCAGATCCGGCAGCATATTGGCGAAGGTGGGCTTTTTTTGGCTACAGGAACCAGTTATCATCTGCCTTACTGTGAGGATTATCAGAATCCCGAGTACATTCGCAAACACGTGAAGCAAGGCTCCCGACTGCATCTGGTAGACCATTGGATTGCCGTATATGGTCTGGATGATGAGCATGTTCATGTCTACGATCCCGTGCCCTCCAAGTATAAGGGGAAGGTTGCTCAAGCAGCCTTTCATGATTTCTGGAAAGGGAACCGAAGTATCCCCGAGCTTGCGCATGCCAAACGCAAAGAAGAACTCCGAACGTATGGCACCATGGACATTCGGGCGACTGTAAAGCTGGATTCTGTCGGTTACCGCGACATGTTGACCCAGGCGTTAACAACGCAAATTGAAGAATTTCTGACAGGCCGGACGATTACGCAAGGAGAACGCAATTATTATTTTGGACATGCGGTATCGCTGCAACTGTTACATGCATTACATGCGGTGAATGAAGAGGAACAGGCCAATGAAATGCTAATATCCGGTCTGCTGTTTGATATGCGATGGAGTCGATATTTTCTTCGAGATCTTCTTCAGGAGTCTGCCCTATGGCTAGGTTCTCCACTTGATCAATATGCGAGAGAATTCAGCGAGATCATTGTACGTTGGGAGAAGGCCTACAATATGCTTCAGATCAGTCGGATAAAACAGCGTGAGCAGTGGAAAGTACAGCTAACAAGTGTAATTAAAATGTTGGTCACCGATGAATGGCAATGGTATGAGTCACTTCGACAGTCCATACCTCAGGCAGATTGCTTCCCACGTCAGGCCGTGTTGATGATTGGACAAGAACACAGGGAGGATTTGCTCCGTATCGTATTGGATAGTTGTCGGGAGTTAAACGCGTACCATAATACAACGATTCCACTTTGTGAGGGTGGTAACGCTCCACTGTACGGACGAAGTGGGCAACTGGATTCGCTGGAACTCGTGTCATTGCTTGCAGTGGTAGAGCAGGGAATTGAAGATCGATGGGGAACAGGAATGGGCGCCGCTCTGGCGGAGATGGCTGCTGCTTCCATGCCGGAAAGCCCTTATCAGACCGTAGGTTCACTAGTCGATTATCTCGCACAGCAATGGGCGCCTGCCCGTGAGGAGGATGCACAGTGGTAATCCAATTCTTGCTTGAACGATTCGCGGAGCAGGGACAGCGTCCTGCGCTGATCTGGAAGGATCAGGAGTACAGCTATCGGTGGCTGCTGGAACAGGTTGGCATCATGAGTAAGTGGATTACAGCAGAAGGGCTGACTGGGCAACTTGTAACGCTGGAGGAAGACTATTCCCCCTATGCAGCGGCAGCATTGGTTGCTTTGCTCGGACAAGGGTGTATCGTGCTCCCCATGGATCGGAACCTGGTTGAAGCCAAACGAGAGGAATATATCCAGCTGGCACAGGTGAAGTGGCGTTTGGGCGTTGAAGAAGGCAAGTTGTGCATTCGGCAAACATGTGAATTATCTGGAGAGGTTCCTGTGTTGTTATCCTCGCTGGCACAAGAAGGCGTAGGCGGACTTGTACTCTTTTCATCCGGATCAACCGGAGTGAGTAAAGCGACTGTGCATCGTGCAGATCGGCTGTTACATGGTTTTCGGCGGCAGGTTCGGCCTTTGCGAACGATTCCTTTTATGATGTTTGATCATATCGGCGGTGTGAATACAATGCTGCAATCCCTGTCCAGTGGGGGCTGTCTCTGTATCATTGCGGATCGATCTCCCGAAGAAGTGTGCCGAACGATTGAGAAGTTTCGTGTGCAGGCGCTGCCTGTCTCTCCAACATTCATGAATCTGTTACTGCTGGGTAGAAATGATGAGGGGTATGATCTATCCAGTCTCGAAGTTGTGTCATATGGATCGGAAGTGATGCCCGAATCCGTACTGGCAGCCTGGAACCGGAGATTTCCACAACTAAGGACGATACAAGCCTATGGCATGTCTGAACTTGGTATTCTGCCAACCCGCTCCAAAGAGCCAGGTTCTCTGCTGTTCTCCATTCAAGATGAAGAGGTCAAGTATCGGGTGGTGGAAGGAGAATTGCAGATTCATACGGCAACCGCGATGATCGGATATTTGAATGCACCATCACCCTTTACAGAGGATGGGTGGCTGCGAACTGGCGATGAGGCTGTGCTGGAGCAGGGTTACATTCGTATTCTGGGACGTCGTTCCGAGATCATTAATGTAGGTGGACGGAAAGTGTATCCTGCCGAGGTCGAGGGTGTTCTGGAAGAGATGGAATGTATTGAAGCGGCCGTAGTTTCGGGAGAACAGAGTGGTATCACTGGTCAGAGGGTGAAGGTGACTATCCGGCTGGCTACAGAATGTACTCTCACCGATCTGCGGCGATCCATCTGGGAATATTGTCAGGACAAGCTGCCTTCGTACAAGATTCCACAGAAAATCGTAATTACACAGGGAGCGCTCGTAAGTTCAAGAATGAAGAAAATACGAAAACCGATGACTTCGACAACCTTCGCCTCGGCTGGGAAATAGGTCGCTGCTTCGAAGAATTTCACCTTGCTTGAATCGCTATCGCTAACGAACCTCAAACATCTTATTGAGGGGATAATCAAGAAAAGTAAAACCTAACGAATCTCAGCAACGTTATTCCGTCGAAAACACGGCTTCTGCTTGCGAAAATCGACTCATTAAACGAAATAACGTCTCTCTGATTCGTTAGGCATTTAGACCGCGTATAATGAAGCGAATAAGGTGTGCTGGGTTCGTTAGAATATGACGTATAAGATACAGAAGAGGCTGTCCTTGGTCTAATATGCTACCCATACAGTAACAGGATTTTATTATTTTTACCTGTCTACTTTATGGGTAGCATATCACCTAGGGGACAGCCTCTTTGAAGTTATTTTCCCTTGTTAGCTGTATTTACCTCAAGCCTCAGCTGGTTGTTTCACCTCAAGTTGCATCAGGGAGAATCCGTATGCTTCCAGATCAAGGGTCAGTTTATTTTGCCGAGCTTCCACGGTGTTGGATGTGAACAGATTTCGCCAGATGTTACGATCTCCCAAGGGAAGTTCAAGGGTACACGGCTCATCACCCGCATTAAGAACAAGAAGCATGCGCTCACCCGTATGCGAATCCAATCGTTCGATGGCAAGACAAGGGTCTCCGGCTTTTGCACATACAATCTTCAGTTCTGTGCTGCGCAGGGCAGGGTGCTGTTTGCGAAGGGCAATCGTACGGGTGAAGAATTCCAGAAGCTCGCGGTTCTGCTTGGTCTCATCCCACTCCATACACTTGCGGCAACCCGGATCATATCCTCCATCAAGTCCCACTTCGTCTCCATAATAGATGCATGGCACACCTGGATACGTAAGCAGTAACATAACGGCAAGCTTCATCTTGCGCTCGTCTCCATCACATAAAGTCAGCAGTCTGGGGGTATCATGACTTCCGAGCAGATTGAAGGCCGCTTCTGTTACAGGCTGTGAATAGGCTGCGAGCAGTTTGCCGATCTCATTGGCAAATGCGAGTCCGTCGAGCTTGCCGTGCACCGTATAGTCCAATACCGAGTTGGTAAACGGATAATTCATAACGGCATCGAACTGGTCTCCCTGAAGCCACATGAGCGAATCATGCCAGATCTCGCCGAGCAGATAGGCGTCAGGTTTGATGGCTTTTACCGTCTGACGGAATTCGCGCCAGAACTGATGGTCCACCTCATTCGCCACATCGAGCCGCCATCCGTCAATGTCCATCTCCTCAATCCAGAAACGTCCTACCTCTAATAGGTATGCCTTCACTTCAGTGTGTTCTGTGTTCAGTTTCGGCATGAGCGGTTCAAAGGCAAAGGTGTCATAAGTCGGTATACCATCCTCCACACGCGGCGGCCAGTCTTTGATATAGAACCAATCTGCGTAGGGAGAGGCAGCTCCATTCTTCATGACATCGACAAAAGGAGGGAACTCTCTGCCGGAATGGTTGAACACCGCATCCAGAACGACACGTATGCCGCGCTGATGACAGGCGTCCACGAACGCTTTGAACTGTTCATTGGTACCAAAGTGAGGATCAACCTTCATGTAATCGCCTGTATTGTATTTGTGATTCGTAGTGGCCTCAAACAACGGACAGAAATAAATGGCATTGATGCCGAGCTGACTTATATGATCCAGATGATCCAGCACACCTTGGAGGTCGCCGCCAAAGAAGTTCACTGGTGTAGGTTCTCCTCCCCAGGGTTCAGCATTTTTGGGACTGAGGGATGGATCACCATTGGCATAACGTTCAGGGAAAATTTGATAAAACACAGCGTCCTTAACCCAGGCAGGCGGTTCAAAAATGTCGACTGGATTCATAAATGGAAAATCAAAGAATTCGAGTGGATGATCAGGCAGCGCCTGCTCGAATCCACGCTCTGTCATCCAGACCGATTCCTCTCCCTGAATCAGTTGGAAACCATACCGTAATCGGCGATAGGGAGGTGAAGTCTCAGCTTCCCAATAATCGAACATTTCATCCCGGGCAAAGATGTGCATGGGGATGTGTGTGATCGTCCGATCCCAGGCATATTTGTCTCCCGTAATCGCAATCACCGCATCCAGGTCCCCACGTTTGGACCGAAGTCGGAGGTGCATGGTCGAGCGGTCATACGCATAGGACCAATTGAGTTTGGGGCGATGGTAAACGGCTTCAAGAATCATGTAAATCACTCCTCGTCAGATGATGAAATTCAGATAAAAGTGGCCATTAAACGCAAAAAAAGGCACAACCTCAATTGTTCACGAGGTTGTACCTTTCGGCAGCATAGCCTTTTGATTATAGTGCTATTATACGAACTAACTCAGCAAAAGAAAACACTTTTTTTCCTTAAATTTCAAATTGTTTTATTCGAAATGTAGGACGCATATCTGCAATTACTTTTTTTTATAAATCAAATCCAAGTTTATTGGCGTATGCAGAGAATTCTTTGTGAAATTTCTCGATATTTTTCTTGCCGGTAGCAATTTTGGCATTGGCTTGTTTCAGGACAGCGCTGTTTACCGTTGTTTTGGAGACAGATTTTTTAGCGAGTTGGAATCCTTCCAGCTGTGTATAGCTACCTTTGATCAAGTTGGCATGGATTTTTTGCAATTCCGCATTTTGCGGTTTGATCATCTTCAGCTTGGATACATATTTGGTGTAGTTAGGAATCGCTGTATTGGTCAGTTTCAGGAAAACGGACTTGCGATTGGATGATGTGATGTAAAATCCACCTCCCAAAGCATTGAAGGCTCTCTCCTCATATACCGATGCCATATCCAACTGATCAAGGTAGCCCAGGAAATCTTCTTCTTCGACTGTAGGGATCGGTTCTTGTTCTGACGTGTCAATTTCTTCATAGTATTCGTCTTCCGAATATGTATTGGTTGAGTCATCCGCAGCAGCGGCATAGGACCCTACAGGTGCGAACACCCCGCCGAGCAAGACAAAACTCATAATGATTGATAGTACCCATGATTTCTTCACGTGTTAATATCCCCTATCTATAGATGTGATTTTATTCCAATGGATAATCTAACATAGTACAACAAGAAATTACAGGAATTGTTTTACAGTAAATTCATCAGTCAAACGCATATGAATGAATAATGAGTCACTAGCAAAAAGGACATGTATTAGATGAAACTAAAAGTAAAAAGAGAGATTTGTATATTTCATAGGTAAGAAAAAAATTACATATATGGTTTGTGTGGAGGCGTATTGTATCGATATATATTGTATTGGTTTAGTTAATATATCTTTATTTAATGTTGTTTTGTGAAGTTACAGGGTTCGACAGGGAGTGAGAAGTTTTTCCAAATAAAATGCTTGTATAATGATTTCATCTCCATTACAATACAATTGATAATGAGATTCAATATCATTTAGATGAAAAAGGGGAGACGGATTTCATGTATAAAGTAAAGAAAAAGCTATACATTTATGCAGCACTTATTCTGATGATTTCATTACTTGCTGGTTGTGCTTCGGGTGGAAGTGCCGAGACAACGAATACGTCCAGCCAAGCTGTAAGCAGCAATGAGAGCAATAATGAAAGTGATACAACTGCCAGTGCGACTGAAGATCAGACCCGAGTGATCAAACATGCCATGGGCGAAACCACAATTAAGGGAACCCCGCAAAAGATCGTGACACTGTTCCAGGGTGCGAATGATGTCGTTGTTGCACTTGGCGTGAAACCGACAGGCGTGGTGGAATCCTGGGTTCAGCAGCCAGTCTATGAATATCTGAGAGCAGATCTGGACGGAGTTCCACAAGTAGGACAGGAATCGCAACCCAATCTGGAAGAGATCAACAAGTTGAAACCCGACTTGATTATTGCTACGAAGATCAGACATGAAGAGATCTATGAGCAACTGTCGCAGATCGCACCAACGGTAGTGACGGAGACGCTTTTTGACTGGAAAGAAACGGTGAAAACTGTTGGGGAAGCGATGAATAGGGTTGAGCAATCGGATAAATTGTTGTCTGATTGGGATGGCCGTGTAGCTGATTTCAAAGAGAAAATGGGGGATCGTCTGCCAATTGAAGCAACCATCACGAACTTTAGAGCCGATCAGGTTCGTATCTTCTACATGGGATATGCAGGTAAGATTCTGAATGAACTCGGGTTCACCAGACCTGCCGGACATGACGCAGACACATGGGGAGTTGAATTGACTTCCAAAGAAAACATTCCAGATATGAATGCAGACATGATCTTCAACTTCAATTCAGGCACAGAAACAGATGCCATCCAGAAAAATTATGATGATTGGACCAGCAGTCCACTGTGGAAAAACCTTGATGCAGTCAAGAACAACCAACTGGTTCAGGTCGATGAAGTGGCCTGGAACATGGCAGGCGGATACACATCGGCCAACATGATGCTGGACGATCTATATAAGCAGTTCAACCTGAACTAACTAACAGGAGCAGGACCTGCCATGCACCAGAACATTCGTTAACGAAGTGTATGGGCAGGCAGGTCTTTTATCATTTTACAGATGAAAGAGTGAGAGTATGTTTCCCCTTTTTACAAAGGCAAGCGCCAAGATCTATGGACTGGTTGGTCTATTCATATTACTTCTACTTGCTTGCCTAGCCAGTATGATTCTGGGACGTACGCATATCACGTTTCAGATGGCATGGGAAGCACTGCAATTCTATGACGAGAGTTCTGTGGAACATGTGGTTCTGCTGACGGAACGGTTGCCACGTACAGTTATTGCTGCTGTTGTAGGAGCAAGTTTGGCCGTGGCGGGTGGGCTGATGCAGGCATTGACACGTAACCCGCTGGCATCACCGAGTGTGTTCGGAATTAATTCTGGTGCGATCTTTTTTATTGTTATTGCCATTGTTGTATTGTCCGTATCTTCGCTCACCACCATGATGTGGTTTGGTTTTGCGGGGGCTGCTGTAGCCGCGGCAATTGTATATGGGCTAGGTTCCCTCGGTCGTGATGGCCTGACACCGATCAAAATTGTACTGGCGGGGACGGCAATCTCCGCGTTATTTGCCTCGTTCACACAGGCCATTCTGGTGCTGGATGGAACCGGATTGCAGGATGTACTGTTCTGGCTTGCCGGTTCAGTAAGTGGTCGGACATTGGATATGTTATATCCTGTTCTGCCGTACATGACAGCCGCAGCTATTGTCTCTTTGTTCATGGGCAGAGCCATCAATCTGCTGTTGACGGGTGACGATATCGCCAAAGGCATGGGACAGAATGTACTTCTAGTTAAGGTGCTCATGGGAATTGTTACGGTATTGCTGGCGGGTGGTTCGGTTGCCGTAGCCGGTTCGATCGGTCTTGTCGGACTGGTTGTCCCGCATATCATGCGTGCACTGGTGGGAAATGATTACCGCTGGCTCGTTCCTTACTCTATTGTAGGGGGAGCGATTCTGCTGCTGTCCGCGGATGTGGTGGCAAGGTTGGTGATCATGCCGCAGGAAGTTCCACTCGGTGTCATGACTGCACTGATTGGCGGACCCTTCTTCGTGTATATTGCCCGCAAGGGGGTGACGAAGATATGAGGAAGGTGTTGACTTTTCGCAACAAAAAAGACACTGTCTCAGTGCAAATGGAACGAAAATCATTACTTGTCATCGGTATATGTATCCTCTTGTTCCTGATGGCAGGAGTGGTCGGTACCAGTGTAGGCAGTGACTTTATTTCTCCGCTGGATGTGCTCAGAACGATATTTGGTCTGAATGCAGGAGAGCATGACTTCGTCGTGCTGACCTTAAGACTGCCACGGGTGTTATTATCTCTGCTCGTAGGAGCAACCCTCGGTATGTCAGGCGCACTTCTGCAAGGCATTATCCGTAATCCGCTGGCATCACCGGATGTCATCGGCATCACCGGCGGCGCGGCCGTTGCAGCTGTAGGTTTTGTTACGCTGTTAGGTGGAGCGGTAAGTATCAAGTTGTTGCCATTGTTCGCCATCGCTGGCGCAATTGTGACGGCTTTGATCATCTATGTGCTTGCCTGGAAAAAGGGAGTCAGTCCGATCCGTCTGGTGCTGATCGGAATTGGAGTGTCAGCCATTACCGGAGCTGGAACGACCTTTATGCTGATTCTGAGTCCGTTCTACACGGCAGGTCAAGCCTATATCTGGCTGACAGGAAGTGTATACGGAGCATCGTGGACCGATGTCCGAACGATTTTACCGGTTATCGTAATTGTTATACCGCTGGCGATCTGGTTCGCTCGTAGCCTGAATGCACAGGAGTTCGGGGATGATCTGGCCACAGGGCTGGGTGTAACTGTACAGCGGCATCGTTCAGCGTTGTTGTTATGCAGTGTACTGCTGGCGGGAATCGCCGTTGCGGTTGCCGGAACCATTGGTTTTGTAGGCCTGATCGCTCCACATATTGCCCGAAAGCTGGTTGGACGGATGTTTGGCAGTATGCTGATTGTTTCTGGACTGGTTGGTGCTCTGCTTGTATTTGCGGCAGATCTGATTGCCCGCACTGCCTTTCTACCGCTGGATGTTCCCGCAGGGGTATTCACCGCAGGCGTAGGCGCACCATTTTTCCTGTATTTGTTGTTCAAGAATAGAAATCAGTTTTGAGGAGGAGAGAGCTGTGAGTATTCTGGAAGCCAAGGAGCTTACGATCTCCTATGGAGCAGAACCCATTATTGAAAATTTAAACCTGATCATTCCCAAGGGACAAATTACCGTCCTGATTGGCAGCAACGGCTGTGGCAAATCTACGCTACTGCGTACGATGGCCCGGTTGCTGAAATCCAGCTCCGGTTCGGTGCTGCTGGATGGCGAAGAGATTGCAAAGCTGCCGACCAAGGAAATTTCAAGACGCATGTCCATCCTGCCACAGGGTCCGACCGCTCCGGAAGGCTTGACGGTGAACCAACTGGTTAAGCAAGGACGTTATCCACATCAAACATGGCTGAAGCAATGGTCACGAGAGGATGAGCGTATGGTCAAGCTGGCACTGGAGTCCACACATCTGACAGAACTCGCGGATCGGCCTGTGGATGCACTGTCTGGTGGACAGCGTCAGCGTGCCTGGATTGCAATGACGCTCGCGCAGGGTACCGAAACGCTGCTGCTGGATGAACCTACAACCTATCTGGATATGACACATCAGATTGATATCCTCGATCTGTTGTTTGAGTTGAACGAACGGGAAGGATGCACGATTGTTATGGTACTTCATGATCTGAATCTGGCATGTCGTTATGCGCATCACATTGTGGCTGTTCACAACAAGTCCATCTACGCAGAAGGTAAACCGGAAGATATTGTTACACAGGAGATGGTTCGTATGGTTTTCCAGATGGAGTGTGAGATTGCGGTCGATCCACTGTTCGGCACACCAACCTGTATCCCGCATGGAAGGGGAAGGAAGCTGAAGGGAGAACAGCGTTATACACAACTGGCTTGAGGATCAAAAAGTCCGTTTTTGATTCGTTTAATAGTTATTCAAAACTCCACATCAACTCCATTGTATGATCATGCAGATGACAAATTAGGCAAGCCATTGGTAAAACCATGTCCCAGGCTTGCCCGGTTTGTTGTGCCTATTATTCGATAAAAGCATACCTGCATCGACTTAAACCCACACTAAATTCAATCTTATTTTTCCTTAAAAGTTTATTATTGACAATATAACTCGAATTGCCATAAAATAGATTTTATATGATATTGATAATCATTATCAATATTAAACTACAATAAAAATTGATGAACGTATGAGCAATATAAGTTGAATTCAAATTTCACACGTTAACGGAGGGAGCAGAACAGATCTGAAGAAGCGGAGCTACAAGTTTTCTGCAAGAAAGCTGCATCGGAAGCATAAGCTGCGCCTACAAGCTTTCTAAAAGAAAGCTGCTTCGAAAGCATACGCTATCACCGGATTTTCCCTTTGTATAAGGAATTAAAAAAAATCTGGGGATAACAGCGATTGGAAGGTTGTTCTGTCATTGTAGTGTCAGCGTAAATAATCTTTAATTCAACTTATATAGGAGCGAGTACCTTCATTCGATCGAGGAGGATTTTCAGTGTTTCCGAAAGGGATTCATAATCTGCAAAACCGACTCATTATAAGCAAAGCGAGAGAAATGGGCATCACCTGTGAGCCACTTCTTGAGGGATGCGAAGATTTCCTGAAGCTGTCTGTAGGGGACCAAGAGATCATCATTAACAAAACCAGATCTCATCGTCTGCCGTTAATCGCTGGACTGCTCGCGAAGAACAAGCAGGCATGTAATATGTTGTTGCATGAACAGGGCATGCCTGTACCATCATTTATCGTGATCCCGGAGATGGGGAGTGAAGCAGTAGCTTTTCTGAATAGATACGGCTCTATTGTAGTGAAACCGCTGGATGCGAGCAGCAGCATGGGCGTGACGCTGGATGTGCGTACTGAAGAAGAACTGGAGACAGCCATTCATCTTGCGAGTGTCCACGGCAGCAGCATTATGTTGCAGCAATATGTGACCGGGATCGATTACAGAGTGCTGATCATTAACGGTGAAGTGGCGGCTGTGAACCAGTATCGGCCTGTCTATGTTGAGGGAGACGGAACTTCAACCGTTCGGGCGTTAATTGAGCAGTTGAATCAGGAACGAATCGAGATGACACCCATTGGCGAGTATGAAGCGTTTCCCGAGGTTAATGCAGAAACGGAACGACTGCTGGAGGTATTACATGCACAAGGGACAACACTGGATGAAGTTCCTGCCGCGGGAAAAGAAATCGAGTTATACAATCTCCGCAATTCTGCCGCCGGAAAAATCAGTGAATTCTACAAGGATTGTACCGAAATCATTCATCCCGAAAATGCCCGGATGATTATTCAGGCGGCAAAGACTCTTCAGATCGATGTAGCAGGAGTCGATGTTCGTTGTCGTGATATCCGCACCCCGATCTCCAGAGATCTGGGAGGCATCCTGGAAGTGAACGCCTTGCCAGATCTGACACACCACGTCTTTCCCCATGGTGGAACAACTCGTGATGTGGTTCGGTTATACCTGGAATACCTGTGTCAGGAGCAACCTGAATATAAATAAATATAGCCTATAACAACGTATAGATGACAATATATGACGGATAACGGATACCATCATTTAATTCGGACCTCACCATGATTTTGAACCAATACCATGTCATATGCAAAATGTAGAACAAGAATCACAGGCAGCAGGTTCAGCCTGAATCGATTATAAGGAGCGTTAGAGGGCTATGTCAGTAGAGGTGCAGACGGAATATCTGAAGATGCAAAATGAGAAGGAATCCAATGCAAGATCGTACCCGAGACATTTCCCGCTTGTCATTAACAAGGCCCATGGGGTGAAGATTACCGATACGGAAGGCCGCGTATTCTACGACTGCCTGGCTGGGGCAGGAACATTGGCGCTGGGGCATAACCATGACACGGTGGTCAACGCCATTCGCGATGTTCTCGATCAGCAGATTCCACTTCATACACTGGATCTGGCAACACCGCTGAAGCTTTCATATATGCAAGAACTATTCTCCATTCTTCCGGCAGAGATGCGAGACAAAGCCAAAATCCAGTTCTGTGGTCCAACCGGAGCGGATGCGGTAGAAGCAGCCATTAAGCTGGTCAAACATGCAACAGGTGGCAAGTCTATTCTTGCCTTTCAGGGAGGTTATCACGGTTCGACCCAAGCGACAATGTCGATGAGTGGCAACCTGAGCAAGAAACAACATCTGCAGAGCCTGCTGCCCGATGTTCATTTCCTGCCTTTTCCTTATGAGTACCGCTGCCCATTTGGTGTTGGGGAAGGCATGACGGCCCGGTTAAGCGCACAGTATATCGAGAACTTGCTCGATGATTGCGAGAGCGGTATTGCGGCACCGTGTGGGGTCATTGTGGAGACGGTGCAGGGTGAAGGTGGAGCCATTCCGGCAGATATCGAATGGCTGAGGGAGCTGCGACGAATCACAGCAGAGCGAAGCATTCCACTCATCATCGACGAAGTGCAGACAGGCATTGGACGGACAGGCCGGATGTTTTCATTTGAACATGCCGGGATTGTACCCGATGTAATTGTCTGCTCCAAAGCAGTTGGCGGAAGTTTGCCGATGTCTGTTGTCATCTACCAAGAAGAACTGGACCAATGGCAGCCTGGTGCACACACAGGTACGTTCCGTGGCAATCAGTTGGCCATGGCAGCGGGACTTGCGACACTTCGTTATATTCGGGAACAGGATGTTTTACACAACGTACATCTGCGCAGTGAGCAGTTCATGAATCAACTGAATGCATTGAAAGAACGCTATGCAGAGATCGGTGACGTGCGGGGCAGAGGGTTGATGATTGGCGTTGAGGTGGTTGATCCAACAGGACGCAAGGATCGTCTGGGACATTATCTGCCTAATGGTGCGCTGGCTGAGTCTATTCAGCGTGAATGTTTCAAGAATGGATTAATTGTAGAACTGGGCGGGCGTCATTCAGCTGTTGTTCGTTTTCTGCCGCCGCTGAATATTACGGAGCAAGAATCGGGTGCAATCCTTGCAATCTTTGAGAAATCGGTAGCTGAAGCGATTGCCTTAGCAACAGCCGCATGCTGAAGCTTTCCCTTATGAAGAGGCATGCAGTATTACTCGCGATTCTGATCGGTGCCTTTTCGCTGGTACTGACCAACAGTGCATTTAACCTGCTGCTGCCTTATTTTGTGAAATATTATCAGATCTCTACGACAGCAGGCGGGTGGATTATCGCGCTGTACATGCTGGCTATGACGTTAACGATGCCGCTGGCTTCCCTGATTGTGGACCGACTGGGGCGTAAGCAGACTTATATGTTGGGGATCAGTATCTATGGACTGTTCTCGGTAGCAGGTGCGTTGTTTTATCACTCCATCGAAGTACTCTTGCTTGTACGTTTTATGCATGGCGTTGCCGCGGGGCTGATGATTCCGTTATCACTTGTGTTGCTGTTTGATGTCTACGGACCGGAGGTAAGGGGACGAATTACAGGAGCGTGGGGCTTGCTTCTTATGTTGGCTCCGGCTGCCGGTCCAACGCTGGGTGGTTTCATCATTCAGTATGGGCGGCTTGAAATGTTGTTCTGGCTCAATGTGCCACTGGCTATATTCTCGTTGATCGGGTGCGGTCGAGTCATTCAGACTTATATCCCTGCTCGTAGGAAAAAATGGCATCCAACCAGTGTCATGCTGCTGATCTGCGCTGTAGGTGCCCTTAGTCTGGGAGTACAGTTGTACGCAAGTCCTGTCGTGGAAGTATGGGTACCTTGGCTGCTGATTGCTCTCGGTGTGGTGCTGCTCATTCGTTTTGTTCAGACCGAGAACAGTCGCAAGGAACCATTGATCCGGTACCAGTTGCTGCGGCGTAATGCCATCTTTCCGCTGACTGTATTGATCTCGACGATTCAGGATTGTGTCATGTTTGGCGTGATCTTTGCATTGCCGTTATTGTTCCAGGACGTCTTCCACCTGTCGCCGGCCTTGTCCGGTGCGTTGTTCATTCCCTTGTCAATCTGTACAAGTCTGTTTATGTGGATTGGCGGCAGCTTGCTGGATCGCGGTCGGTCCATACATTTTATCGCATGGGGGACGTTGCTGGTGTCGATATCGATCTTGTCGTTTGCGGTTCTGCCCCTGGGAGCATCGGTCTGGATCATAGGGATGCTCATGGCATGCCGGGGAATTGGCGTTGGCCTGTCAGGTATGAGCATCTCTGCGATTGGTCTGCAAGCATTAGCAGACGAAGACATGCACGAAGGGTCGGTGTTATCAACCACGATTGAGCGTCTGGCTTCTTCGTTTGCGGTGATGGGCTTGACCCTGTATTACGATATGCGTTGGCAATGGCTTGCCGGGGCAGGAACGTCCATGGAGATGGCAAAATGGGGAGCACTCAAAGAGATCTGTATCGGACTTGGCTGCGCCATACTGCTTACACTTCCCCTGGTCTTACTTATAACCCGAAAGAAGGTTGGCATCATTGTTCGAGATGGAAAACAAGCTCCGGTCTGAGGCTGAGCAGCAGGCCCATGAACATTCGTGCAAACTGCTGTTGAACTGTTACATCCGTGAGCTTGCGCTAGAGAAGGAAAGCGATATTCGGATCAATCCGAACACGCTGTCGTACACTGTTACTTTTCAAGCTAGTAGGGTGAAGGTGACAGGACGCTTGTCTTATTACTCTGCCATGGGGGAGCATGAATACATCAGCATGGAATCTGGCGGGGAAACCGTGCATTATCGCGACCTGGTTCGCTGGATCACATCTGAGCTAAGCGGGAATGGGGAACAGGGAGCGAGTTCGGTTCAACATGGAATGATGAAAAGTGTGATGGAAATGAAGCGTTCACTTGAGGTGGATAGTGCACATCCAAAGGGCGAGAATACGAATCGTGTAGATGCGACGTATGCCAAAGATTTTGCACAAAAGGTAGATAACAGTGTCGGTAACCTTACGTTGTATATCGAACAAGCGGCCGGTCTCGACATCCATGACTATCGCACATCTGAACAGTCACTGTTGTATGGTCATCCGTTCCATCCGTTTCCGAAGAACTCCAAAGGCTTCAGCGAGGATGATGTGCAGAAGTACAGTCCGGAGTTACGGACATCATTTCAACTCTGTTATATCGCCGTGAGGCAGGATGTCTACGTGCAGGAATGGGTCGATGACGAGGCGGCAATGGATTTGCAGGACCTCCTGTGGAGCCATGTGGAGCCTATTTTAAAAGAAAAGAGTGAAATGTATGGGCTGCTGCCTGTCCATCCATGGCAATACGCATACATATCACGATTGTCCGAGGTACAGCACTATATTCGAGATGAAAAATTAATCCTACTCGGTAGTGCGGGGCCTATCGTCTATCCAACTTCTTCGGTCCGTACGGTCTATGTTCCCGGATGGAACTGCAATATCAAGCTGTCACTGAATATGCAGATCACCAACATGATTCGCACTAACAGTGCTGAGCAGATGCGCAGAACACTGGATGCCTCCAAGTACGTCAGGCAGCATGACTGCTTCGGTGCTGAACCGAACACGCATATTGCGTATGAGACAGGCGTAGCGACTTGTGCTTTTGAAGATGAAGAGTTAACCAGTCTGTTTACGATAGCTTATCGGCCCATTGAGTTTGATGTTGAGAATACGTATGTCTTATCCAGTCTGGTTGAAGCACCGCTTCCCGGGATGCGGTCGAGACTGATGGCGATGCTGGGTGGTGGACGTGACATTGCCGAGCGTTGGCTGGAACGTTATCTGAAATGTTCGCTGCTGCCGATTGTACGGGCTGCGGGAGAGAAAGGTATTCATTTTGAAGCTCATTTGCAGAATACCCTTGTGACCTTAAAGGATGGGTTGCCTGTTGATTTTATCGTCCGCGATCTGGAAGGGGTCAGTGTGGATGAGGAACTTATAAGTGAGCAGGATCGTGCTGCGTCGGATTTATTATTTTATTCGCGAGAGAAAGCCTGGGCGCGGACATCGTACTATTTTATCGTCAATCATCTGGGGTCTTTGATTCATGCCATGGCGCGAGATGTGAACGTCCCGGAGGAGCATTTCTGGAAGCAGGTACGTGGGGTACTTGTGGAGGAACTGGAACGAACGGGCAATGCATATGTGCAACATCTGCTGATGACGGATGCATTTCTGGCCAAACAAAACTTGGTGAGTTGTGTAAGAGGGATTAGCCAGACCCCGGATTACGTGCCGGTGAGCAATGTAATGAAACGAATAGGGAGTGAAGTGCATGGGAGTCGTGGGATACAGGGCTGAAGCAGGCGGCAGGACAGAAGCAGTCTACGTGGGTGTACAGGAACGGATCATGCGGCAGACACTGGAGGCAATGTGGTTCGAAGGCATTCTGGACAGTCATGTAAGTGGGAGCGAATGGCGAACCGAGGGACTTACATCTTCCGGTCATTCTGTGGCGTACACATGTGAAGCGGAGCGAAAGTTTTCATTTGGCCGGGTGAAAGTGAAGAAGGGTTCGATCCAAAGAGAAGGCGTACCGTGCACCGATCTGGATCTGTTTTTGGAGGAAATTGTGCTGAACGCTTTGAAGTGTGCAAATGTGACGGCTTTTATCCAGGAACTACTCGAAACGATGGCAAAGGACAGCCAGTGCCGGGCAATATTACCCTTGAACATTCCGAATGAAGATCGGCATTATGATGCGCTCGAAAGTCACATGACCGACGGTCATCTGTACCACCCGAGCTATAAGTCGAGGCTGGGATTTTCTTTGAAAGACAATCTGGCTTATGGCCCTGAATTTAACTCAAAGGTTGCATTAGTCTGGGTTGCTGTGAAAAAAGAATTTGCTCAGACCGCTGTATCCGCAGGGTATAGCTCTGAAAAACTGGTAGGGCAACATCTGACCGCAGAGGATATGCAGCGATTTCAACAGATTCTGCAACAACAAGGTCGAACGGACATGGGTGAGAACCTTAACGCATATGTGGCGAGTGCAGATCAGCTTGGGAGCAGTGCCGAGGTTGGTGAGAGCGTTGGAGAGACAATCCAAGCGAAGCTTCATGGGGGAGTTCGTGAAAAAGGCGAAACAGTCCGTAGCTCGGGTAGGGAAGACAGCAAGGTTGGCATAGGAATAGGTTCTGGCACTGATGATTCATATGTGTTCATTCCGGTTCATCCGTGGCAGTGGGAGCACCAGTTGGAATCGGTATATGCCCGTCAACTGATGGATGGAGACATCGTGTATCTTGGTCCATCGTCTTCGCCCTATCGTGCGCAGCAGTCGATCCGTTCGCTGTCGAATCGGGTGAATCCGGAAGCCCCTTACATCAAGCTGGCCCTTAGCATCACCAACACGTCGAGCACACGTATTCTGGCACAGCATACGACCCAGAACGCACCGCTGATCAGCGATTGGCTGGATGAACTTGTTCGTGAAGATGAGCTGTTGCAGCAGGCGCAGTTTGGCATTTTAAAAGAAATCATGGGATTGTCGTTCCGTTATGAGCAGTTGCCTGCAACCCAGTATGGACGTGCCTACGGTACACTCGGTGCCATCTGGCGGGAGAATGTATCGGTTCATCTTAAGGAAGGCGAGACCGCATGGCCTCTGAATGCATTGATGTTGGTGCAGCCGGATGGTGTTCCATTTATCCAAGATGCTGTAGAGCGACATGGTGTGGAAAAGTGGAGTGAGGCCCTTGTTCGCACAGTTACATTGCCGATTATCCATCTGCTCTATGCACACGGGATTGCGCTGGAATCTCATGCCCAGAATATCATTTTGGTACTGGAAGATGATCTGCCCAAACGAATCATTATCAAGGATCTGCATGATGGTGTCCGCTACGTACCGGATCAACTGATGTATCCGGAACGGGCACCGAAGCTGAACCCCGAGCCTGAAACCCATCGCAAGTTCAATCGGTATTCCTTCATCTATGCGGGAGATGTGTCGGAAGTTCGTGACTATACGTATGACGCATTCTTTTTTATCTGTATGACGGATATTGCGCTGGCTTTGGAGAAGTTTGGTCTGTCGGAGGAAGCGCTCTGGCAGCTGTGCGCAGGTGTAATTGTGGATTATCAGAAGCAGCACCCGGAGTACACGGAACGGTTCGTTGCATTTGACCTTTTTGCCGAAGATGCACTGATCGAAGAGATGACCAAGCGCCGTCTGTATGGGGATGGAGAGTTATATTTCCGCAAAGCGAGCAATCCGCTCAAGATATCAAAGGATGTACTTGAATCAAATGGAACACCCGAATTAAAGGGAATCGTCGAATGAGGATTAACACGCTGAAGGAAAAAATTGCACGCAAACAGCCCGTATACGGCCTTTTTGTATCCATACCACACCCGGTGATCGTCGAGATGATCGGACATGCGGAATATGATTTTGTCATTATTGATCTGGAACATGCCGCAACATCGATGGAATCGGTGGAAGAGTTGATCAGGGCGGCGGAACTGGTCGGCCTAACCCCGTTGGTTCGAATTTCGAAGGTAGAGCGAGCGGAGATTCTTAAAGTGCTGGACTGTGGCGCTCAAGGCATCGTCATTCCGCATGTCGAGCAACTGGAGCAGGTGGAGGAAGCGGTTCGTCACGCCTACTATCATCCGGTTGGTATGCGGAGCTTGAATAGTGGTCGTCCCGGTGTATTCGGAAAATATCCGCTCACGGGATATATCGAGGAAGCTAATGAACAAGTGATGGTTGTACCCATGATCGAAAGTGCGGAGGGCGTGCGGCAAAGTGCACAGATTCTGTCTCACGCTCAGGTGAGCTTTGTATTGGAAGGCGCGGCGGATCTGTCGCAATCCCTCGGTGTGCCATGGCAGACGGAGCACCCGGATGTGAGACGTGCGCTGGATGAATTACATGCTACCGCCCAACAGTGCGAAGTACCTTATGCAACGGTCACCAGAGGTGTGGATGATATGTCGCTCTGGGCTGAGCGGGGAGTACATATATACGTGCTTGGTGATGATCGGAATACGGCGTTTCGAGCATTTGCCCAAAAACGGAATGACTACAAGAATGCGGGTGGGCAGATATGAAAGCTAGTGTATGGCATGCGATAGATGAACTGCAACGAGGGATGGAAGATCCGGTATGTGCGTATGTATACGATCTGGCTGGCATTCAGCAACAGGTACGTCAGATGTTAGGCTGTATGCCCGGAAACACAGGATTGTTCTACGCCATCAAGGCGAATCCAGATCTGCGCATCATTGAGGCGTTGCTTCCATTGGTGAAGGGATTTGAAGTGGCTTCGATTGGAGAGCTACTCAAGGTTAGAGCGGTAAGTCGCGAGGTTCCGATTCTGTTTGGAGGTCCGGGTAAAAAGGAGAGCGAACTGAGGCTAGCCATCGAGAATGGCGTGAGTTACATTCATGTGGAAAGTTTGCTGGAGCTGCGGCGCATTATTGCGATTGCGAAAGAGAGAGCGATGGAGCAGGAGCAGGTGCAGGGGAGCAGGCAGAAGCAAGAGTGGGAACTGAAGCCGGAGCAGAGATATACGCAAGCATACGGCGAGGAACTGATGCAAGAGCAGAAGCAAAAACAGGATCAAGGACAGAAGCAGGAACATGAGCCGAAACATAAACAACAACAGGGTCTAGCGCAGGAGGTTCGCATTCTTCTTCGAATCAATCTGCGGAGCAGTACGTTACCTCGGACGAAGATTGTCATGGGCGGTGGGCCGAGTCCTTTTGGAATCGATGAAGAGGTGGTGGAAGAAGCCATTGAACTCATTCGTGTGGAAGGCGCGGGTGTGGTTCGGTTAAGCGGGTTCCATTTTCACTCCTTGTCCAACAATATGGATGCAAGGCTGCACGCCGAGATGATCGAGTTGTATTTGCAAAAGGTGGAACAGTGGCAGCAACAGTATGATCTTCCTGTGGAAGTGGTGAATGCAGGAGGTGGGTTCGGTGTTACGTATGATGGCAGCCCCGGATTTGACTGGCCATTATTCACTTCCCTGTTGGAGCAAAGTGAAGCCAGACAGCGCCTTGTTTCACGCGGAGGCCAGCTGTATTTTGAATCGGGTCGACTGCTGGTGGCAGACCACGGGTATTACGCAGCAGAGGTTACGGATATCAAAACTTCTCATGATCAGTATTTTGCCGTGTTAAGGGGAGGTACGCACCACAATCGTCTGCCTGCTTCATGGGGGCATAACCACCCGTTTCAGATTATGGCAACGGATCGTTGGAAACACTCGTTTGCCCGGCCAGAGGTAAGAGATCGTCGAGTCCATATCGTAGGTGAGCTATGCACACCCAAGGATCGCATGCATTCTGATGCGGAGGTAGCACTGCTGCGCGTGGGAGATATTGTTTTGTTTGAAAAGTCAGGGGCTTATTGCTGGACCATCTCGCATCATGATTTTCTGGGGCATCCGCACCCGGCATTCCATTATCTAACGGAGGACAATAATCATGTCAACAATGATGAAGCGTTCCAGTCTGCAAGCCGCTGAACGCCGGATTATGGCGGATCTGATGAATTCTTTCTTGGCGGAGCAATTGCTTCCAATGAAGGATCACCCATTCATTGATTTTGCCGAAGCACCTGCACCGTTCCGTCGATTGTACAAGGGATATGACAGCGAAGAGCATAATCAGAATGTAGCTTCTCGCTATAGATTGCACACTCAAGGCGTGCTGTGTCTGGTTGAAACAGGAGTAAGACAGGGGACTCAGTGGGTTCAGGGTTCACCGATCTACGAGGAGAAAACTGATGGAAGCTGGGTTCTCCTTGATACTCCGACAGAAGTTGGACGTGCGGTGTTACAGAGGGCTTTGTCGGATAAGGCCTATGCGCAGCCTGGGGTGGCGGAATTCCTGGTTAGTCTGGACATTGCTGTGGAGCAGTATGCTTTGGGCTGGGAACAAGTCCAGTATCTGTCCGCTAATGTCCCGGCTTCTGCGTATGAATGGTTTATCAAAGGTGAGCGCGTTGCGGCATTGCGGGATCGTCCATTTCACCCATCGTCCAAAGCCAAGGTGGGATTCAACGCAGAAGATGTAACTCGGTATGCAGCAGAATTCGGGAAGGCGATTTCGCTGCGCTGGGTGGCTATACGGCTGGATGCCGTGCAGCAAGGGTGTGAAGATGGATTGTCCATTTTGGATGTGTTAGACGATGTTCAGCGCGGAGTGATGGAAGCCGAGTTTGCCCGAAAAGGGATTACGTTGTACGAATATCTGCCGATGCCTGTTCATCCATGGCAATTGCAGCATGTGATTCTGCCTCGCTTCACGGGAGAGATCGAAGAGGGTAGCATTATCGTATTGGACATAGAAGTGGGCGACGTACAGGCCACATCCTCTCTGCGCTCGATGGCTCCGTCAACTGAATCCACCCTAATGCTCAAGCTACCGGTTAGTGTGCTGTCGTTGGGGGCTGCTCGTTATCTTCCGGTGGTCAAACTTCTGAATGGTCTTGCTGGTGAACGGATGCTACGACAGGCCGTTGCTTGTGACGAGACGTTGAAGGACAAGGTGTATATGTGCGAAGAGCAGAACTGGTGGGGCTTCATGCCGGAATCCATGGGACTGTTCGATGATCATCCCCGCCATCTGGCTGCACAGATTCGTGTGTATCCCACTGAATTGCTTAATGAAGCCTACAGAGTCATTCCAATGGCCGCACTCGGTGTGAATCTGGAAGGGCATCATCTATTAAAGGACATTCTGGGGGATCATCTGAGCAGCACGAATGTTCTCGACTTTTATGCCGGCATAGCTACGACGTTTTATGACATCGTGATGCGTCTGTTCAAGGTGGGCGTTGTACCCGAGATTCATGGTCAGAACTGCTGTCTGGTGTTGAAGGATAATGAGGTAAAAGGTCTATTGTTCCGCGATCATGATTCGGTGCGTTTGCATCAGCCTTATCTGGACAAACATGGCATTGCAGACCCTGCCTACCAGATTCGACCTGGCTACTCGAACAGCCTGTATAACGAGACGATCCAGAAGCTGATCTTTTATGTGCAGTCTTTGGGGACGCAGGTGAATCTGGCTGCGATCATGGATGCACTTAGCGAGGTGTATCACATTCCCGAAACGAAGTTATGGGAGATCACGGAGCAGGCTTGGAAGGAAGCGCTGCAACATGTGCAGCTTCCCGAATCCGACCGGGCCGCGCTCGCTCATGCGATATTCGAGAGCAGGGAGTGGCCCGTGAAGTTAGTTGTCCGTCCGCTGCTTGAAGCAGACGGAGTGCCTGGCGCGATGCCATCGGGCAAAGGCATAGGGTGGAACCCTTTTTACAAGGGATAGAGATTTAGGTGAGTTTAAAGGTGCATAAGACATATTCAAAGAAGAGGTGACTTGAGATAATTCAAGTCACCTTTTAGATTTGGTTAACAATAATCATGCAGTTCGAAGTGTAATAAATTACTGAACTATATACAGTCTTCATGCAGGGAATGTCATTTCCATGCCGAAACTTCTAATTAAGTTAGAAATAAGCAAGTTATGGAGGAACTTATGAGTAAAAATAATTGGTTCATTAGAGCCGGTGAGAGTGCCTACCTCTTTGAAGAGTTTAAAGAAACACAAGTGATAGCTATTGGTTGGAATGAAGTAGGTTCATTGACACAAGTAAGACATACCGACGATGTAAAGAAAAGACTTCGTAACGAGTATCCTGATTATAAGGATGGTAAAGTAAATATTACAGCAGGTCAGTTATTCAGATTTGCTAATGATATGAAAGTAGGAGATCTGGTAGTTACATATGACCCTCAAACACGCGAGTATCTAATTGGAGAAATCATTTCCGATTATCAGTACGGTGAAGGTATGATCTCAGACAAAAAACATTATAGAAAGGTGACGTGGACGGGACAAGTAGATCGGGATGTTTTAACTGCAAATACACGCAGTACCTTAGGATCGAAGATTACACTTTTTGCATTACAGCCTGAAACAGTGAAGGAACTTACTCACTTTTTGAAATCCAAAAGATCTGAACCCCTTGATCTACATCCAGAAGAAACAGAAAAAGAGCAGGCGGAACTAGACGCGATTAAAGAGGATGTAATTGAGAGAGCACATGAATTTATAAAGGACAAATTCAATCATTTAGATTGGGAAGAAATGCAGAGTCTGGTAGCTGGTGTCTTAAGAGGCATGGGATACAAAACAAGAATATCTGTAAAAGGACCTGATCGCGGAAGAGATATTATTGCATCACCAGATGGTTTGGGGCTGCAACAGCCTAGAATTATGGTGGAAGTTAAACATAGGAAAAACGCGATGGGATCCAATGAGATTCGAAGTTTTATCGGAGGGTTAAGACCCGGTGATCAAGGAGTTTATGTTTCAACTGGGGGATTCACCAGAGAGGCTAAGTATGAAGCAGAACGTTCTAACATTCCAGTTTCTTTGGTAGATGCAGATCTTCTGGTAGAGCTGATTAATCAGCATTATGATGCATTTGATTCAGAGGCTAAATCATTAATGCCCCTAAAGAAGATATATTGGCCTTTATAGAACAGAGAAGGTGACCCGGTTGACGGGTTGCCTTTTTGGCTTGTTGTCATCGAAAGTTACAATGCTTGGAGGGAATAAAACGTTCATCATTATGGCTAAAAATCTTATGAAAAGGAGTTACAGGAAAGAGACTGATGGTATAATCGGGTTATGTGTTATAGTCATACTTGTGTATTACCGAAAAGGTTTTCGGAGAAAGCGACATTTACTGTTGTAATCGCAATCATAATTTACTTCAAGAAAGTGAGAAACTAACATGAATCAGAAGAGACTATTTAATGATGGATGGCAATTTGCGAAAAGCAAGCTGGACGTTACGGAACCTGAGGGTCTGGTGTATGAACCTGTGGAGCTTCCCCATGATTGGCTGATATATAATACGCTTGAACTGTATGAGGACAGCATTGGATGGTACCGCAAGACGTTCCATTACACGAAGGATGAGCAGCAACTTTTGCTTTGTTTTGATGGCGTATACATGGACTCTTCGGTGTATGTGAACGGGCAGCTGGTTGGGGAGTGGAAGTATGGATATTCTGCTTTTGAACATGAGATCACGAATGCACTGGTGGAAGGCGACAATGAGATTGTGGTCAAAGTGGTGCATCAGAGCCCGAACAGCAGATGGTATTCCGGGGCCGGAATCTATCGCCATGTGTGGCTGAAAAAAAGAGACCGCAACCATATTGTTACGGATGGGATCTATGTATCCATCAAGCAACAGACGGATGGCTGGCAGGTGGAAGTGGATACGGAGCTGAACCTGGAACAGAATCAGCAAGCAGAACTGATGCATACGATCCGGTATGAAGGTCAGGTGGTGGCATCCAGCCAAGCGAATGTTACGGCTTCGGTGGATGAGAATGCGGCCGCATCGACAGATAGCCAACAGATCATAGTGGAGAATCCAAACCTGTGGAGCCCAGATGCACCGCATCTGTATGAACTGGTGACAGAGTTGCGATTGATCTCGGATGATCAGGAACATAGGACAGTTGAATCGGTATCACAGGGTATTGGATTCCGGGATATCAAGCTGGATGCCAATGAAGGGTTCCACCTGAACGGGGTCAAGATGAAGCTGAACGGTGTGTGTGAACACCATGATCTCGGGGCGCTGGGGGCTGCGTTTAACCTGACGGCACTGCGCAGAAGATTCGTTTTGCTCAAAGAAATGGGCGTTAACGCTATCCGCACCGCGCATAATATGCCTGCCAAAGAGTTCATGGAACTCGCGGATGAGATGGGTATGCTGGTTGTGTCTGAAGCCTTTGATATGTGGGAACGTGCCAAAACGCCATACGATTATGCGAGATTTTTCCCGGAGTGGGTGCATACGGATGTGAAGAGTTGGGTGAAGCGTGACCGTAACCATGCCAGTCTGATCATGTGGAGTATCGGGAACGAAATTTACGATACCCATGCGGATGAGCGTGGACAGGAAGTAACTCGCATGTTAATGGACTATGTGCTGGAATTTGATCCAAAAGGTAATGCTGGCGTGACGATTGGTTCGAACTATATGCCTTGGGAAAATGCACAAAAATGCGCAGATATCGTGAAACTGGCAGGTTACAACTACGCGGAAAAATATTACGACAAACATCATGAAGAACATCCGGACTGGATCATCTATGGTAGTGAGACGTCTTCTGTGGTGCAGAGTCGGGGCATTTATCACTTCCCGTTCGAACAGCCGATTCTGGCAGATGACGACGAGCAGTGCTCGGCTTTGGGTAACAGTACGACCAGCTGGGGCGCGAAGTCGGCAGAATACTGCATCTTGGCAGAACGGGATACACCGTATTCACTGGGACAGTTCCTGTGGACTGGATTCGATTATATTGGAGAACCGACACCGTATCATACGAAGAATTCGTATTTTGGACAGTTGGATACGGCAACGTTCCCGAAAGACTCTTATTATATCTACCAAGCGGCTTGGACGGATTATAAGAAAAGTCCGATGGTTCACCTGTTCCCTTACTGGGATTTCAGCCCGGGGCAAATCATTGATGTACGCGTGTGCAGCAACGCGCCGAAGATTGAGCTGCAACTTAATGGTAAAACCATTGGTACGTACGATATTGATCATGCCAATGGAACACAGTTGTCGGGCTGGTGGAAAGTGCCTTATGAAGAGGGCGAGCTGAAAGCGATCGCTTACGATGAGAACGGTCAAATCATTGCAACCGATGCACAAAGATCCTATACGGATGCGAAGAAAATTCGTCTTCAAGCGGATCGGGAGCAGTTACAAGCGAATGGCACAGACCTGATTTTTGTAGAAATTGATGTTGAAGATGAAACGGGTAATCCAGTTCACAATGCAAACAACCGCGTACAAGTTCAGGTGACGGGTGCAGGAAGATTGCTGGGTCTGGATAACGGGGACAGCACGGACTATGATCCATACAAAGGATTGAGCAGAAGACTGTTCAGCGGTAAACTGATGGCCATCATCGGAGCGACAAATGAAGCTGGAACGGTACGGATTGAAGTTTCTTCCGAAGGGTTGGAAGGAGCAACGGCTGAATTTGAATCTCTAGTTGTGACGGCTGAACTTAATGACGTGAAACAAGTACAACCTGTCTTCATGAACAATGAAGAACGTCCGGTGCTTACGGGAAATGCTCAGGAGATTCCTTTGCGGAAAATCGAGATCATCAGTAGTGCAGGACAGTTGCTCGATCCGTCCAACCCGGAGCTGGTCGTAACCGCCAAGCTGTATCCGGAGAACACCTCCTACCGCGACATAGAGTGGGCTGTTGTGAACGATGCAGGAATTGAATCCAACATTGCCAAAGTGGAAGCTGTTCAAGCAGAAACGGGCGATAACGGTGAGCATCAACATGCGGTGAAGGTATCGGCTATAGGTGACGGGGAGTTCCGGCTTCGCGCAACCAGTACCAATGGTACGGATAAAACGAAACTCATCTCCCAGCTGGAGTTCAAGGCGGACGGTCTCGGCACAGCCTACAAAGATCCATACGGCTTCATCACGGGCGGACTGTACGATTACACCAAAGGTGAGGTAGGTAACGGTAATGAGCGCGGGGTAGCGACAAGTCGGGATGGAGAGACGCATGTAGGCTTCCGTAATATTGACTTCGGACCGTACGGCTCCGATACCATAACGATTCCTATTTTCACGCTATCCACTGAGGACTACTTCATTCAGATCTGGGAAGGTATGCCGGATGAAGAAGGAAGTACGATGATCGCAGATGTGGTTTATGACAAAGAGTCCATTTGGAATGTGTACCAGGAAGAGACGTACCAATTATCCAAACGTCTTAGCGGGATCACGTCGATCTGTTTTGTGCTGAAGCAGAAGATTCATATTAAAGGATTTTCCTTCGAACGTCAGAGTCGGGCCTTTGAACAGAATGCGGCTGCATCCTGTGATCATCTCTACGGAGATACGTTCAAAATTGAGGGCGACAGAGTAGAAGGTATCGGGAACAATGTATCGCTGGAGTTTGAAAACATGGACTTTACGGCAGAAGGCACATCCAAGCTCGTGATCTACGGTCATTCGCCGATTGATAAAAATACCATTCATATTCGTTTTGCAGGTGCGGACGGACAGAGCAACCAGTTGGTTGAGTTCACCCAGTCGGGTGGATATGAGGAGCGGGTGTTTGAGCTTGAACAGGTGAAAGGTGAGCAGAAAGTAAGCTTTATCTTCCTGCCAGGCAGTCAGTTTGACTTTGGCTGGTTCCGATTCGAGAAATAAATGTGATGGAAATATAAAACCCTTCAAGCAGGCATCGGTTCATGGGAACGTGGATCTGAATCGCTTGCGTGAAGGGTTTTTCTTGTATGTAGGTGTGAGAGTACGTTCGGGACAACGAGGGAGTTACAGATAAATGACAAATTAAGCATAATCATGCAACAAAGGATAAGATTGAAGCGTTTCATACATGAGGTGATGGAATGAGAAAAAGTATGCTTATCCTATCGTTAGCTTTAATGCTGTTAACTGCCTGTCAGGCAAATGATCCAACAACGGATTCTCCAGTAATCACGAAATCATTCCCAGAAATTATTGAGCCTCATAATCCAGAGCAAGCGGAGCAAAGCGGCGATGTGGTTGTGCTTCATGGAGGCATACGGAACGAAGATAAGTGGGACACATTTATGAAAAATGTGAAGAAAAAACAGCAGGATCAGGTTCGTGTAACGATGTATACCATTGAAGGTGGGCCCATTATCCAGGAATTGATCTATGATGGTACAGCTATTCAATCGACTTACGATAACTCAAGGGATGCCTATGGCTCCAAACAGGGAATGAAGACAGACACCTGCAAAGGGATCGGTACGATGAAGAGTGAGCAGGGACATATTTTTTACGTGTTAACCGGGTGTGAGAAGGAAGAGAACCCCTTTTGGTTGCCTAAGTTGTAAATGAGATGTATCCACATGCAAATTCTTAATAAAAACTGTGAAGCCGAGGCTGGCTATGCAGGTTTTTGTTGCTATTTGAAAGGTGAAAAATCGAGATTTTATCTGTACAAAGCATTGACTGTCCACCACCCTGAATCTCATAACCCAAGTGCACTTCATGATCTGTATAGGTTAGTTTGCATTACGCAGTGAGATGGTAAGCTCATCTACGGTTTTGGTTTGAAGTGGGATGTTAGAATCGGGAAGTGTGGATTCTTCTTTATTAGTTACAGAAAAATAAAGCACAAGTTGAAGTATCAATATGATAAGAGCAATAATGATAAAGATGATGATATTCCTTTTGTTCAATGTGCATCTTCCTTTCAGCGAATAGATTTTTTAATGAAGTGAATTTAATAGTTAATAACCAATTATATCATATTTTGGGTGGTTATATAAATGAAGAGGCTTTGGGTGTTATGTATTTTGATACTCCTATTAACAGGATGTAGTCAGAACAATAGAGAGAAGGCCATTGATTATCTAACGCAAAATCAACGAAATGATGCATCACTCATTGTATTTACCGACCGACCTTCGGAGCGACCATTTATTGTTGAGTTACAGACGCAATTAAATGAAGTGAATAACGAGAATTTGAGGGCAGAAGGCCCAATAACTAACGTAACCTTTTATAATTTCCGTGATGAGAATAAGTTTAATTATGAGAAGATTTTTGGTCTGAAATCATATCCGTACATGATCCTATTCGAGAAAGGCCAGATTACATTGGAGACGCAGGAACCGAAAGAGATCGTTCAGCATTTTAAGGAGAGGTAAGAGTCTACTGAAAAAAAGTTTGATCCTGATGGATCGTCTGAGTTAAACATAAAATATGATCTGTGAGGTCCTACTGAGGAGACAATGAAGCCGTGCTGGCAAGGCAAAGGACAACTATAGCAGGACTCTTGTCTTTTTTATTGGGCTTCCCTCATAGTTATTCGCACACTCTCCGAATGTGCTAAGGACATAGTATAGGGCATATATACTGTGTGCCTTGGCCTAAGGAGATGACCATTTTGAAGTATCTGAACAAGAGGACAGCCACCCTCAACAAATTAAGGCCCAGTCGTTCTACGTCGAAATGCAGAAACAAACACTTGGGAAAACGAAAGAGATGCCATATTATCCGTAGGTCTTATCGGAAAAAGCGCTGCTCACCGAAGCGTCCATTAAGATCACAGAAAATGGCCCGTGACAAAAAAGTCATTGCATTACCGAGAGGGGGAGGCAGCAACCCGGTATGTTGTGAGCCCGGCCCCCTGCTCGCTCCGTTGAGACAACATGAATTGGGGACTGTGAGTCTCCCTGGAACGCAAGGTGTGGCAGGTGTCCAAGGCCCCGCCGGATCTCACGGCGAGCCGGGTCAAACGGGGGTTCCCGGAGCGCAAGGCCCGGTTGGTCCTCAGGGTGAACCGGGTCAAGTGGGGCTTCCCGGAGCGCAGGGTCCTGCAGGCCCTCAGGGTGAGCTGGGTCAATCGGGGGTTCCCGGAGCGCAGGGTCCTGTTGGTCCTCACGGCGGGCTGGGTCAACCGGGAGTTCGGGGAGCGCAAGGCCCGGCAGGTCCTCAGGGTGAATCGGGTCAACGGGGAGTTCCCGGAGCGCAAGGCCCCGCAGGCCCTCAAGGTGAATCGGGTCAACCCGGAGTTCCCGGGGCGCAAGGTCCCGCAGGGCCTCAAGGTGAACCGGGTCAAGCAGGACTTCCCGGAGCGCAGGGTCCCGCAGGTCCTCAGGGTGAGCCAGGTCAACCGGGAACTCCCGGAGTCCAAGGACCAACGGGTCCCCCAGGCGAGCAAGGTCCGCCGGGCACCGTACCCGGAATTGAAATCATTCCTACGGCAAACCGTTACTTCTATTTTCCGGACACCGATCTGGATTTGTCGGCATCGGTTGTAATTCCTGCCACAGAATTCACAAATGACGATGGCGACAGCATAACCGAATTTGCCGGGGTTGGACTTACTAGTTTCAACAATCTTTATATAAACGGGATTGTCCAACCAGGAAACTCATACAGTGTAAGTGCAGAGAGGTTGTTTTTTTCGTCACAAAACGGTGTGATCTTTGCAGGGACACCTATCACTATCGAGATAATTATAATAACAGCCAATATTATAAATGGTTAAAATTGGATTTAGTTGCTGGTTCCTTTGCCTTCACTACTCCCAAACCTACCACATATACTATGTTAGGTAGGAGGTGAGAAACATGCCACTTGTGACACCATTTCAGAACAGTTTAAGATTTGTTGCAACCATTGGTGATGGGACCGGCACTGGGGCAACGTTTGCCATTGCTGCGACTGCTTTTACAAACGACGCTGGTGTAGCTGCAACCGCATTTCCAGGCACCTACAACTACTACAATCTTTATATTAATGGCCTTATGCAAACAGCAGATACATCCTCGGCTACGACGACTACAATTACAATTCCCGGAGGAGATGCATTAAATGATGGGACTCCAATTGTCGTACAATTTGTAGTGTCTTAAAGAAGATTTAATCATGCTGTATTGTTATCTTGTGCGACTTCTATCTGTAATAGAAGTCGTTCTTTTTGTACAAGATACCCAGTCGACTCAACGGCATTCATCCATGCATTAATGTGCAAAAATAGTTACCCAAGGATGTTGCCCAACTACCGGATAACCTCTGAGGAAATGATCCTTCCGTTTGATTCCAATCTTCCTTCCCACTTGTTAAAATTTAGGTACATAAACTAAGGTCAGGTTGGCGGGTGATAAGGAAATGCAGCGAATCGAGGTACATCCCGATCTATTAGAGGAAAAGGCCCGGTTGGTCCAACAGAAGAAACAGGAACTGGAGCGAATGGTCTGGGAACTGGAAAAATCGATCTATATGTTGCAGTCCGATTGGTCTGGTGTGACAGGAGAGCGATTCTTTTGGGATTTTATGCAGGTGAAAGAAGTGTTCCCGACTACACTCGGACTGTTGGACGAAATCCAGAAAGAGTTTACGTTTATAGCAATGAACTTCAGAACAACAGACGGCTCAGGTGAGGTTGCACTGTACATTCCAGAAGAACTAAAGCGAAATTTCGCTGTAGGGCTGCTTGATAAATCAGTAGGAGAAACAGTAACGGGAATGGGCCAGACGGCAGAAGCTCTCTTCGATAACCCGTTCAGTACATTAAGCAGTGTGGCATATGCCATGACAGTGGGCAAAGTTGTAGACGTTGGGCGTGGCATTCAGTTTGCATGGGATACCGCTTGGGGTACGGGAACGGCGAGGTCAGATATAGAGCAATTTGTAGAAGAACAGAAGAAGCAGATCGATGAGAATGGTGCAGGGTATTACGGTGGGGCGATGACGGGACAGGCCCTGGCGTATGTTTTGTTTGGCAAAGCATTTCGTTCAAAGGACGACATTGGGTCGGGCGGAGGCAAGCCTGAGTCGAATAAGGAGAAAGGAAACGACAGGACGGGTAGAACTCATTATTTAGAATCTGTTAATAAGTTTGAGGATCAAATTCGAAATAAACCCTTGGAACACGGGCAATTTTTTGATAAGAATGGTAATTTAATAGGAGAAACGGTTGTTGGTACTGAAAAGTCTATAAATATAAGTAACCATAAAGATGTAGCTAAAGATACGGTATTTACTCATAACCATCCAACTAACGGGCCTTTCAGTCTTGAAGATATAGCCACTGCAATAGATTTTAATATGGCTGAGATAAGAGCTGTTTCTCCAAATGGTACTAATTTGAGTATGAAACGAGGGGCAGAAGGTTGGAAAGAAAATGCAGAAGACATAGGAATTATATTCGCTAATATTCAAAAAGAGCTAAGAAGTGATCTAAAAGCACAAGAATATTTCAAAACTGGTAATAAAGATGCAGTGTGGGATATGCTATTTGACAGAGTTGCTAAAAAAATAGGTGGGGAATATAAAAAACATTAAAAGGTAGGTTAAACAATGAATAAAGATTTTCTTTACACTAAGCCCTATGTTCCCGGGATAATAGACGATACACCAGTGGACCTCGAATCGTGGTTTCTAGATGATTCAAGAGAGAGGATGGAAGAGAAATTAAGAAATATTTCTCTGAATGACCTAATCATTGAGTTAATTAATATATTTAAAGACGGAGACCCGAATTATCAAGTTCTCTTAGGGTTATTAGGAGAAAAAGTGGTTAAGGAGGCTAGAGAAGACAAGATTGTCTATTGTCTAGGTGATATTTTGCGTGCTGATGACGATATAAAGAGAATTGAGATTGAAACTGATGATGAGGGTCTGAATATAAAGAAAATGAACATTTTTGTTATTCCAGCCGCGCTTTTGGTACTTCAAAAGGAGATAACTAGCCTTTGTGCTGATATTCAAACTCAAAAAACAAGCGATTACTTATCAATCTTTATTAAAGATAAGATGATAACCTTATTTTCAATTTAAGAGAGAAGACTGTCATACTAACTTATAATTCTAAGTGATACAGTGAAAAGATGATATGAGTTGCGCACATCTATGCACGATTTAAAGTCATATCATTAAGCACTTCTACCAGACCACAGGTAAAGGTGCTTTTTCCTATGAAATCAAACAACTAATGAAATCTTCCACAGATTGGTCGATAATATAGAAGAAGCAACTTTCAGCTAACATATACATAGAGAACTATCCACAAATCCTAACTCTCGCGAGGTACATTCATGAAACAAGGCATATATGAACAGCTTATCAACACCATCACCAGACAGGAGATTTCGGCGCTGGACCCGGATGTGTATAACATTGGGACCGAGAAGTTGAATGCAGAGGAAGCGCGCAAGCTGCTGTCCACGTATTTGGCGGCGGTAACCCGGCGAGCGCTCAAGATTGTGCGGGAACAGACGGAAGATAAAACGGCAGTATTGGCGCAGATTCGAACGTGTAATGAGATTATTGCTACCTTGAAAGGTACGCTGGGGGAAGAAGAGTACAATGAATTGCAACTGGATGAGCAGGGGGAAGTGTTGACCCATGTGTATTCCAAGCTGAACAGCATTCGTGCAGTCCGGGATACCAAAATCGTTCGTCCAGATACGCCCATCTCCCAAAGTTCTTTATTCACAGGTGCAAAGTCCGAGCCGAGTATGTTATTGGAGTTGCAAAAGGAGATCGTGACAGCCGATCGGATCGACTGGTTGGTGTCATTTATCAAATTCAGCGGACTTCGCCTGCTGCTGGAACAGCTTCAACAGTTCACGGCTAGTGGCGGGAAGCTGCGGATCATCACGACCACCTATATGGAGGCAACCGACCTAAAGGCCATCACTGAACTCAGCAAATTACCTAACACAGAGATCCAGATTTCGTATGATACCAAAGTGACCCGGCTGCACGCCAAAACGTATATTTTCCACCGCGATACCGGGTTCACAACAGCCTATGTCGGCTCCTCTAACCTATCCAACCCAGCGCTGACCAGTGGTATGGAGTGGAACCTCAAGGTGACGGAGAAAGATTCACTCGATGTGCTGCGCAAGATTGAAGCGACCTTCGAGAGTTACTGGAATGACCGTGAATTCACGCGATATGTAGCTGAGGATGAAGGGCATGAGGCACAGTTGAAGGCGGCTCTGAATCGTAAAAAAGATCAGTCCAACCACTTTCACCTCGACATCCAGCCTTACGATTACCAAAAAGAAGTGCTGGAACAGCTGAACGCCGAGCGTACGTTGTATGGACGAACCCGCAACCTGATCGTCGCCGCCACAGGCGTTGGCAAAACGGTCATCTCTGCCTTCGACTACAAGCGATTCCGGGCAAGCCATACGGGAGCAAAGCTGCTTTTTGTTGCCCATCGGGAAGAAATCTTGAAGCAAAGTCGGGACACGTTCCGGTATATCCTGAAGGATATGAACTTTGGTGAGCTGCATGTCGGGAATTACCGAGCAGAGGCGCTGGATCACTTGTTTGTTAGTATTCAGAGTCTTAACTCCATGAAGCTGACGGAGATCACTAGCCCAGACTATTACGATTACATCATTGTGGATGAATTCCATCATGCGGCTGCACCTTCATACCAGAAGCTGTTGTCCCATTACGAACCGAAGATTTTGCTGGGACTCACCGCGACGCCTGAACGGATGGATGGCAAAGACATTACCGCCTACTTCGATCATACGATTGCCGCCGAGATCCGTCTAACCGATGCAATTGACCGCAAGCTCCTGAGCCCTTTTCAATATTTTGGCGTCACCGATACTGTCGATCTATCTCAGGTGAAGTGGTCGCGTAAAGGCTACGATCTGAACGAACTGGAGAAGCTCTACACTCATAACAAAATCCGTGCCAACCAGATCATCCAAAGTCTGAACAAATACGTAACCGATCTGGACGATGTGAAGGGGCTTGGTTTCTGCGTAGGGGTGGATCATGCAATGTATATGGCAAAAATATTTAACGAAGCCGGCATTCCATCCATGGCCCTGCATGGCGGGTCGAGCGAACAGGAACGTCATTCTGCGAAAGGACAGCTGGTGAACGGGGAACTGCGCATGATCTTTGTCGTTGATCTGTACAATGAGGGCGTGGATATCCCTGAGGTGAACACCATCCTGTTCCTGCGTCCTACCGAGAGTCTGACCGTATTCCTGCAACAGTTGGGACGTGGACTACGGATGGCGGATGGTAAAGAGTGCCTGACCGTGCTCGACTTCATCGGGCAAGCGCATCAGGAGTACAGGTTCCAGGATAAATTCCGCGCCCTGATTGGCGCTACCAAACATTCCATCTCGTACTACGTCGAGAACGGCTTTTCGAACCTGCCTCGCGGCACGTTCATTCAATTGGAAAAACAAGCGAAGGAATACGTCATGCGCAACCTCAAGCAGATGAGTCGTAATCGCAGAGCGTTGATCCAGAAGCTGCAAACGTTCCAGCAAGACACCGGACTACCGCTGACCTTGGCTCATTTTGTTGAACATCACGGGATGACACTAGTTGAATTGTATGGTGGACGTACGGGCAAAAGGTATTTCCGCGGCATGTTGGCCGAAGCCGGATTAACAGCACCCATCGAAGATGAATACGAGGAGTACATCCGCAGACTGCCGTCTGTGCTTACGATTAACTCCCGAAGCTGGCTGACGTTCCTGATCGACTTTATTGAAAAAGGCAAAGAAGCAACCACCGCCGATGAACGGCGCATGTTGATTATGTTCTATTACACCTTCCATCGAGCTGCGCCCGAGAAGCTAGGACTGACCAGCATCGAAGAGGGTGTGCAGCGTGTGCTGTCTTGTGAAGCATACCGAGCAGAACTTGTGGATATTTTTAAATATAATCTGGCTCATCTGCGATTTGTGGATAAAAGCAATTCGTTCCGGTACACTTGTCCACTGGATATCCACTGTCTGTACTCTATTGACCAAGTACTTGCCGCCTTCGGTTACTGGAATGCCCAGCAATCACCTGCCTTCCGTGAAGGCGTGAAGTATTTTGCAGATGAACAGACCGATATTTTCTTCATTACGTTGAACAAATCGGACAAAGATTTCTCACCCTCCACATTGTACGAGGATTATGCGATTAACGAGCGTCTATTCCACTGGCAGACACAGAGCAGGGTGTCGGAGCATACAGCTACCGCGCAGCGGTATATTCATCACCGCCAGACAGGCCACCGGATCGTGCTGTTCGTGCGGGAGTATAAGGAGGAGCATAACTATACCTCTCCATTTGTTTTCCTGGGCGAAGCAGATTATGTGAGTCATGAGGGGAACAAACCGATGAGCTTTGTATGGCGACTGCGGGAAGAGATGCCTGCGAAGATGGTGGCGGTGGCGAATAAGTGTATTGTTTGAAGATTATTTGAAAATATAAGTTATATTATAAGTTGGAATGGAGCTGTAAGAAAGTGTGGAGTCAAATTGCGGAATGGTCAATAATATCAAAAATTAGTGGTCTGGGCAGTATAATTGTTTTCATTGGAACTTTAGTTGCTTTTATAAGAAAAAATCAAATAATAACTACTGTAACGTCTACTAAAATCGAGCAATTATTCTTCACTAAAGAAAAGAAGTTATATGTTAGAATGTTTAAATTTTTCATGAATTTTATTTTTTCTGTTTTGTGTAGTTGCCTTATAATTATTTTCTTTTACGAAATTAAAATTAGTTCGTCCATTGTCTACTATATTCTATGGGGAACTATTACTAGTTATGTTGTTCTAATTTATGTATCTTATTTTAAGATAGATGTTTTTGATAGATTACTTCCAAAAGCCAATAAATTTATTGTGGTATCCATAATCTTTATTTTTCATATTGGATGTTTGTTCTCATTTATACCTGGTTTTTTAGTTGCGACAATTTTAGAAAGTCAATTATCTATAAACTTTAATATAATTGAACAGTTGTTAGGTTCTATTATAGCTATTCTTTTAACCATTACCTTCGTGAATATTTGTTTTGTTGCTTTGACAATTCAGACAGCAACGCAACTATTGAAGAAATACAATAAATACTCTGAGGAGTGTTTTTACATTAAGGCTAAGGACAATATAAAATGGTATATCTATTATCCTATTGATAATGAGTATTTTTTACTTGGTAATGAGTTACATATTGAGGAAGCGACAGTATTCCGCACAAAACAACGATCAGAGATACTCTCTGAAAAAATTTATTTTTTAAGATTATTGAGAAACGGAGAAGAATCAATAGATTATCACATATAAAAATCAGATGAATTAATTCAATTACAGGCGGCGCATCATGATTATCTACAGCAGTAACGCATTAGCTTTCCGGGAATCAGTTGATAACAACCAAATTACAGTTCAGATTGAAGAAGCATTCATTAAAGGCATGGGAAAAAGACCTAATCAAGGGGAAGTACGAGCTTGGAACAACTCTATGCAGTTTATGGAGAAAATTATCCGTAATTCGAAGGTAGCAGATGACTGCGGAATATTGATTGAATATAATATTCCTTCTACAAGTAAGCGGATAGATTTTATCATTGCAGGTCAGGATGAACAGAAGAATGATAACTTTGTGATCGTTGAGTTAAAACAATGGGATTCAGTAGAGGCTATGGATCGAGAAGATGTAGTAAGGGCTTTTATAGGAGGTAGGACAAGAGAGACACCGCATCCTTCGTATCAAGCTTGGTCATACAAACAATATTTGAGTGATATGAATGAGGCTGTATACTCTAAAGATATTAACGGATACTCATGTGCATATCTACATAATTACAGAAAAGTTCAGCCTGACCCTCTCCAATATAATCAATATCAGGATATCATCCGTGAAGCTCCTTTGTTTCTAGCTGATGATGCATCTAAACTTCAAGATTTTCTGAAAAGGCATGTAGGTGAAGGAAATGGAGTTAATTTACTTTATTTAATTGAGAACGGTAAGATTCGTCCTTCCAAGAAGCTAATCGATCATATCGATGGATTATTTCAAGGGAACTCTGATTTTGTTTTACTTGATGAGCAGAAGGTTGCATACGAGGCCATTATGAGCCTTGCCAAGCAAACAGATGTAAAACGCACAATCATTGTGCAAGGTGGGCCTGGAACAGGTAAATCAGTGATATCTATGAATGCCCTTGGTGGATTACTTAAAAATAAGTTGAATGTTAAATTCATTGCCCCGAATGCTTCATTCCGGACGGTTATGGTAGAGACCTTGACTCAGCGACAAGCTAGAAACAAAACTAGGACAAAGATGTTATTTACGGGATCAAGTCAGTTTTACAAAGAGCCAGCTGATATGTTCGACGTACTTGTAGTGGATGAGGCGCATCGTTTAAAAGGTAAAGGAGCATATCAATATCTTGGGGAGAATCAGATCGAGGATATCATAAAAGCATCTAAAGTGAATGTGTTTTTCATAGATGACTTTCAACGTATTCGTCCTGAAGATATAGGTTCTATAGACGAGATTAAACGTTTAGCTGCCCTATATGATTCGGAAGTGCATGAATATTCACTAGCAGCACAGTTCCGTTGTTCTGGAGCAGAAGGATTTTTGAATTGGGTTGATGATGCTTTACAGATTCGTCCCACCGCTAATTTCGATGGTTGGGATCAAGATTCTTTTGAATTCAAATTAGTAGATACGCCTAACGAAGTATACGATCTAATCAAAAGTAAAAACGATCAGGGATATAAGGCGAGGATGTTAGCAGGATTTGCTTGGAATTGGACAGCTGATAAAGAAGGTAATCGCAATGGGGAAATTCCGGATGTCACTATTGAAGAACATCGTTTTGCTATGCCTTGGAATGCACGTTCTATATCAAGCACCTGGGCAATTCATGAGAGTGGTATAGATCAGATCGGGTGCGTTCATACATCTCAAGGTCTTGAATTTGATTATGTAGGCGTAATTATAGGGAATGATCTTAAATTCGATTCGGAGAAAATGGAACTTTATTCAGATTATGATGAGTACAAAGATAGAATGGGAAAACGAGGGCTTAAATTTAAGAATGAGGAACTAACAAAACTTATCAAAAATATTTATAAAATTTTGATGTCTCGGGGTATGAAAGGTTGTTATGTTTACTGTCGGGATCAAGAATTGATGAATTATTTATGTAGCAGAGCAAATTCAAAATGATGTGTACCATGGACTGTGCAAAGTAGAGAGAAACCCTATCCGTCCATAAATGGACGGATAGGGTTCGTGCTTTCACATCAATATTCCTTTAATAACATTTTTGGCTACTCGAATATTATCAGGAGAAGAATCTCTTAGCAGTTGTACAATTTCTTTGATTTGTTTCTCATCTTCAGTTACTTCAAACTCTTCTTCTATATAAGCAAATAATTGAATCAAATTAACATCCAAAGATTCAGCGATCTTTGCGAGGTTTACCAAAGAAACATTCTTTTCTCCACGTTCGATCTGTCCTATGTATGAAAAATGAAATCCACCTTTTTCTCCGAGGGATTCCTGTGAATACCCTCTTTCTTTGCGTAGTGCGCGAATTCTGGCTCCGACCAGCTTCAGAACTTCTCTGTCCTCGTTCATGGTATTCACCTCTCTATGTTCAAAAGTGTAGACAAGTTTCCTCAAGGTAAACACCAAACGAAGAATACAAATAATCTAATTGATTACTATATGTATCATTTTATTGTATAATACTGGTATTAACTCTTTGGAGGGATGACAATGGCAAGAAATTGGTCCATAACCGTAGCACATTGTAATCACCAAGTAGATTTTACCCCACGTTTGCAAGACCATGATATCTCCACACAACCTAGTTCCAAACATACTCCTGCTTACCACATGCTACGTACCACAATAATGGCCTACCACCAACATGCTAAGTATCATCTCAAACTTTCCGCCATCATGTGTAATCACAATCAGTTTAAAGCCTGCCTAATTCTATGTGATTGGGCTCTAGCTTCCATGATTAAGGCGCTTTATATCCATAAGTATCATTCAGTTCATCCCCCCAAAGAACTCACCATGAATGAAATCTTGCCTTTAGTGCATACGGACACTGAACTCGGATTGGATATTGCATTGTTCATCGGCACGATGCAACATATGTCATCTTTGGAGGATTGTCCACACGATCAACCACTAAAACTAAACAACATCGAAAGTCTTATTCAACGAACGGAAGAGATATTGGATGATCTATCTGCACGTTTGATGAAGGATTCATCAGAGTAAGATGTTTTTTTAATTGATCATTTGGGTTAAATGTTTGATTTATCTATGTTACGCTTACAAGATGACATCATCCAAATAAAGGATATATGATGCAGAGAATACAAAGGATGCTCTTTGCTTTGCGTCTAGAAAGTAGGTGTACATTTTGAAAAGAGTGATTGCTATCGTGTTTTTCATATTATCTATATTGGAATTGGTTACTCTAATCCTAATTGGTAAAAGCATGATGACTGGATACATGGAACCGAGTACGTTTAGAGGGATAATTTCATTCCCACTAGGCGCTACGTACCTCTCGATCTGGATGTTCTTTTCACGGCAAGAGTTTACCGGAGGACGAGTCGCGGCACAGATCAGTTTTACAGCGGCATTGTTAACGGCGTGCCCGTTGGTGTGTTTGTTAATTATTTTCTGTTAAATCAAGAGATTAAGAAGATTTCCTTTGAATTAGGACCTACGAAGTACGTTGTTGGAAATATTGTTATGGTGAGAAAGGAAAGATTAGGATGTTAGAAGGATGTATATACATCAAGCTTCTGCTAACATGGTAAAATCCTATTTCAAACGCGGAGAATGATATGAGTACAATTAAAGTGACACCAGAGCAACTGTTGTATGTATCCAGACAGATCGAGCAGGGTAGGCAGCAGTTGGAGGGTATACGTAATGACCTGACCGCACGGATCGGATTCATCCAGTCTCAGTGGGCGGGAGCAACACAAGAACGATTTTTCTATGATTTTCAGCAGTCACGTTCAGTACTTGATCGAGCACTGGAAAGTATGGTTAAGTCATCCCAAGATCTGTTCGCGATTGCTGAGAGATTCGAACAAGCAGATCAGGAACAGGTGAGCTTGGGAGCCGTTGCTGGACAGATTGCTGTCCATACAATGATGAACCATAATATAAGTAACACAGAAGAACAACGACGAATGGTATATAACCCTTTGTTTGGAGTTAACATGCCTGCCAGTGAAGCAGAGGATGGGATGCCAGGGCAAAAGGAGTTTGTTAAGTATTGGGAACAGGGTGGTACCTATGAGGAAATGAGGGCTGGGCCTAAGCAACCGGTGTCTAGTGGGGGAGATATATATGATGAACAGATCAGCGCATTTAAGGAAGGTCATCATCCCGTAACTGGAGAATCCATACCTGCATGGCAAGCAGCAGTTTCTATTGGAGGTTTACAGACTGCTAAGCTCGTGTTGGCTTTTACAGGAACGTATAATAGGGGTTATAAGGTTCCGAAAGATGGATCAGTTCTATCAAAATCTAGGTTAGATGGTGTGAGAGAGAGGACTTCTTCTAATAAAAGTCCCACGCCTGAACATGGAACTAAATTAACCAAGGAATCGACTACTGTAATAGGGAATTCGGCGGTTCTAAATACGATGGAATCGAAGTCGAAATTTTACAAAAAAGAGCTAGCGTACGATTGTTCGGAAATTGCAGATGATTTAGCTCATGCGGCAGGTGGGAGAGGCGAGATTTTCACGATTAAATCGAGGACAGAATTAAAGGATATCCAAGTTAAAGAGTATGGGGAGATGAAATCATACGTTTACCATACTGTATATTCTGATGGCAAATATATATATGATCCTCGTCTGACTAGTGATCCCGTTCCTGTAAAGGAATACATGGATACAGTGAGTAGACAGAACAATGGTGATATTGTAGTAAGTAAACGTACTCTCAAATGAGGTGGATAAAGTGTCAAAAAGTATTTACATGAAAAGTAAAGAAGAGGTGCTTATGCCGGAACTTATGGCGTATACCTTGGCCAAATTAGGTTCGTATGAATGGAATAGAACAGAGATGTATAATCCGAATCGGATATATGAGAAACCTGCGGGTTTTTATTTTAGATTCCATAACGCTGATCAGCTTTACGAGGAATTAAAGCATTGTATTCAGCACTTTAAGGGAAACCTTGAGTGGATGATCTATGTAAGTCCTTTAACCAAAAATCAAAATTATGTCATTGAGCCAGCGGATGTGCACCATGCTAAACAAACTGAGGCATATCAAGTGAATTTGGAACTTGAGGAAGTGCTTCAAGATTCATATAAAGAAATCTGTGAGCAAGCCATTCAAGACATTCCATTGTTATGTAATCATATTGAGCAATGGTTTGGGTTGGAACATAAGCAACTACATGCGCCTACAATACCGAATTAATGTGATATGAAGAATTACCTGATGTAAGAGGGTCTGTATTGTGCAAAGTTTAGAAATCATTTTAATTGATTTTAACAAAAATAATCTGGATCGATTCATTAAGAATGATTTGAACATTCAGGCGGATCAGATCAAAAGTTCTCACTTTTATGATAACCGTAGTGAAAACGATATTGAATTTCAGCAAATAGAGAGCCTTGAAGAGATTCTTTCTCCTAAGGGAACGGGAAATGTATTGTTGTCTCAGCTTAACCGGGGTCATACCTTTAACGACGTGATGATTGTATTCTCATTTGATGAGGAATTTGGAGATATTGTAATTAACTTTCCTGAAGAGGAATTGTTCAGCGGAGAAAATTCAGAGACAACGTTAAAAGCTCAGAAGTTAATAGAGTATATTCTTGATATTAAGAACAAGTATGCAATTGAGAAGGTTAGAATCGGTTATGAACCAGCTATGGATGATGACACTTGCTTGGTCGAGATTGATAAAGAAACAACGAATATTAATGCTATTATCGCAAAACTGTTGGCTTAGAATCCTTCTTAACCAGAGTTTGATGCAGAACAATTAGACTTTAATTGGCAGAAAGCCCATTTCAACTCGAATACGAGTAGTCATGGGTTATTCTCATCTCCTCAATCGAATCTACTGCACTACAAAATCAATCCTTCCCTTACCACGGCAAATGGTATAATGGCAAAAAGGGAGATTCTAGCGCGAGGCTCGAAGGCTCTCACAGCAGAAAGGATGTTATACCACATGCCTACATACAACAAATTGGTGCGGGACAAGATCCCGCATATTATCACATCCAGCGGTAAGGAATGCCGCACACGCATTCTGGACCCGGAGGAGTATAAGCAAGAATTAAGAACGAAGTTGCAAGAAGAATCGGATGAGTACGTAAATGCAGCGAGTGATCAGGAAGCCCTAGAAGAACTAGCCGACATGCTGGAGGTCATCCGGGCGTTGGCGGAGGTACACGGAGCGAATGAGGCGCAGCTGGATAAACTACGGGCAGACAAAGCCGAGGCGCGCGGCGGATTCCAGGAACGAGTGTATCTGATCGATGTCGACGAAGCTTAACGTTAAACTCATTACAGATAACTTGGCAGACGAACTCATTTCCCGGATGCAGCATGCGTCCGGGATTTATATTATGACGTCCTTTATTATGCAGTCTGGTGTGAAGCTGCTTGCCCCGCATTTGAAACGGGCAGCAGAACGTGGAGCTGAGGTGCGAATGCTCGCGGGAGATTATCTGTATATCACGCAGCCGGAAGGACTTCGGGCGCTCTGTGAGGTCCATCCACGAATTGAAGCTCGGCTGTGGCGAAGTATGGGGACTTCTTTTCACCCAAAAGCGTATCTGTTCGATCATGACAACGGGGAAGGACTACTGATCGTCGGCTCGTCCAACTTTTCGTTCACGGCGCTGAAGACGGGGTATGAATGGAATCTCGCAATGAATGCGGAGGCGGAGCCGTATACGTTTCATATGGCTTTGGACAAGTTCATGCAGAGCTTCTACCACGAGACAACCCTGCCGGTTAACCCGGATTCGATTGAACTGTATGAGGAAGAGTACCGCAAATATCACCAGAAGAACCCGGAGATGATCCAGCGCATCACGGAGATGGAAGAAGCGGAATTTGGCACAGGTCTGCCAGAGGACAAAGAGGAAGAAACCGCCGAGCTGTCGCTGGTGCCGATTCAACCGCGCTTTGCACAGTTAGATGCCCTTGAAGCACTTCAAGGCACGATGGAGGAGCAGTACGACAAGGCAATGATCGTTATGGCGACCGGGCTTGGCAAAACGTATCTGGCGGGTTTCTTCGCCCAGCGGTTCCAGCGGGTGTTGTTTGTAGCGCACCGGGAAGAGATTCTGTTCCAAGCGAAGAGGTCTTTTCAACGGATCATGCCGGAGCGCAGTCATGGGATATATAACGGTCAGTATAAGGATGGGGCGGCGGATTGTGTGTATGCTTCGATCTTTACGCTTAGTATGCAGAAGCACCGGGATGGATTTGCGATGGATGCATTTGATCTGATCGTGGTGGACGAATTCCATCATGCGGCGGCTAAGACGTATATGTTGGTGATTGAACATTTTCAGCCAAGGTTCCTGTTGGGCATCACGGCGACCCCGGATCGGCTGGATGGCAAAGATGTGTATGCGCTCTGTGATGGGAATGTGGCGTACCAGATGCATTTTATTGAAGCGATCCGGCGAGGTTGGCTGGCTCCATTTCAATATTACGGAGTATTCGACGATACGGATTATTCGCAGATTCGCTGGATTGGGACAAAGTATGATGAGGAACAGCTCATGGGCGTTCAATTGCAAGAGGAGCATGTAGAGACGATCTATGCAGCCTGGGTCCGACACAAACAGACGAGAACGATTGGCTTTTGCTCTTCGATCCGGCAGGCAGACTATTTAGCTGCGTATTTTCGCAGTCAGGGCGTGAAGGTACTCAGTTTGCATTCGCGTACAACGGAGATGTCACGGGAGGAAGCCATTCGACAGCTTGATGCGGGTGTACTGGAGGTTGTGTTGACGGTGGATCTGTTCAATGAAGGAACGGATATACCGCGTGTAGACACGCTTCTCTTTGTGCGTCCAACGGAGTCACTCACCGTGTTTACACAGCAGGTGGGGCGTGGTCTGCGGCTGGCGGAAGGCAAATCACATTGTGTCATCATCGACCTAATCGGAAACTACCGGAATGCGGATGTGAAGCTGAGTTTGCTGGATGTGCGCGGAGAGCTGGAGGGAACCGCGAAAGTCCGAGATTCGGCTGTGCCGGAAGTTCCGGCTAACTGTGGAATTCATCTGGAGACGAAGGTGGTGAACCTGCTTCAGGAGCTAAGCCGCAAACGGCTGCCGCGCCGCGAGAAGTTGCATCAGGATTTTCTGGATGTGAAACGAGAGCTGGGGCGCATCCCGACGTATCTGGGGCTGCATCTCATGGGGCGTTCGAAGAGTATCGGGTATCGGAGCGAGTTTGGTTCGTATGTTGGATTTCTCTATTGGGCGGAGCTGCTGTCCCCAACTGAGGGAGAGATGTACGTCCGGCATGAGGCGTGGCTGCGTGATGTGGAGAAGACGATTATGAACAAAAGCTACAAGATGATCGTGCTGCTGTACATGCTGGAGCGAGGCGAAGCGCACTGGATGGACCCGATCACGCCGGGGGAGCTGGCTGAATTTTTCCATACGTATCTGACGGAGAAGGAATACCGGAAACGGAAAGACTTTTCAGACAAGGACAAGCTAGCGCTCTGGGGATGGAACAAGAAGACGGCAACACGGATTGAGAAACTGATTATCGACATGCCGATGTCCATGTGGAGCGGTTCGAAGGGCAGCATGACGCGATTCGAGGATGGCGTGTTCTCGCTGAATGTGCAGGTGAAGGGTGCGGAGGAAAAGGCGTTACTGTATCGTTGGACAAAGGAGATTTGTCAGTATCGGTTGCATGCGTATTTTGAACGCGGGGCAGGTAAGTAGAGAAGAAGTTCTTATCAGTCAGTCAATCTGAAATTTTATTTGGCAAATAAAAATTTACCAAGAAGAAAAAGCAAAAAGCGTACCAGTGGATTATCGGTACGCTTTTTGCTTACTTGAAATTAACTTTTTGTAGTTCACTTATATTATTCGAATAGGGGAACTGTCTAATAATTGTAGAGAGATCGAACAACAAATATATCAACTTAAAAAAGATTAGATATTATTAATTTTTAAAAGAGGGTTTTATTATAAATTATTGAATAATATATAATATATGGAAGTAGTATCGTGATAAGGAGGTGAACTATTTAGACTTATTTTTTATTAAAAAGTAGATTGTGCCAGAAACTAGTCCAGCTAAGATAAGAAGGCTAACAACGAGAATAAGTATATTATTCCACACAATGTGCATTGTCGAAACCCCTTTCATAATAATTTTTAGGAGGTATTTAAAGTGAAGAAGATCAGTATGTTATTGACATTATTCTTGGTTTCAATATCCATTTCCGTTCTTTTTACTAATTCAGCCCACGCAAGTACAGGTGAGGAAGATACAGCCTTAAAAATACAAAATATACTAGATAAGTATGAAGTGAACGAACCATTTTCTGACGAAGATACACAATATTTAAAAGAAAACTCAGCTTTAAACAATAATATAACATATATTCAAAATAAAGGGGACGTATCAGTCTTTTCGGTATCAAAGAAATTTTTCACAGGTAACAATAAAACATTAGCTTTAACTGGTTATGTAGAATACGATAACGGATTCGGTAAAAATAGTTGGAATTTCTATATTGACGCATGGGACACAGCTGGCATAAAAAGAAACATCCGAGCAGAAGTTAAAATTGATTGTGTAGGTATTGTAAATTTTGAAACTGGAGCAATAGGTAAAATCTATAACAATACAGTAAGCCAGACATCGTCTGGCAAAGTGGATTTCCTTACCTTAAATAAGTCTGATTCATTCACAGGCCTACCTATGTTTGTTTATTATTATCCAAAGGCTACATTTGACGGAGTTGATTTAGCCGGTGAGTTCAGATAAAAACATTTCTAGAAATTAAAATATCCATCATCAAACCCATGGCTAAGGTGCTCTAGCCATGGGTTTATTAGATTGATCATTTACATAATGGGGCGTTTAATTGATATCACCATTGTTCCGTGTTTTTTCAGTGCGTTCTTTCGGAGGTCATCTAACATCTTTCACAGCTGATATGACTCCACCCTCCACATAAACCATAATCGCTTGATACAAAAATCTCAAAAAATCTCCATTACCAAACTGATCGAAATAACCCGCATAGCGACGATCCGTCGTATAGGCTTCAGCAATACACCTCAGAATCTCAATATCACAGACCATAAACTGCTCCAGACAACTCTTCCATTTACGCACTAACGCTTGTACCTCACCAGAAGCAGGGGACAGATCCTGATGTTTCGCCAATTCCCGAAATACCTGCTCTACGTTGACCGAGAACTGCTGGTAGGCTATTTCTTGCTCTTCCGCAGACAGCTCGCTCACATTAGCTTCGAATTCCTGATATTTCTCGGTGTCTCCATAGACAAACTTTGCCTCGGATTCATATTGCTCTTGAATAGACAGAATGGAAGAGTCATCAAACAGATTAAGATGAGAGATATCCGTTCCATCCACATACTCGTCCAACTGGTCGATGATGGTTTCGAGCTTTTGTTTGCGTTGAACCAGTGTACTGCGATGCTCTCTTAGAATATCTTTCTGTTCATCTTTGGAGAGCTGCATCATGGCCGCAATGTCTTTCAATGAGAAATTCATTTCTTTGAACAAGAGAATCATCTGCAGATTCCCCAGTGCCTCTTGATCATAATAGCGATAGCCGTTGTCCTCGACTTTGCTCGGTTTCAATAGATCTGTTTTATCATAATAATGTAATGCACGTTTGGTGATGCCAGTAATCTGGATGATATCTTTAACGGTGAAATAGGGTGTCTTCATTCCAAAATTCCTTTGTTTCAGCAAGGATGACACTTGCCGGAGTGATGGTTGCTTCGGTGATCGGTGTACCTGTTTTGTTCAGATAATATTGGATTAAGTGATAACCGCAAGAATAGCCAGCCGCATAGGGCATACCTACGGGCGTGAAGTTTTGCATGATGGCAAGTTCATCGCCGTATAGATACGGATTAATTTGGTCAAAACCGGTGACATGCAGCTGGTCTTTCATCTTCGGTTTGATTACTTTATTCAAAGTCTCCATATCCGTTTTAGCTACCCAGGGGCCTAGCAACTCTTCTCCATACAGGGATGTCGCAAAACTCTCGGCCAACCCCTCGCTAACCACCATCTCCCCAAGCGTAATCTGTGGACTCCACTGGATATATTGATATCTCACATTATGATTGCATTCATGGGCTAACACGGATTGGATACGAGGTAGAGTATACCTATTGGGGATCAGGTTCGCAATAATGTAACCCGGGATTCCACCATCTCCGCTGATGCCTTCGTTCATGGTGAGTGATGGACTGTTCTTGTCGCCTAATAAAATCGTGTATAGATATTCGGAGACCGATAACTCAATCCCATGATCTGTAAAGGTGGATAGACTCGTACGAACAGCTTCATGACACTGTTGCCAAAATGCCTCAGACGAAATCGCTGCTAACGATTCGTTAATCTCAGGTGTGATATCTGCTGGAGCGATATTCATAAAGTTATTCATCATAATCACGTCGAAGCCGTGAGGCTCTTGAGAGCGAAACGGGATTTGTTGAATGTTCCATTTGTTCATGAAAGGACTCATCATTCGCTCGCGGTATAACTCCAATTTCTCATCGGGTGCAGCCTGGATGATCTCCTCATAGATTTGATCTGAGCGTAAAGCGGTAATTTTCATCCTTAATCTCTCCTTCATGTAAGCTTGAGATCATTATCAAGTATGACCTAACGTAACAGTCAAGCGTTGATATTACGCTGCTGGCTCTCAGAATGATTCTGCATCTTCATTGCGAATATCAGAGCAGACAGGATATAGATCAGGCTTAACAAGAGATAAGGGAGTTGCAGCGAGAATACGCGATCAAAAGTCGTTTCACTAACCCGCACCAATAATCCGCCGAGAAGCGTACCAATGGCACTGATCCCAAAGGACAAAAAGCGAAACACACTTCCGACCCTGCCAAGCATTTCATTAGGAACGGAACGTTGCAGGATGGACGAACGGGTAACATTGTAGACAATGATGAAAAATGCAGCACAGAAGTACAGACTACCTACCATATACGCATTGGTAGTTAGACCCACCACACCGTAGATAATTCCCATGCACAAAATGGAGGAGATAATCAATTGTTTAGTACTCCATTTCTTGCGCATATAAGCAACAGCCTGGCTCCCCACAATGCTGCCGATTGTTGCAATGGAGATGAGGATACCAAATGCAAAAGCATCCAACTGAAGCACATCTCGTACAAAGAAAATCTGAGTAGCCAGAATGATCGAATACATCAGCGTAACGGTGACAGACAGAATGGCTAATCCGCGGAGAAAACGATCATGATAGACATATTGAATACCGGACCACATCTCACGTTTCCAATTCTTCATCGGGCGAGCTTCCTTCTTGCTTGTTTCCGTATTCCCGGGGTAGAAGTTTCCCCTCAAACTGATTAAAAAAAGCAGAGCAATAACAGCCGTTACAGCGTCTATGGCAAAAGGAAAAACAATATGCAGGGTGATAATGAACCCTCCCAGAGCAACGCCCAGAATATCACTTGTGATTAACTGTCCGGCGGTGAACTGCCCATTCGCTTTCTCCAACTTACTCTCATCTACCAGTTGAGGGATGACTGTCTGCACCGTACTGTCGAATACAACTCGGCTCAGGCCAATACCAAACATGAACAGAGCTAGAATCGGAATGCTCACCCATCCTCCCCAGATGCATAACGTCAGTCCAAGCAGAAGGATCATTCGAGTAAAGCCTGCCCCAATCAGCATATGCTTGCGTGAGTAACGGTCAATGAGGACACCTACAGGAAGACTGAATAGTAGCCAGGGTAAACGAAGTGCCGCCATGGTGACAGAAGCATACAGTGTATCGCTTGTAAGGGTTGATATGAGCCAAGGAACCGCAGCGAGTGTAAGTCCATCACCCAAAAATGTAAGCGAAAATGCACCGAATAACTTGGTATAGTTCGACTTGATTTTCATCGTTCCCTCCACCAATAAGATGTAAAGCATAGCAAATTTAAGATTGGAAGATAATGTGTTTTCACTTAAACCAAATTTAAGTTATTCTAAAATGGTTTTCAATCCTATTTTTACATTAAATAACTTCACAAAACGCTTACAAACTTTCAATTCTACCCTACCTTTTCCGCTACGAAGCTGAGATAATGGGAGAGGAATAAGGTATGAAACAGACGCAACAACCATGTTCACCAACAGTCAAAAATAAAAGCTGCATATCCATAGGAGGATTATTAATGACGACACAACCATTGAATCTGATCCAATCCACGGAGGGCCAAGCGTTGCTTGCCCAAATGTATGGACAATCACAAGTAGAAGAACAGACTGCACGTTACACGAAGCTGAACGCAACGTTCGAAGAGTACTTCGGCTCGCAAGAGGGAAGCAAGTTGTTCAGCGCGGCAGGACGTAGCGAGATTGGCGGCAACCACACGGATCATAACCATGGTAAAGTGCTGGCGGGCAGCATTACGCTGGATACGATTGCAGTGGCAGCACCAACTGCGGATTCGGTTATTACGTTTTACTCAGAAGGTTATGACAAGAAATATGTAATCGATCTCACGGATCTCACGCCAAATACGGAAGACGATGGCACAACAGCATTGATTCGCGGTATGGCTGCGGGATTTGGAGAATTCGGGTATAAGGTAGGCGGCTTCCAGGCGTACCTCTCAAGTAACGTGTTCTCGGCATCAGGGGTGAGTTCCTCGGCGTCATTTGAGATGCTGATCTGTACGATTTTGAATCACTTCTATAATGATGGAGCACTGGATGTTGTCACCTTGGCCAAAATCGGTCAGTATGCGGAGAATCATTATTGGAATAAACCTTCCGGTCTGCTGGATCAGATGGCTTGTGCGTACGGCGGACTCATTGCTATTGATTTTGAAAATCCTGCACAGCCGGTTATCGAGCCTGTTCAGTGGGATTTCCAACAAAACGGCTACTCATTGGTTATTGTCAATACGGGCGGTAACCACGCCGATCTGACAGAAGATTACGCTGCTGTGCCATATGAGATGAGAGCGGTTGCTCAGGCACTGGGCAGTGAGTATGTTCGGGAAATTACAGTAGACGCAATCTACGCCAACCTCAAGAAGGTTCGTGAAGCTGCTGGGGATCGTGCTGTGCTGCGTGCGCTTCATTTCCTGGAGGAAAACAATCGTGTCGATGGTCAGGTTCAGGCGTTGCGTGATGGACGATTTGCTGATTTCTTGAAACTGATTACGGCGTCCGGTAACTCGTCATGGAAGTGGCTGCAGAATGTATATCAGAGTGGTGCTGTGAAGGAACAGGAGATTGGCATCGCGCTGGCACTGACCGAGAATTATCTGCAAAACCTGGGTGAAGGCGCTTGTCGTATTCATGGTGGTGGATTCGCAGGGGTTATTCTGACGATCCTTCCGAACGAAAAAGTAGAAGAGTATATGTCATGGATGCACGACATGCTGGAAACGCCGATTATCGTCGTTAATGTGCGTGCACAAGGCGCAGTATGTCTGAATGCATTAATCGCTAACGCAGGCTAAATAACACTCAGTTAAATAGTTCTAGCATGATTCTAAGAAGTCCGGGCTATGCCCGGGCTTTTTTGGATTGTCCATTTTTTGAAAAAACTTCAAACTTTGAAGGCCTGTAATGTGTTATTTAAGTAGTGGTTTAGTTAGGTTGGTAGTGACTAGAATACAGGCGTATTAATGATGGTTCGATTAGGCGAGAGGTTATATCTCAATAATGTTCTCATGGAAGGAAGGATCAGATGATTACACCTACAGTAGCTGGGCAGGAAGAGGCTCAATTATATGAGGAGTTGCGGCGTGCGATCGATGAATTCGAAGAGGGCGAGCAGCGGCAAATAGTTCTGAATCAAATGATCAGACGGCTCAAGTTTGCCAAGTGGCGTAAAGATCGGATGCGCAAGGTCGATGCATACTGTCAAAAGATGAAGCCCGCGACACTTTGGATCATCCTAGCCACAGGTGCACTTGCACCAGTCTTATTATTTAGCATGTTCATCTGGGTATCGTTGTGGGTGGAATGAAGCTGTAGTATAGGGATAACAATATGAGGTTAATAAAAAGAACCGTTAACCATCGGATTATCGTATTCCGACTGTAACGATTCTCTGAGCTATCTTTGGGGTTAGTGGGACATTTGCGTAGATTTACCGTCTAAGGATTGCACTTGTCCCTGAATGTACTGGTGGTAATCACGGAAGCTGCTGATGTGATGCAAGGAATCAGAATTCTCGGACTGAATCTTAATTTTGCCGTCCTGAGGCAAACTTTTCATCTCAGCAATGACGGATTTGGAACCTTGGATATCACCGGACATGTCCTGGATTCGCTGTAATAATGCCGGATGTCCCTCATGCTGGAGCATTTCGGCGAGCGGTCTCATTTCCTCCAACTTTTGACTCGACCGTTCAAGTGTGGTCATCACTTTGTCTCCATCTGTACTTGCGCTAAACGAGACCATTCGGTGAATATGGTCTTTCTCCATACGTTCAAGCGCCTCCAGATGGGAAGCTTCCAGTCGTTTGGGATCGCTCCAACTCTCCGATCGAACGGTGTCATTCTGTTGCTGGGAAGTATTATTCGCAGTGCCATTGCCACAGCCCCATAACAGAGTTGAGCAAGTTAACACGGCTCCAACGGCGATGATACTTTTTAACCTCATGCTGTCACTCCTTCGATAATTTCCTGAAGGTAGTATGAGCTATAATATCCAAAATCATGCTTCATCTTGTGATAAATGTAGCAAATGACCCCAATAAGTGAAGTTACAATTGCAACGTTATGTAGTGAGGTGAATCTTTATGAATCTTTATACTAATAACATATGCCGCTGGACCATTAACCTCCTGTATCCTGCCATTATCTTTGTATTTCAGAGCTGGGGACCGATAGTGTATTCTTGGACAGGTCCTATTTTGTTCGTCGCGGTTTTCTGCTTTCTGTGGAGCGATGTGAAAGACTTATTCCTCTCGACAGGATTGACATGGTTTATTGCCATCCCGTGTTGGTGGTATTGGATTGAGCGTCCTAAACCATCATTCGGTGCAGAACATTTTGCCGCACATCTATGGTTAATTGTACTTATGTATATTGTCTTTGTGCTCATTCCTCAGACCTTAATCCTGACTACTCGGTTGCGGGTGATGCATTATTATAAGAAGTGAAAGTTAGTAGAGAGTAGGCGGCCGTTGGCCGTTTTTTTAAAATAAAATGAACGCATGGGAGAGAGTTCAATTGTTGAGCAAAGATATAACAAAAAGTAAAGAAAGAAGTTTTTTGTATATCATGATTTTCACCTTAATATATGGTCTGACATTACTGATCTGGCCGTTGATCGCATTTGCCATGGGAATGTCGCTCGCTGCACCCACTCCTTCTGAGTATCAGGTGGCAAGTCGTTTGGAGGGCGATATACTGATGTCATACCCACTCTGCGTTATTGCGGCTTTGGTTTCGGGATGGGTTTCTTATCATGAGAAAAGATACATCTTTCCTTACTGGATCATGCAGTTGCCATTGTTATGGATCGCTGCATGGATGCTGGTAAATTACTTCGGGGCAGCACTATCTTACATACCATTTCTACGATAATTAATTGTTTATAGAGATTCAATTTTAAGGAGAGGTTAATCTATGCCCAAGACAAGCAACCGTCGACGGGTAGCGTACGTGTTGTTCTTTTTATTGCTCGCTGCAACTTTGTTTTTGATACGCTCTTGTGGTCCGCAGGACATCGACACAATCTTAAGCGAAGAAGGTATTCCCCCAGAACAGGTAAAGCTAGTTACAACTATTGAAACGCGAACACAAATGGTATTATATCAAGATCTCACTACGAATAACCTGACTCCTGTTTTGATTCAGCAAAAGATGTGGTTCTCCGAACTGGCCAGAATAGGCGGTGGTCTGCAGGATAATCCGGTCGAGCCGCTTTCTTCTCATATATCAGGATACGAGGAGTCTAAAGGCAAAATGATCTATATTATATACGGGTATCTCCACGATGCTGACATTACCCAGGTGCATATTCGCTACGAACCAAATCTGGCCTCTTCACGGTTGGAAGCGGAAATCGTGGAATCATCTTCCGATCAATCCAACGGGAGGTTGTGGTATGCGGTAATCCAGCAGCCGATTCACGAGATGATATGGGACATAAAAGGGTTGAACGACGAAGGTCACGTCATCTACTCATCTCTCGATAGTGAGGATTAGGAAGCAGGCTGGCTTATGGAATGGAAACTTCGCTGTCATAGATCCGCATGATCTGAACTGCAAACGAACGACATCCATCTACACAAACACCCCTTATCCGGTTCAAGACGGACAAGGGGTATTTCACTTTCTTGCTACACTTTCCTCTTATATTTCCCTGTATACGGGATGGTGAGGTGGATTTTCAGATCTTGAATCGAGTCTTCGGTAAGCATCATCTTGCTCCCGTTGTTGGATAACTTACGCCAGAGCTTTGGATTTTTGCGATACAGCTTCTCCTGAAGGCCGTAAATATCGACACCACGCTCAAGGCCATGACGATAGGTCTGCATGATCTGCTCACGTAACTTCACTTCACTGATCTGGATCATCTCTTCATAAGAGGTGGGCACCAGGTATTCGTACAGGGCAGTGAGGTAGTGGGCGTCAATGTTGAACGTAACGTCTTCACCCTGAATGACAGGTTTAATTTTGATCTTTGGTAATCCTACACTGAGCGCCCCGTAGATCGTTCCATCCTTCTGCACAAGCAAGGGAGCACGCCGCATGTCCTTGATTAGCCAGTGATAACCGGGAAGCTGACTGCGTGGAAAGTATTCAAAGTCATAGCCAGTCTTTTCAAAAAAGGCCCCTTCCACCAGAAACAAATCATGTTTCTTCTCATTCTCAGCCCACTGAGTATCGTTCAATGCAATACTTGGCAGATACGTCGTGGTAGCGGGATCATTATGTGTTGCAATGAGCTTAAAGCTAAGCACAGGCGGGTACAACGATTCTTCCATGTACGTGGGAAGTGGATTGTGAAGAATGCTGTCCAGTGGCGACATATTATAGATGGACGTTGCACTTAGAATTTTCTCCAGAGGCTCTCGTGTTCCATACACCCAGGTTGTATAACGGGATTCTGGAAATCGTCCCAGCATGTCGAACACTTCTTTGATATGTTTGCTAGTCAGCACACCTTCGGCCATAACGATGGCTGTCACATGCCCCCAAGCCATGTGTAATTGAGCCGTGCGGAACAGCTCGTTCAGCGCCAGACTCATCGTTTTCCCTTCGGCATGTCCGACCCATACAGGCGGTGTATCTGCACTTTTGGTTGAACTTTCACTTTTGGCGACACTGGCAAAATCCAGCGTTTGTACATACAGGTGGTACATGCCGTCCTTATAATCAATCCCAAAGGCTTTGGCGTAGTCTACCTGTTGAATCTCAAAGGCACTCCAGCATCCACTCGTCATCACGCACATCGATAGGCTTAACAGACCCAGCAAACATCGCTGTAACAAGTGTTTCATCGTCCGTTTCCTTTCTTACGCGGTTCTTGAGTCTCAAGATAGACGGGTCTTCGTTTACCTAACCCCTTTGGCAGTTTGAATAATGAAGCTATTGCTTGTTTGAAATGAAGGGGTGTTAACGGCGTGAGATATGGAATGCCAAATGATTTGAGATCGGTCAGGTAGATGAGGAACATAATCAACGACAGGATGAACCCATAGATGCCGAGGGATGCCCCCAGAACAAAACAAAGGAACCGCAGGATCAGCACAGAACTGGTCATGACCTGATTCACAATGGTTGCTCCAGCTACGACGGTAACTGCGATGATGACAATCATGAGGGGAGAGACCATGCCAGCTCGAATGGCGGAATCTCCGATAATCAAACCTCCAACGACAGTTAATGTCTGGCCGATGGCACTTGGCAAACGTACCCCTGCCTCACGGAACAGCTCCATTAGCAGCATAATGAGAAACATTTCCATTCCCGATTCCATCGGAAGTCCCATGCGTCCAACCGATATCGTTGCAACTAGAGGAAAGGGGATCTGGTCCATATGAAAGGATGTCAGCGCAATATAAAAGCCAGGCAGGAACACGGTGATCATCAGGCCAAGAAAGCGCAGCATCCGTCCTACGTTCACAGGCAAGAAGGGAAAGCTGGCATCCTCCGGGGATTTGAGCAAAAGAAACAGATTGACTGGCCCAATGATGGCGCTGGGATTGCCGTCGACAATGAGGATAAAACGTCCATTCAGGAGACATTCTGCAGCAAAGTCAGGCCTGCCCGTATAATGGGTGACGGGAAACAAAGTAATCTTCGAAGGCGACAGCAATTCTTCCAGTTCATTGGCGGTCAAGATGCGTTCGGTCTCAATCTTACGCAACCGATCCTGGACGTCTTCGATCAGCTCCGGATTTGCGATATTTTTGATATACATCAATGCCACCTTTGTTGCAGAACGTGTACCGATCAGTTCGATATTGCAGGCCAGTTGGTTCGTACGCAGACGGGTGCGTATCAAGGCAACATTGACGGCAAGTGGTTCAATGAACCCATCTCTTGCCCCGCGGATCGAAACTTCGGTGGTCGATTCCTCCGGTGTTCGAGTAGGGATGTTAGATATATCAATACTCCACATGGTTTGCAGGGAAGGAATACAGATCAACATATGGCCTTCAAAAACACGAAGAGACATCAGTTCAGTTCCAAATGCCGGATCTTGCAGATCCATTCGGGTCCAATCTAGGCTGATGCACTTTTCAATATCGGATGTACGGATAAAGTGTGTATTTTCATATGTTCGTTTGAGTTCCGGGAGAATAATATCGTAGATCGCTTCACTATCTACCATACCGCTGCAATAGGTCATAAGGAGTTGCATCGGAGGTTCTCCGATCATATGACTATTGATGATGACATCATCAGATCCGGCAAAAAAGGTATTCAGGTTATGCTCGTTCATTCGGAACGGTTCAACGTCAGGATTATTCTTGGGCTGGGTTGAGATCGGCATGATCGGGAGCCTCCTTGTCCTTTTTATGGATTAATGCGGCAATGGTCAATATTACGGTAACGATGGATACATAAGCGAGCATGACCGGGAACTGAATATGATCCACGTAATAGTCGACGTAATCAATGCGCCACCATTGCATCGCCATGAAGCTCATGATGACGGTAATGGTGAGAATCGCGATATATCGTTTCTTCGGTCTGCGGAAATTCAGCAGATCCACGATGAGATACATGGATATGGCGACCCTTGCGAAGGAACCACTGAGCCACTGATAGATGGATAGAAAATCAACGTGTTGCAATAGTTTGCCTATATTCACAAGTTTCCATTGCTCATAGGGACTGTTTCGTTGTTTGGCTGCTTCTTCTGGGCCAAACTCCACGATGGCTCCGATCGTGGGACCGATCGCCATACTGAGCATAAACACGCCAAGGATCAGAACATGCCACCAACGAATTTTGCCTTTGACTTCATGTTGGAACAACATAAGAATCCAAATTTCCATAAGCCCGGCAAGAGAGTAGATCATGCCCCGCCACACGGGACCCATGCCGTTCTCCATAATCGGGAACAATAGACTGTAGTCTTTGTATTTCATATTGGCGGACATTACAAAATAACCAAGCAAAATGACAAAGGGCAGCAGCAGACTGGAAGTCATCGCAATGGAGCGTATGCCTTTAGCCGCTGCCCACGCAGCAACCAGTGCTCCGCCACCTGCCAGAACATAAGGAGGAGTGAATTGAAGATACGTGGATACGGTCCAGTTGGTTGTCTCATACAGCGTATGCGTGCCAAGCGTGAATAGCAGAATAGAAGCGGATATCCGGAAGATCCAGGAAGGGACCGCACCGAATTCTCGGGTAATCCAATCTGTTAATCGTTGTCCACGTACACGGCGGATAATGATATACATCATACATAGAAACAACATGAAAAAAGGGCCAGCCGCCACTACAGACAACCATCCGTCTCTGCCGCCAGCTTCGAGAATTGCTGGAATGGACAAGACATGGCAGACCAGTCCGGCACTTAATAAAATGATGGAAAAGGATAACCAGATGGTAATTTGACCTTTTTCACGACTCATGGGAATCCTCCTTTCCAATGAAGGAAGTTTCCGTTAGGTTGTACAGCATACAGGAAGTTGATTCCTTTTTCAGATTTTTTCACAGAAAGCTGCAAGCGATATGGACGGACTACGCAGAAAGCTTTAACATACAGATATAGCAATGTCGAAGACAAGCACTGAGCGAAGCATAGAGAAATAGGGAGGAAACCTGCGATGACAAATACGACGAAGGCACCTGGAGAGACAAAAGTTGGCTTTATTGGTACAGGCGTGATGGGTAAAAGCATGGCTGGGCACATCCAGCAAGCGGGATATCCGCTGCATGTGTACACGCGAACTGCTGCCAAAGCGGAAGCATTGGTGAAGGAAGGTGCCGTATGGCATGACACACCAGGCAAACTGGCTGCTGCGTGTGATGTCATCATAACGATGGTGGGTTATCCGAAAGATGTAGAGGAGATTTATCTCGGTGAGGATGGTCTCGTAGCCAATGCCAAACCGGGTTCATATCTGATTGATATGACAACATCCAGTCCGTTACTGGCTGCACGAATCTTTGAAGCTGCGGAAGCCAAAGGACTGCATGCACTGGACGCGCCTGTATCGGGCGGTGATATCGGAGCGCAGAACGCCAAGCTTTCCATTATGGTTGGTGGTAGTTCGGAGGCCTTTGAAGCTGTGCGTCCGCTGTTTGAGCAGATGGGCACCAACATTGTGTTGCAAGGCAAGGCGGGAGCCGGGCAGCATACCAAAATGTGCAACCAGATTGCCATTGCCTCTGGCATGATGGGTGTATGCGAAGCACTTGCCTATGCCAAGACGTCTGGTCTGGACGCGGAGACCGTGCTGAAGAGCATTGCTACCGGTGCAGCCGGAAGCTGGTCGCTCAGCAATCTCGGTCCGCGCATGATCGCAGGCGATTATGAGCCTGGATTCTATGTGAAACATTTTATCAAAGACATGGGAATTGCACTGGAGTCTGCAAAAGCGATGGGCATGAAAACGCCTGGGTTGGCCCTGGCCGAATCCCTGTATCAGGAAATAGCGAATAATGGGCTGGAAGAGAAGGGTACTCAGGTGCTCTACACCTATTATCTTCAGGCTTAACAACCAAGAGAACAGCAGCGTATTCTTTTTCTATTCAGGAAAGGGTTGCGCTGTTTTTTTTCAATTTTTCGGCTTGTTTATGCGTCTAAAGTCACGAAATTGGTTAAATGTTCATATGTACTTTGCGTATTGGAGAGATTTTGATCGTTTTCCCTTTATTTTTACCCCGCTTTATCCGACATAAGTAATAGAAGTTTACATAATGAATGTGTCAAAGGATGTTATTCCTCCTGTAATGGTCACCCGTAACCCACACTATAATAGAACGGAGCTTGCCCATGTTCAAGAAAATCCTGTCTCTGTTCAAGACACAACCAGAGCTTGCGAACCAGATTACAGCCTCCGCTTCAGCGTTGCCATCAACGACAACCATTCCCCCGCGTATGGTCCGTAGTAAGCGCAAGAAAAAGGCGGAAGGGGATTGGACACGCCAGCCGGAGGAGCCTAGCACAGCAGATCAGCTGATAGGTCTTCCAAGTCAATATAAAGTGCTGAACGACCTGCTCGTTACCAATCCGAAGTCACGCTCCGGTTATTCTCAGATTGATCATGTCGTGATCGGTCCTCGGGCAATCTTTGTGATCGAAACCCGAAATCTGACGACAGGTGAGATTCGCGGCGGAAGAAGAGAGGCCAATTGGTCGGTCAGCAGCAGCCGGGTCAAAATGTACAATCCACTCATGCAGCATCGCGCACATGTGGAAGCCATCCATGCACACCTCGGAGACTACAAAAGAGTACGCCTTGTCTCCATGGTGACTTTCACCAACCGTTGCCGCATCAGTGTTGATCCTGCTGTGAGGTATGTGAATTCGGATGAACTGATCATCTACGATCATGAATTGGTGGAAACGATTCAGCGGAAGACGGAACGACTTGAGAGTGAGGTTCCCGAAACCGTATTTCAAGAGAAGGATATCCAGGCGATCTACGCTCTGTTATCATCGGTTAATTCCACGGATCCTCAGATTCGGTCAGAGCATATGGAGAAGGCTAAAGGGATCAAATAATTACGCTTTACGAACACTGTTGTCCATACGGGCGGCAGTGTTTTGTGTTGCGGTGGTAGTTAATGTGCGAGTAGTAAAAGGCTTTAGACACAGGTATATCGTCGTATACAACCGATTTTTAACTTATGATAGAATGTAGACCATGTCCAATTGTGTGAATCAAGCATGTTATATGAAAGGATATTTCTGTAAGTGGGTGTTCAAGTCTTCGAGTAGAGGTTAATGGTTCTCAGGAATATACATACGATAAGGGGAAGATTATACGATGAAATGGAATTATACGATAAAGACGTTCACAGTCATGTTCAGTTTGGCAGCGATTCTGACAGCTTGTGGTGGCGGAGCGAAAGAGACGTCAGCGCCGGAGTCTGCTTCCGGTACAGAAGTTGCTTCATCAGAAACAAGCAGCTCGAATGCTGCTGTAACAGAAACCGCAGCAACCGGTTCGAATGAGAGTGAGGAGACAGGTTCAACTACAGACGAATCTTCTTCAGCTGACGACGGCAAGATTGGAAAGGACTCCACACTGGAAGAGTTGAAGCAGCAGTATGCGGATAAACTCGGTTATATCCGTATCCCGCTTACGGATCATCCGGTGCGTCGGGTTAGTGAGGAAGGTTCCAAAAATATTAATGTGGCCAACTATAGTGATGCCGTTGTGGACATGAATGCAGAGGTTCCAATTCATTCCGATTCGCAGCGGTTAATTGATGATGCCTTTCCATTTTTCACAACCGTACAAGCACCTGATGAATCTTATATAACTTGGGAAGAAGCAACCAATCTGGAGCGTGCCATGGTGAAAACACTGTTTATCGCCCGTGAAGGTCTGCTAATTACTGAGGATGCGATGAAAAATAAGGATTATAACAGTACATCATTCCAGGATTCGATGGATTTCTTCAGGGTCACAGCGAAATTTGAATCCATGGCACCTGTTGCACAGCATCCGCGTGACATTACGTTGAGTACGCTATACGACAAAGCACGCACGTCATGGGGCAAGCTTGCTGCGATGGACCCGGAGCAGGATGAAGAGGCGTTTGCCGAGGTGTACAAGACGACGAGAACCGATGCCAATAATGCCATGGGGTTGCTTAATGTTCTCTTGTCTACCAATGAAGAAGAACGGGTCAAAGAGATTTACGGGGAATAAAAATGCCGTGATCCAGAGTTAATCTGGAACATCCCGGTAACATGTCTGGATCACATGCCTTCAAACTCTGACTACCGCTTGAAGCGGGGTCAGGGTTTTTCTGGTTTTTTCCAATAGGTGTATGATATGTTTTTAGGAGTAAGACATGTACGGAATATAGGTGAGGTGTGTGAAAGATGTGGTGGATGAACTTTTGTAAACGCTTTAAATTTAAAACGAAGCTAATCTTGTTTTTATCTACCGCAACGGTCTTAATCTCCGGAATCACAGGGTTGATCACCTATCGCATCCATATCGACCTGTTCAATGAAGAGGTCAGTCGCCAGTATAGTCTTACCGCAGAGCAGATTCTTGCACGTCTGGATTCCAGGGTACACGACATGTATAAAGTCACCGATTATATCACACTGAATCCCTCCGTAAAAAATGCCATCAAAGCACAGACCTCTGGCATCTCGTCCTATGATCAGATGAAGCTGGAAGATGAACTGGATGATCAGTTGTATCAGGTAAGGCTGGATGCACCGGAGATCATGGGGCTCCGCATATATGACCTGAAGGATAACATATTTAATCTCGGCGCCTTTGCTGGCTCATTTCAACAGATGGATCCTTCCTATCTGGCAGAGATGGTTCATAGACTGGAAGGAACGGGCGGCGAATATGGTTGGAATCGTTTGGGGCCGGATGCCTTCTTGCAGGAGGAACAATCCAATTGGATTCTGGCGGGACGATTAATGCGGTCTGTTGATCTGGAGACCTATGGCGTCATGCTAATTCTGTTTAACACCTCGTTGTTCGAATCGTATCTCAAAGATCTGCGACTGAATGAGGAAGTTGCTGTCTACTTGTTTGACGCAGATGGTGGGCTTCTTTATGCCTTTCATAATCAGGATGCGGATCCACCACCACTTACCGAGCTAAGCCTAGGGGCGACGGAGATCAGGGACGAGCAGGGAACAACCCAATTGTATACGAAGCAAACGTCAGACAAAGCGGGCTTCACCCTGGTCAGCAAGGTCTCACTGGCTCAGATTCAGAACAAGGGAAAGATTATTGTAAAAGTTGCTGTGTTCTCTGCGGTAGCCAGCATATTATGCTCCTGGTTCATCATTACCGTAATTAGCGGCAGACTGTTGCGTCCACTTGCGAGTCTAGTCAACGCGATGAAAAGAGTGCGTGATGGACAGTTCGATACACGGGTACGGATCGAGACACGGGATGAGCTCGGTTTCATCGGTGAACGATTCAATGCAATGGCTTCCCGGATTGATACGCTTATACATGAAGTGTACGAGCGCGAACTCAGTGAAAAAGAGGCTGAACTCAAAGCTATTCAGGCCCAGCTGAATCCCCATTTTCTGTATAACACGCTGAGCATGTTTTTCTGGAAGTTCTATATGCTTGGTGATGAGAAATCGGCTCGCCTGGTCACTGCCTTGTCCGAGATGCTGCAGTATACGCTGGAACCCGTGCAGCAACTGACGACCGTTCAGGATGAGATGAAGCAAATAGATCACTACCTGCAGATTCAGCAGGCCCGGTATCAGGAAGCCTTGTCGATTGAAATTGCCGTTCCTGCTGAATTGCTTCGCTGTCAGGTGATCCGGCTGTTGCTTCAGCCCATCGTGGAGAATGTTTTTGTTCATGCCTTCTCGGACAAAAGGAACAACCGCCATCTGGAGATTCGTGGCTCGCGGCAAAACGGGCATGAAGGAGAGCCGGATCTGCTCATCATCGAAATTTCAGATAACGGCTGCGGCATGCACGCATCGGTCATTGAACGCATTATGAAGCCAGTGGCACATGCCGATGAGGAACGTCAGCACATTGGCATGCGGAGTGTACTTCGAAGAATTGAGTTGATTCACGGTGAACCCTACGGTGTACAGATCGAGTCGACTGTGGGAGAGGGTACGCTAGTACGTCTTTGTTTGCCTTATCAGATCGGTGAGGACTTATGCCGGGAAATTCAGGTGACTGAGAGGAGTAGGTTCTGTTGAATGGACGTATGCTTGTAGTGGATGATGAAGCATTATTTCGTCAGGGTCTGATTCATCTGGTTCGCAATAACCCCCTCTTTTGGGAGGTTGTTGGGGAAGCGGCCGATGGAGAAGAAGCGATACAGGCTGTACACAGCTGCACACCTGATCTAATCATTACGGACATCAACATGCCTGTGATGGATGGTCTAGATTTGGCTGAACGCATACACGAGAGTGGACTGGACATTATGATTATCATTTTGACAGGTTATCGAGAGTTCGAATATGCACAGCGTGCCATCCGATATGGAGCAATTGAATTTTTGTTAAAGCCGTTCTCGCTCGATGAAGCATGCCAGGTGTTACAAAAGGCACATGAACGATATCGCCGAAAACAGTCCGACATTCGGATCAGGGAACAATACAGCCAGGTGGACCGTACCGAGAGACTGCGAGAGGAACTGACTTTGTTGCTGCTCCACCATCAATTCGGATCGATAATGAATCGGATCGAGATGTTGCTAGAAGAAGCGTCCGGGATGAGCTTGTCACAAGGCAAAGCGGAGATTCATATGCTTATGAAGGTCATGACGGACTTACTGGTACAACAGCTTCAGCCTCAGGAATCCAGTGGTATGCACTCAACTGCCCCAGATCCACTGCTCTGGATTCATACCATACCTGAAGTCATCGCTTGGGCCAGATGCAAGAGCGAAGAGTGGGTGGATATGCTGATGCGGCTAACTCAGGAACAGCAGGATCATGTCGTTACACGTGTTATACAGTATATTGAAATGAACTATTCCAGCACATGCACGTTGCAGGCCGTGGCTGCTCATGTTCATGTGACACCCAACTACTTGAGCCATTTGTTCAAAAAAGAAACAGGACAAGGCTTCAGCCAATATGTCAGCAAGCGACGAATTGATAAGGCGAAGCTGCTGCTGCACAGCACTCGGCAGAGTATGGCAGATATCGCGGAATTGACCGGGTTCGATAACTCCAGTTATTTTACAACCGTATTCAAACAGATGACGGGGGTATCGCCCCGCGAATATCGCAAGCAAGTAGCCAAGTGAAGTGCACGGTAGCAATCCTCCTTGAACTGCTGCAGGGTCACAATTAAAGAGAAGCCTCCTCTTAATATCTGTTCGTTTCAAAGGTCAACCCCACCATGTGGGGTTATTTTGCGTAGAAAATTATAAAAGGATCGTTAAATAACAAATGTTTACGCTTACATTTTTATCTAAAATACAACTATAGTACATCAACAGCAGAGAGGGGTGATGGATGTGAAGGGGGAACTGACCGTAGGTCCGCCGTCTGGATTACAACCGCCGGACAGTGAAATGAAGCAACGGCTTCGGCAGCAGCGGCTTCGACGATTCAAGATGAATATACCGTTAATCTTGATGTTTGTTCCGGTGATTATGTTCTACCTGACCTTTCGTTATGCACCCATCGGAGGGCTGGTCATGGCCTTTAAGGATTACAACTTCTATGATGGGCTGTGGAACAGTCCATGGGTGGGCTTTCAGCATTTTCAGACGCTGTTCAGTGATCCGCGCACGGTGGAGATTATTCGCAACACCTTGTTCCTCAGTCTGTTAAGCATCATTATCGGGTTTCCCATTCCGATCATTCTGGCCATTATGCTGAATGAAGTGCGAAACATGGCCTTTAAGCGAACGGTGCAGACGGTGGTCTATATGCCACACTTCTTTTCCTGGGTCATCATTGCGATGATGATCATGACGGTGTTCTCTTTGGAAAATGGGATCGTAAACCGCTGGGTCGAGGCCTGGACGGGAGCGCCTTATCCGTTCATGTACAACAAGGGTTCGTGGGTTGCGGTGTTTGTTGGCTCAGGGATCTGGAAAGACATGGGCTTCAATGCCATCATTTTTCTCGCGGCACTAACGACCATTGATCCGAGTCAATACGAGGCTGCACAGATGGATGGGGCCAGCAAAATGCGCCAGATCTGGCATGTTACCCTTCCGGGTATACGCTCTACCATTATTCTCCTGCTGATTCTGTCGATGGGGCGGGTGATGGAGGTCGGATTCGACCAGGTGTATATGCTTCAGAATTCCAATGTCAATGAGATAGCGGATGTAATTAGTACCTATATCTACCGCACCGGTCTTCAGGGAGCACAGTTCAGCCTGACAACAGCGATGGGATTGTTCGAATCACTGGTTGCATTTATCCTCATTTTCAGTGCCAATTATATCGCGCGGCGATTTAACGAAGGTTTGTGGTAGGGAGGGAGAACAGCATGAGAAAAACCAAAGGAGAAAAAGTCTTTTATCTAATCAATTATGTATTGTTGTCATTGGTTGCCGTCAGCTGTATCCTGCCCTTACTGAACATTGTTGCCTTGTCATTTAGTGATGCGAGAGCGGTTGTTTCAGGTCAAGTGGGGTTATGGCCCGTCGATTTCACCTGGTTCTCCTATCACAGCCTAATTACGGGAACGCCGATTCTGAATGCATTCTGGAACAGTGTGGAGATCACATTGATCGGTACAGGGCTCAGCATGGCGGTGACGATTATGGCGGCATATCCGCTGTCACGCAGACATTTTTATCACCGGCGCTTCTTTACGATGGCGATGGTGTTCACGATGATTTTTAACGGTGGACTCATCCCGACTTATTTGGTCGTGCAAAATCTCGGTCTTGTGAACAGTTACGGCGCGCTTTGGCTACCGGGTCTGGTGAGCACGTACAACATGCTGATTATGCGATCTTATTTTGAAAATCTGCCAGGGGAAGTGGATGAGGCTGCGCGCATCGATGGTTGTGGTGAACTGGGGCTTTTGTTTCGAATCGTGTTGCCATTATCCAAACCTTTGCTGGCGACTATTGCTCTCTTTTACGGCGTGGGTTACTGGAATTCGTTCATGAGTGTGATGATTTATATCAATGATACGTCCAAATACAACATGACCGTGCTCGTCCAAAATATGATTATGTCCAATCTGAATGTACAGGATTTTACCGATCCAACGATGATATCGAATCTGACCCCGGAAGGCATCCGGGCAGCAGCTGTCATTGTGATGGTCATACCCATTTTGGCAGTGTATCCGTTCTTGCAGAAGTACTTCGTTAAAGGGGTCATGCTTGGATCAATAAAAGGTTAAAGCAGGCTGTGGGTTAACCCGCATGGGTTCATAATACAGGAGAGAAAGAGGGTCTTATCTATGGCGTTAACGATGAAGGCATGGATGAAGTCGGGTCTCGTTCTGGGCTTGATCGGTGGTTTGCTGGCGGGATGTACAGGAGGTAACGGTAGCGAACAGGCGGAAGGCGAAGGCAACAGGGGGAACATTACGTCAACGATCTATGATCGTGGCGCGGTCCCAAGCGGCATGGGTACGATCGAAGATAATATGTGGTCCAAGTGGATTAACGAGAATGGCCCGGCAAATGTAAAATATACAGCAGTTCCCCGCTGGGAATCTCAGTCGAAACTTAACGTATTATTCGCTTCTGGCAGTGCACCGGATATCATTTTTGAATTCGGTACGCCGATCCGTAACACTCTGTTTAATCAAAAACAGCTGATGCCACTGGATGAGTTGATCGAGAACTCGAGTGTGGAATACAAAGCCTTGATGGAGAAATATCCCCAGCTCAAGAAGGCCGGCATCAAAAGCGATGGTAAGCTCTATGAAGTGGGACGTATGAACGAGGTGTTTCCACTAACGAGCTTTTTCATTCGGGAAGACTGGCTGGAAAAGTTGAATCTGGAGGTACCGACCAATGAAGAAGAGATGCTGGCGGTAGCCAAGGCCTTCACGGAGAATGATCCCGATGGAAACGGAGCTAAGGATACATACGGCATCGGTGGATTTCAGTTCGGCGATACAGCGGGTCTATTCCGCTATATGTACAACGCCAACTGGGTGAATGTGGAGGACGGGGAGATGGTGGTTGGTCCCAACAACATGAAAGAAGCCACGGCATTCAAACGTGCATTATATGAAGCAGGTGTGGTCGATAAGGACTTATTGACCGACAAGGACGGGGCTAAGGCGAAGCAGGATTTCCTGAATGGCAAAATCGGTATGTACGCGGCCATGACTTCGGATTATACCGGGTTTGCAGCGAAGGAACTGGATACACTTATGCAGAATGTTCCTGAGGCCAAATTAAAGGTCATCGCTCTGCCAACCACGTCCGTAGGACAGCACACGATGGTGTGGAATAACCCGGTTCAGATGACTGCAGCTGTGAATGCACGAGCCAAAAATCCGGAAGCAGTTATGCAATATATCGATTTTCTGACCAAAATAGAGTCAGGCCGAACCTTCAAAAATGGATTTGAAAACACGCATTATACGCTGAACGATCAAGGTTGTCCGCGCATCTCGGATCAGGAGAAATACAAACAGGAGATCAGCTGGGCAGGCGATTACGCCATGTTGTACAGCCGTCTGGAGGAAGGCAAATGCGGGTACACAGAAATGCTGTTCAGCGAAGAGATTCCGTCGCAGAAGGAAGGACTTCGACTATTCAAGGAAGCGCGTGAGGTATACATGACGGATCTTCCGGTAGGAGAGGGTGTTACCCATTCAGAACATATGCCGCAGCTACCCAAGGAGCTTCAGGTCAAGTTGACCAATGTGACAACAGCGATCAACGATATCTTTACCCGTTCCATCATTGGCGGAAGCAAATATACAGTCGAACAGGCTGCAACGGAAGCACAGCAGAAGTGGGAGCAAGGCGGGGGCCCGGAGATTGAAGCATGGTACAAAGACTGGTGGAGCAAGGAAAAGGATAATGTACTAGTCTGGGACGACTTCTATGAAATCTATGAACAACAACAGGCTGATTTTGAAAAATCGGAATAAATTCACGGATTCAAATCATTCATGAAATTTATAATTTTGGTGTTGGTAGAAATAAGCGCTCTGATCCCCTGATCAGAGCCTTTTTATGTTTGGGCTTCAAATAGGGGAATATTTGCCTGAAAAATGAAGTGAATAGAAAGTTCTCGCATCTTGCTTGAAACTATATCCAGAACGATGCGTATCATAAGGTATTAATTGTTTTTTAATGTAGAAAATTGCCGTATTTCAGAGTATAGTTAAGGAATAATTTAACTTATATTCAACATGATGTAGACATGAAAGTTACTGAAAAATCTTGAAAAGAATGTACGGAACATCAGGTTGAAACTATTGGAGGTTGAGTATGAGTTCATTTAAAAGCTGGTTAAATTCAACAAAACAAGGACTTGAAGAGCAAGTCAAAAAGTTTAAAAATAAAGATTTTATGGATGCCGTGGTTGCAGGTTGTGCACTGGTTGCTTTTGCAGATGGTTCCATTGATGAAGCGGAAAAGAACAAGATGGCCGGTTATATCAACCTGAGTCAGGAATTGAAAGTATTTGATATGGCTGAAGTGATTACACGCTTTAATCATTATGTCGCGAACTTTGAGTTCTCTCCAGAGATCGGGAAGCAGGAAGCGCTAAAAGCTATTGGGAAATTCAAAGCCAAGCCGGATGTAGGACGCGTTATTGTGGGTGTATGCAGTGCGATTGGTTCAGCGGACGGCAACTTTGATGATCAGGAGAAAAGAGTCGTTGCCGAGATATGCATCGTACTTGGACTGAACCCGAGTGAATTCAATCTCTAAGTAGCTATTTTACATATGAAGGGAGGTGAAAATCAGTGGCAAGCATTAATTTGGTCAAAGGACAAAAGATTGATTTAACCAAAGGCAATGCAGGACTTACTGAGGTGATTGCTGGTCTCGGTTGGGACCCGGTAACTGCCAAAGGGTTCTTCGGAAGAAAAAAACAAGCGGATATCGATTGTGATGCATCGGCGATCATGTTGAATGAAGAAGGCAAGTTGGTTAAGGACTCCAACCTGGTTTGCTTCCACAACAAGCAAAGCGCATGTGGTTCGGTTATCCACTCAGGTGACAATTTAACAGGACAGGGAGACGGTGACGACGAACAGATCAAAATGGATCTGTCCCGTATTCCTGCTGATGTTCATAAAGTATTAATCGTTGTTAATATCTACGATTGTGTCAATCGCAAGCAAGATTTTGGCATGATTGAGAAGGCTTATATTCGTATTCTGGATGGTAAAAATTCCAGTGAGCTCGTGAAGTTCAATCTATCCGATAACTACACAGGTTCAACAGCGTTGATCTGTGGTGAATTGTATCGTCATGGAGGCGAATGGAAATTCTCGGCAATTGGAGAGGGTTCCCATGCGGTACATATCAACGAACTCGCTCGCAGGTACTCCTAAGTACAAGATTTAACCTAAATCGACAATAACCCTGATATTCATATGTCACGATAACTACAATACACTTAAATAAGCGAGGATGATCATACGATGGCAATTAATCTCTCTAAAGGTCAAAAAATCGATCTGACTAAAACGAACCCAGGTTTGACAAAAATCACAGTAGGCTTGGGCTGGGATACCAATAAGTATGATGGCGGAAAAGACTTTGACCTGGATGTATCGGTATTCTGTGCCAATGCAAACGGTAAAGTAGAAGGCGAGAAAAACTTCATCTTCTTCAACAATCCACAAAATGAAAATGGTTCTGTTGTTCACACCGGTGACAACCGTACAGGAGATGGCGATGGTGATGATGAGCAGATCAATATCGACCTGCCTAACGTACCCGCGAATGTAGAGAAAATTGCATTCTCCATTACAATCTACGAAGCTACAGAACGTAGCCAGAACTTCGGACAAGTCTCCCGTGCTTATGTGCGAATCGTCAACGAAGCAAACAGCGAAGAACTGATTCGTTTCGACCTGGGAGAAGACTTCTCCATCGAAACAGGTGTAGTTGTTGGTGAATTGTATCGTCATAGCGGCGAGTGGAAGTTCAGTGCCATCGGTAGTGGTTACCAAGATGGATTGGTTGGATTGACACGCGACTACGGTTTGCAATAGGACGTACAGTACGACTTACAGGATGGGAAGAACCGTCTCCTGGACGGTTCTCCTTTTCATTTAATCACATATTTGGAAAGGTGGAAAAACAAATGACGATCAGTCTTGCCAAAGGACAACGTATTGACCTGACTAAGACGAATCCGGGCCTTACCCGTGTGGTGGTTGGTTTGGGTTGGGATACAAACAAATATAGTGGTGGAGTCGACTTTGACCTGGACGCTTCGGCTTTTTTGTTGTACGAAGATGGAAAAGCCAAAGGTACGGATGACTTTGTTTTTTACAACAATCCAAGCGGCGGTGCGGGTTCAGTGACACATACCGGTGACAATCGTACGGGTGAGGGTGACGGCGATGATGAACAAGTTGTTGTTGACTTCAGCAAAATCCCTGCGCACATTCACCGGATCGGTATTACGGTAACCATCTATGATGGAGATGGACGAGGGCAGAATTTTGGACAAGTCTCCAATGCTTTTGTTCGTGTTGTAGATGCTGCAAGTGATCGGGAAGTGCTTCGTTTCGACCTCGGAGAGGACTATTCCACAGAAACAGCTGTGGTGTTCTGTGAGTTCTACCGTGCAGGTGCGGACTGGAAATTCCAGGCGGTAGGCAGCGGCTTCACCGGTGGACTATCTGCTTTATGCAAAAATTACGGGCTGGATGCACAATAACATAACTTGGCATAGAAAGGTGATTCTGCTATGGCGATTTCTGTCGTGAAAGGCCAGAAGAGTGATCTGACCAAAACCAATCCGGGCTTGTCCCGTCTAACGGTAGGCATTGGTTGGGAGGCAGCCTCGGGTGTAGAGCTGGACACATCAGCATTCCTTCTGGGTTCAGACAATAAAGTGGCTGGAGATGAGGATTTTATCTTTTATAATCAACCCTCTACCTCGTTCATCACGTACATGGATGGTGGACAGGTTGGTGGCGAGAAGAAACAATTCGCCATTGATCTTGGCAAAATCCCTGCCCGAATTGAGAAAATCGCCTTCAGCCTGACGATTCATGACGGTGAAGCACGACGCCATCATTTTGGACAGGTTCAGCATGGTTTTCTACGGTTTGCCAATGCAGCTACAGGTCAGGAAGTAATGAGATATGATCTGGGAAGCGGTTTTACAGTGGAGACCGCGATTGTCATCGGTGAATTGTATCGTCATAACGGAGAATGGAAGTTCAATGCAATAGGATCGGGTTTTGCAGGCGGATTGAATGCACTCTGTGCTAACTTTGGTGTGGATGTGGATGGTGGAGCGGACCCTGCACCAACGACTTCAACCGTTCCTCCGACAGCTGTACCGACTCCACCACCCCCGGTGCCCGCACCAGAACCGACGCCTTCTCCTGTGAATTCGATCAATTTCAGCAAAATTGAATTGAAGAAGAAGGGCGACACCATTAACCTCAAGAAAAATGCGGGTGGACTTGGTGAAATCCTGATTAATCTGAACTGGAATCAACAGGGTAGCAAAGGGTTGTTTGGTCGCAGCAAGAGTGTGGATCTGGACTTGGGCTGTCTGTTCGAGATGAAGGATGGTACACGAGATGTGATTCAGGCATTGGGACAAACGTTTGGTTCACTGAATCGTTTCCCTTATATTGCACTAGATGGGGATGACCGGACGGGATCGGTTAAGACGGGAGAGAATCTGCGGATTAATGGTGCCCGTATCTCGGAAATTGAGCGCATCTTGGTATTTACCTATATTTATGGTGGTGTGGCCAACTGGTCTCAAGTAGACGGTGTGGTAACTATCCAGCAGAAGGATGGCCCGGATATCATTGTCCGAATGAATGAATACGGGAGCCCGCTTGGCATGTGTGGCATCGCGATGTTACGCAATGTGAACAATGAGACATTCAGTATTGAACGAATCGTGCAGTTCTATAATGGCCATCAGGCGTTGGACGAGGCTCATGATTGGGGAATGCAGTGGGTTGCGGGAAGAAAGTAATCATTTGAATTTAATCAATATATAAACGCTGTATCGGTCAGCGCCATTGCAAGGATACTGTTGACCAACGTTATCCTCGATAATAGACCATCAATCCCTCCAGACTAAGGAGGGATTGGTTTTTATGCCCCGACAGCTGGAATCAACTATTGCAGATTGGCTATTGCCAAAGGTGCGAGGAGGAGACAACCCTGAAATATTTTAACTTTTTGAGTCTGGAAGAAGAAGATACTTTATTTTTCTCTTCACCCGTCTCGTTCAATCACCGGACTTCCAAAGATCTACTGGCATATGCTGTTGGGGCTGCTTTATATATGCCCGCGACGCGCACACATATCGCGGACGACATTATGAATGGTAAACATGAAGGTCTGACGACCATTATTATTGATCTGGAGGACGCTGTGGGTGACGACCAAGTAGAGTTTGCCGAGCAGTGTCTGGTACAGCATCTAACTCAACTGATGACTTATATGGAGACAGGCATGCTGAGTCAGGATCAAATGCCTCTTCTGTTTGCTCGTGTACGTTCACCACAACAGTTGGAACGTCTCATTGATACGTTGGGAGAATTGGTGTCCATGCTGACAGGCGTGGCATTGCCCAAGTTTTGTGTGGGCAATGGAAGAGCCTATTTCGACCAGATCCGCAGTTATAATCAACGGAAACCGGATCATTATCCCGTTCTCTATGGAATGCCTATATTGGAAACGGCTTCAATTATATATCGGGAGACACGTTGGGAGACCTTACTGGGCCTTCGAAACATCCTCGATGAAAATGTTGAATATGTGCTCAATGTACGCATAGGTGCGACCGATTTCTCCAGCCTGTTTGGACTACGCCGAAGCCCGGAATTGACCATATACGATATCGCCACGATCCGTGACTGCATCTCGGATATTATCAATCTGTTTGGACGAATGGACAAGCCGTATGTGATCTCAGGTCCTGTCTGGGAATATTTCAGTCAGCGGGAGCGCGTGTTCAAACCTCAATTACGACAGACTCCATTCGAAGAAACCCTGGGCAAATCAGGGCTGCATCTGAGAATGAAATATATTACGAACACAATGGATGGATTGATGCGTGAAGTCATGATGGACAAGGAAAATGGAATTGTAGGCAAAACGATCATTCATCCTTCTCATATTAAGCCCGTACAAGCGATGTACGTTGTTACACATGAGGAATATTCCGATGCCCAAGACATCATTGCCCGTAATGACGGTAGCCTGGGTGTGTTCAAAAGTAATTACTATAACAAAATGAATGAGATTAAACCACACTTGAGCTGGGCGAATCGAATTCTAATCCGATCACAAATATATGGGGTGTTACATGAACAGCAGCATTTTGTCGGGCTCTTGCCCAAGCACGAACAACAACACAACTACGTTCCCAATTCTTGATCAATTCAGCCTGAACGTTCAGGTTACACATAACCCGCTGCAACTTCCACTAGAATCTCTATTTTCCATGGCTGCACGCATCAATAAGAAACGTTCATTTCTGTTTGTAAGCAGACTGCTGGGCAAGCACATCCCAGTTAATCCGTATACCTCGCTTCTGAGTGGCGCGGCATTGGCTGTTCTGTTATATGAGCACCTGACTGAAAAGACGGAAGAGACGAAAGTTCAGATCACCGAGTGGAAACGGGCAATGGTCGAGGGGCTGATTGATCCCCAACAAGCCCGGCAAGTGTATAACATGCTGTTGCAAGAAAGCTTGAGTTTGCCGGAAACGATTCGTTTTGTTGGTTTTGCGGAGACCGCTACAGCGCTGGGCCATAGCATGTACGAGATGTTTGCTGATCATGCTTCTTACATTCACACCACTCGCGAATATGTTCCAGCGATGCATCCGGATATTCAATTTGAAGAAGAACACTCCCACGCGATGGCTCATCGTTGTTATGCGTTGGATCATGAAGCCTTTGCAGGAGAGGGTCCGATTGTTCTGGTGGACGACGAGATTACGACGGGCAAAACGACGTTGAATATCATTCGGGATATTCAGGCCAGATATCCTAGGAAGCAATATGTGATTGCTTCGCTGTTGGACTGGCGTACGGAAGCGGATGAGAATCGATTTGCCGAGCTGGAAGCTGAACTTGGAATTACTATTACACCGTTAAGCCTGTTGAAGGGCCGTATTGAAGTAGTGGGTACTCCACAGATGGAAGCAACACAGCAAGATGAGCAGCTATCCCGTCCTGCCGTAACGCTTCAAACCTCTACCGTTGCTGATGCCTTCGATCAGCTGCACGCTACTTCGGAGGATGGTGAAGGTAAACGTAGCACAGCGAGCTACGTCCAACATACGGGCAGGTTTGGTATGCAATCCCGTCATAATGGCGAATTGCGCCAGGAGATTAGCCGGATTGCAGAACGGCTTCGGACGCAGCGTACGGGAGAACGGACTTTGGTGATGGGAACAGGGGAGTTCATGTACATTCCGATGCGTATTGCTGCCGAGATGGGAGAAGGCGTGTTGTATCAATCCACTACCCGCAGTCCAATCCATACACATCCGGCTCCAGGATATGCTGTTCGTAGTGGTGCCGGATATGCCTCACCGGAAGACGCATCCGTTCGTAACTTTATCTATAACATCGCCCCGGGTCAGTATGACGAGATTTTTGTTCTGCTGGAGAGACAGATGTCCGAAGAACGAATGGAACCGATGTTGAAGGTACTGGGGCAGTTGGGGTGCGGACACATTCATATCGTATATTGCGGCTTGCCAGAGAAGACAGGGGACAACGAGCAATGAACTTAACTACACTGGAGCTAATCAGACAACGTGAGATTCCGTCTCCCGAACCGATGGGCAGTTATGCTGCATCGGACGTTGTTTTCCTACTGAAAGATATCAGCCATGTTGATCTGGAAAAGGGAACGGGTGAACGGGAGCAGGCGATCCAATCCGGGGTTCATTATTCGGAGATGTTGCCCGTGGAATATCAGCCCACAGCAGAATACATCGAGCTGTTCCATCAGACGCTGGAACAATCCGCTGCAAGAATCGCACGTCATACCGCCATTGTGGCTGAGAAGATTGTAGAGCGTAGGGGACTGAATCTGGTGCTGGTATCTCTGGCTCGAGCCGGAACACCTGTGGGCATCCTGATCAAACGTTATATTGAATTGAAATACAAAGTGACGATTCCGCATTATAGTATTTCTATTATCCGTGGCAAGGGTATGGACGAGAACGCAATTTTATATATTTTACAGCAGCATGGTCTGGAAACAGCTATTCAGTTTGTAGACGGTTGGACAGGCAAAGGGGCTATTCGCAAAGTGCTGAAAGAGTCCTGTGACCACATGGAACGGACTTATGGCGTAAGTCTTGATGATGATCTTGCTGTGTTGGCTGATCCGGGGCAATGTTCAGGAACTTTTGGGACAAGGGAAGATTATCTTATTCCTAGTGCTTGTCTGAATTCCACGGTATCGGGACTGGTGAGCCGTACAGTACTTCGCGATGATCTGATTGGACCGGCAGATTTTCACGGGGCCAAATGGTATCGTGAATGGTCCTCAGCGGATGTGTCGACCCAATACGTGGATACCATCGCTCAGTATTTTCCACAGGTGATGAACCAAGCGGAGATTCGCTCGAATGACAATGCTACCGGTACTTCGGAAATTACCTGGAAAGGATGGCAGGATATTGAGTCCATCCAGCAATCTTTTGGCATTGCGAACATTAATCTGATCAAACCTGGAATCGGAGAAACAACCCGGGTGTTACTGCGCCGTGTCCCTTGGAAGATTCTTGTGGACCGTCTGGATAATCCGGATTTGCAACATATCATGATGCTCGCCAGAGACAGAAATGTGCCGGTTGAGGTATATCCGGGATTAACCTATTCCTGTTGCGGCATTATTCAATCCCTGGGAGGTGGCGGAGAATGATGATCTACGCAAGTGATCTGGACCAGACGCTGGTGTACTCCCGTCGTGCGCTCCGTATTCCCGAAGATACACCGGGACTTGTTCCCGCAGAGTGGATTAACGGCAAGTTGTCCGCTTTTATGTCAGCATATGCATTGGAGCGGTTGCAGTCTTTGCCACAAGACATTGTATTTATGCCTGTGACGACACGTACAGTGGAGCAGTACCGGCGCATTCATATTTTTCAGAGCGAATGTATTCCGAAATATGCGGTGACGAGTAATGGTGGCAACATCATTGTTGACGGTCAGGTAGACGATGAATGGAATCTGCATATTCGTTCTTTGCTTCGTCAGCAGGCAGCTACTCCCGAAGAGATCCTGAATTTATTTGACGATGTGCTGAGCCCGGAGTGGGTAATTAATCAGCGATTGTGTGATGAGCTGTTCTTTGCATTGCTAATCGAACGTGACAAGCTTCCAATGGAGCATATTGCGGAAAAGATTCGGGTGTTAGAGACGCTGGGATGGGAGAGTTCGATTCAGGGGCGGAAGCTCTATCTGGTGCCTTCGGCCGTGAACAAACGAGCTGCAGTGGAGCATATTAGGCAACGCATTGGCGATGTGCCTGTGATTGCTTCGGGTGATTCCTTGCTGGATCGTTGTTTGCTGGACTTTGCGCACTACGCCATTGCTCCGTCTCACGGAGAGTTACATGTGGAGAGACAGCGTGTACCTGAGCAGGTACCGTATCAATTTACGGAACAATTCGGTGCTTTTGCAGCAGATGAGATTCTCGATTACGTTCACCGTATTCATAACGATCAACAGACCCAGATAGACCATGCCGAGATAAGGGAGACCGTATAAATGAAAAAAATGAAGATTTACTTCAACCGTTGGTTCTCTGTAACGTATCATTATATGAATGCGATTCGGGACAATGAGGACGGTATGGAATTTGAGATCTACGGTACTCATCCTGATCCTGGACATATGGCATTACAGGGCTGTGATGTTGCAGAAGTTGAACCGCGTCTAACGGGCCGGGAGTATGTTGATTTTTGCCTCGACTTTTGCCGTCGTCATCAGATTGATGTGTTTATTCCACGCTGGAACATGCTGGACATCAGCAGACATATCTCCCTGTTCGAAGAGATCGGTACACGGGTTATCGTATGCTCGGACACGGAATTGCTGGAACAATTGATGGAGAAAGACCGGTTCTATGAATCGGTGCGTGAGAAGGGCATTATGGAGATTCCGGATTATTTCACGGTCAGTAATGCTGCACAATTCCAGCAAGCCTATGAGGCGCTACGTGCACGTGGACACGATGTATGCTTCAAACCATGTAATGGTGAGGGTGGTATGGGATTCCGAGTGATTAATAATGAACGTGATCCGTTGCAGGAGTTGTTCGGATACGCGCTTAACTCCATTTCGTATGAAGATGCCCTGCGTGCGTTCTCTTCTGCTCCGTCCTTTCAAAATGTCATGGTGATGGAGGTACTGGAAGGATATGAATACAGCATTGATTGTCTTTCGGATCGCAATGGGAAACTTATAACGGCTATCCCGCGTAGAAAAGAAAGAGGACGTTTGCGCTTGCTTGAAGAAAACGAGGAATTGCTGGCGATTGCCCGCAATGTGGCAGAAGTATATCGGATTCCTTATAATTTTAATATACAGATGAAATATCGCAAGGATACACCGAAGCTGCTGGAGATCAATCCGCGTATGTCGGGTGGGTTGCACATGTCTTGTCTGTCGGGCGTGAACTTCCCGTATCTGGCGGTCAAGTCTGCACTTGGCCATGATATTGGACCACTTCATCCGAAGTTTGGCATACTGGGAAGTCATATCGAACAGCCATTTATAATCGACGTTCAGAAGGTAAGCGGAGTACACCACGTCTAGCTGAGAATTTCCCTCAACATTGACACCTTCTGGATGGTTTTTTTACAATACGGATGAGAGGTTATTCAAAAAGTCCATCTTCTCGGTACTGAAAATCAGACTTTTTGAATATGCACTGTATGTGTTGTTAAGGCAGGAGGACAAGTAATGTTACGGAAAACGAAGATAGGTATAGGCGCATTGGTCGGTTATGGTCTCGCGGCGATCACGAGTCCCTTTCTACCGGATGTCATCACGTGGGCAATTCCGGCACTGGCAACTGTGGTCGGAGGATTGATTCCTTCACGTTCCACGCCACGTACACAGGTCCAGGGTTCGTCATCAGCCCCTGTACCCATTACAGATATCGGAAATGAACCATCCCGCTTGAATGGTGGACAAGCACCGAGCACAGTGCCAACAGGGGCACGAGAAGCTTCTCTGGCAGAGCCCCAACCGAGTTCCACTCCCGCACAGCATGCAAGCACAGAACAAGCGAAGCCTTCCCGGACTGAACCAGATCCTGTATTTGATCCGGTGATTGAATACCTGGAAGTTCTGGAGGATATGATCATCTCAGAAGGTCAGAAGAACGAGCTGGATAATGAGATCGTGGAGAAATCATTGGCGTTGTTTGCCCGTTTGCAGCGTGTGATTCCTTCCCTTCAGGAACTAAATAACGGAGATATCAACCATACGGTGCGCAGACTTATTTTGAAAGACCTGAACGGTTTTATTAATCCATTTTTACGTTTAAGTGGAGAAGCCAAACGCAACAATCGGCGTATGCTGCTGAATGGTCTTCGAGACGTGGATTCCAAGATATCGGATATTGTATCAACGATTGAACATAAAGACTTAATGGAGCTCCAGAACAAAGCGGAACTAATACATCAACGGTATAACAGCTCTGAATTATAGGAGGGATTGGCATGGCAACGGAATGGGCTCAGTTGAAGCAGGAAGATGAGCAACGGATTAACCAGGAAGCAACACAGCTTATTCAGAAAGTGTCCCAAAGTGATCCGGCTCATCTGGATACCTTAATGGATGATATCGGCAAGTTGGGCGTGAAAACACAAGAGAGAGCAGGACAGACTCTCAAGTTGCTTGATCGCCCAGTCAATGAATTGATGTCCGGGAACCGGGCAGAGGTATCAAACATGATCCTGAAGCTCCGTGATGAATGTGAGAGTTTGCAGCAGAGTAAAAATGTGAGTTTTGTCGGGAAGTTGTTACGTAAAAGCCCGCTGAAAAACTATGTATACCGTTATCAATCTGTTCGCACGAACATTGATGCGATCATTAACGGGTTGCGGGACGGCAAGGACAACCTGGAAGAAAGCATCGTGAACATGCGTCAATTGAAACGTTCTTCCATTCAGGAGATCTACAATTTGCAGACCAAAATCTCTTTTGGTAATCAATTGAAAGCATTGTTCGAAACCGAGATCGCCAAGCCTGAGAACGAGAATCGTAAAGCACATCTGGAGCGTGGGTTGCGCAAAGTGGTAACACGTACCCAATCCATGACAGAGATGATCATGCTGTACAATCAGGCAATCGCAGCTACCGACATCATTAATGATAACAATGACAAGCTGATTGATTCCGTTAATAATGCCATTGATAAAACAGCAAATCTAATCACCGTTTCGGCCATGATTGCGATGGCTCTTAATGATCAGGAGAAGGTCATTTCTGCTGTGGAAGCTACGAATAAGACGATTGAAGATCAATTCAAGGAGAACGCCAGATTGTTGAAGACAACAACAGAGAAAACAAATGAACTGTTGTCCAAACCTGCGATGTCCCTTGAAGCGGTCAATCAAGCGATGGGTGATCTGATGTCTGCACTGGATCTGTCCGAGCAGTCCAATCGCCGGATCATCGAGAGCTGTAATGACTATACCAACAAGATGACAACCCTTAACGCCAAAATGAGCGATCGACTTGGTCTGGAAGGACCGAAGGCTGCTGCCATTCCGGAGAAAAACAAACCGGATTCCAGTGCATTAGGATCTTTCCTGGATTAGGGTAGGACTCGCTGCATATCGTATCGAGATTGCTACATGGTTTTATTTTCTACGAGGGACGCCGAGTGCGTCTCTTTGTTTCATTTATTTGATAGAATGATGGTAAAATCTGGGGTTGTGCGAAGGAGCTTGCTGAACATGCTGGACTTTTCATTCGAGATTATTGATGAGACCAAGATTAATATTCAATACAAATATGGCAGTGAGTTCTTTAACTTTAACCTGTATTATGCAAACGGGGAGTGGACGCTGCATCCATTTGACGGCATACTGATCCAAAACCGTGAAATGTGCAGTCTGATTGTATCGGAGCTACTCCGTAACAAAGATTTTCATGTCATGTTGGCTAAAGAGAAAATCATCTTATCCCAATTACGCACCAGTGTTAACCTCCAGTCCAATGAGCCGGATGAATGGGTAGCAGATCGGAGAAACGCAGATTATTCCAGTCCTGATGATGAGTTGATGGATTACATAGGGAACCACAGTTTCGAAGACATATTACAGCTTGAGCAAGAACAGATTGAGGCCAGAGTGCAATTCTTCCAACAGATCATTCAGAGAATGTTTATGGAGGGGCTTGGACCGGAAGATGCTGATTTCATCAAAGTTCAGGCCGTGATTCGGATATATAAGGAGACATACGATCGTCTTGGTGAGTTGAATGATCATAATAGGGGTGATCGTGGACGCAGAAGATGGTAGGATGTAAAGGTGAAAAAAAGGTTCATCAGCCATAGGCAGATGAACCTTTTTGTTCTTCTGATATTCAAGGGAGATGAATGGTTTGGATATGATCGGTATGCATAATTAAAGAAGTCCCATCCGCTTCTACCAACGCAAGCAAGTGGTTGTCTGCATTCTTCAATAACCCTGCTCGGTAAGGCTTGCAACCGAGGTTGAGTACAACAAGTTCACCTATCATTTTATGAAGTTGCTGATCGAGTGTACGGGAGAGTGACATGGACGAAGGTTGCATAGGGAAATGTTGCTTACTAAGAGAATAGGGTGTGCTGTTAGTAGGGGAAGGAATAATATATTTCAGATGATTAATGGAAACATAGATAGAATGATATAACGGAGAGTAGAACATAAAGTAGTCATTCATAATATTTGTAATATAACCATGCAATGTTTTCCCTCCGATGGAAATTTCACTGAAACGTCCACGGGCGTTCATCAGCATTTTGCGGTAAGAGATGTTGGTGTGATCCATCTCGGGGTCGGGTGTTGGCAAAACTATACTTGAATCATCTGCCGTATTGACATGCATGGATTGAACATGATGAAGTGGAATATAAACAAATCGCTGGTTTCCGTAGACTACAATCAGATCCTGGCCTACATCAATGATCTCACCCTGGATCGGTAGTTTACAGCCAGACAGCTCCAATTCGACGGATTTACCCAGCCAATGAGTAAGAAGTTCCACAGTATTCCTCCTCTCAATAGAGAATAGATGTCCAAATATATAGTGAAATTAGGCTAACAATTAGACTTATTGGTATCACAATAAAGGTAACTTTCATATACTGTTTCCAGGAGATTCGAATATGATGGGTCTTTAATATATACATCCAAATTAACGTTGCCAAGGTGCCAATAGGCGTCAGCAAGGCTCCGATATCACTTCCCAGAATGTTGGCAAGATACGCAAGATGCAGTTGAGATTCACTTAGTGGAAGATCTGTAACAGCAAAGGTCCCAATCATGACGGAGGGCAAATTGTTGAATAGATTGGAAAGCAGAGTGAGCATTAACCCCGACACAGCAATGATGCTGGCATTTCCTCCTTCTATTATAGGTTTCATCCACTGAATGATCGATGCGGTCATGCCTGCTCGGTGAAGACTATCCACAATAACATAGATGCTGAAGGCAAAGAGTAGAATGTGCCAGGGCGTTTGTGTTATCACATCTTTGAGTCCAGTCCGGGTGCGATACCAACGCACAGCGAGCATGAGAATAACACCAGTGATTGCAACTACCTCCATACGTATACCGACTTGCTCAGCTAGAAAATATCCTGCACGGATAAATACAACGATACCAATACAGACACGGAACAGCCACCAGTCTACTTTATTCTCGGATTCAGTTGTCTGAAGCGGATGATATCCTGAACCTGATGAAGACTGCAGGGATACAGGGAAATGATGAATAACTTTGGGAATACTTCTACGAAAATAATAGAACAGTAGTACAGTCATCACCATGATCGCAAGCATGGATGGCACAAACATCATCTGAGTATAAGTATTCAGATTTAAGCCAACCATTTGCAAAGCAATCAGATTAGCCAGATTACTAAGTCCAATTGGCGCACTGGAAGCCGTGGCGATTAGCGCACCGGAGATCAGGTAGGGTAACTGTTGATGCATTTTCAGACGAAGTATAGAACAGATTCGAATAATGATCGGAGTTGTGATCAGAATACTGCCATCATTGTTGAAGAAGATGGTCATGAGAAAACAAAGTAATAGAATTAGCCAGAACAATCGAAAGCCGGAACCTCTTGCTTTCTCAATCATATTCAAAGCGATCCAGCGAAAAAAACCGATGCTATCTAAAATAATCGACATGACAATGGTAGAGAGGATTGTTACGGCTGCACCAGATACGATCCCGAAGATTCCAACTATGTGAGCATAGCTGCTCACTCCAGTTAAAATAAGAAGAAGGGCGCCAAGCGAGGTGGGTATAGATTCATTCAATCCGCCAGGACGCCACATCAGGAAAATGACAGTGATGATAAAGACCCCGAAGGTTAACCACAACTGGTAGTCAGGCATTTACTGTGATTCACCTCCCAGGGGGAGAAGTCCTGACGAAGCCTGAAGCAGATGTTCATGGGATGGAGTGGGCCTTCCGGGTGTAACGATCCAGTAAAAAGGCACACCAATCAAGACTAATGCGACGAAGATCAACATGATAATTCCCCCCTTTAAGCTGGTAGATAACTTAAGTTGTCAGTTTATTTTATTTACTTCTTTTTATTGCCGGATTTGTTACCACGGGATTGACTGCCTTGGTTGCCTTGATTGCCACGCGACTTGTTGCCACCTGATTTATTGCCTTGAGATTGGTTGCCTTGAACTCGTTGCCCCTGAGAACGATTGCCTTGATTGCTTCGAGATTTATTGCCGCCGGACTTATTCCCCTGAGCTTGGTTGCCTTGAGCTGCTTGGTTCCCTTGAGAACGATTGCCACGCGACTGGTTGCCTTGAGCCGCCTGATTACCTTGGGCTGCTTGGTTCCCTTGACTTTTATTATTACTGCTATTGTTGTTGTTGTTGTTGTTGTTCCCACCACCACGTACGAGGGATACAGATTTCACATGTTGCATCGGAATACGAACAATCTCCTGATTTTTCAAAGTCATGATCAATTGGTTCTGGTTGGCATCGGCCAGGATGCCTTCCACTTTTTCAGGTCCTCCCCGGTTAATCTGAACATGGCGGAAGCGGAGTGCTTGCATAACGCCCAAAAACGTGTTGGAAGGAATAGGGTTCCCCATGGTTGCATTTCGGTTACCACCGGAACGGCCTGTATCTGTTATGCTTTTGACATGTGATTCATTAACGTAGACAATCCCTTCTTTGCAGTTCATTGCCATGTAGTCCCAGCGTACGTCCGTAAGTGTACCTTGTATTGAATCAGGTCCTCCCCGGTTAATCTTAATCTCTCTTCCCAACAAACCTCTTATTCCTTGACCATTCATAGACATTGTGTTTGACCCCTTCCATGATATAAGTTCAGATGGACAGAAATGGTGGATGTAAATGTGATCCCTTCCATTCGTCATTCGTGTCTGTCTGTAGTTTAAGCATATGTGACATGCTTCTTGGAGGGACTAGCCAGTTAACTATATTTATACCATTTCAGCTATAATCTATGAAAATGATGTAAATTTATAGATTAATAACTCGGTTATTCCGCATTATGACAAGTGAATTGGGATGTGATAAGTATCAGGACTGTGCATTCGCCCGTACGACTTTCTGTGCATCTGCATAGGATGATGTAAGAGCCTACGGGCGAATCTTACAGGTACTCGAAAGGCGGATGGAAATGGCTCTACCTGTCTACCATATCAGCTTGTCTCCAACCGAATATCAACAGTTAACGTCCAATATATGGTCAGAGACGTTTGTGAACAGCACGATGCAGATGGACGGTAAGCCGTTTCCGATCCGGCTTCGATACCGTGGAGGACATACACGCGGTTATCCCAAAAAATCATTTGAGATTCGTACATCCAGCCGAACGTATCATTTTAATGCGGAGTATGATGATCCTTCGTTGTTGCGCAATGCACTTTCTTTTCGTTTTTTTGAGTCGATTCGTGTACCCGCACCGTCTACACAACACTGCGTACTCTATCTGAACGGGCAGCTTCTGGGTGTATACCTGAGGATCGAAGGAGTGAAATCCTTCTTTTTTCGCCAAAGGAAAATCCCTGTGCGCAGTATCTTCTATGCGGTGAATGATCATGCTGGTTTTACGATGAATTCCGATTCCTCTTCAACAAGTACCGATCTATTGTCCGGATACAGCTTAATTCGTGGCAAAGATGTGGATCGCACAAGGCTACGTAACTTTATTCAGCAGTTGAACATAAAGTCCAGGCTGGAATTGTTTCGTTTTTTACAGTCGAGGGTGGATACAGACAATTATTTACGCTGGTTAAGTGGAGCTGTGCTTACAGGGAACTTCGACGGATTTCATCAGAATTACACATGGTATGAGAAAATCAAAAGCGGAAAATATGGCATCCTGCCTTGGGATTATGAGGGTACTTGGGGGAGGAACTGTTATGGAACTCGAGTTGACCCCAATCTTGTTCGAATTCAGGGGTATAACAGACTTACCGGACGATTGCTGGCATTCCGCAGTTTCCGTCAACAATATAAAAAGCTGATGCGCCAGCATCTGATGAATGCTTTTACAGAGAAGCGAATTATGCCCTTGGTGAATCGGTTACACAATGAGATTCGGGAAGATGTCAACAAAGATCCTTACATGAAATGGCCCATGGATGTATTTGCAGGTGAACCGGAAAGAATTCGCGAATATGTGGTGAAACGTCGGGAGTATCTAAGTGAAAAACTACGTCAGCTGTAAGCACTTAACTAGTGTGAGGAAGGGAGACCTTCCTTTTTTTATTGCCAAAATGATGAGAAGTTTATTGTATTGGGAAAAGTAGGGTAATAAGAATAGAAGCGGCATTGTAAAATACGCTATAATAACCATATGTGTACATAGAAATGATTACATATTGGACGCTGTGGAGAAAACAACATGTCTAATGGAGGCTCTGAGCTGGAACGTGTTATCGGTTTAGGGTGCTCCGAGCCGGAGGAATGCTTATGATCAAGCTGTTGTACTACTTGAAGAAGTACCGAGTTGCCGCGATTGCAGCCCTGGTCATGATGTTAATTGAGCTTGCGGTGGAGCTGGCTCAGCCTTATCTGATCTCCAAGATCATTGATAACGGGATTCAGCAGGGAGACCTTTCTGTCGTCTGGTTGTGGGGCGGTGTGCTGGTTGGCAGTGCTGTTGTGGCTTTTGCTGCCGGAATTGCGAGTTCGTTCTTTGCATCCCATGCAAGTCTGGGGTTCGGATACGATCTGCGGGAGAAGTTGTATGAGAAAGTGCAAACGTTCTCTTATGCCGTCTTTAACCGGTTCGCGACATCGTCCCTGATTACCCGTTTAACGGGGGATGTGACCCAGGTTCAGGACACGGTCTTCATGAGTCTGCGATTCATGACACGTGTGCCCCTGGTGGTGATTGGTAGCATGATTATGGCAGTGATCGTGAACCCGAGGTTGGGTCTGCTACTGGTTGTCATGGTGCCTGTACTGCTTATTGTTGTGGTGTGGATGATCAAAAAGGCAGCGCTGCTGTTCCGCAATGTGCAGCGCAGACTGGATGCCGTCAATGGAGTCATCCAGGAGAATCTGACAGGCATTCGGCTGATCCGTGTTTTCGTACGGATGGGCCATGAGATCGAACGCTTTGCCGGATTCAGCGGCAAGCTGATGAAAGGCACAATCTCCGCGCTGCGCTTGACGGAGACCACGATGCCGTTCATGTTGCTGATGATGAACGTTTGTATCATCGCCGTGTTATGGTTTGGACGAGTCGACATTGCCTCCGGTAATGCAACCGTGGGTGAAGTGGTCGCCGTCATTAACTACCTGCTTCGCACAATTGGTGCCATGTCTGCGTTGTCGTGGATTCTGGTAACCTTCTCGAGAGCAAGCGCTTCGGCGCAACGGCTGAATGAAGTGTTTAATACGGAGGACACGTCGGAGACTGAACAGACGATATCAACGTCTGCACCATCTGCTGGATCTATGAAATCTTCGCATTTTCCGCAATCTGTATACCCGGCGAAGAAACAGCGCGCTGTGCAGGGAGCGGTTGAATTCCGCAGTGTAGGCTTCAGTTATCCGAATAGTGAAATTACAGTACTGGATAACATCACATTTACGGCAAAAGCGGGGGAGCGTATTGCCATTATGGGAGCAACAGGCTCAGGCAAATCTTCGCTGGTACAGCTTATTCCGCGTTTATACACAGAGGATCAAGGAAAGGTACGGATTGATGGTGCCGATGCTTCAGAGCTGGATCTGTCCATGCTGCGTGGTGCGATTGGTTATGTGCCTCAGGAGGTTGTCCTGTTTACCGGTTCCATACGGGAGAATATTGCCTGGGGTCAGGAAGATGCTACCTTGGATGAGATCGTGGAAGCCGCGAAGCGCGCGCAGATCCATGAAACAATTGAGAATTTACCAAACGGTTATGATACATTGCTGGGTCAACGGGGAGTGAATCTCTCCGGTGGACAGAAGCAGCGACTTTCCATTGCACGAGCACTGGTACGTAGACCAAGAATTTTGATTCTGGACGATAGCACAAGTGCGCTGGATGTGGCTACAGAAGGCAGACTGCTCGATGCGCTGGAGGAATTGTCGTGTACCACGTTTATCATCACCCAGAAGATCAGTTCAACCACTTCGGCGGACCTGATTCTGCTGCTTGATGATGGACAACTCATTGGACAGGGAAAACATGAAGACCTGATGGAATCGTCAGAGCTGTATCGTCGAATTCATGAATCACAATACGGGGAGGGTGCACAGCATGTTCAAAGCATTCATTGAGCCTTTCCGTCAGCCGCCACCGCCGATTGATCCGGAGACATTACGATCAGGCGGTGGTCGCAAACCCAAGGCACGGGCGAAGAACTGGTCAGGTACGCTAGGTCGTATCTGGACCTATCTTGCACGGCGCAAGGTTAAGCTGTCCATGGTACTGTTGATGGTGTTTGCCAGTTCCGCACTCGCTTTGCTTGGCCCTTACATGGTAGGGGTGGCCGTGGATGATTTCATCGCGGGGGAAGCCGGGGCAAGCTGGACTCGGTTTCTGATTGGATTAACCGCAGTGTATGTCTTGTTCTCTCTTACATCTTGGTTACAAAATATATGGATGATCGAAATTGCACAGGAAACCGTGTTCCGCATGCGGTATGATCTGTTCTCCCATCTGCACAAATTACCGATTCCATTCTTCGGTAAACGCCAGCAGGGGGAGATTATGAGCCGGGTGACCAATGATATCGAGAATGTCAGCGGTACATTGAACAGCTCGGCGATCCAGATTTTTTCGAGTGTATTAACACTGCTCGGAACGTTTGGGGTTATGCTCTGGCTCAGTCCGCTACTGACCCTGCTTACCTTTATCGTTGTGCCTCTGATGGCCATCGGCATGCGTTGGATTACGCGCAGAACGGGACCGCTCTTCAAGGAGCGGCAGCGCAATCTCGGTGAACTTAACGGTTACATCGAAGAGACATTATCCGGGCAGCGGATCATTAAGGCATTCTCCCAAGAGGAGCGGGTGATTCGCGGTTTTGAGGAACGAAATACCCGCATCCGGATTTCCGGTTTCTGGGCGCAGACGATCTCTGGTTTTATCCCGAAACTGATGAATGGATTGAACAACCTGAGCTTTGCGATTGTTGCGGGCATCGGTGGTATTCTGGCGATTCAGGGTTCGGTTACGGTCGGGGTGATTATAATCTTTGTGGAATATGCTCGCCAATTCACTCGTCCGCTGAATGATCTGGCAAACCAGTGGAATACGTTATTGTCCGCAATTGCGGGGGCTGAGCGCGTATTTGAGGTGCTGGACGAAGATGAGGAAGCGAAGGATGAAGGGGCAGCGATATCTCTGGACAAGGTAGAGGGAGCCGTTCGCTTTGAGAAAGTATCCTTTGGATACGATGAAGGGCGTAACATTTTGCATGACATCAGCTTTGAAGCCAAACCGGGGGAGATGATTGCTCTTGTCGGTCCGACCGGAGCGGGGAAAACGACACTTATCCAGTTGTTATCCCGTTTCTATGATCCGACGGGTGGCACATTAACCGTAGATGGACGCGATATGACCACCATTCGGCGTGAGAATCTGCGGTCACATATGGCATTTGTGCTTCAGGATTCATTTCTTTTTCAGGGCACGATTCGGGAAAATATTCGTTTTGGCCGTCTGGACGCGACGGATGAAGAAGTGGAAGCAGCCTCCCGGCTGGCAAATGCCCATTCCTTCATCGTGCGTATGAAGGACGGGTACGACAAAGTGCTCCAGGCTGATGGGAGCGGCATTAGTCAGGGGCAGAAGCAATTACTCGCCATTGCCCGGGCAATCTTGGCAGATCCATCCATACTTGTACTGGACGAAGCGACGAGCAGTATTGATACTGTTACGGAGATTAAAATCCAGGAAGGGTTGCAACGCCTGATGCAAGGCCGTACCAGCTTTGTCATTGCCCACAGGCTGAACACGATCCGTCAGGCAGACCGAATTCTGGTGCTGAAGGATGGGCAGCTACTGGAGCAAGGCTCGCATGATGCATTGCTGGAACAAGGCGGTTTCTACAGCGAGCTGTATTACAGTCAGCTGCGTAAAAAGGCGCAATAGTCATTTTGGATAATATGGGACATGTATTAGAGAACTTGTAGGTATGTAAAAAGAGCAGGGATGAGGGCACGATGCTCCTCAATTCTGCTCTTTTTGCATATTCCCTTGAAGGAAAATGGAAAACGGAACTGTGATTGTATGTTAAAATAAGGATATATTGGAATAGGTCCGTTTTTGGACGGTTGCCAGCGGTTTTGAAGCATGAGAATGAATTTTTACACGTATGCCTGTAGTCAGTCATGTGATGCATTAAAAGAGAGGAGGGCAATGCGGAATGGAATTTAAATTTGGGAATGCTGCTCTTCTTTTTCCCCCTTTACACATTACGATTATCGCAATCATTATTATTTTCATTCTAGTAAGGTGGAGCAAGCAATTAGAAACAAGACGTTTTACGGTTTTCTTTTACTTTTTGATTAGTACGTTCATTACTCCAATTTATTCTCAAAGTACAACAAATGGTGTCTTTGAACTATGGATCCCGGCAGGGTTTATTTTGGTTTTCTTTTATTTGATTCGTAGCGAAAGATATCATCCATCTAAAATGAAAGCGAGTATCTTAGGATTTTCAATAGCATTATATCAGTTAATCCTTCAATATATCGGATAACGGGACGTGACAGGACGGCATAATTCAACAAGAACAAGTAAGCAATAGGTTGAAAACAAAAGAGCAGATCCTGATCACAGGACCTGCTCTTTCTCATTTAACTTCCGATAACTTTCCAGTTATTAGCCTGCTCCACCGTTAACGGCTGGTGTCTGCGGATGTAATCTTCCACCAGTGCGGCCATGTCCGTGGCACCTTCGTGCAGTACCTTTTTGCCCGGATACATTGCATAATCCCCGCCGCCAGCAGCGCGGTAGCTGTTCATCACCACAGAGTACATGCCATTCATGTCCATTGGCTGGCCTTCATGTTCCAACTTCACAACTCGACTGCCAACAGGTTGGGAGATATCTAGCTCGTATTCCATGCCAGCCCACATATCGTAATTATAATGTTGAGGTTTGGGTTCCATATAAGCCGGATTAACTGCCACCTCACCAGAAGCATTCACTTCAAAGTAACGTGCCGTTTGTTCCAGTGCCTCCCGGATATCCTGACCACTCAACTCCAGCACCGTCAGAGTATTAGGATAGATGAAGTTGGATAACACGTCCCGAACGGTGATGTGACTCCCGAAACCGCGAGCTTCTTCACTCAGCATGGCGGTATTGGAGAGCTGCGCTCCAGTCGCTTCCATCTGCACTTGATGTACAAAAGCAATGAATGGATGTGCCTTGAGTCGCAGAGCCGTAGCATTGGTGATGGATAAATCCCCAGCCACCTCGCCAATGGGTTGATCAAGCCATGCTTGTGCCTCAGTTTCCAGCTCTTCCGTCAGTTTCATGACGGTTGCATCAGGTTCAACCTCATGATGTTCATCCAGAAGTAACAACCGAGCCTGCTTATCTGTAATCTGCCATTTCCCACCTGATGATTGTTCCAACTGAATGGATACATGCCCCGCACCATTTCCACTGAAGCCCGGCTGAATGACGGTAACACCATGAATATTAGCGGTAAGCTGACGATGCTGGTGTCCGGTAAGCAACACATCGATACCTTCGATGTCCCGGCAGATGGCATAGCCTTGATTTTCTCCAGTTAACCGTTCTGCGGGCTCGCCTGTCTCCAGATCACTCTCAAATCCGCCGTGATAACTGACAACCATTACATCTGGTTGTTCATGCTGATGGATGTAGCTAACCCATTCACGAATCGTCTCCAAGGCATCAAGGAACTGTAAACCCTCAATATTTTTCGGGTGCTCCCAGTTCGGTATGTAGTGCGTAGTTGCGCCCAACAGGGCAATTTTGACACCCGTAGACAAGGTTTTGATTAGATACGGTGGACCGAAGGCAGGTACGTCTGGTTGCTCATCCTTTACAATATTGGTAGACAGCCAAGGGAAATTGGAAGCTTCAACTGCTCCGTGTAATAATGCCTGACCATAGTTAAACTCGTGATTGCCCATCACCGCAGCATCATAACCCAGTTCATTCAGTACCGTTATGAATGGATGAACTTCGTTTTTGGAAACCTGTGAAGCTGCATAGGAGGCCAAGGGTGATCCTTGCAGCAGATCCCCGTTATCCACCAGCATCAATTCAGGTGCACGTTCACGTTCCTTACGAATCAGGGAAGCCAGCAGGGCAAGCCCAGCCGGGCGGTAGGCATTGGTATTGTAATGAATGGGACGGATCGCCCCGTGCAGATCACTGGTATACAGAATATCGAAGCTTGCCGTATGGTTTGTGGATGTCATTTTACAATCTCCTCTAATATATAAGTTCAGATATATGGAATTACTATAAAACGGAGAAGAATGAATAACCTGAAGAACCGAAGTATACGCCGTTATCTCCGATGTTCTTCTTATATCTTCAACCATAATGAGCCTATTCTAACAGATACAAGTCGCGCTGACAGCCTGACAGGAAACTTTACAAAACTCCAAATTTCGTTTCACATCGCGCTAATATTTGGCAACTATAGTAGATAAGTACTGAAAAATAGAAACTCTTTGGAGGGTGTTCGTTTGAAGAAGTCTGCTTTATTTTTACCATTGTTGATTTTGGTTCTGTTTCTGAGTGCTTGTGGGTCTAGTAGTAGTACAACAGGTTCGGCTAACGGGGATAATGCGAGTTCTAATGCATCCGGTACGTCTACGGCAGAGACAGAGAAAGTTGTCGAAGGTTATGTGCCAACTGAATTGACGGTTCAATTTGTTCCTTCCCAGAACGCAGATACGCTTGAAGCCAAAGCGAAACCGCTGGAGAAGTTGCTTGGTGACAAACTGGGCATTCCGGTAAAAGTTAGCGTATCCACCGACTACAACACAATTATTGAAGCAATGGCTTCCAACAAAGTAGACGTAGGTTTCTTGCCTCCGACAGCTTATGTACTGGCTAAAGAAAAAGGCGCTGCGCAGGTTATTTTGCAAGCACAACGTTTCGGTGTAAATGATGAGACAGGTGCTCCAACCGAAGAGTTGGCGGATTCCTATAAATCCATGTTCATTGTGAAAAAAGATTCGCCGATTCAATCCATCGAGGACCTTAAAGGTAAAAAAGTCGCTTACCAAAACGTAACGTCTTCCGCAGGTTATGTATGGCCAGCAGGTCTGTTGCTGGACAGAGGCATTGATCCATTAAAAGATGTAACACCTGTAACGTTGAAAGGTCATGACCAAGGTGTTATCGCTGTATTAAACGGTGACGTTGATGCAGCAGCTATTTTCCAAGATGCCCGCAACACGGTAGCTAAAGACTATCCGACTGTATTTGAAGATACACGAGTACTGGCGTTCACTGAGCCTATTCCTAACGATACCATTGCCGTTCGTACAGACATGAATGCAGATTGGACTGCGAAGATCAAACAAGCCTTCATCGATATCGGTAAAGATACTGAAGGTCACCAGATCATCAAAGAAATCTATACGCATGAAGGTTATGTAGAGTCCGATGATAGCAAGTTTGAGATCGTTCGTCAGTATGGCGAAAAAGTGAAAGGTGAATAATTCTGATCCAAAAGTAATTCGGGATTTGTTCACTTTGTAGTAGCTTTCTTGGATGGGAACAGCTTAATCGTAGCAATGGACAGGCCAGTTCAGCGTGATCTACGCTGCGCTGGCTTGTGCCATTATAGCAAGGACTCATGTATGGTTGATCATTATGAATGAAAGAAGGATATTGTCATGATTGAGCTTCATAACGTTACCAAAACTTACGCTAACGGCACCAAGGGCCTGGATAATATTAATCTGAAATTTGAGCAGGGTGAATTCATTGCTGTTGTGGGTCTGTCCGGTGCGGGTAAATCAACGCTCTTACGCTCCATTAACCGACTGCACGACATTAGTGAGGGCGAGATTCTGATTAACGGAAGTTCCATCACGAAGGCACAAGGCAAACGGCTACGCATGATCAGACGTGACATCGGCATGATTTTCCAGAGTTTCAATCTGGTAAAACGGTCCAGTGTACTACGTAACGTACTCGCTGGACGCGTTGGATATCATTCCACCATGCGTACCATTATGGGTCGTTTTCCAAAAGAGGATATTGAACTGGCATTCACTGCGCTGGATCGTGTGAATATCTCGGAGAAAGCTTATTCCCGTGCAGATCAGTTGTCTGGTGGACAACAACAGCGTGTGGCTATTGCCCGTGTACTGGCACAGGAAGCAAAAATCATTCTGGCCGACGAACCGGTTGCTTCACTTGACCCGCTTACAACAAAACAGGTCATGGATGACCTGAAACGCATCAATCAAGACCTTGGGATTACGACCATCGTCAACCTTCACTTTATTGATCTGGCGAGAGAGTATGCGACCCGTATTGTCGGATTGCGAGCAGGCGAGGTGGTCTTCGACGGCCCGGTAGAAGAGGCAACGGATGAGCGCTTTGCAGAAATTTACGGCAGACCAATTCTGGCTGACGAATTGTTGGACAAGCAGGCTGTGCATGAGCAGGGAGAAGTTGTGGTATGAAGGGGCAGTCCAACGTTCCACTTCAGAATTCAGGCGGGATGGGCAAGGAACCTGGTTCCAGCCCTGCACAGGTTGTGAATCGTCCCAAGCCGCCTGGGCGTACGAAACATCTACTCACCCTGATCATCATTCTGCTTCTTCTGTGGGCAAGTGCGAAGCAGACGGACGCCACCTTCACAGAGTTGATTGAGGGTTTCCCCAACATGCTGGACTTGTTGAAAGAAATGTTTCCTCCTCGGTGGAGTTATTTTGACAATATCGTGCAAGGCATGTTGGAGACGATCCGAATGGCTCTGATTGGGACAACCATTGGTGCCATTATCGCCATTCCAATCTCGATCATCTGTGCCGGTAACCTGATGCCAAGTCGCTGGATCTATTATCCGGCGCGCTTTCTGCTGAACCTGATTCGGACAGTGCCGGATCTGTTACTTGCTGCATTGTTTGTCGCTGTGTTTGGTCTGGGGCCCATCCCCGGAATCTTGGCACTGGCTGTATTCTCGGTGGGTCTCATTGCGAAGCTGACCTATGAGACGCTGGAAACCATTGATCAAGGACCGCTGGAAGCGATGACGGCTGTTGGTATGAACCGGATTCAGCTCATTGTGTATGGCGTGGTGCCGCAACTGGCTGCCCAGTTCACATCCTATGTACTGTATGCCTTCGAAATTAATATACGTGCTGCTGCCATTCTGGGATTGGTGGGAGCCGGAGGGATCGGGCTTTACTATGAGGCCACACTTGGTTTCCTGGAGTATGACAAGACCAGCGTAATCATTCTGTTTACCCTCGTCATCGTTCTGGTCATTGATTATGTAAGTACTAAGCTGCGGGAGAAATTGCTATGATGAAAAATGAAACAAGCCGCATCCGGCCTAAACCACGGAAGAACCCGCTACGCTGGGTCATTGTTTTACTGTTAATCCTTGTGTATGTCTGGGCGCTTGCCGGTGTACCGTTTACTGGTTTCAAGGAAACTGCCGCTCAGATTATGAAAGCCATTGTAGCCGGGATTTTCTCACCGGACTGGGAGTTTGTATATTTGCCTGAGGGAGAAGACCTGCTGCGCGGACTGCTAGACACGTTGGCAATCTCCGTACTAGGTACTGTAATCTCGGCCGTGCTCTGTATCCCGTTTGCATTCTGGTCTGCCCGCAATATGAGTGGACATCGTTCCATCTCGGGTGTAGGTAAAATGGTACTCAGCTTCATCCGTACGTTCCCCGAGATTATCATGGCTTTGATGTTCATCAAAGCAGTAGGTCCCGGATCGTTCGCAGGGGTACTCGCTCTTGGATTGCACTCCATCGGCATGTTAGGCAAATTGTATGCGGATGAAGTTGAAAATATCGACTATGGCCCATCTGAGGCGCTGCTTGCCTCTGGAGCCAATCGTATGCAGCAGTTGTGGTTCGCCATCCTGCCGCAGGTTATGCCTGGCTTCCTGAACTATACGCTGTATCGTTTTGAGATTAATGTACGTTCCGCGACCATACTTGGTGTAATTGGAGCAGGGGGTATCGGTACACCGCTGATCTTTGCGTTAAGTACTCGGAACTGGCCGCGAGTAGGTATAATCCTGCTGGGTATTATCGTGATGATCACGATTATTGACTTGATCTCGGGGTATATTCGTAAGAAGCTGGTGTAAGGGTTAATGTGGCGCTACGAATATACTAGATGATAAATTAAGATAAGTTGATAGAGGAAGAAGAGAGGGCTATTCGGTGCCAGAATATGGGCAGGGATAGTCTTTTTTTTGTGTCTGTAAATAAACATCGGTGCATTCTTGTTGCTCAGCTAACCGTTGAGGAATAAGAGGATTCCAAGAATATTTATAAGAATGATTGAATTATTTTCCAAATCCATGTAATATTAATAGGTTTCTATATAAAGGTAATTAAGGATATTAATTATTACTCCTGCTAGATACCAATACAAGAAGTGAGTTTTTTGAAAGGAAGGTGACCTATGGAAATATTTTATTTTATATGGATTGTATTTATGGTATTGATATTGCTGTACAGAATGATCTTTCAGAAGTTTAAAAAACATAACAAAGAAAATATGGGGCTCAGTGCAATCCTGATCATTTTCACGGGAAGCAGTTATACGTTTACACAGATGAACTTGATTTTTGTCATTAGTGTCATCGCCGTCGCGGCTTATTGTGCTGTATGGAACAGCATTCTATTTGTTAGAAATGGATATGAGCCTGAACGTTTGAAATGAATGATAAAAACCGAAACCATGTTGCCCTGTGAATCAGGCAATGTTGGTTTCGGTTTTTTAGTTGCTTGGTTAAACGTTAGGCTTCTTTACTGAGACTTAACTAGCCAAAGGCAATGCTTTAGTCACTTGAACCGTAATTGTCTCGGTGCTGGTTACGCCTGCAGCGTTGATCAGCTCAGCACGGTACGTGTACGTTCCGTTAGCGCGACCCGACAATTCAGTTGTAGCACTTTGGGAAGCTGGTGTTGCCGCGTTCAACGCTTGTGTATCAATTAATACATCATTCTCATAGAGACGGTATTCGGTTGCGTTTGTACCCCACCAGAGGTTCATGGATACGTTGTAATTTCCGTCACCATCCCAGTTGTTTTGGGATAACGTAGCTTTGCCTGGAGCAGCATTGGTTACTTGTACCGTCAGCACGTCACTGCGTGTTGTGCCTTTGTCATTGGTCAGCTCGGCTACGTAAGTATACGTGCCGTTGGCTTTACCTGTAATAGCTGTTTTGGAGGACTGAGCCGATGGTGAAGCCGCAGTCAACTTCTGTGTATCAATTAGAACGCCGTTCTCATACAGTTTGTATTCAGAACCATTTTCGCCCCACCAGAGGTTCATGCTTACGTTATACGAACCTTCGAACAGGCCAGTGGTATATCCATTATCAGAAGAAAGCACCGGTTTACCCGGTGCTCCTGCAGCTGGAGTGGAAGGCACTTCGCCGCCACCTTGCTCTTCAGCAGGTACAAAATCATTCAAGCTTCTAGGTTTCAATTGATATACATCTTTGAAAATAGCGGAAACGCCTGTGATATCGATTTTGTCACCAGCAGCATAAGGGAAGGCAGTCTCCGTCACACCTGTACGGGTGTCTACACGGATGTGTGTGCTCGTTCCATCTGCTGCTACCGCGTCGAATTCAAAAGATCCAACTGGTGTAGCACTGATGATATTCTCAATCGTTACATTTTTCAATTGAACCAGTTGACCTTGGTTCGCATCTGTAATTGCAGTAACCTCGATTGGAGCAGGTACGGAAGCCGTACCTGTTTTCTCAATCGCAACGATATCGGTAAGCTCGAACTCGCTGTTATAGATGGTTGTTGCTGCTGTTACTTTCACCTTGTCACCAGCATGGAAGCCGCTAGTGTGCTGGAATACGTAGATTCCAGCAGTTTCATCTTGAAGATAGAAGGCTTGTCCACCAAATGCACCCGGCTCTGTCGTCACAACACCTTCGATAGTTACGGTAGTGCCAGCAGCTTTGGTGCGTGCTTCAGCAACTGTGATAGCTGCTGGAATCGGTCCTTCTTCTTCCGGAAGCTGTTCTGCTGGCACATTGCCAACAGTCACGGCATTGGTGATCAGGTTGCTGCCATTCAGACGCAGACGCAAGCTCGCAGCGCCAGTTGTACCTGGTTTGATCCGGACGTTCAGATCTTTGATCCCGCGACCTTGGCTGTCCGAGGTTACACTGAATGTGGAGCTATACCCGTACGAAGTTGGCCAAGTACCACTTTCATTCTGGATCATGGCGACCTGTGTTCCGCCAGTCAGATAGATACCGGCACTATAACCGGATACGGTTGTGTTCGGAACCATGTTCTCCACAACTACACGAATCTGGAAGTCTTCTGCATTTGGAAGAGTATCCTGTTTCACGAAGCTGTATGCAGCGTTCGCACTGGATGCAGGGCCACCGTAAGAACCAGCCTTGAACGTGGAACGATCGTACCACTTATATCCGGCAGCAGGTGCGGACCAAGGTTCAGCCTGTGGTTCTGTGGAAGCAGCCGGCTCTTCGAATGGCAACAGCGCTGTAGCTGTGTCCAGTTCAAGTCCGTTCACTTCAGTCAGGCTTGTGTAGTTCTCTTGTGTAGCAAGCCAGTTTACGGTGTTCACGAGCAACACGGCATCATCGGCTTCTTTAAAACCGTCATAAGTTGTTTTGCGTGTGCCTGTCTCTTCACGCAAGTATTTTGGTGATGCATCTTCTACTGGAGAGGAGTCACCGATGAAGGCAGCTTTACCTGCGCCCAGCTTGGATACAGCCACGTAAGGACCTTCTTCAATCCCGCCGCCGTTGTAGACACCTTGGTCTACCGCGTTATTCCATTTTGCGTTGGTTTTTGGCAGGTACACAATACCTTTTGCCTTTTCCGGATCGGTGATTGCAAGTGTTGAACCGGCGTGCATGGCTACAGCCGATACGCCTTCTGTGATGCCGAAGGCTTGATCTGCCGGTACAACGATATTGGCGTTGATATCGCCAAGTGCGTTATAGCGGAAACGTACGCCGAAGTTATCGGACAACCAGTCCGAGCCGGTTACATTTTGCATCGCTTCAGAATTACGCTCATCGGTGCTCATACCTTTGGCCGGATCTTCGAATGCTCCCCGACGATAGCCGTTGATGACTTCAGAGCCATCCCAGCGGTTTTTATTACGGTCTGCATTATAGTGATCTCCAACAAAGAAGATGCTGCCGCCCGTTTCAACATATTGTTTGAGTGCTGCTTGTTCGGATGTTTTGAAAGGAATTTGAGGCTCTGCAATAACGAATACGTTATACTCTTTCAGATCATCATAGGTAAATGGAGTTGTCTTGCGAAGTTCTTTGACATAGTAACCATCATTCGCGAGTGCATTCCCGAAGTCGGAGAAACCTCCATCAATGACCCAGTCTGCAGCTCCAGCCGTTTGGCCGTGAGAGTTGTCGAACAATACTTTTTTACCTGCATTTTGGTTCACAACCTTTGCCTGGATGAACGGTGCCGGGTCTGTCGGTCCTTCCGCATGAACCGATGCATCTCCGTTCCATAATCCGACCTGAAGCGGCAAAGCCATGGACAATGCCAGGAGTGATTTTAAAAATACTCCTCGCATACCTGTTAATTTACCCAACCAAATCCCTCCCAAATATTAGTTGATTCATGAGTTCGTCCATATTCTACCACATGAAAATCTCACATAGTCATAACAATTTGTAAAAATTAACTCGATATTTGTAAAATTGGGTCTTTTGACATATCCATAGGTATTTCGGTCCCGTCATAATCCATTCATTTCTGCGTGCATATTGATTTTACGCAAATAAAAAGCCATCTCTTATGAGATGACTTTGGCCCGAATTCGATTGACGGCATGGAAGACAGAGGATTTAATCATGCCTTCACTGCGATTCACCAGTTCCGCCGTTTCCTTAATGGAGTATCCATGGATGAGGCGAAGTTCTAATATTTTACGATGTTCGGTGTTGTTAATATGGGAAACAAGATCATGAACACCTTCGCTAATTTCAAGGTGGGAAGTATCGACGTGATGGGTAGGTACCTCCAGACGGCTGTCTCGTCTGAGTGTACGGGTCCGCCTGCGGAAGCTGTCCATCGCCAGGTTACGGGCAATGCGTTTGAGATAATAGAGAATGCGATCTTCAGGGATATCCACGGTAACGTTCATTAGTCGAATGAAACAATCCTGTGCCAGATCTTCTGCATCTTGCGGTTGTTTGACGATATGGGATAGATACCTTGTGATTTCTGATTTATAGTTGATATAAGCATCATTAATTTGTGTGCTGTTCATATGATGTGAATCCCCCTTGGATACAGATCAGGCTTGGGTCCGGTCTGGTATGAGTCTCTTTATGATCCAAGTATATCGGGTGGTTGTTTCCAAAAGGTTCAGAGTTGTATCGGAGTTGTAACATTTCGTGCTTCCCTCTATTCAAGCATACGGCTTGGGATACAAAATAAAGGCAGATGAAGGAAATTCATAGAGCAGGGAGATTACGAAAGTATCATGAGACAAAAAGAGATTTTAATTATTGAGGACGAGGAGTCCATTCGCGATATTTTGTCCTATTCGTTACGTAAGGAAGGATTTGAGATCAAGGAAGCAGCTACGGGAAAAGAGGGTCTGGATCTGCTTCGGGATTCGAAGCCGGATCTGATTCTGCTGGATCTGATGCTGCCAGATATGAGCGGTTTTGATGTGTGCAGGCAACTATCTGTGAACTCCAAGATACCTGTCATCATGATCACTGCGAAGTCGGACATGCTGGACAAGGTACTTGGCATGGAGCTTGGGGCGGATGATTATATCACGAAGCCTTTTGATATCCGTGAGGTGGTTGCGCGCATTCGGGCGATTTTTCGCCGGATTGATCTGATCAGCGAGACACTGGAGAATCAGTCCTATGAGGTGGTAAGGCTAGGCAAGCATATTGAGATCCGCAAGGATGAACGGGAAGTGTGGAAAGACGGGGAACGGGCAGGACTCACGAATAAAGAATATGATCTGTTGTTATTTCTCGTGACCCATCATCGTAAGGTTCATACACGTTCTGAACTGCTGGACAAGGTATGGGGATTTGATTTTGCAGGGGATACCCGAACGGTGGATATTCATGTGCAACGGATTCGCAAGAAACTGGATAGTGGTGTGCAAGGCATTTCGATGATTGAAACGGTATTTGGTGTGGGGTACAAGCTGAATATTCAGGTACAGACATGAAGTGGACGATCCAGTTCAAAATGGTGGTGTTATTCTCGGTCATTGTATTTATCGGATTTTCCGTGCTGCTGATTCTGTCCAATAAGGTAGCTCAGGAGAATATGTACCGGGAAGTGCATGAGGATATGGTGCAATCCAAAAGAAATCTGGACATCGCGCTGAATCAGTACTTCCTGATACATAACAAACGCATGAGCAGAGACTCGCTCGAAGCAGGAAGTCGCGAGCTCGCGGAGCAGATTGGATCAGCCGTTGGTGGGGAGATTATAGTATATCGCCCCGATGCTTCGCCATACGGATCTGTTGGCAGCGAGGTTAACGCCGCTAAGCGGTCTGACCATCCTGATGTGGAGGAAGCCATACATTCCCGAATTGCTTACACCACAGTTGTGGATAAGGGCCATGTCACAGCCAGTCTGTCCTTCCCGCTCCAGATGGATCAACAATTGATTGGAATCGTACAGATGAAGAAGGATTATACGGAGTTGTTCAAACGCAACCTTCGTTTTCAAAATACGATCAAGTTTTTTGCAGCGGTTATTTTCGTATTTGTATTTATCGCATCCATCTTTATTTCCCGGAAAATTACACAACCCATCCGTGTACTCACGAAACGTTCTGCGGAAGTGGCCCAGGGAAGTCTGAATGCGGACATTCAGATTACAACCAAGGATGAGATCGGTGAACTGGCTTCAAGCTTCACCATCATGATTGATCGGGTACGGGAGCAGATTGATGTGATTGAGCGAGAGCGAGACGAAGTGAAGCAAGTACAGGCGAGAAGCAAAGTCTTTTTTGACAATGTGACGCATGAATTGAAGACACCCTTAACGACGATTCTGGGATACGCCCAGATTTTACGGGATAACGGATTTACCGACCAGGACTTTTTTGACAAGGGCATGAATTATATCATCAAGGAAAGCCAGCGTCTCAACACGATGGTTGCGGATATTCTGGAGGTCTCGGTCTCCTCTGCGGTCATTCAGGCATACCGGTTCGAACGTATCGATATATCAGATATTATTCGTGAAGCTTGTGAGGACATGTCGATTAAGGCGAGCAAGTACAATATAGGCATTCACTATGAACTAGAGGAACATCAGTATTTACAGGGAGATCGGGATAAGTTGAAGGAGGTCTTCCTCAACATTCTGGATAATTCGGTCAAGTACAGTGATGTGAACTCCATTATCGAAGTACAATCCTTCCGGTTAGGTGATTCTATCGCTATTGTGATCCGTGATCAGGGGGAAGGAATCGGTGCTGAAGCGCTCCAACATGTATTTGAACCCTTTTACCAGGATAAAGGAATCAACAGGGCCGAGAAAGGCAGTGCCGGGCTTGGTTTGTCTATTGTGAAGAACATCGTTGAGCGTCATGGAGGAACAGTGGAGATGAAGAGCATCATGCGGGAAGGGACACAAGTGAATATCAGTCTTCCGGGGGAAATGAACGCATGAGACATTCTGGATTTTGGCGTAAAAACCGTGACAGATTGATGCTGTCAGGGTTGTTGATCGCATTTGTCAGCGGGATTTTTGGGATTGGGAGCCTGTTCAGTCTCGGAAATCTCAAACCAAGAACGGTGATTTTGCCAAGTGAGCAGTTCAACAACCGTCTGGCACCACCACCGAGCAGTACGATTCAGATCGAGTCGGCTACCAAGATTCCAAATGACTTTGCGATCTTTGATTTTGAAGTGGTAGACCGGAACACGATTATATTAAATCAACCGGAATTTTCCTATTCAGGACTCAAGCTGTCTCTCCTGCATCTGGATGATAAGGAAGTGAAGAACATTGCGGCTAATACGGATTACGGCATAACGATCAGCCCGGACCACAAGAAGATCATTTACTCCCAGTATCGGTCAGGACAGACGCAGAAGACAACGTATGAGTATATGATTCAGAGCGGGGAACGTCGCAAGCTTCCGAACGACAACTCGTATTATCGAGTGTTTGCAGGGAATGAATCCTACATCGGTCAGGATGATCTGTTATTTAAACAAGTCGATCTGAGCCAGGGGACGAGTCAAGTCATCTACACGTATGATGAGCTGATGGGCATGTTCACAGGAACAAGACAAGGCAAAGGTTCGAACGATACGTTTATCGTGATGGATGTGTTGCAGGTCAGTGAAGATCTGAAGCAGATTTATATGCTGGTGATGCTCAAAGACAAGTATGCCATCTATCGTGTATCGCTTGAGGACGAGCATGAAGTGAAGGCGTATGCTGCAATGGAAGATATTCAACAGTACAAGTTGCTGAAAAATGGTGACATGCTCATCCAGGGAACGATGAATAAGGTTCAGGGGCTGTATCGGTATCACGCATCGGAGGAGCAGTATGATTTGGTATTACAAGGTTCGATCTGGAACTTCGAACTGGATGCAGATGAATCGCGAATCGCTTACTTTTATCCAATGGATATTCAGAATCAGAAGAATGAGTTGCATGTTGCCTACCTGAATGACAGCAAGATTTCGTCGGATACGGTGATCTATCGCAATATTGATAACTTCATCAGTCTGAAATGGAATGACGATGAATTATTTGCTGTAAGCAGCTCAGTGGATAAAAGTGAAATGTACCGCTTTAGTTTCAGAGCTTGGTAAGCTGCGGAAAGTATATGAACATAAGACCTTGGTCTGATGGAGCGATAGCTGCTCTGCGGACAAGGTCTTTTTGTTATGACATGTTACAAGTTGGATACAACTCGGGCCAGCCCGGATACATCTCCACCCTATAATGATAAGGGAATGTGCTACGCGAATCTTTACGTAACAACCTCTGTACATATTTAGCAAGTAGAAAGGAAGAAATGTAGCAATGCTTCAAGTTGAACAATTATCCCACTCGTTCCGCAATGGCCAGGGAACCGTGCCGGTGCTTCAGGATATCAACCTGACGATTGGAGAAGGCAAGATGGTAGCCCTGCTGGGCAGTTCTGGTTCGGGTAAATCCACACTGCTGAATCTGATGGCAGGGCTGATGAAACCGGATCAGGGCAAGATTCTAATTGCGGGACAAGATATTGTACGTTTCAGTGAAAATCGCCTGGCTGAGTTCAGGCGCAGTCATATCGGGTTTATTTTTCAATCCTATGAATTGCTGTCCAATCTTACGATCCGGGAAAATGTAGAGTTACCCTTGGTGTTTATGGGGATAAGCCCTTCGAAACGTAAAGCAAAAGCATTGAAGTTGCTGGAACAAGTGGGACTGGGTGAAAAAACAAAATTGTTCCCGTCCCAGTTGTCGGGCGGTCAACAACAACGTGTCAGTATTGCACGTTCGCTCATTACCGAACCCTCGGTGATCTTTGCAGATGAGCCTACCGGGAATCTGGATACCGAGACGGAGGAAGAGATTATTGCGATTTTGCAGCAGCTTAACCGGGATATGAATACAACCTTTGTCATTGTGACACATGAAGCAGAGGTCGCGGAGCAGATGCAAGTTGTGCTTACCCTGCAACATGGAATACTGGTCGAAGAAGCTGTAAGGGAAGTTTGAGGCAAAAGGAGAGGAAATGTGAGAATACGGGATGTAGCACGTATGGCCTGGGGACAGATCATTCGCAGAAAAATGGTCACACTGCTGTGCATGATGGGGTTGTCCATCGGCTCTGCCGCCATGATCATTGCACTTAGCGTGGGGCAGTCCGTACAGACCTATAGCGAGAAAACATTGAACGACAATTACAAGATGGATGAAATCACAATTACGCCCAATGAAGGCATACGTACTGGGAACGGCAAGGGGAATGGTCAGACATCGAAGTTTGAACGGGGAGCATTGACGTTGGAAAAGATTCAGATTATCCAAAGACTTCCTCATGTTGTTGCCGTGGCTCCCATGTTAAAACTGGATTCGCTGGAAATGGTGCTTCCGGATGGTCGCAGCACGTATGTTGAGGTCATTGGTACCCAGCTGGAGACCCTGGGCGGGTTTGGATACAAGTATGCTGAGGGACGTGGGGCAGAGGATGGTCGTATGGCGGTAACCAGTTATGGGGCTGCATTTGGACTCGTGGACCCCAAAGTAACTCAGAAGCTATTCGAGCAGTTGAATGCTGATCCATATAACAATGAGCTTTTGGAGCAGTTTACGGAAATGTCTGCGAAGCAGGATCAGTTGGTGCAGCAGCGTATTCAGTTTCGATATGAAGATTATGCGAATGCGAGTAAAACCAAAATGAGTGGTTCTATAAGCGTGTCTGGAGAACTGATGAAGCCTTCCAACATGGATGATATGAGCGCTCAAAACGATAAAAAAGTATATCTGCCGCTCGATACAGCTCGTGCATTGCAGGATGAGCTTGGATTACAGCAGGCCGACAGCAGTGCGGCCAAGCATCTTAACTCAGCTCTGGTCAAGGTTGAGGACAAACGTTATGTATCCCAGGTGGAAGAACAGATTAAAAAGCTGACGTTAAACACACAGAGTAATCTGTTCCAGGAGGAAGCGATGGCAGGTCAATTGGCGATGTATCAAAAAGCGGCATTGGGGATCGGTGGTTTTATCATGCTGCTGGCCTCATTATCCATTATTGTAGCGATGATTATGTCTACGCATCAGCGTCGTAAACAGATTGGTGTGATGAAGGTGCTGGGCGCAAATCTGTGGCAGATCCGTCAGATGTTTATTACGGAAGCAGCGATGCTTGGATTAATGGGCGGCGTGGCTGGTGTGGGGATCGCCTTTGCTGCCCTCGGCGGGGTGAACAGTCTGCTGGCGAGTCAGATGGCAGATCAGATGAATGGTCCGATGACCGTCGTTATTCAGCAGTCGGCTCTGCCACTTGGCATCGTTTTTGCTATTCTGGTTGGCATTGTATCAGGTATATATCCGGCAATCAGCGCATCTCGGACCAATGCATTAACTGTGATCAAATCAATGTAATTTTATCAGCGAAAGGGAAATTGGGCACATGAAGAAATGGATTAAAATTATCATCACCGTTGTACTTTTGGCAGGTGCAGGGTACTGGCTGTATGAAAAGTACAAGCCAAAACCGGAGGCGCCTATAGAGATTCCACCCCCGATTACCTTTGATGTGACACAGGAAACGATGACGCAAACGATACAGGTGAAAGGGAAATCCGTATACACCGATCAGACGGATATCTTCGCTCCGTATGCTTCCAACATCAAGCAGTGGCACGTGAAAAGTGGTGAGCAGGTGAGCAAAGGCGATATCCTGTTTAGCCTCGATACTTCCACGTTACAAACGGAAGTAGAACAGTTGCAGAGTGATCTGGAGAAAGCTCAGCTGGAAAACAAGATGAATCAGGTTACCCTGGATCAGGCGAATATGAGTGAGTCCCTTGGCGTGACGGAAGAGGAGCGCAAGAAGGCATTTGCAGATCGGGAAGGTAAACGCCTGACGAATGAATTGAATCAAAAAGCGTTGGTCCTCAAGGAGAAGGAGATACAGAAAAAGCAGGCAGTTATAAGTAAGTCTGTTGTGTATGCTTCCGCTTCCGGTATATTTCAGATGAATGAAGAGGATAGCAAGACACGTGCGGTGACGGAAGGACAGCTGATTGGGTCTATTACAAACATCAGCAAACTGAAATTTATGACGATTGTTGGTGAGGAAGAAATGTTCAGGCTCAAGGTGGGCATGCCAGTTAAGGTGCGAATGACAGCGCAGAAAGACCTGCAATTCACCGGGAAGGTGAGTAAGGTGTCCAAATTCGCCCGCAAGAGTACCGATACGGACCTCAAGCAAGCTTCACAGTTTGATGTGGTCATTGATCTGAAGCCGGACGCCAGAATGTATGGAGGCGTGAGTCTGGAAGGCGATATCGAGACAATGCGGAAGGATAAAGTGACGGTAGTGTCAAGCCTCGCGATCATGCGGGATCAGACCGAGCCTTACGTACTGTTAGACAAAGGCAATGGACAGACCGAGCCGCTGACGATCCAGGCTGGAATGGAATCGGGGGACAAGACAGAAGTAGTTAGTGGCTTGAAACCGGGAGATATTGTCGTTTTGCCTTAGATGTAGGAATATAAGAACAAGACATTATATGTAGTGACTAGCTAGGCGAACGGTTAATTCGGCATTGTAAAACACGAGGTTCATTGTGGCAGATTGCCACGATGGACCTCGTGTGTCTTTTGGAGCAAGGGATGTCCAGATTCCTGCCTGATTTATGGAAAAAAATATAATTAAATTTATATAATTCAATTTACAGTAAAATTTACATGTCGTATAATCAGAACATAAGGAGGTGACACCGAACATCATGTTTGTAGATGGATAGGCGAAGACCTTTTTTTTAACCGTTTTAAGAAAGCGCTTACCCAATTTAGGATTCAGACATCCCATAAGTCATTGTTCACACTTCTTCATGTCTAACACACGTTCAACCACACCCACCATATTATACTCATTCACATGATTCGCCCTCACACACCATTTGTTTGCTCAAGATTCCAGTTATACAACCATTTCTTTTGGAGGTGATATAACCAACTCATCCGAACGTTCTCTTCGTGCTAAGCATCATAATGACACAGAGGATCAGACATGAGTACAACCCAATCTAACTAAAGGAAAGGTGGAACTATGAAGACTAAATTGAAAACCAAATCGAGAGGTAAGAAGATCCTGCGCAAAGGTGTAAAACAAATGCTTGCAGCAACGCTGCTCGCTGCGGGGATTTTCCCTGGACTGTCTCCAGGCTTGACTCAGGCGGCTGAAGCACATGTGGATAATCCATTTGTAGGGGCAACCGCTTATCTGAACGAGGACTATTCAGCTCTCGTGGATACGTCCATTGCACTGACCAACGATGCGTCGTTGAAGGCCAAGATGGAGACCGTCAAATCGTATCCAACCGCAGTATGGGTTGACCGGATTGCTGCGATCTATGGCGGTACGGACAACGCTGGTCGCAAAAGTGTAGAGCAACATCTTGATGCCGTTCTCGCTCAAAAGAAACCGGGTACACCGATCACCGCTTCATTTGTTATTTACAATCTGCCCGGACGGGATTGTCATGCACTTGCATCGAATGGTGAGCTTCCACTAACACAGGCGGCACTGCAGACCTATAAAACGGATTATATTGATGTGCTCGCAGATATCTTCGCAGATCCGAAGTATCAGGATATTCGCATTATTGCTGTCATTGAACCGGACAGTCTGCCTAACCTCGTGACCAACCTGAGTACACCAGCTTGTGGTCAAGCCAGCTCAACAGGTATCTATGAGGCGGGTGTGAAGTATGCATTGGACAAGCTGCACGCCATTCCTAATGTGTACAACTATCTGGATATCGGCCACTCCGGCTGGCTTGGATGGGATAACAACCGTTCTGCAGCAGTCGCGCTGTATACAAGTGTTGTGCAAGGGACAGCCGCAGGTCTGAGCAGTGCAGATGGCTTCATTACAAATACAGCGAACACTACACCGCTGGGGGAGCCGAACCTGTCTAACCCTGATCTCAATATCGGTGGACAACCGATTAAATCTGCCAAGTTTTATGAGTGGAATCCTTATTTTGACGAAACCGATTTCACCGCTGCGCTGTATGCCGATTTCGTACAAGCTGGCTGGCCAAGCAGCACAGGTTTCTTGATTGATACTAGCCGGAATGGGTGGGGCGGGGTAGACCGTCCAGCATCTGCTACGGGCAGCAACATCAACGATTATGTGAATTCCGGACGTGTAGATCGCCGGGAGCATCGGGGGAACTGGTGTAATGCCAGTGGCGCAGGTATTGGTGAAGCACCTAAGGCTGCACCAGGACCAGCGCATCTGGATGCTTATGTATGGGTGAAACCTCCGGGTGAATCCGATGGCTCCAGCTCCGAAATTCCGAATAACGAAGGCAAAGGTTTTGACCGGATGTGTGATCCAACCTTCACAACTCGGGATGGTGTATTAACAGGTGCATTGCCTAATGCTCCGGTATCGGGTCACTGGTTCCATGATCAATTTGTGGCACTGGTGAAAAACGCATTCCCTGTACTTCCTGCAAGTAACGGTGGAGGCAATCCTCCGGGCGGAACAACAGCTCCGGCAGCACCAGCAGCATTGACGGCTTCTGCCGGTAACGCTCAAGTCTCCTTGACGTGGACTGCTTCTACAGGGGCTACAAGTTATAGTGTGAAGCGGGCACTGAGTGCATCAGGTCCATTCACAACAGTTGCAGCTAATGTAAGTGGAACATCTTACAGCAACACCGGTCTGATCAATGGTACAACCTATTATTATGTGGTAACGGCAACAAATGCAGTAGGTGAAAGTGTTAACTCTGCAACAGCAACAGCTACACCTGTTGCAGGTGTAACGGCGCCAGCTGCACCGACTGCTCTCACAGCAACTGCAGGCAATGCACAGGTGAGCCTAACGTGGACCGCTTCTACAGGTGCAACAAGTTATGATGTGAAACGCGCGCTGAGTGCAACAGGTCCGTTCACAACGATCGCGGCGAATGTGAGTGGTACGTCCTACACCAACACTTCCCTGACGAACGGCACAACGTATCATTATGTGGTAAGTGCAGTGAATGCAGCAGGGCAAAGTGCCGATTCCGCTGTAGCTTCCGCGACACCTCAAAGTGTCGTTGTACCAACGAGTGATCTTGTCGTGCAATATCGTGCTGGAGATACCAATGCTCAAGATAGCCAGATCAAACCGTATTTCAACATCAAAAACTTGGGCAGTACTGCTGTGAATCTGAGTGATCTGAAGATCCGTTATTACTTCTCCAAAGAAGGCTCGGCTACGATGGATTCGGCCATCGATTACGCTCAAGTTGGCGGAGCCAATATCCAGCGGACCTTCACAGACTCGTATGTAGAGCTGAGCTTCACATCTGCCGCTGGCAGCATTCAGGCTGGTGGACAGACTGGAGACATCCAGCTTCGCATGTACAAAACAGACTGGTCCAACTTTGACGAGACGAATGACTACTCCTTCGATCCAACGAAAACATCCTACCAGGATTGGAACAAGGTAACACTCCACCAAGGTGGAAACCTGGTATGGGGCATGGAGCCTTAAACTTTATTTGTAACTGTCTTAACCGCGATCCTCTGTGTGTTAGAGGATTGCGGTTTTTTGCTATGCATTCAAGAGTCATTCTAGATTGAAGTTCTCACATCAAAATGTATTTAGAATCGTTTGAAGATCCGAATTAGGATGTGAGAGCCGATGTATTAAGCTGGGCTGTCCTCTGGTCATGAAAATGATCAGGGGGCAGCCCTCTTTCTTTTCTAACGAACAGAGGGCACGCTATTTAGTTGAATTGATACAGTTGAAAATTCTAACGAATCGTAGACACGCTATTCAGTTAATTAGGGTGGATTTTGCCCCGTTTAGACCCGGTTTGGTCCAAATAAGGTTGCTGAGATTCGTTAGGATTCGTTGTTGGAGTTTAACGCCCCAATAGGGTGTGTGAGAATCGTTAGAGAAAACTTGGCGGTGAGCTTAAATCATCCTTCCGACTGAAGCGTCATCGGGTTGATATTCCAAAATGACTCCTAAAAACACTGATTATTAATCGTTTTGGACGGATATTTGCCTAGGGTCTGGCAGGCAGGATGTCTATAATAGAACCCGATGGGCGGGATCACCTCGCTCGGATTGGAAAGAGAATGGAAGGGGGACCGCACTCGGGTAGTCGGGCAAGCTAATTTCTCTTTTTTAATTTTGTAAGCGTAATCATTGCGGGTTGAACCTTCTTTCGAAGAAGGTCTGTGTGGATGATTGAACGTCCAATCATCATCAATGTGTATATGCGTTACCCATTCTGTCTCAAGGAGCGTGAAGGTGGATGAACTCAGAAACAACAGCGCCGGTACATAAGGGATCGGTGTCAGGTCGGCAATCCGGTCGCAGGAAGGCTCGTATGCCACTTGCAGCCAAGGTGCTCTCTTCGGCACTCAGCGTAGCTTTGCTCATTGGAGGAACAGCTGGGATTACCGGAGCGGAAGCTTCGAACGGTAATGGGGCGACGGAGGCTGGTCTGCAATCACATAAGGGGGGCAGTCACGTGAAAGAGATTCAACTGGAATATCTGGATCGGGGTTTGGTGGCTGCATCGACATCTGAAGGTGTTTTTCTCAGTTGGAGATTGCTTGGTGACGAGGCCACAGGGTATAGCGACAAAGGGCTGACAGGTACGGACTTCAACGTCTATCGTGATGGGAAAAAGATCGCTACCGTCACCGACAGCACCAACTATGTAGATACCGCGGGTAAATCGTCTTCCCGTTATGAAGTGGCGGCGGTGAACAAGAAGGGCAAGGAAAGCAAACGCAGTGCATCCGTCAAATCTTGGGCGAACGGGTATGTGGACATTGCACTGCAAAAACCCGTTGATGGTGTGACGCCTGCGGGAGAAGCTTATACGTATTCCGCCAATGACATGAGTGTGGGTGATGTGGACGGGGATGGTCAGTATGAGTTTTTCGTCAAATGGGACCCTTCCAACGCCAAGGACGTATCGCAAAAAGGGTACACCGGTAAAACCTACATTGATGCTTACACCCTGGACGGTCAGTTGTTGTACCGGATCGATCTTGGGGTCAATATCCGTGCAGGTGCTCATTATACACAGATGCTCGTTTACGATTTTGACGGGGATGGCAAGGCCGAGATGATGTTCAAGACCGCTCCGGGTACGAAGATTATCAAATATAACAAAAAAGGAAAAGTAACCTCCGAGAAGTACATCACGCTTCCGAAGCAGGATCGCAAGGCAGGGTATTCGAACGAAGATGATTATCGTTTAAGTGCGGATGGTTACTACGATCATATGGTGGATATGTTCAGAAACTGGCATAAGCACGACGAGGTTGTGAAGGGGAACTGGCCTGCGACATTAGAAGAAGCTTTTGGAATCGAGAAAAAATATAATTACCCATTATCTCAGCAGGATGCCGAGAGTCTGGCCGACTACTTCATTGATGTGTACGCGGTAGAACGCAGTAACCGAAATGAGTTGCGCAAGTTCGAAGGTTTTATCGTGGACGGTCCTGAGTATGTTACGGTATTTGAAGGCAAATCAGGCAAAGAGCTGGAGACCATTCCATATGAACCCGAGCGTCATGATGATGGCTTGATGTGGGGCGATTATGCGATGGCACGAATTGAACCGGGGAATCGGGTGGACCGTTTCCTGGCAGGCGTGGCGTATTTGGATGGCAAGCAACCATCTGCTATATTTGCACGCGGATACTATACACGTTCAACGATGGTTGCCTACAATTGGGACGGCAAGAAACTGAAAAAGGAATGGAAAGTGGACAGCGGCTGGACGCCAATGAAGAACCCGTTCAATGACGGACCGCATGGTGTGGATGGTACAGATCCGCAGTATGGCTCCATTACCACTCAAGGTGCGCACTATTTCAGTGTGGCGGATGTGGATGGAGACGGCAAACAGGAGATTATCTATGGCTCCGCTACGATTGATCATGACGGTAGCGTGCTGTACAGCTCCACAGACCTGATGCCTGCCGAGAGTGCTTCACCGGGAACCATTGCTCGTCTGGGCCATGGGGACGCACTTCATGTGGCAGATATCGACCCGGATCGTCCGGGACTTGAAATTTTCATGGTTCACGAGGGTGGTCCGTGGGCGCCATACGGCTATTCCCTGCGTGATGCGAAGACCGGAGAAGTAATCTATGGTGGGTACACGGGGAAAGATACCGGTCGCGGCATGGTGGGTGATGTTGATCCGACTCGCCGTGGGCTGGAGACATGGGCTGTAGGTTTGTGGACAGCTAAGGGTGAGAAAATCAGTGATCAGGCGCCAGGCACAAATATGAATATCCGCTGGGCTGGTGATATGACGACACAGATCGTTGATGGTGCGATTGATGTTACACCAACCATCAAAGACTGGAATCGTGGCACGTTGCTGACGGCAACAGGCACATTGACTAACAATCACACCAAAGGTACACCTTCTCTTGTAGCTGATATCTTCGGGGATTGGCGGGAAGAGATGCTGGTGAGAACCACGGACAGTTCCGCGATTCGTATCTATCTGAGTACCGAGAAAACGGACCGCAAGTTGTACACGCTCATGCATGATGCGATGTATCGTGTGGGCATTGCCGGACAGAACAGTGGATACAATCAGCCGTCCTATCCGTCCTTCTACATGGCATCGGATATGGACTGGTCGAAAGTAACGCTACCTAAGTTCTACACGCCAGGTAAGGGCGGAAAGTAAGCAGGCCGGAGTAATAATAGCTAGCAATAGCAACATAACATGTGTTCATGATCAGGCTGTAACGTAAGGAAGCATCAGTTTTTAAGAGTTAGTATTAAAGCTTAGAAGCTCTGGAATCCCCATGTGTCTCGGCACATGGAGGTTTCAGAGCTTTTTTACATAAGGATCTGCGGGCAGAGCTTGGCTTGTTCCCAGCCATCTATGTTACGTCATTCTTTTACATCGTTGGAGTTTAGATGCTCGGTAGTATTTATCTAATTAAATAATACAATGAGGCTTTTAACGAAGACAGTTTATATCCAGCCGACAGAATTGTTACAATGGAGAAAAGTGAGGATCGATCGTTGTAGGAATGGAGGTATGGATATGAGCATCACAAAGCGCTGGACAGGAAGCCTGTATCAGGAGGCATTGCGAACAGAGGACTGCGGGCCGCGTTTCTACGCGTACTATTACAAGCAATGGGACAACTATCGTATGTCCTATCACCATCATGATTCCACAGAGATCATGTATATTATCTCGGGAATGTGCCGGGTCGATGTGCAGATGCCGGATGGGGGCTCGGAGCAGGCCGTTTTGAAAAAAGGGCAGTTCATCATGCTCGACGCAGGTGTCCCGCACCGTTTGCTGGTGGAAGATGGTGTTCCTTGCCGGATGCTCAATGTGGAGTTTGGATTCTCAGGCTCTCCTCCCGGACAGTTATCCATTCGCCAGCTTGCGCTGGAAGAGGAAGAAGTCCAAGCTTTACTGACTAATGCTTCGCCATATCTGGTACTGCCTGACCCGGAAGAAGTGTATCACATTATGAAAAGTCTGGTACTGGAACTCGATCAGCGTGGTCTACTGGAGCAGGGAAGATCAACTGTGCCGATGAGGATTATTCCACCAGAGGAAAGGTTACATCACCGTGAAGCCCGGAATCTCTCGTCACCGGAACAGGGAATACTGGTGCGTACACTGTTTATCCAATTGCTGGTCCGTGTTGCACGTCTGCGCGGAGAAATGAGCCGGAGTGCGCCAGATCAGGCGGAACTGTACGTCAAACGAACCATTGAATTCATGCATCACAATATGGATCGCAACATTCAGATGAAGGATATTGCGGCAGCAGTTAATCTGCATCCAGGCTATTTACATCGTATTTTTCGTCAGCACACGCAGCGCACACCTACCGACTACCTGACGATGCTTCGAATGGAGAAGGCCAAGATGCTGCTTCAGCAGACGAATATTCCTATTTCGGAAATCTCCGACTATGTTGGAGTAGGCAGTCGTCAGTATTTTCATATGTTATTCAAGAAGACGACGGGCATGACTCCGGTCGAATTTCGCTCCTCTATGGAACGACATGTTAGTCAGTACCCGTCGGATGAATGAGCCGATTGCAGTTATTTTCGAAGACATATCGATTAGTGGGACTGGCGCGTAAAAGTTAGGATTTTTGACAACAAGATCTTGAACAGGTCATGATTTTGATAACGCTTCCCTATATGCGGTTGGTACAATGATTTCATGAAGAGAGTCATTAACCGAAGCGAAAGATTCGGATTAGGGGAGGACATAGGGATGTCTTTTAAAGTGGCGTTTATCGGGGCAGGAAGTATCGGATTTACACGGGGATTGTTAAGGGATTTGCTCACGGTACCCGAGTTTAACAACATCGAGATTGCGTTCTGCGATATTAGCCAGCACAATCTGGACATGGTGACTGAGCTGTGTCAGCGGGATATCCGTGAGAATGGATTGAATATTCAGATTCAGCCAACAACGGATCGGAAAGAAGCGTTGAAAGATGCAAAATATGTACTGTGTACGATTCGTGTTGGGGGACTGGAAGCATTTGCAACCGATGTGGACATTCCACTGAAATATGGGGTAGACCAATGTGTCGGCGATACGCTGTGTGCAGGCGGGATTATGTATGGACAACGCGGAATTGCTGAGATGCTGGACATCTGTAAAGATATTCGTGAACAGAGCGCACCGGACGTGCTGCTCTTGAACTATTCCAATCCGATGGCGATGCTCACATGGGCTTGCAACAAGTACGGCGGTGTACGGACAATCGGCCTGTGTCATGGCGTACAGCATGGTCATCATCAGATTGCTGAAGCTTTTGGCTTGAAGAAGAGCGAAGTGGATATTATCTGTGCCGGCATCAACCATCAGACTTGGTATATTCAAGCGTCTCATGAGGGCAAAGACCTTACAGGTGATCTGCTCGAAGCCTTCGAGAAACATCCAGAGTACAGCCGCACCGAGAAAGTGCGGATCGATATGCTGCGCCGCTTTGGGTATTACAGCACGGAATCAAATGGTCACCTGAGTGAATATGTGCCGTGGTACCGCAAACGTCCGGAAGAGATTAACGAATGGATCGACCTGGGCAACTGGATCAATGGAGAGACAGGTGGGTATCTGCGCGTATGTACCGAGGGACGCAACTGGTTCGAGACTGATTTTCCAAACTGGATGAAGGATGAACCGATGCAATTCATTCCGGAAAAACGGGGCGAGGAGCATGGTTCGTATATTATCGAGGGACTGGAGACGGGACGTGTCTATCGTGGACATTTCAATACCGTTAACAATGGAGTCATCTCGAACCTGCCGGACGATGCGATTATTGAGGCACCGGGATATGTGGATCGCAACGGCATCTCTATGCCACATGTAGGCGATCTGCCCCTTGGCCCGGCTGCGGTATGTAATGTGAGCATTTCCGTGCAACGTCTTGCGGTTGAAGCCGCGGTGAACGGAGATGACAAATTACTTCGTCAGGCGTTCATGATGGACCCGCTCGTGGGTGCCGTATGTAATCCAAAAGAGATCTGGCAGATGGTCGACGAGATGCTGGTTGCGCAGACCAAATGGTTGCCGCAGTACGGAGATGCGATTGCAGCTGCAGAAGCAAGACTTGCTGCAGGTGACTTGATTCCAACAAAGGAATATGAAGGTGCAGCACGTCTTAAGGTGAAAACAGTGGAAGAGATGAAACAGGATCGCGATGCCGCGAACAAAAACGCGGGGGAATCCGATAAAGGGAAAGATCGCGAGAAAGTGCAGCAATAGATAAAAATGCGTAAGGGCCTCTCCAAAATTGGAGGGGCCCTGTTTATTTCTATTTTTTTCGACACCACGGATAACAAAGGCAAAAGAGGTATCACCCATGGAAACCTGCGAATTTTGAGGGGAAGTCCAGCGGGCAAAGGCTCCATAATAATGAGTACCTTTTTCCTGCGCTAACTGGAATGAACCTTCTCACAAAGAGTTGAGGGTGAGGCAGTTTTGTTTGTACTATGACTTGGAGTAGGATTACAGCCGGATAATATAAGCAAAGTTGAAAGAAATAACAATGGGGTCAATGTTCTTATCGTATTGAAGAATTTTATTTGCAAGAGAGGAATGTTACTAGTGTTACTCTTGCGATGCATATTTACCATGTGATACATATTACCTTTACAGACATAGTAATGTGTCTTATAGTATACACAGGACGGAAGAAAGTCGGTGAAACTCGTAGATGGATGTGCAAGTGATTAACAGTGATCTGATTCGGGGCAATATTGACCCCATCATTCTGAGTGTACTTATACCCGTAGATAACTATGGCTACAGCATTATTAAGGAGATCTATCGCAAGAGCGGAGAGCAGTTTGAATTGAAGGAACCTACGCTTTATTCCAGTTTGAAGAGGCTGGAGAAGAGTGGATATGTGGAGTCCTACTGGGGGGGAGAGACACAGGGAGGACGACGCAAATATTACCGAATTACAGTGCAAGGCCTCGAAGCCTACAGAGAGCAGTTTCAAGCTTGGCAGGCAGCCAAGGCACTGATTGATTGCATGATTGTCACTGGAGAAAAAGGAGATGAAGACCTATGAGATTGGATGCTCGCATCACCCGTCATGTGAATCGTCTGTTCACTCACGCACAAGATACATTAGACAATCGAGAATTAAAAGAAGAGATTCACAGCAATCTCGCTGCGCGGATTGACGATTATATCTCGCAGGGTATGAGTGAAGAGAAGGCGTTCCAGACCGCCATTCAGCATATCGCTGGTATGGATGAAGTGATGAGTGACCATCGAAGGGTACAACGTGTTCCTTACTGGACAGCGTTGTTGCAGTCTGCTCTGATTTATAGCCTCATAGCCTGGATCATTACCATTCCAATGAGAGTGCTGATGCAAGGCTCCGCCATAAACAATCTGCTTATGATCGTGAGTCTCATTGTTGGTGGCATGTATGTATTGTATCTGTTGATCAACAAGACGAACGATTCTGCAACTTCCGTGAAAACCACGGTTATTCGAATCCCTGCCTTAGTGCAGTGGAATCGCAGGATATGGTGGTTGTGGGCAGCATTAATACTCGTACTATGGGGAACGCAGGCAGCGTTGCGATTCGGAAGCAACATCTGGTTTAATCGACCCATTCAGGTGGATGGACCCTATCAGTTTGCTGTGATCGTCATTGCCTTTGCCATCCCATTACTGAGTGTCATTATTCCTTTGGTTGTGCATCGGGCGTATCGGATTGTTAGTAAGTATGAAGTGAGTGATGCGTTATGAGAATTAGAAACATATGGATTATAACACTTGTTGTGTTGGGCATCAGTGGCTTAGTGATTGTTGAAGGCTTCGTTAATCCGAAGATCGAGGCGAAACAGACTCGGTACGAGGAAGAGCAGCAGAATCCGCTGACACATAATTTTGCCGCTTTAGCCAAATATCGCAGTCCCTACATGGGTGATAATTCAAACCTTAGTCATCTGAATCAGGCTTTACCTTTACGTGAAAGATTGAATGGTTACCAACTGTACCCGGAGACGTTCACAGCTCAAGTGAATTATAGCTTGGATACGCGTGAGATGGATGCAGAGGAACTTGAGCGGATACTCGTATATAATGCGGTTGCGAACTTTGTTATGATCGATAATCTGGAGCAGATCGTCTACCAGTTTGACAATACCAGCCAGACCTTACGTCGTGAATCTGCCCAACAATGGACAGGTACGGAATTAAAGGAGCTTCAGAATTCGGAGTTATGGAATTCGACTGTACGCGAGAAGCTGGTGGAACCGGGACAAGTGAAAGAGGCTTTTTCACAGATTGTTGCCAATTAAGCTGCATGAAATAGAAGGAAATAGGCAACATACTCGACTCTTCTCCCATGCTATGTTATTATAAATCTCTGATAACGTGGTAACGAACTAAAGCGTTTGGGTTTTGGTTATAGACATGGAGGGGTTCGAGAGATGAGAAAAAAAGCGATTCTACTATTATTCATTAGTATATGTGTATTGATTGTGGCTGGTTGTTCCAGTTCCGCAAGCAAAGACGATAACACGATTGTTGTAGGAATTGATGACAAGTTTGCTCCAATGGGTTTCCGGGACGAGCAGAATGAAATTGTTGGTTTTGATATTGATTACGCAAGAGCTGCAGCGGAGAAAATGGGTAAAGAAATCACATTCCAGCCAATCGACTGGTCTTCCAAAGAATCAGAGCTGAACAGTGGCCGGATCGACATGATCTGGAACGGGTACACCATTACAGATGAGCGTAAAGAGAAAGTGCTCTTCACGAAGCCGTATCTGGAAAACAGTCAAGTTGCTATTACCTTGGCAGACTCACCAATTACGAAGCTGGATGAACTCGATGGCAAAAATGTGGGATTGCAGGCGCTGTCCTCAGCGGCAGATGCACTGGCAGCAAGTCCCCTGAAGGATAAAGTGAAAGCTTCCGAATTCAAGGATAACGTGCTTGCACTGACGGATCTGAAGACAAAACGTCTGGATGCGGTCATCATTGATGAAGTGGTAGCGAGATACTACATGTCCAAAGAAGAGGGAACATTCAAACTGATGGATGAATCTCTTGCACCGGAACAATATGGCATTGGTATCAAAAAAGGCAATGAAGAGCTTCTGAATCAGCTGCAAAAAGCACTTGATGAGCTCAATGCAGATGGAACAGCAGCTAAAATCTCCACCCAATGGTTGGGTGAAGACAAGGTTCTGAAATAGGCAGGATACACACCTGATATATAGTTAGAAACAAAACGGACCCCGTATTCCACGCTGGAGTGATTCATGCCCCAGAGGAATGCGGGGTTAACAGATTAGAGGAGACAAAATAATGAGTTGGGATTATCTATCGACCATTTTAAAACCGATGCTAGAGGGTGCACAGACCACCATTTTCATGTTCTTGCTGGCGATCGTGTTATCTGTGCCGCTTGGATTTGCAGTCACGCTCGCGATGAGAAGCCAAATTAAACCGCTGGCGTGGATTGCCCATACCTACGTCTACGTGATGCGAGGAACACCGCTACTGCTCCAAATTCTATTCTTCTGCTTCGGTTTACCGTTGCTTCCGGTGATTGGAGAGTATCTGGTGTTTGATCGTTTTGTTGCAGCGGGGATTGCGTTCATCCTAAACTATGCGGCGTACTTCGCTGAAATCTTCAGGGGCGGACTGCTTTCCATTGATAAAGGGCAACATGAGGCAGCGAAGGTACTTGGGTTAACAAAGTGGCAAACGATGACTAAAGTCATTATTCCTCAGATGATTCGTGTAGTATTGCCCGCAACGGCCAATGAGTCCATTACGCTCATCAAGGATACGGCACTGCTCTATGCCGTGGCTGTACCTGAGCTGTTGTATTATGCACAAGCGGCGGTGAATCGCGACTTGCAGCTGATCCCTTTCTTCGTGGCAGCGGTTATGTATCTGCTCATGACACTCGTACTCACAGTGTTGTTCAAGCTACTTGAGAAGCGGTTTTCATTTGAATAAATTAAATCTGATCAATCAAAGGACTGTCTGCATATGACACATATAATAGAAGTAAAAGAGTTGAGAAAATCTTTCGGTACCCTTGATGTGCTGAAGCAGGTATCCTTCAACGTGGAACCAGGAGAAGTAATTGCCGTGATTGGACCTTCCGGTTCGGGTAAAAGTACAATGCTGCGCAGCCTAATTCATCTGGAGGATATTTCGGGCGGAACGATTCGTATTCAGGATCAGACGCTGGTTGATAATGGTCGTTACGCGGGTGCCGCAGATATTCACAAGATGACGGATCGCATGGGCATGGTGTTTCAGCATTTTAACTTGTTCCCGCATCTGACTGTGCAGGCTAATCTGGAACTCGCACCGAAGACTTTGAAAAAAGAAAGTTCAAGCGTCATTCGGTACCGCAGTCTGGAATTACTCGGCAAAGTAGGGCTGTCGGACAAGGCCGATGTCTATCCAGCCAATCTGTCCGGTGGACAGAAACAGCGTGTAGCTATTGCCCGCGCACTCATGATGCAACCGGATATCCTCCTGTTCGATGAGCCTACGTCGGCACTCGATCCGGAGCTGACCGGGGAAGTGTTACGCGTAATCAAACAGCTTGCACAGGAAAATATGACCATGATGATTGTCACGCATGAGATGGGCTTCGCCCGTGACGTTGCGGATCGTGTATTTTTCATGGATAACGGCGAGATCGCAGAGGCAGGTCCGCCAGAGCAGATCTTTGGCAATCCAAAGCTTGCACGTACCCGGACGTTTTTACAGCGGGTGGAAGTGGAAGGATAGAAGGCATTCCAAATCTAAGAAATGTCAAAAGAACGCAATCCTATGAGTAATAAGGGATTGCGTTCTTTTTTTTGAAAGTAATAGCTTATGTCCACAGGTATATGTTCCAGATCATCAATACCAGGGTCAACACGATATAAGTTACTACATTCCAACGTGTTCGAATTCGATAAGTGGTGTAACTCATGATTCCAAACAAAACAATACTAAAACATAATACCGCTACATTATTTTGATAAAAAGCAATAAGTAGAAGCATGACAATCATAAGTATGTTCATTACTTTATCGATTTTCATCGTAGTGATCCCCCAAAGATACTCAGAAAAGTATTACGACTATAATAATATCTATATGTTAGAGGTATTCTTGATTTATATCTTCACACGGATAAACGGTTCTTAAATTCATATCCTTGAAGTACAATCAATAAGCTTATGGATTAAGATATGTGACCGGGATGATGGGGATAAAATAAATCTAATGGTAATTCATAATTAGAATAATATGGATATTGTTATTCCTATTAATCGATTATAATGAACATACTTAATAAACAGGGAGGATTTACCTTGGAACATCGCGAAAATGATGTGGATCGTTATTATAACGACACACTTCCACCACCACCTTATGTAATACCAAAAACCAATAGCAAATCGATTGCAGCTCTTGTCTTGGGGATATTGTCCATCGTGATTCCATACGTGGGATTACTGATTGGTATTGTTGCCATCATCATTGCCTCCATATCACTCAAAGAAATTAAGAACCGCATGGAGCAGGGCAGAGGATTAGCCATTGCTGGGCTTGTCTGTGGAATCATCAGTGTAGCGTTATATATATTGTTGATTGCGCTCGTACTGTTATTTACTTTCGCTGTTTCGAGTTCTGATATGTACTCTACATACTAGAAATATGAAGTTAGCAAACTTAGATTGTATCTCCAACTAAAAAAGCAAAGGCGTACTTTAATTCACACCCCTTGTTGTCCAGAAGAGGGTGGAGCTTAGGTACACGCCTTTGCTTTTTATTTTACTTTTTACATATGAAGTACGACCTCACCGCTAACGTCCTCAACCTCACGGGTGCGATGCACCATGAAATACGTTAAGGTTCCTCCAAGGCCAATCACAGCAAAGATGCACAGAATCCCGATCTGATCCCAAGCCACGCCGAACTGTCCACTTGAGATGACTGCTTTATAACCTGTTACCGAATAGGTCATAGGCAGCCAAGGGTTGAATACTTTCAGCCAATTGGGAATCAGTTCGAGCGGGAAGGTGCCCGCGCTGGTCGTAAGTTGGAAGATCAGCATCAGAATAGCAATGAAACGACCCGGATTCTCCAGCCATGTCACCAGTGCCTGAATGATGTACATGAAGCTTAGACTGGTAACAAAGCTGAACAAGAGGAACAATGGAACGCTCTGAACATTCAGACCTAAACCGTACAAGACCAGCCATGAAGCAAGCAGGGACTGTACAGCACTCATGAGCGTGAAGGACAGCGTTTTACTCACAAAACGATTCCAGCCACTTGCCTCACTAACTGTGCTGCCGCGTGTTGGCACTACCAATGTGGCAATCAATGCCCCGACAAACAGTCCGAGTGACAGAAAGTATGGCGAGAATCCTGTACCATAGTTAGGTACCTCATTATATTTATGCTCATCGACTTGAACAGGCTCTGCATACATGGTTACCAGTTCATCGGTCTTCTTCACACTACCCGTCTGCTCAGCCGCTTCATTCAGCTTGGTGGCAAGTTCGCCAGAGCCGTCCATTAGCTTAAGCGTACCTTCTTTTAATTGACCGGCGCCGTCATCGAGCTTATGTGAGCCATCTGCCAGGGTTGAGATTCCTTCTGTAAGCTGGCTTACACCTGCAACCAGTTTGCCTGCACCAGCATTCAATTGAGCTGAACCATCCGCAAGTTTGGCTCCTCCAGCGGCTGCTTCGGATAATTTGGAATTGAATTGTTTCAGCCCTGTTGCAAGCTTTTCTTGTCCGGCGGACAACTGCGTAGCTCCTTGTACCAGTTGTTGTTCACCCTGTACCAACTGACTGCTGCCTTGATGTAGTTGCTGTTGTGCAGCATACAGGTGTTGGCTGCCAGCGACTAATTGCTGTCCACCCTGATACACTTGTTCGCTGCCGGCGGCTACGGCCTGACTGGCTGCCAGTAGCTGCTGCACAGCAGGACTTGCGGCCAGTTCCGGACTGGCTTCAGCTAATTGGGCAAGCCCTTGTGCAACCGCTTTGGCACCCTCGCTAACTTTGCCACTGCCCTCAACAGAACTTTGCAGCCCAGCAGTCAGCTTTGCACTGCCTTCCTCGGAAGCCGCCAGTCCTGCATCCAGCTTGGATGCGCCTTCCTGAGCGGATTGAAGGCCAGCCTGTAGCTGTTTGCCGCCTGTTTCAGCTTGTGTTGCTCCATCACTTAACTTCGTGCCTGCTGCTGCCAATTGGGACAGCCCACTGGATAGGGCGCTTGCGCCAGTATGAAGATCACCTGTGCCTTGGGAGAGAGTGGACGTACCTTCTTTTAAGGAAACTATGCCCGTTTCGAGTTTGTCGGTGCCTGCGGCCAGTTTAGACAGGTTCTCTTTTAATGTAGCAGCACCCTCATCCAGCTTAATCGCACCATCATGAATCTGACCTGCGCCATCTCCGGCATCCGCCAAACCGCCAGAGATTTTTTCGACCTGATCCAATAGTGTTTCGGTATACGATTCTGTGACTTTGGCAGCGACTTTGGAGCGAATCTGTTTGACCGCCGTGCCGCCAATCTGACCCGCAAGGAAGTTGTATCCTTCATTTGGCTCATAGATCAGGTCTGCCGGCTCAGGGTGCTCATCCATCAGGGTTGTTGCTTTGGTGGAAAAGTCCTCCGGAATCACAATCGTCATATAATACGTGTTGGCCTGCATACCTTGTTCTGCTTGTTCACGAGTCACGAATTGCCAGTCGAAATCGTCACTTTTTTTCAATTCATCGACCAGATTCTGACCGACCTCGAGTGATTTGTCATTGTAGACTGCACCCTGATCCGTGTTGACCACGGCCACAGGTAACTCATTCATTTTGCCATAGGGGTCCCAGAATGCGTTCAGGAACAGGCCACTATACAGCACCGGAATGAACAGTACAACGAGAATTGGAATAAATACTTTTGGTTTCTTAAAGGCGGACTTCAGATCCTGCCCAAATACGTGGAATGATTTCATCATGTTCTCTCCCTATCCATACGCTAATCCGTTTGTTCTATCTCTATTATGTGTTGAATCTCTATAAGTTGAACTAAAGATTATTTACACTGACACTACGATGACAGAATAACCTTCCAATCGCTGTTATCCCCAGATTTTTTGATTCCCTTTTCTTAAAGGGAAAATCCGGTGATAAAGGCGAACGCTTCGCTTTTTCAGGTTTTTTCTGTCCTCTCCGTTATCCTGTAAATGATTAGTTTAACTTATATAGTGGCATGCCTTTCTCGATGTGGAGGATAAGCCATTCTTGAGAAAGAGGCCCACAAAATCCTTGATCTGATCTTTGTGCAACGTAGGATGCGCTTTGTTCCAATCCGAGGTTAAGGTGACATACAGCTTCAGCAGGACAAAAGAAACCAACTTGGGATCATCCCTGCGAATCTGCTCTAGCTCCATGGCACGGCTCACTTGACGCTCCAAATATTCGAGAATGGCTGTCTCCACTTTTTGCAAACCTTCCTTGGCCTGCGGTGTACCGAACTCGTTAACCTCCTGAAAGAGTTTGATCAACAGCTCATGTTCCTCCCGATACTCCAGCAAAGAATCCATACTCATATGCACGTTATCCAGAAAGGAGTTCTCTTCCTTCACGGTCTGCTCCGTAATCTGTCTCATATCTGCAATGATCGAGCGCAGAATCTCGCTGAACAGTTCTTCTTTATTATCGAAAAAAGTATAGATCGTTCCCTTGCCCACATTGGCAAGTCTCGCAACCTGCTCCATCGTTGTGGCTTTGTAGCCAAACAAGGCAAAGGATTTCTCGGCAGAATCCATCACCTGTTGCCTTCGATCTATCGTTTTCATCGCATATACACCTCCTTATATGTTGAAAGGTAATGGGTAAGGTAACCCTATTTTTTTGACCGATTTACTATTATGGTCAGTTGGTCGTTAACAACTGTAGCACTTGAGCAGGGAAGGTGGATGTGATCTTTGTCATAATGTGGGCTGGGGGATGAAAACAATAAATGAGTAGAGGAAAGTACGGATGAGGAGTTACTATAATATGGAAAAGTGCTATATATATCAGTTATAGAGTTGAATAGCTATAATAGCAAAGGGTGGCGAAGAAACAGTAAATATTAAAATACAGCAAAGAATGAGGAGTACGTATGGAACACGTTTTATGGACGATCTATCTTGGATTGCTTGGCACAGCATCACTCTCGTATCTTATTAAAGGAAAGTATAAGTCTAAACTTAGCAAAATCGATTTTGTCGTATCCGTTATTACATGGATAGGGTTGCTAGGATATGTAACGGAAACAGCTATTTTAAATCCTTCTTTGTGGAAATTTATTACTGTGACAGCTCTGTTATGGGATGTATTATTCGCAATGCTTTTAAAGGATAACGAAGGGGAAGAGATTTTGGATGGATTACCAATTATGACGAGGAGAGTTTGGATGTTGATAACATTAGTTATCGCGATTGGACCTCTATACTATGGGCTGTTTAGATATGCTTTCTCTTAAGTGGAGAACTTCTTATATATTTTATTAATAATGTAACTTAATGGTACAATTCTGCGTCCAAACTCTAAGAGCCAGATTATATATTAGAGTGAGAGGAGGTCTACCTTGAAATATTTCTCCTACCTCCTGATGATGTGTCTTGTCCTAATGGGTTGTTCCGATTCATCATTGGAAAGCAACGATACAGTACCAGACCGAATTCAAAGAGAGGGACAGACGATGACGGCAACCAGACAATTGGGTGATTATGAACTCCGATTAAATGTCCAACAATTTGGTGATCACGACTTCACTTTTAAACCGGGGATAAGGTATAGGGGACAAGATGCCAACCACGAGATTTTCCATTCGAAACAGCTTTTCGATATTGATCTTCAAATGGATGGAAAGACGCTTCTCCCACCGAGGTCAAGTACCAGTGAAGAATTGGCAACCGAATTAAAGAAAGATAGCTGGTATTCAGAAGAAGTTGAAATAATCCTTACACCGGAGCAGGTTCAATATATATCGAATGGTGAGGCCGATCTTATTCTTAATGCTGGATTTCGATCCGAACAATCTGGCTACAATGACGAGAAAAAGATGATTATAAGTGGGGAAGACATACTGTTTAAACAAGTAGATGCTGATCAAAAGGAATAAAACACCTGATAACAACAAAAAACCAAGGCTTCGAGTTAGTCACTCATGAGCCTTGGTTTTTTACTGTGTCGTATTCTTGTTAGCTGTTTCGTATTAATTCTATTCTGCGCGTACTTTAAAGAATGAAATCAGTTCTTGAAGTTGCTCGGATACAACCGAGAGCTCATCGGAGGCACTCACAATGGCTGCCATGGAGGCTTCCTGCTCATCAATTGACTGCTCAATTTGTTTACTGCTGCTTGCTGCTTTGCTGACATTGGCAGACAGTTCATCGGCCGTGGCAGACATTTCCTGTGTGCTTGCCGAGATTTCTTCAGTAGAACTGGAGATATCCTGAATCTGGTTTGCAACTTTATTCGTAGCAGTCAGAATATTCTCGAAGAATACACCAGTCTCTTGGGTAACTTCCAAGCCTTTGGTAACTTCCTTGGAACCCAACTGCATCGCTTCGGAAGACTGCATGATATCCCGTTGAATTTCTTCAATTAACTGTCGAATTTGCTTCGCTGATTCCTGCGATTGCTCTGCCAGGTTACGTACCTCGCCTGCAACCACCGCAAAACCTCTTCCTTCTTCACCTGCGCGGGCTGCCTCGATTGAAGCGTTAAGTGCAAGCAAGTTGGTTTGTCCAGCAATCTCCGTAATCACGTTAACAATGTTGCTAATCTGGTTCGAGTTATTTTCCAAAGACTGAATCGAGTTTGACGTATTTTGCACCGCACCCGAGATCAGGCGCATCTGCTCAATGACTTGTTGCATCACCACATTACCTGTGCTGGAGCGCTGCTCCATGCTGAGTGCTTCATCTGCCACATCGGCTGAGCTACTGGCGATCGTCTGCACTACCGTTGACATCTCTGTCATGGCACGTGCGTTCTCCACAGTGGCTTTGTCTTGTGACACCAGTCCAGTGGATATTTCCCGAATATTGGTGCTGATGGATTGAATGTTCACATTATTTTTCTCCGAAATGCCCAGCAGTTGTTTGGAAGATTCCGAGAGGTGATGTGAAGCATTCTGTACTTTATAGATGGTTGTATTGAAGCGATGGATCATCGCATTAAACTTCTCGTTGATGATACCCAGATCATCTCGCCCGGTATCGATGGTTACGTCCAGATTACCCGTGCTGACTTCTTCGATCCCTTTCATCAGATTGCGGATCGGAAGCAACGTTCTTTTCAGCAAAATGAATTGCAACACCATGAACAGGATCAGGAAACCGATCAGGAACATCAAGCCGTACGTAAGCAGTTTGTTCAGGCCTTTTGGAACGGCACTTGCATCTACATCGAAGTAAAGAGCAGCATACATGGAGCCGTCTGCGTTATTAATCGGATAGATCAGAGTGGTCCAGGTTCCGTACTCATCCGTGTAGAAATCACTGAAGGCAGGTTTTCCGTCCTTTTTCATCTGTTCCAGCACTACGACGTTATTCTGAGGCAGCGGGTACATGGCACCTGCGGGCAGATTACCTTCCTCGAATGGTTCCAACAGATTCGTTGGAATCGCGATGATGGACGTTCCATTTCCTTGCTCAAGTTCTGAACCAAAAATGTACGCTTGCGCGATGTTTGGATAGAATTCATGGATGGAATCGAGATAAGTTTTCATTTCCAGCTGTACAGGACCGGAGTAGCTTTTTTCCTTAGCCGCTTCTGCCACTTTGGCAGTGTCGAGATCATCGTACCATTTCTGGGTGATGACGGTAGCCTGGTCGTGCAACTGTTCAACCAAGATATTTTTTTGCAATTGATACGCGGCAGTAATCAGAATTACACCGATCAACATGATGCTGCCGAATGAAATCACCAAATTTTTGATAAAGAAAGGCATGGTACTCCAGCGAAGCTTATTAAACAAGATGGTTCACTCCTTCTACGATTGTGACGAAGGACTTACCCTGGGTGTTGTACACGCTATGTAATTGTTGACTTAAAAACTGTGAAATCGTCCCTAAATATCCTGTCTGATCAAATTCTCTTTTGTTTCTAAAAGTTTTTCGTAATGGGTTTTGCTATTCACGTATATGAACTCCAGGTAAGTTCTACTCTTCAGATATATCGTTATATAGGCATATTAATATTAGATATTTGCATCAAAATAGGACTTATGAACCGGTTCCAAGGTTATAATTGCGCTTTTTTTCATTATATTTCTTGTATATCCATGAAAATTTCATAGTGATACATATCATTTTTGATCGCGTTTAAGATTCACTAAAGGTTTGTCCCCTACCATGGTTACATAAGCCTCAGTTGCTTAACAGAAACCCAAGAAGGAGGATTCATCATTTGAATATTTTATTACGCAAAGCTGCAGTAACGGCATTATCCGTGACGATGGTAACGACATCTTTTGGCCTGATCGGAAGTCCGAATGCGGCATTTGCCGCAGAAAGTACAGCGACAACCACGAGTGTAGGTGTGACGCAAGCTTATGAATCGTTGTTTCAGACGGATAACGTCATTGATGTGAATGTAACGATTGATGATGCAGACTGGAAGAGCATGCTCGAAAGTCCGCTGGATAAGGATTATAAGAATGTTAGTGTGGAAGTGGACGGCAACAAGCTGGACAATGTCGGTTTCTCCACCAAGGGCAATCTGACCCTGAAAGCTGTAGCCTCAATGGAAGATTCGGACCGTTACAGCTTCAGACTGAAGTTTGATAAATATGACAAAACACAAACCCTACTTGGACTGGACAAAATGGTACTGAACAATAACTACGCCGATCCATCGTATATGCGTGAGGTACTTCACTACGAAGCACTGCGGAGCATTGGCATGGATGTACCGATGACGAACTATGTTAATCTGTACGTTAACGGCGAGCTTGTTGGTTTCTATACTGGCGTTGAAGCGGTGGATGATAGCTATCTGGAGCGCAACTACGGTGAGGATTACGAAGAAGGTGTCCTCTATGATACGGATGAGAAGAGTTATCTTCAATATGAAGAGGACAGTGACTACAGTACAATCACCAAAGATTTGGGTACGGATAAGGACAAAGCCAAACTCAAAACCTTCATCCAAACGCTTAACGAGATGCCAGAAGGTGAAAAAGGTGATATTGAAAGTGTACTGGACGTGGATTCAGCGCTTCAATATATTGCAGGCAACATGGTTTTTGGCAACTATGACAGCTATAACGGCGACAAAGGACATAACTACATGCTCTACAGTGATGCCGCGGGCAAGTTCACCGTTGTTCCTTGGGACTTCAACATGTCCTTCAACGGGTACTCGGGTGGAGGTGGACGTGGCACAACAACCGGATCAACCACGACCAACACCAACGCAACAAACGTATCTGTGGACGAGCCGGTACTAGGCATTAACATGGAAAATGTACCGATGATTAATAACCTGCTTGCTGTGCCGGAGTATAAGGAAAAATATTTGAGCTACGTCAATGAACTGACAGACTATATGGAAGGCATTCAGGATCGTATCACTGGCCTTGCCAATGAGATTCGTCCTTATGTGGAAGCAGACCCAACGAAGTTTTATACGACAGAACAGTTTGAATCCAACATCGCTTATTCTGCAAATGCAGACGCGGCAGGTGGTATGGGCGGTACACCACCAGCAGGATTTGAAGGCATGACCCCACCTGAAGGCATGGAAGGTATGACTCCTCCAGATGGAACAACACCTCCAACTCAGCCGGGTGCTGCAACTGGAAACGGTACAACAGATGCAACAACGGGTACAGATAATACGCAGACACGCCCTAGTGGTAACTTTGGCGGTGGGGGCGGAGGCATGGGCTCCATGGCAGCCGGGTCACTGACGACATTTGCACTGAACCGTCTTGCGAATCTGCAAGAGCAACTTGGACGTGAAGTGACGCCTTTACCTGAGACTTCGGAAGAGACAGGTTCGAATACCTCATTTGGAACAAACGACAAAACCATTACCGTAACACTCGATGGTAAATCGATCACATTCCCGGATCAGGACCCGCTGCAGCAAAGTGGCCGAGTGATGGTACCTGTGAACGCAATTCTCGAAGCACTAGGTGCAGAAGTCACTTGGGACAAAACGGCGAAGTCGGTAACAGCTGTTCTGAATGACCAGACCCTTGTGCTCAAGATCGGAAGCAGCACCGCAACCGTAAATGGAGAGACACTCGAAATTGATGCACCAGCGATCATTCAAAACAGTCGCACACTCGTGCCTGTACGCTTCATCTCAGAAGGTCTGGGACTTACCGTGGACTGGGATCAAACCGCTGCACAAGTAAGCCTTACATCCAAATAAGAGATATTTCCTGCAGATCACCGTTGTTGTATGGAGAATAAGAAAGGGATTCGATGGTCAGATCGAATCCCTTTTTGTTCTGCTTTTCAGGTTAGACGGAGCGAACATCCAGCAAAATCCGGCCTCGTCCATGTCTGGCCTCACTTTTGGCATGCGCTTGATTCGCTTCACTTAAAGGGAAGATGGAATCAATCTCTGAGCGGAGGGAACCGTTAGCGATTAGCTGAGCGATTGTGTACAGATCCTCTGATGTCGGGAATTTGGAATTAAACTTGGCTGTAACACCATACTGCGCTGCTTTTTCGGCAGAAGGCAGTTGAGTTAATGATACCAGTCGGCCCCCAGGTTTCAGAACACCCCATGAGCGATCTTCGATCTCTCCACCAACAGCTTCAACAACCAGATCTACATTGCTTACCAGCTCTTCAAACAAGGTTGTCTTGTAATTAATCACTTGATCGGCACCCAATGAAGTAACAAAATCAACATTGGCACCAGACGCGGTAGCAATAACATGAGCGCCTTTCCATTTTGCCAGTTGCACTGCGAATTGTCCGACACCGCCCGCAGCAGCGTGGATCAGAACGGTTTGCCCGGCTTCCAACTCACCTTCGGTGAACAGTGCTTTCCATGCAGCTTCAGCTCCGCCTTTAATGGTCGCAGCATCCTCAAAACTCAGGTCGTCTGGCATATGCACCAAATCCTGAGCAGGAGCCATACCATACTCGGCATAACTACCCTTCACATTACCAAAAACACGATCTCCCGACTGAAAGGTATCAACACCTTCTCCCACGATTTCAACGATGCCAGACATGGCCGTTCCGGGTGTATAAGGCAGCTCTTTGACAAACACGTCCTGCAACCAGCCGTTACGAATCTTCCAGTCCAGTGGAATGGCTCCTGCATACTGAATGCGTACCAGAACTTCGCCGGCAGGTGGCTGGGGCTTATGGACTTCCTGTTCGAACTGTAATGTATCGGGTCCTCCGTATTGATGAATCTGAATAGCTTTCATTTTGGATGTATGCATTGTGTACACGCTCCATTCGTTAAGGAAATTTAGGATAGGGATGAATCAATCTGTGCAGCAATTTTCTGTGAAAGAGATAACAGTAAGTTCTTTTCTTCCTCGGAGAGGCCAGCTGTGGTGATCTGCTCCACTTGGCGCCAGGCGTTATTCACTTGATCCTCCAGTGCGTGTCCGGCTTCTGTCAGGGATACAATGGTCACCCGTCCATCGGTTTTGGACCGACTCCGAGTAACGAGACCGGCATCTTCCAGCCGGCGAACAGACTTGGCTACGGTTGAGTGGTCCAGGCGAAGTGTGCGTCCCAATGAATTTTGGGATTGATGGTCTTGGGCATATAACTGCATCAGCATAATCTCTTGACCGGGAAAAAGCCCGGTATCCCGAATCAACTGCGCAGCAAGACCCTTGTGGGAGCGTGCCAGAGCAAAAATGCTAAAGCTGATGGGATACTGCGCTACTGCACTGAATTCCTCATTATTTAATTCCTGGAGATTATCAGGCTTTTTGAAATCATCTTTGGCTGCCATCATGTACCTCAACTTTCTTAATTGTGTTGTCGGCAACATAAATATAACACTTGAATATGTGGTTGGCAACATAAATATAACTAAACACTTCTACATGAAACGTAGAGGACAGAAAGAACCTGAAGAAGCGGAACGTTCGCCTAAAAGCTTTCTGAGCAAGCTGCATCGGAAGCATATGTTATCCCCGGATCTACCCCTTTATAAAAGGAATCGAAAAATCTGGGGATAACAGCGATCGGAAGGTTGTTCTGTCATCGGAGTGTCCAGTGTAAATATTCTTTAGTTCAACTTATAAAGCTCCTCTAAATTTCCAGAGATCAGATCATTCTCACATAATTATGGAGAAAGCGGAAAAACTTTGATTTTTAATTTTGATTACTGTGATAAAAGTCACTGAAATATTATAAATATTGTGAAGTCTCCTACCGATAAGACTATAGTGATATTCGAAACGGAATCGAAATTGGCTTGAATATCCCCACAATTACATAGGGAAAAGGGTGGCTCACACACATGCGAAGCATGAGCATCGGTACCAAAATCAGTTTGATCGTTATCAGTATATTTATCGTCTTCTCTTCAGCCGTGGCGGTAAGTGTAATCCTGGAGATGAAGCAGGGGATCACGACATTTGCTACAGAGAAGGCAAAGCGAGATTTGGAGATGGCGAATAGTATCATTACATATAAGCATCCAGGAGATTGGGCCATTAAGGATGGACAATTATTCAAGGGAGATACCGCGCTGGAAGGCAACTTTGAACTGGTGGATGAGATTGGAGAAGCTTCTGGGGACACAGTGACGATCTTCCGAGGTGACGAACGTGTCGCAACAAATGTCATGGTGGACGGAAAACGTGCTGTTGGCACGAAGGTATCTGACGAGGTCGCTCAGACTGTTTTGCAGCAAGGGGAAAAATACTTCGGTGAAGCCGTGGTTGTGGGCCAGAAATATCAGACGGCCTATGAACCAATCAAGAACGCATCCGGAGAGATTATCGGAATTTTCTATGTTGGCGCTTCTCAATCGTTAATTGATGTAATTATCTCCTCATTCCTCAAGACATTCCTGATCGTATTCCTGCTTGCAATGTTAGTCGCAATTACCCTGATCCTGCTGTACGTTCGCAGGGTTAGAGTAAGAATCGAACGGGTATCCGTAGCGATTAAACGTGCGGGTACGGGCGATTTCACACAGCCAGTTGTGGACAACGTCCAAGACGAGATTGGTATGCTGGGCATGGGATACAATGAGATGAGAAGTAATCTCCAGGTCATCATTCAAGGAGGACTTCAAGCTGCGGAGAAAGCAGAGCATTCGACTGGGCTGCTACTGAAGATTGCGGACCAAACGTCCAAAGAATCGGCGCAGATTGCATCCTCCGTTGAACAAGTCGCACAAGGAGCCGAGAGTCAGACAATTAGTACGGAAGAAAATCTGCAGGCCATGGAAGAAGTGGCGATAGCCGTACAACGCATGGCGGACAAGGCCTCCAGCATCTCGGACTCTGCTTTGTATTCACGTAAACAGGCTGAAACCGGAGGTGAAGCGGTGCAACTTACCGTTCAGCAGATGTCTACCATTGAATCTTCCGTTACCACAACGGATGAAGTCATTCGTATGCTGGAAGGGAAGTCGGCACAGATTAGCCAGATGGTTTCCGCCATTCATGAGATTGCAAATCAAACGAATCTGCTTGCTCTCAATGCATCCATTGAAGCAGCAAGAGCAGGGGAGCATGGCAGAGGATTTGCCGTCGTATCTACCGAGGTTCGTAAACTGGCTGAACAAGCCGGAGACTCTTCAGATCGTATTGAAGAGCTGGTCGAAGCCATGGAACAAGATATGCAGCAATCGCTATCGGCCATGTCGAGAGTGAAGGACGAAGTACAGGAAGGACTGCGCTTGACCCGGGAAACGGAGCAAAACTTCAGCCTGATCCGGGATACAAATCTGCGTATGGCTACAGAGATTGAGGACATGGCCGCGACAAGTGAAGAGATGTCCGCAGGCGTGGAGCAGATTGTAGCTTCTGTGCATGAGATCGCTCGCCATGCGCAAACGGCTAGTACCAATTCACAACAGGCTGCCGATTCTGTCCATGAACAGCTCAAGTCGGTAGAGCAGATCAAGGCATCTGCGGCTATTTTGTCTGATGTGTCGACAGAGCTGCAGACCTCACTTAGTCCGTTTAAGATTTAATATCTGTTACAATAGGGAAAAGGAGGGACTTCATATGGCCCCTGATAAAACAAAACTTTTCCCGAATGAGAATATCCGTACGGTATGTTACATTCAAAACCTGCCGCCGCGTTCCAACGTGGACATCGGTGATTATACGTATTATAGTGATAACACAAATCCGCCAGAGCAATTCTATGACCGGATACAGCATCATTATGACTTTATTGGTGATCGCCTAATCATTGGAAATTTCTGTGCAATTGCGGAAGGTGTGACATTCATTATGAATGGTGCGAATCATCGGATGGAGGGTATGACCACGTATCCGTTCAACATTTTTGGTGGAGGATGGGAGCGTGTGACACCTACACTGGAACAACTTCCATATAAGGGTGACACGGTACTGGGGAACGATGTATGGCTTGGACAAAATGTAACGATCATGCCTGGTATCACGATTGGAGACGGGGCAATTGTTGCCTCCAATTCAACCGTTGTTAAGGACATTGAACCCTATACGATTGTTGGTGGTAATCCAGCCAAGACTGTTAAAAAGCGTTTTGACGAAGAGACGATTGCACTGTTACTGGAATTGAAGTGGTGGGATCAGGATGAGGAATGGCTGGATACGCATTTGGAACGTCTTGTCTCTACATATGATCTACAGATCTTGCGCGAACTTCTGAACAGCAAATAGGATGGTTGTGCATTGTGCTTAAAAGACAAATAAGCTGGTTCCTGACGGAGCCGGCTTCCAAGCAAATCAGGCCCTGGACCGTTTTGAGCGGATCAGGGCCTCTTGTTGTCCAAGATGAAATGTAATTTAACGGGTGGGTGGTCGTAGGGTACAATCAGACTTTGTTGATGGGGGCTTCAAATGAGTGTGATTTTCTGTATGATCCGAGTTTGTCTGTTTGCCTGAATAAAAGTTAATGATATCATCAACGGTAGTAAACACGACATTTAAATCCATATTATCATTGTGTGTTTGAATAAAAACCTCTTTTCAATAAGTTGTTGCGTTGTTTAATTTAAAGCTTCTTTCATGCTTAAGCCTGCTGTGAATACAGGAACTTTACCTGCAGGTAGTTGAATTTCTTTGCCTGTTTTCCGACTTCTTCCCGTTCTTGCCTCACGCTTCTGCACTTCAAATTTCCCGAATCCGACCAGTTGAACTTCTTTGCCTTCTTTGAGAGCTTCGAGAATCGAGTCCAATACAACGGTTACAGCTTTTTCAGCATTCTTCTTGGAGAAACCGCCAGCCTTAGCTACTTCTGTGATCAATTGTTCTTTATCCATGGGGAATACCTCGCTTTCAATCTTGGGATGTGAAATCTTTTCTTTACTGTGCAACATATGTGTAAATAAAAAGCTGCCTTATTAATAAGGCAGCTTTCATATAATTAAAGTTTAGTAACGTTCTCAGCTTGTGGTCCACGGTTACCTTGAGTTACTTCAAATTGAACGCGTTGACCTTCGTCCAAAGATTTGTAACCTTCACCTTGAATTGCACTGAAATGAACGAATACATCTGTTCCTTCTTCAGTTTCGATAAAGCCGAATCCTTTATCCGCGTTGAACCATTTCACTGTACCTGTTTGCATGTGATTCCTCCAAAAAATAAGTTTTTAGCCGATCATTATGACGAGTATAATTTAAAATTGACACTCACCTGGTGCATTTAAACCACGAACTTGATGTCCGCTAATGTATCGATTAATATGATAATACCATGTCCGCTAATATAAGTCAAGATTTGGAGGTATTTTCTAATGAATCAGTCATCAGGGGTTTCGGTGCAGCGGGAACCGACAGTAGAGGAATTCATACATATGCTTGCTAAAGAGGGAGAATTACATCCCAAAACCGTGAAGGAATATGCAAGTGATCTGAAGCACTTTATCGAATGGTACAAGGAAAGCACCATGCTCAGCGAAGAGTTCTCACTGCGAATTGAAGATGTGGATACATCCACTTTAGTCAGTTATCGTGAAGATGCTCACCAAGTTATGTTATTGAAACCAGCCACCATTAACCGGAGATTGATTACGCTGAAGCGTTTTTTCAAATGGGCTGTCTTGGAATCCAGGCTCAGTCATGATCCTTCCAAACCATTAAAATTCATCCCGGAAGACAAAGTAAGTCCACGCCGAATGACATTGGAAGAAGAGCAGGCATTCCTCGCGGCAGTGGAGTATGGTAATTCCCTTCGTGATCAGACCATCCTCACCCTTATGTTTCACACAGGCTTGCGAACGATGGAGGTATGCAACCTCAAGCCTCATGATATCGAAATTGGTAGACGAAGCGGTCACCTGACAGTGAGCGCAGATAAACGCAACGTGCAACGTAAGATCCCTCTGAATATGCAGTGTGTTGTCATGTTGAATCAGTACTTATCTGATCTTGCTACCGATCGTGCGTACCTTTTTCCCTCAGAGAAGACAAATGATCGTTTAACGGAGAGAGCACTGCGCCACCTGATTAAAAAAGTAATGATAACAGCAGGGCTGGAAGGACTGAGTTCACACGACCTGCGTCATCGTTTTGGCTACGCCATGGCTGAGCATACGCCACTGCACCGTTTGGCCGAGATAATGGGACACACCAACCCAGATACAACAATGATTTATTTTAAAGCATTAAGTACGAATCATCGTAAAGAACAAGAATGAAGACTGAATTATAGTCAGAATCAAAACACCTCTTATTAGAAGTACTTCGAAATTTTCCGTGTTTGTATTACTTTAACCTACCTTTAGCATTCATATACGATCCTTCACATTTCACTTAGGCACTGCCCGACAGGGTTGCCTTACCTCTACTAAAGAAAGCGATTACATATCCCTGATAATATTGTATATAATGATGGCAACCTTGGAACAGATCAACATGAGCCTTTGCATTTGCTTCAATTCGGTGAGCAATAAGAAATCAAATGGATTCACAATGCTACATATATATTCGTTGATAGGGCTAAGGCCGTCATCAAAAGGGAGGAATCCAAACGTGTACCGGGTACTGCTGGTGGATGATGAAGAAGATGTGCGTGAAGGACTTGTTGTAGAGGTCGATTGGGAAGCGCTCGATCTGCGGATAGTCGGTTTGGCTGAGAATGGGCGGGAAGCATTGGAGATGGCGGAGAGGGTAGAGCCGGACATTGTGGTGACGGATATCAGCATGCCATTCATGAATGGTCTGGAACTCGCACAAAGATTGAGGAAACGTAATCCACTCGTAAAGGTGGTCATTTTGACTGGATATGATGAATTTGATTATGCGAGGCAAGCCATCTCGTTAAGTGTGGACGAATATCTACTGAAGCCGTTCTCGGCAGGACATCTCACCGAACTGCTCACAAGATTGCGCGCCCAGATGGCGTCTGAAGTGGCTGAGCGTGAAGATGTACAGCAGCTGCGTGAGCACTATCATACCAGTTTGCCTTTATTACAGGCAGATCTGATGGCGACCTTGCTCCATCGACAGAAATCCTCAACATATATTCATAGTAAAGCCAAACAATGCGGATTGGATCTGACAGGGGAACGCTATGGGGTGTCCGTATTGACACTGCATATGGATGGAGATGTACAGAAGGAGAAGTCTGAGGGAGTATTCAGCGAGCCCCCACAGCGACATAACAAAACAACATCCGAGGTAGCGGATCAGTCTGAGATATTCATTCCCGGAGGTTCCTTGCGTCAATCTGAGGATGCTGAACTGAAGCGCTTTGCTGCACTTAACATTGCGGCAGAAGTTTGGGCGGAGCATGGGGCTGGTCATGCTTTTATGCATCAGGAGACGATTGTCCTGCTCTATGTGGATCGCTCGGGCGGTACAGATGGAGCGAAGCGGCAACAGAAGGCTTTGGAAAATGTGATGCGCAGCATCAACCACTATTTACGTATCCCGGCTACGGTGGGCTCTGGTCAGATTGTGGATACACTCGCGGATGTGAATCATGCCTATGAAGATGCCCTGCTGGCATTGGATTATCGGCTTGTGCCCGGGACAGATTCAATCATATACATTGCGGACGTAGAGCGACAGACGGCGGGCAAGCTGCGTTTCGACGAGTTGAAGCAGCAGACGCTGACACGATGCCTGAAGGCAGGTACACAAGCAGAGCTGGAGGAAGCACTGGCGATCATTTTCCGGGAAATTACAGTGGAACACGGGCGAAGTGATATTCAACTCTATTTAATTGAAGTATTAACAACAGTATGGAAGGCAGCACAGGCATCAGGAGAAGCGATGGAAGATATCTTTGGTGCAGGGTTCCAGTTGTATGCGGATTTGTTCCGACTGCCGGGACTTACTGAGGCACAGAAGAAGGTACGGGAAGTCTGTCTACTCGTACAACATCGCATTGCCAGCGGACGCCAGCATGTATACAAAGATATTGTCGAGCAGGCATTAGTTTTCACGAAAGAGCATTATGCTGACCCGGACCTGTCCATTCAGAAGGTGTGCGGACATTTGCATATCAGCTCCGGTTATTTTTGTGGCATTTTCAAAAAAGAAGTACAACTTACCTTCCTGCAGTACCTGATGCAGATCCGAATGGAGGCAGCGCGTGAACTGCTTCGCTCGACCGAGCTGAAGTCGTTTGAGATTGCGGAGCAGGTTGGCTTTGCCGAACCCAATTATTTCAGTTTTTGTTTCAAAAAACATATTGGCGTCTCGCCCAAAGAATATCGTAAACAGGCTTCCCAGGCGGCAAGTGAAGGTTCAATCCGATGAAGTTGTTGTCCAGATGGGTAAAGTCCATGGGACCTCAATTACGCTCTCGTCTGCGTTCGTCCAGAGTCAGCAGTATCCGGTTTATTATTACATGGTCCTTTTCCGTCTTCATCGTCTTGGTGCTAACCATCATGGCGATGCTTCTGCATGACAAGTTCACGCAGGCTGCCGAGCGAAGTGCGGAACTCACGACGAGACAAATTGTGGATCAGGTCAGTTATAACCTGGAGGATTACGTCCGCAGTATGTCGCATCTGTACCGTGCCATTGAGGAACACATGTTGCGTGACGGGACATGGGAAGGGGAACTGGTGGACAAACAGCTTGACACACTGCTCAGCAGTCGTGAAGATATCATCTCGATTACTTTGCTTGATTCCACGGGGAAATTGCTCAAGAACCGACCTACAGCCGAATTAAAAACCAGCGCCCATGTGACACAGCAAGGGTGGTTTCAGTCTGCGCTTCGTGTGCCGGATCACCTGAGTTTCTCGTTACCTCATATTCAGAACATGTACACAGGCCCATATAAATGGGTCGTTTCCATGAGCAAAGGCATAACGATACGGCAAAATGGTCAGAATCGGCAGGTTATCCTGCTGGTCGATATCAATTTCAAGCAGATGGATGAACTGAGCCGTCGGGTCAGTCTGGGGCAACGAGGATACGTGTATATCATCGATGAGAGTGCGGGCAATATCGTGTACCATCCGCAGCAACAATTGATGTATATGGGACTCAAAAGCGAGAATATCGAACAGGCTTTGGTGGCTTCCGGCAGTTACGAAGATGAAGCAGATGGGCAGAAAAGGCTGAATACCGTAAAGTCCGTTGCCAATATCGGGTGGAAAATCGTCGGTGTTGCTTATTTGGATGAGATTATGACAACGCGTCAGGAAGTGAACGGATATCTCATTCGTGTATTGGTCGTTGTACTGGTACTGGTCATTCTTGTCTCGCTGTTCTTATCCTCCAGTCTGACTCGTCCGATTCGGCGAATGGAACGTAAAATGAAGGCCGTAGAGCGCGGGGATTTCAACGTGGAGTTGCCTATTGAAGGGCCGCTGGAGGTGGAACGACTATCCCGTCGCTTCAACCTGATGGTCAATAAAATCCGAACCTTGATGGATGAGATCATCCATGAACAGGAACAGAAGCGGCGTCTGGAGCTGGAAGCCTTGCAGGCCCAGATCAATCCACACTTCCTATACAATACGCTGAATTCCGTGGTGCGCATGGTAGGCATGAGCCGCAATGAGGAAGTGATTACGATGATTACATCACTCTCGCGACTGTTCCGCATCAGTCTTAGTCAAGGTAAAACGATTATCACGATCAGGGAAGAGCTGGAGCATGCGCAGCACTATCTGACGATTCAACAGATGAGGTTCAAACGCAAATTCAACTATACCATCAATGCCGATGAGACGCTCCTGGATTGCCTGACATTAAAGCTGGTGCTTCAACCCCTGATTGAGAACGCCATTGTTCATGGCATCGAGTACCACATGGACGAAGGAAGTATTGAGATCGATGTTTATCGTGAGGACAACAAACTGGTGTTTCGCATTACAGATAATGGGGTCGGCATGACGGAAGAACAGATGTCGGGATTACTAAGTGGTCGTCCGGTTGTCAAAAGCGGTGCAGGATCAGGCGTAGCTGTACGCAACGTACATGACCGAATTCGGCTCTATTATGGGGAGGCATATGGCCTTGAATTTGCAAGTGAGTTGGAAGAAGGCACCACGGTCTGGGTTCGGATCCCCATTCAATCGCAGCAGAAGGAGGGCGAGCCTAATGACAGACAACCAAGTGAATAGGAACGATGACCATAGAGTTAAAGGATTGAATATTCGTACGTTTTGGAAAAAGGTTGCTGCGAGTTTCCCTGGAATTCGGAAACGTCGGTTAGTAACCCTGACAGTTGCAAACTGCTGTCTGCTCATATGTAGCGCCTGTGGCTTATCGAGTCCCGATACTACGGCAGTACCGCCACGTATTGCGCTCATTACGCCAGCTGGGACAGGGGAACTTGCGGAAGCTATCCGGCTTGGCGCCGAAGCGGCTGCCAAAGAGAACGGAGCCGAACTGATTACTGTGGAAGCATACCCTTCCGATGGTGATGTGTACACGCCTGCCATTCTGGACTCCGCGGGTAGTCAGATGCAGGTCAAACAGGCAAATATCAACAGCCAAACGTTGTCTCGCAGTGCGCGAGAGCAGGCTCAAGTGGAGGCCGCCGCATCGGCTCTGAAGCAGGGGGCATCAGCTCTATTGGTTGATCCCCTAAGTGAAAAGGCACTTAGTGACATCATTCAGGAGGCACAGACAACAAATTCCGATGGAACCATTGTTCCTGTCATTGTGCTTAACGATGAATTTCCCGTGAAAGGCATCACCAGTTTCATCTCAATGGATAATGTTGAGGCGGGAAGACAGGCCGGGCAGGCTATGGCGGAGCTTTTGGAAGGGAAAGGGCATGTGGCTTTATTGGGCCCCGATCCTCTTAATTCTGGTCTTATTCAGAGAGAGCAGGGAGTCATGGAAGCCTTGGTACAGTATCCTAATGTTCAAGTGGAACCCAAATCGATATGTAATACACGGGATGGATGTTGGCAGACTGCGAAGCAATTGCTGGACCAGCAGGAGGTGGATGGTTTCATTACTCTTCAGGAACCTGCTTCTCTGGGGGCGGCTGATGAACTGAATCGACGCAACTCTGCGGACAAGGTAAGGATTGTTGGATTCGGCAGTGAACAACAGCAACTGGAGCAATTGCAAGAAGGGGTCTTTGATCATCTCATCGTCCAGAATGGATACAGTGCAGGTTATCTGGGATTGAATCAAGCCGTTGCGCGGCTGAACAATCAACAGGTGCAAGCGAGAGTGTTACTTGAGACCAAGCTGGTTAGTACAGACAATATGTTCTGGATGGATAACCAGAAGCTGTTGTTTCCTTTTGTACAATGAACCAATGCTGGAACGAGTGCCGGAACGAATGCTGAATGAAGAAATGAAGGTGTGTGTTAACTTGAGGAAGATTTCGATAGAACAGGTGAAGATATTGTATTCGAATTTAATGTAAACCCTTTCATAATAAAGACATCGGTGAAGCCGAATGAACTTGGGGGAGGTCATTAGGATATGAAGAATATGAAGAAAACGTGGATGACACTTTTGATTACGGCATGTATGGTTGTGGCGGCGGGGTGTAGCAGCGGCGGAGACAGCGCAGGTGGAAGTACGGGAACAGATACAGGAGGCCAGACAGCAGCCGGTACGGAAACGCCAAAGATTGGTGTTGCCATCTACAAATTTGATGATACATTCATGACTGGTGTACGTAATGCCATGACCGCAGCAGCGGAAGGTGTTGCGACTCTGGATATCGTGGATAGCCAGAATGCACAGCCGACCCAGAATGAGAAAGTGGACCTGTTTGTGTCTAAGAAATATAACGCAATGGCCGTGAACCCGGTGGACCGGACGGCGGCGGGTGTCATCATTGACAAGGCCAAGGCAGCGAACATTCCAGTGGTATTCCTCAACCGTGAGCCGGTGGCGGAAGATATGAACAAGTGGGATAAGGTGTATTACGTAGGAGCCAAAGCGGAGGAGTCCGGTACGATCTCCGGTCAGCTGATTGTGGATTACTGGAAAGCACATCCGGAAGCGGACAAAAACGGCGATGGCAAACTGCAATACGTCATGCTGAAAGGGGAACCGGGTCACCAGGATGCAGAGCTTCGGACCAAATATTCGGTTCAGGCGATCCAGGATGCCGGAATCGAAGTGGAAGCACTGGCGGAAGACACGGCGATGTGGGACCGGGTGAAAGGTCAGGAGAAAATGCAGGCGTTCCTGGCTTCCCATGGTGACAAGATTGAAGCCGTTCTCGCAAACAATGATGACATGGCCTTGGGAGCCATTGAGGCATTGAAAGCAGCCGGATACTTCAAAGATGGCAAATCCATGCCGGTGGTAGGTGTGGATGCAACAGCTCCAGCCATTCAGGCTCTCCAGGATGGCACAATGCTGGGCACGGTGCTTAATGATGCCAAGAATCAGGGTGCAGCCACGGTGGCACTGGCTTCCGTACTTGCCAAAGGTGAGACACCAACAAAGGAAAATACCAAATACGATATTACAGATGGTAAATATGTCTGGATTGCATACAAAAAGATTACAAAAGACAACATCGCCGACGCCCAATAACAGCACGAGACAGGGACGTCCGACATTCGGGTAGCGTCCCTTTTTTGCCGGTCATATGGAAGGGAGGAACCAAGATGGAGTCACCTTACCTGCTGGAGATGAATGGAGTTTCCAAAGCATTTCCGGGTGTGCAGGCACTAAGTCAGGTCACATTGAAAGTGAAACCGGGGACGGTTCACGCCTTGATGGGAGAGAATGGAGCGGGGAAATCCACACTTATGAAATGTCTGTTCGGCATGTATCACCCGGATGAAGGAACGATACGTATCGAAGGAAAGGATGTGGATATTCCGAATTCCAAAGCGGCACTTCAGCAAGGCATATCCATGATTCATCAGGAGCTGAATCCGGTCCCGCATCGTCCGGTGATGGAGAATATATGGCTGGGTCGTTTTCCGATGAGGGGAATACTGGTGGACGAGAAACGGATGTATACCGATACGCTGGCGCTGTTCAAGGACTTGAACCTGGATATTGATCCGAAGGCTCAGGCGGGAACACTGTCTGTCTCCAAGATTCAATCCATGGAAATTGCCAAGGCGGTCTCTTTTCAATCCAAAGTCATCGTCATGGATGAGCCAACTTCTTCCCTGACAGGCAAGGAAGTGGATCAGCTCTTTACCATTATTAATGAACTGCGCAGTCGCGGTGTATCCATTATCTATATTTCACACAAGATGGAGGAGATCCTGACGATCTCGGATGAAGTGACGATCATGCGTGATGGCTTTGTTGTCGGGACATGGGATGCTGCTGATCTAACGACAGATCTGATCATTACGCGTATGGTTGGCCGTGATCTGGACGAACGTTTCCCGGAACGGACGAACGTACCCGGTGAAGTGATATTAAAAGCCGAGGGTCTGACATCAAACCAGTCCAAATCGTTTTGTGATGTATCCTTTGAGCTGCGAAAAGGTGAAGTGCTTGGCATTGGCGGCCTGGTTGGAGCACAGCGGACAGAACTGATTGAGTCCTTGTTTGGACTGCGCGGACTCGCTTCAGGTACGATTTCGATTCATGGGCGCAAGGTGAAGATTAACTCCCCCGCAGCAGCAAAGCGTCATAACATCGCGTTGCTCACGGAAGAAAGAAGGGTCACAGGAATCTTCCCGGTGTTGTCGGTGTATGAGAACACGATCATTGCCAGTCTGGGGCGCTACCGAAATCGTGTGGGCTTGCTGGACGAGAAAAAGGGCCGCGAAGAGGCACGTGAGCAGACGCAGAAGTTCAGAACCAAAACGCCTTCAGTTAACACGCTGATTCGAAACCTGTCTGGCGGCAATCAACAGAAAGTTCTGTTAGCGCGCTGGTTGCTGACCGACCCGGAGATTCTGCTACTGGATGAACCGACACGTGGAATCGATGTAGGGGCCAAGTTTGAGATTTACACCATTATTACGGAACTGGCTCGTCAGGGCAAAAGCATTATCATGATTAGCTCAGAGATGCCTGAGCTTTTGGGTATGTCGGATCGCATTATGGTGATGAGCGAAGGGCGTCTCACCGGAATCGTGGACGGAGCCGAGGCAACCGAGCAGGATATTATGAGGCTGGCCGCGCAGCAGCGGATGGCTTAGTCAGGAGGGAAACAGATGAACACACAGATGATCAATCAAGTGAAACAATATGTAACACAGCGCGCCATCTTTATCGTATTGATTCTGCTCATCATTGGTATTGCGATTGCCGATCCGAATTTTCTTGCCTTCTCCACACTGCGGGACATCTTACAGCAGTCCTCCACAAGGGCCATTATTGCGCTCGGTGCAGCCTTTATCCTTGTCACGGGCGGGGTTGATCTGTCCGCTGGACGTGTGGTTGGACTGACGGCTGTTGTATCGGCATCGATGTTGCAAATTGACGAGTATGCAAACCGCTTCTTCCCTGATCTGCCCCAATTGTGGGTGGGTCTACCGATTCTTGTTGGGATTACCGCAGGTCTATTCGTGGGATTGGTGAATGGACTCATTGTCGCCAAATTACATGTGCCTCCTTTTATCGCAACGTTGGGTACGATGGTTGCCGTGTACGGACTGAACTCCATTTATTTTGATACGGAACCCAATCAGTCACAGCCGATCGGAGGATTGCGACCGGACTTCACTGTGATTGGCTCTGGATACATTGATCTGGGCGGGGGTTATTCCATCCCGTATATTGTCCTGATCGCGATTGCGGTGGCATTAATCTGTTGGGTGATCTTTAACAAAACACGTCTAGGCAAAAACATGTACGCGATCGGTGGCAACATTCAGGCAGCGCATGTATCCGGGATTCATGTGGCACGCAACCTGGTTGCCCTGTATGCCATTGCCGGTGCGTTGTATGGCCTGGGTGGTGTGCTTGAGGCAGCACGCACAGGTGGAGCAACAAACAATTACGGTAACATGTATGAACTGGATGCGATTGCCGCATGTGTGGTAGGCGGCGTATCAACGGCAGGAGGTATTGGAACGGTACCCGGGGTTATGGCGGGTGTGCTGATCTTCGGGGTCATTAACTATGGTCTAACGTTTATCGGTGTAAGTCCATACTGGCAGTTAATTATCAAAGGATTGATCATTGTTGCTGCGGTGGCTTTTGATATCCGTAAGTATATGGCGAAGAAATAAGATGAGCCTCAAGAGGTTACACCAGTCACTCCGATGACAGAACAACCTTCTGATCGCTGTTATCCCCAGATTTTTTGATTCCCTTCTAAAGAAGTGAAAATCCGGGGATAGCATACGCTTCCGATGCAGCTTTCTTTCAGAAAGCTTTTAGGCGAACGCTCCGCTTCTTCAGGTTATTTCTGTCCTCTACGTTATCGTGTAAACAATTTGTTCATCTTATATGGAAAAGCAGCAAAGAAGCCAGCCCTCGGGATATAGAGAGCTGGCTTTAATTGTTTAACCATTGACCATCCAATCGATAACGGGGATAACTGGTCCAATGATGCATAAGAGCAACATAAATCCGGCGACGTTATAAGATACACTTGTGCCATAATGTGAACGATTTTTTTTGGCGATCAAGAAGGCTGGAATCCAGAAGAGGGCTGCTACTACAAAAGGAATGTGAAGTCCTTGAGTTCCGTTGCTATAAATAGGTATGTTTATTAAGTTGAAAAGATAATGACTGATCATAAAATTTGTTGTGCCCCATTGGAAATTAAAGGCGAGACCCATCAATAGTACGAGTAGAGAGAGCGTTCCGAGGCCCAGTGGTTTTCGTTGTGTTGTCATGTGATATCCTCCATAAGAAAGTATTTATCCTAAATTAATCCATTAATGTATTGTACCACAATATTGATCTATGCGAAGAGGAATTGTTTCACTTTTGTTGATTACAATTACATCATATGTCCTATTGCCTTCATAATTTATACATTCGTGCGAATTTGGCGAGCCTCCACTAATCGACAACATCAGCTAATCATAATCGATATAATACATGTACATAAGTTATTTGATGTGAGTTTTATGTCAAAGGGGGCGAGGCTGTTTGCTTAGTTACACGATGAAAATGGTGATATTCCCGCTAGGTTGTCTGCTTGTCATTCTGTCCTCTTATGTTCTCAGGCTTACCCCTAATATGGCAATAATGTCACTTTCGGCGACATTATTGGTAGCAAGTATTTATGGGGAGAGACGATATCCTGTGCTGCGAAAATTTCAGTGGATTTTTCTCGGGATATTCCACTATTTCAGTGAACTGAACTGGTGCAACATGCTGTATTATATGCTCATTATTTCAATGATCCAGGACAAACCAAGGTTGACGCAGACCTTGCCGATTTCGTTGCTGCTTATGCTGCAATATACGTTGATTCGGCTTTCGTATGTGCCTGTAGATACATATGCTTTGCTGGTTTCGTTATTTGACCTGTTAACCTCGGTTGTTATCATTTTTTTGTACCATACCTTAATCAACAGTGAGGTCGAGAAGCGTAGGCTTCGGGAAAAAAATCGGTTCCTGACCCTGCATGATCCGCTTACCGGACTGTTGAATTACGAAGGTTACATGGAGGTGTTACATAAGACAGTAGAAGAGCAACGGTCTTTTTTGCTTGTCCTTCTGAACGTCAATAACTTTAGCGGCTTTAAAAAAGAGTCAGAAGATCCTTGGTGTACGGTAATCACAGGTACAGGCCAGATGATCAGCAATCATTTCACCGAGGCCTATGGCATATCCCGGTATGCAGGAGACCGATTTGCGGTCGTTTTGCCAGAGATACAGGATGTGGAAGAACGAATGTCGTCACTACTATCCGTGCAACTTCAAGGACTCCAGGTAAGCTACAGCATCTCCCTGTACCCGGAAATGTCGGATTCGTTGCAGCACTTTATGACGGTAGCCGAGGATAGGCTGCTTCAACAACAGCGCAGCAAATGGCTGAAAAATGAAGAAGAAGTATTTCGTTCCGAGAGACTAAGGGCTGTAGGTGAACTGGCCGCGGGTATGGCTCACGAAATTCGGAACCCGCTTACCGCAATTCGGGGATTCCTGCAGCTGTCCCGTGGACAAGCGTTTAATATCGCGCCATGGTATGAAGTGATTATGGGTGAGGTGACAAGAGTAACCGATCTGACGGCTGAATTTTTGCAGTTTTCCAAACCACATGCGAATCACATGAAGCCTGAACATTTGGGTCACTGCCTTGAACGAGTGATGTCTTTGACCGAGTCAGATGCGGCATCCCGAGGGCATCAAATTACGCTTGAAATGACTAATGAGCCAGTTGTGATCATCATGGATCGAGATAAAATTGTGCAGGTATTGATCAATCTGATTCGTAACGCTTTTGAAGCAATGACAGACCCTGGTGAGGTCCATATGGATTTGTTGCAGGACGGAGACGCAGTGCTCATTTCAATTACAGATACAGGAAGCGGCATTCCGGAAAATTCGCTATCCACCATCTTTAATCCATTTTATACAACCAAAGAAGAAGGTACGGGACTGGGACTTGCGCTCTGCCAGAAAATCGTTCAGGATCACAATGGTAAGATTACCGTCCATAGTGAAATGGGGGTTGGTTCCACCTTCACGCTTCATCTGCCAATGGAGACGTAAATCATATAACTTACCAGAGATAGCAATTAAGTAGTCATTAGACAAAAACATAAAAACGCCGCATGGGTCCAGAAGAACCCCGTGCGGCGTTTAATATTTCGATTAATAAAGTTAATGTGTGGAGACCACATCGGTTCCGATCATTTTAGATATATAAGAGTGTGACTTTAAATTCAAGTAAGCGATATGATGATGGAGGTCAGCGTATAAAAGTCTGAAGTTCAAGCCGGTTGATCCTGGCGAATGGGTAGTCGATTTTCTAAGGAACATAGGACGTCTTATTTGGCCTTCAAGTCCTTACTTTAATTTGTAAGAAACTTCAGACACGTTATTTCCCAACATCCCATGAAAAAACGCTGAAAATGGCTGTTTATTTGGATATAACGTGTCTCAGGTTCTTTAGATTTCTGAGGGAGCTTCAAAAGCTTGAATAAGGCGCCTCAGATTCGTTAGTTTACGCTCTTGCTCTGTTCCAACCGCGAGCTGGACGATGTCCTCAAGCCCGCCCCGGCACGGAGTGGAGCTTTTCATTTGGAATAGATTAAATCCACTTTTGTGGCATATTGATCGCTTGTTCGCACGCGAAGGACATGTTCTCCCACATTCAGGATACAGCACATTCGCTTGCTCCGTACGCGCTAAGGTCCACTTCGGCATGGATTAACTTTGCAGAGTCGCTTTAGTTCGACTTATTGAGCTGTCCCTGATGTAACTGATAGTAGAATCCTTGTTGCTTCATCAACTCATCATGGTTGCCCCGTTCAGCGATCTGTCCATCATCAATGACGAGAATCTGATCGGCTTCACGAATCGTGCTCAGTCTGTGGGCGATGACAAAGCTGGTACGGTCTTTCATTAAAGTGCGCATCGCTTCCTGAATGTGCATCTCCGTGCGCGTATCAATGCTACTCGTTGCTTCATCCAGAATAAGAATGGCCGGATCAGCCAGAATTGCCCGGGCAATGGTCAGCAGTTGTCGTTGTCCCTGACTCAGGTTGCTTCCCCCGGAAATGATGGGGGTGTCGTAACCTTGTGACAGTTTTCGGATGAACGAATGTGCATTCGCCAGCTCAGCCGCTTGCCTGATCTGTTCATCGGTTGCGTCGGGCTTGCCGTAGGCGAGATTGTCGCGAATGGTACCCGAGAACAGGTAGGCATCCTGAAGTACAATGCCGAGTTGCCGACGGAGTTGATCCTTCTCCAGTTCCGAGATGTTACATCCATCGATGGTAATCCGTCCGCCTGTAATCTCGTAGAAACGGGGTAACAGGTTGATAATGGTCGTTTTGCCTGCGCCGGTGGGTCCAACAAGTGCAATCATCTCCCCAGGTTTTGCAGTAAAACTGACCTTCTTCAAAATGTCTCGCTCCGCACTGTATCCGAAAGAGACGTCTTCAAATACCACTTTACCTTGAATCTGGTCCAGTTGTTTCTTCTGTTCCTCTACGTATTCGCTAGGCGTATCCATAATGTGAAACACACGTTCAGCACCTGCAATTGCAGCCTGAATCAGATTGTACTGATTGGCCAGATCGTTGAGCGGCCGCTCAATCTGGCGGGAGTAAGCGAGAAAGCTGACGATCAGTCCGATGGACGTCATTTCATGATAAGCCATCCATCCACCTACAGAAGCCAGTATGGCAAACCCGATATTATTCATCACGTTCATCGTAGGTCCAACCAAACCCGAAACGGTCTGGGCCTGTGTGCTGGAAGTGCGCAGTTTCTCGTTCAAATTCTCAAAATGTTGATGTGCCTGATCCTGACGGTTATAAGCCGCTACGACTTTTTGTCCAGCAATGGTTTCCTGAGCATACCCATTAAGCTCACCAAGCAATTTCTGCTGGGCTGTGAAGTGTTTACGTGTTCTTGACGCGATCAGGCGAGTGGCGATGGTAATCAACGGTACAGTCACCAGACTGAGCAGGGTAAGCCGTACATCAAGTGCAAACATGATCGACAAGGAACCAACGAGCAGGATGGCACTGGACATCAATTGGGTTACGCTTTGATTCAGCGTTGTAGATACGTTATCGATATCATTGGTCGCCCGGCTCATGAGATCCCCGCTTTGATTTTTATCAAAAAAATGGACAGGCAGCTCTTGTAGTCGGGAGAACAATGCATGTCGCAGATCCTTAACGGTCAGTTGGGACACACCAATCATGACATAGGATTGAGCCCACATCAGGAGTGAGCCAAGGACATACACACTCAGCAAAAGAAGACATTCCTTCAGCAAACCCGCTGTTACTTTGGGCACAATATGTTCGTTTACGGCGCGGCCGAGAAGGTAAGGTCCTGCCAGATTGAGCAGTGTTCCAAGAGCCGTCAGCACTAATGCAGCGATAACTCCTTTGCGATGACGTCCCATGTACGACCATACCCGAATCAGGGCGTGGCGAGCATTTTTGGCTCTGACTTTGGGAACAGGTCCTCTGCCCGCTGGTCCGGGTCTTCCGATGGGAGGCACGACCGTTTGTTGTATGGAGGAAGATGCAGGTTTAGCCAAATTGAACATCCTCCTTCCGTTGCTGCGAATAATAGATGGCTTGATAGTGTGATGAATGAGCCATAAGGTCATCATGTGTGCCTCTGGCAACGATCTGTCCTTCATCAATGACATATATACAGTCTGCATCCTTCACGGAGGAGATCCGCTGTGCAATCAAAAAGGTCGTGCTGTCTTTCATCAAGGACTGCAAAGCCTTCTGAATGCTCGCTTCCGTACGCAGATCAACAGCACTGGTGCTATCATCCAGAATCAGTACTTCCGGTCGCATGAGCAGGGCGCGTGCAATGGATATCCGCTGTTTCTGTCCACCGGACAGATTGACCCCGCGTTGACCCAGCTCCGTGTCATACCCATCTTTCAGTTTCATAATAAAATCATCCGCTGCCGCAGCTTGTGCCGCAGCACGCAATTCAGCATCCGTTGCACCGGGCCGGCCGAAGCAAATGTTATCCCGGATGCTGCCGCTGAACAGGATGGATTCCTGTAGCACAATGGACACACGGCTGCGAAGATCCTGAAGATCCCAGTGGCGAACGTTCACTCCATTCACGAGCACTTCACCCTGCGAAGCATCGTATAGACGGGGAATCAGCTGCACCAGCGAGGTTTTGCCTGAACCTGTTGAACCGATCAGGGCCACTTTCTCACCCGGGCGAGCCTTCAGGTTAATGTCAGTGAGTGCATGGTCTCCGTCATAACGGAAAGATACGTCTCTGAACTCCACTTGACCGCCTGTGTGGGAGGGAAGAGAAGACGTTTGGTTTCGGGACTGATCACGAGTAGACGGGGATGACTGTACATTCCCGGAGTTATCGGTTCCCGATTGAATATCCGGCTGTGTATGTAACACCTCGTTGATCCGTGCAGCAGATACCTTGGCACGGGAGAAACTCATCATCATCATGCCGATCGACGTGAGGGACGAGAGTACAACCGTGACATAGTTGATAAAAGCAATCAGATCTCCGGCAGCAATATCGCCTCCGACTACCTGGAAACCTCCAAACCACAGCACCGCTACAATGGTAGCGTTCAGCATCAGGCTGAGTACGGGTGCATTCAGTGTGACAATACGCCAGGCTTTGACGGCAGTTGAGGTGTAATCTTCATTGGATTGTTTGAACCGCTTTTTCTCCAGACGCGCACGTGCAAACGCCTTGACGACACGAATGCCGGCAAGATTCTCCTGAAGCACAGCGTTGACCTGATCAAGCTTGCTCTGCACACTGGCGAACAGCGGATAGGAAGCTTTTATCAGAATAAATAAAATAATAAACAGCACCGGTACAGTTGCAATAAGAATCAAAGCTAGCTTTACACTGATCGTAAACGCCATGATGATACTACCGATGATTAGCATTGGTGAACGGATAAACATCCGTAGCAGCATCTGTACAAAGGTCTGCATCTGGGTAATGTCACTGGTCAGACGAGTGATCAGAGATCCTTCCTGAAACGTATCCAGATTGCGGAAGGAGAAGGTTTGAATATGGTCAAACAGTTCTTGGCGCAGATCTGTGCCGTATCCAACGGCAGCTTTACTTGAATAGAGTGTACAGCCTGCGCCGCCAACCCAGCCGATTAACGCAACAAGTAGCATGATCAGACCTGTAGTCACGATATGGGGCAGATTCCCTGCAAGTACACCATCATCCACGATGCTGGACATCAGCTTGGGCTGGAGCAGGTCCATGGTAACCTCAAGTACCATGAGCAGCGGGGCGACGATTGCCGCCGACTTATACGGGGTCAAGAATCGTTTTAACGTCCACAATAGGGAATCACCTCAATCTTCATAGCATAAGTGAATCAATTTCATAATACCTTTAGCTGCTTCAATCGCGAATCTGCATCACCTCAAGATTCACGCAGGTTTTGGAGCATACGATGTGCAAGTGCAGACATGATCTCGGATTCTTCCGGTGTAAAATCTTTCTGGGCTTGCTGTTCCAATTTCTGAATCACTTCTCTCAATTCTTGTAGCGCGGAGCGCCCCTGATCCGTCAGGTATACCCGCAGACTGCGCATATCTTTTGGGTCTGCTTCACGTCTCACATAACCGGATGATTCCATGCGCTTGAGCATCACGGTTACCGTTGCGGGACTGCGCTGAAGTTGTTTGGCCAGGTTTTTCTGGGATTGGCCATCTTCCCGTTCAAGCTGGAACAGCAAAGGGGGCTGCCCCGGGTATAACTCGGGGTGGTTCACAAGTTTCTCATGAACCTTGTAGCGTTTCAGTTTCACGAGTTCGGATAGCTGTCCCATTAACCGATCATTTTGGACTGGGTTCATATCATCTACTCCATTTCTACCTTCATTCCATCTTCTCGGTACTGAAAACCAGACTTTTTGAACATGCACATTTAGTTAGTCGACTAAATAAATCTTAAGTTTGATTTGAAATATCGTCAAGTGAATGTCGTTAATTTTGGATTTAAGGTATTTCCAGGTCGATTGGCTGGAAAGTAAACAAGTAAAATAGATAAGAAAAAAACAAAAACCTCTGCTTTGAGCGGAAGAGAGTATGATAACTAACTCTGTTCCGGTCTCTAAGAGAGGTTTTTTGGTATTGTGACACGTTAAGTGTGGAGTGTAAGGAAAATCATTTTTTGGAGAACATTTCTTTGGCTTCATCCATGGCCATTTTATTACCGATCGATGAATAATCCAGCCAAGGTTGTGCGCCAATCGTGTAGACATGGCCGGCTTTGACTGCTTTCAGACCTTGCCAGATCGGATTGTTTTGCAGCTCCTTGAACATGGTCTGGGCTTCATCATCCGAATTCACAACTACAAAGATCACATCTGCATCATAGTCCGGCAATATTTCACGAGAGACGACTTGATACGGTTTAGTCGAATCGATATCTGTGATCCCTTTGGCAGGAGTCAGACCGAGATCCTCATACAAAATGGGACCCATGGGACGGCGTGTACTGAATACACGTAATTCTTTAGCAGTAACACGGATTGCCATCACAGTCCCATCACCAATCGTGTCATGAATCAGAGATTTCACTTCTTCCGTTTCGGTTGCGTAGTCCTGAATGTATTGCTCGGCTTCCTTCTCGCGATTTACGAGTTTGCCAATGTCTTTCAGATGGTCGCGCCATGTACCGTCATCCAGATTGAAGACATGCACCGGAGCAATTTTTTCGAATTTGGCAATATCACCACCGGAGAATTCTTCGTCCAGATAGATCACATCGGGTTTCAGGGCAAGCAAAGCTTCCATATCCGGGTCTTTAACCGGACCAAGTGGCGTTGTATTTTGAAGTTGATCAGCAACATGGGACAGGAAACCTTTGGCTTCGCCACCGATAACGGAACCAACCGGAGTAATGCCGAGAGACAGCAGATCATTGGTCAGATGGATCGACATGGAGGCAATACGTTGCTCTCCCGAACTTGCACTGTTGTCTTGATTCTTGGTTGAAGTATCCGTGGACGAACCACCAGAAGCAGATGATGAATTATTGGTCGTTCCACAGGCTGCAAGCACAAGCACCAGACAGATACTCATGACAAGCATAAGATTTTTCTTTAACATGGGTAATCACATTCTCCTTGAACATCTCTTGGATGTCTTAATTGTTTTTTTGAAAAAAAGATCACTTGCTTCGTACTAACAGGTACAAAAAGTAAGGTGCACCAATCGCAGCAACCACCACGCCTGCCGGAATGGCATTAGGCTGAAAGATCGTTCGCCCGATTGTATCGGCGGTCACCAGAATAACCATACCGATGAGTCCGGCAGCAGGGATCAGATGCCTATGCATCGGACCGACAAGCCTACGCGCCAGATGCGGCGCTGCCAGACCGATAAAGCCGATTCCACCAGCCATGGATACACTGACGGCAGACAAGGCCACGGCACAGAGCAGCAAAATAACACGCTGGGATCGAACAGGCGTCCCAATACTGGTTGCGGCAGCATCACCAAGGTTGAAGGCATCAAGCGTTTTGGATCGACTCCAGATGTACGAGATACATAACACCACCCAAGGAAGCAAAGCTTGTACATGAATCCAATCCCGGCCCCAGACGCTTCCTGCCAACCAGCGAGCGGCAAAGGAATAGGTGTCTTCATCCAGACGCAGGGAAAGGTAGAGTGTCAACGCATGGAACCCGGCCGCTACCGCGATTCCCACCAGAATCAGCTTAATGGGTGATACGCCGTTGTGCCGATCATAAGATAACAGCATGATGATCAGGGCGGCAGCAACACTGCCTGCAAAAGCAAACAACGGGATCAGCAAGGCCACAGAACCATCCATCGTAAAGGAGAGACTAACAAACACCATTAGTCCAAATGCAGCCCCTGCATGTAATCCCAGAATGCCCGGGTCCGCCAATGGATTGCGGGTGATCCCTTGCAAGGCTGCTCCGGCAATACCAAGTCCTGCTCCGGCCAGTACAGTTACCAGGATGCGAGGCAGTCGGTAATCAAACAGTACAATCTGATCATCCGAACTGCCATTACCAAACAAAGTCTGTAACACAGCCGCTGGGGAGAGACGAATGGTTCCCGTGTTCAGGCTGATCACAATAACGGCAATGGCGATACAGAGCAGCGTGATACTGACGACTATCGAACGTTTACCTCGTGAAGGTGTATTAAAATTCATCGCTACAAGGCCCTCCTTTCTTTACGGGCCAGATAGAGGAAGAAAGGTACACCGACAAAAGCGACCATAATGCCTACCGCGAGCTCCTCGGGCGGGTTCACGATGCGTGAGCCCAGATCAGCGAGCACCAGTAATATCGCTCCAAGCAGAGAAGACATCGGAATGATGAGTCGATAATCCACACCCACCAGTTTGCGTGAGATATGAGGGATGACAAGTCCGACAAATCCAATCGAGCCTACTGCCGACACGGACACACCAGCCAGCACAACAACCGCTGCGAGGGCGAGAAACCTCGTCCAGCGCAAGTTAATCCCGAGATTAATCGCTACTTCTTCACCGAGTGACATAAGGGATACACGCCGGGCGAGTGGCATGATCAGTACCAGCGTCACGAGCAGCACGGGAAGGATTAACTTCAGATGCCGCCATTCTATTCCGCCAAAACCTCCCGCATACCAGAAGGCCAGATCCTGACTCAGGTCAAAATAAATGGCAACACCTGTGCTGAGCGAGGTTAACATGGCTGCAATAACCGCTCCGGCAACGGTCAGTCTGATGGAATTCAGACCACCAGGTGCTGCCATTCCAAGCAGGAAGATAAGCAGTGTGCCCAGAACAGCTCCCACGAATGATAAAAACATAATCCAGCCGTATGGCAGTCCGGGCCAAAAGGCAAAGCTCAGTGCTACGACAAAAGTGGCTCCAGCATTAATGCCCAGAATGCCCGTGTCTGCCAGCGGATTACGCGTAATGCCTTGCATTAAAGCTCCTGCAACGGCAAAGGCAGCGCCGATAATAACCGCGGCAAGGACACGAGGCAGCCGCAGCTCATGAATAATCTGATGTGGTGTCAAAGCTGGGTTGTACTGAAATATGGCAGCCCATACGGTTTCCAGCGTTAGCCCTTTGGCACCTAAAGAGATTGCGACAAACATACTTAGCAGCAGTATGGCTATGGCAGACAAAAACGTCAGCCCAACGGTCACTGCAGATTTTCTTGAATTAGACGGACGATGTGGCAGTCCCGGATGTTGAATACGGGTCACTCCTTTGGTACCAACAACGTATTTCATTGTTATTGATTATCATTATCAATTAGTGATCATTATAGAATCTTAATTCAGGCCCGTACATGGCATAAATTAAGATTCTGGAGATGGACATTTTTTAGATTACAAAAGTGAAGGTTTGTTCGTCAACATAGAGAGCGCTTCATCGAGCTGGATGTTGATGGAATATGGAGCATATACGACCCATGAATTCCAGTCGATGAGATGTACACGTCCGTTTTTTACCGCAGGATGGCTGTTCCACAGTGGATTCGAAGCCATCTCTTTCAACAGTGTTGCCTTTTCATGCATAGAATTAATCGCCAGTACCAGCACATCTGCCTCCAGTCCGTCCCATTCTCCTGGTGTGAAGGGCAGCCAGTTGAATCCAACGCCGGGAGATTTGCCAGCCAGTTCGGTTTGAATGCGCTGAGGAGCGGCCAATTGCAAGGTTCGATAAAAGACATGTCCAAAGTTCCGATGGCTGTACATCCGTGGACCTTTAGGTGTTAACGTGCCAACGGCAACGGTGATGTCCCCGACGAATTCCTTGATTTTTTTGCGTGCACGCTCTGCCTTGCGTTCATGTCGATCCAGCCAATCTGTGGCTGCCTGGGTACGATCCACAATGGATGCAATCTGATGCAGATGACCAAAGACGTCTGTCTGGTTCCAGGCAATCGTAATGATGGGCGCGACATCGCCAATATGCTCCATCGCTTTGGCAGCTGCATTGTCCTTGGTCAGAATCAATTCAGGATTCACATCCAGGAAAGCCTGACGTCCCTGTTCCCAAGGTTCATAGGCGTGGAAGGGCAGCGTCAGCGATTTGGGCATATGAGGAAGATGGCCTTGGATCTGAGCTGCGCATGGCGTGATGCCAAGTGTCATCAGGTGGTCCGTGTATGGATAGGAGAGCGACACGATATTTCGGTGGACCTGCTTCGAATAGGAAGTTGGCGCATAACCGGCATGGTTTCGGAAACGTCGGCTGAAATAAAATTCGTCACGGTAACCCACTTTACGAGCCACATCACGGATACGCAGATCGGAAGTGAGCAGCAATTCCTTGGCCCGGTTCATACGCAGATGAGTGATGTACTCAATCGGATTTTTCTGCATGCGGCTCTTGAATAGCTGCGAGTAATAGGACGGGTGCATGTCAGCCAGTTCAGCCAGCTTCTCCAGCTTGATCTCGTGCATATAGTTTTCGCGCATGTATTGCAGGGTGGACCTGAGCCACTGTTCGGGTTCATCCTGCCCAGCCCCCACGTCAGTCTGGTCTTCTTGAGGCCAGAGCATATGTAACAGTTCCGTCAGGAAGAGCTGTGCTTTCAAGCCCCTTTCCAAACCTTCATTGCTTAATTGTGTAAGCTGTGCGGCAATGCGCTGTATACCGTAAAATGGGCCCTGAATCCAGCCTGTAACAGGTGAACTGAGCTCACGTTCGTAGATTCGTCTGGCTTTTGTTTTCTCCGTAGCCCGATACATATCAAAGTGAATGATATACAGTTCAATATCATGGTCTTCATCACTAAACAGTTCAATTGCAGTTCCTGGTAGGGACAGAAAAGCTGATTTGCGAACCACGTGAGATTTGATTCCATTCATGATCAGTTGGCCTGTGAATTTGTGCATGTATATGAAGGTATGATGAGCTAACTCAGTTGTGGACCAGCGCCATTTCTCACGGGTTATAATATGTTCTGCCTGACGAAGTTCGATCAGGGTATCATTCAAGAATGTATCCAGGTCTGCTCGGATTGAGGATTCCTTTTCTGAATTGGGACTCGTCTGCTGGTGCAACGTGTGTGGATTCATGCCGCTGTGGGCGGTAGCGGGGATGGTAGTCATGTTGCTATGCGACCTCCTCTCTTTGGAACAGTTTAGGTAATAATTGAATCTGGAACGTACCATATTTTCTCGGACCTGAACGTCTATTGATACGTTTGGCATGATGTAGTGAATACTGGCTGCCTTGTCAAAAGCACGTTTGCAGTATAGCCAGATGTTTTATGAATAGCACAGGGTATATGATCCCGTTATCAGATGTGATCGATAGTTTAACCAGATTGTCGCTTTTACAAGTATGTTTACGGACAAGACTTCTTGGCCCTAGTCTGCTGATAATCTTAGCAAATCTACTGGAGAATTGAAATGTACACAGATATGTTCGAGGCCCTGATGAGCTTGAAGTCTATTGAAAGCACATAATCGAAATCGTTTTCTGACGTAAGCGTTTCTTTTTGGTAAAATAAAGGGGATAACATGTTGGCCTGATCTGAATCATGAACCTTTTCAACTCAAATTGCAGTAGGGAGGCTTTAATATGACAGAAGTAGTGGGACGGGACAAAGTACGCTGGGGCATTATGGGCACGGGATGGATTGCATCCCAGTTTGCAAGGGATCTGGAGCATGCGGGAAACGCTGTGAAAGCAGCGGTAGGTTCACGGACAGCGGGAAGTGCGGAGAAGTTTGCAGCTGAATATGGTTTTGCACGCGCTTACGGTTCTTATGAAGAGATGCTGCAAGATCCTGAGGTAGATATTATCTATGTGGCAACACCTCACCCTGTGCATAAGGAGAATGTAGTGGCTTGTCTGGAGGCAGGTAAAGCGGTGCTCTGTGAAAAGCCATTTACGATGAATGCACGTCAGTTGGAGCAACTGGTGGAGACGGCACGGGAGCGTAACCTTTTCCTGATGGAAGGGATGTGGACACGCTTTTTGCCACCGATCGCTCAAGCCAGAGCATGGATTGCAGAAGGACGAATTGGTGAAGTACGTTTGCTCCAGGCAGACTTTGGATTCCGTGTCGGCTGGGAGCCGGAAGGAAGGTTGCTTAATCCGGATCTGGGTGGAGGCGCATTGTTGGATGCAGGGGTGTACCCGATCTCCTTTGCATCGATGATCTTTGGCGAACAGCCCCAGCATGTATGGAGTACAGCCAATATCGGTGAGACGGGTGTGGACGAGCAATTTTCCGTGTTGTTGTCCTATTCCGAGGGACGTTCTGCATCACTGAGTGCTGCCATTCGTCTGAACCTTAGCAATGAAGCGGTCATATACGGTACGGAAGGCAAGATTCGTCTTCCTTTATTCTTGGCGGGTAAAGAAGCCTATCTGCATGTGAATGGTCAGGACGAGCCGGAGAAGTTCACGGATGATCGAACATGTATTGGTTATGCTTTTGAGGCAGAAGAAGCGGGACGTTGTATCCTCGAAGGTCGGATGGAGAGCAACACCATTAAACTGGACGAATCCTTGGAAATCATGAAGCTGATGGACACGATTCGGGGCCAGTGGGGATTACGTTACAAATCGGAGTAAACAGACAGGAGCTGACGTGTGATGGTGAAGATTCTGATATCCGGGTTTGAACCTTTTGGCGGGGATGCGGTGAATCCGACGGGGGTATTAATGGATGCTCTTGCAAACGAAGTGATCGAGGGTGCTGAGCTAAAAACAGTACTGTTGCCCGTGCACTTCGATGAATGTGCAGACCTGCTGATCGCAGAGATGGAAGCCTATCGGCCAGATGTCGTTATCGCCTGTGGGCTGGCCAAGGGCAGAACATCCATCACACCGGAGCGGATCGCCGTGAATGTCAAAGATATTCCGCCAGGCTCCTACGCGGATAACCAAGGACAGCGTCCTATGGACGAGCCAATTGTAGATGGCAGCCCGGACGGTTTGTTCTCCACGTTGCCCATACGTGCCATGGTGAATGACATGTCCGCAGCGGGTATTCCAGCTACCGTGTCCAATACAGCAGGTACATATATCTGCAACAACACAATGTATCGAATACTGGATTATATTCGAGTAGGGCAACTTCCAATCCGTGCCGGATTTGTACACTTTCCCGCCTCCACAGAGATGGCGGTGTTGCAACCTTCCGTCCCTTCGCTGCCTATTCCCATGATGCTGGATGCGCTGCGGATCATGATCCGTACGGTTGTGGCTGATTCGTAGGGGATGGTTGCGATCGTTCGGCTGCGGTTGCAGCAGATCGTAGGCGATGGTTGGTTGGATTCGTAGACCGCAGTTGTGAGAGGGAGAGTAGTGAGTTGGGGTGATGGAGGTACAGTAGGGTTCAAGATGACGTGGAGAGCGTGTAGTTGCATGGTTTTTGTCTGCTTCGATCTTGGGTTGAGCAGAGTGTTAGATATGAGTATAAATATGAAGTTGAATATAAAGTGAAAAAAAGAGCTGTCCCATCGTCATAAGTCTGACGTTAGGGGACAGCTCTTTCTATTTCGTGTGTCATGTGTCATGTGTAGTGTAGTCCAACATGGTTAGTGAGGTCACTAGTTTGCAGCAAGTATCTTGATGAAAGTTTTTTGCCTAGGTAAAAAATAGACTCTAAAACCGCAAACCGCAAACCGCAAACCGCAAACCGCAAACCCGAAACCCGGTAAGGCTTATATAACTTTTGCTGGAAAGTAGGGAATCAGCTAAATAGGTACAGGGGAGTTTAAAAGACGGACTCCGATTCGTGCCCTCCTGAATACGACCTTTACTACCCCTAAGTAACTAAGCTCTTAAGAAACAAGACGCAAGGACACCAGCATCACCCTGGCTAGCTAAGTGGTTTGTATCCACGAAAACCCCGAATAGACTTCTACGAAGCTTACTCCTCAGAACACCTTGGAACGGACTCAAACGAACCGAGCACACGCTATTCGCCGAGAATCCGCACACACCAATTTCTAACGAATCGTAGGATCGTTATTGGGTGGAATGAAGCGAATTTGTTGGTGATATGACCGATTTCTAACTGAATAGAGTGTCTGGGATTCGTTAGAATTTTCGTAGCATGATATTTGGCTAAATAAGGTGCACTGGGTTCGTAAGAGAAAAAAACTGCGAATTTGTAGCACCCTAAGTCTACTTTTACAAACCATTTAAAGTTCGAATACCTAGGATAGGCTTCTACGAAGCTTGCTCCTCAGAACGCTTTGGGACGGACTCAACGAATCGAGCACACGCTATTCGCCGAAAATCCGCACATACCAATTTCTGACGAATCGTAGGATCGTTATTGTGTGAAATTAAGCGAGTTGGTCGACGATATGAACGAATTCTAGCCGAATACGGTGTCTGAGATTCTTTAGAATTCTCATACCACGTTATTCGGCTAAATAAGTTGTGCTGTGTTCTTTAGATATAGAGCGAAGTGAAACTAACTCAAATTAAATCAAAGTTAGATTCGCAACAGATCAAGGTCGAACTCGGGAACGAGTCCTTCTTTTATGGCGCGGCCAAGCAGTGCAGTGATTGCACCGTAACCATCATCACCCAGGTTGGCGCTGAATTCATTAACATACAGGCCGATATGCTGTGCAGCTACATCAGGGTCCATTTCTTGCGCATGTTCCATAACGTATGCTCTCGACTCATCCGGGTGCGCCCATGCATATTCAACGGAGGCGCGTGCCCATCCGGCGAGGGCGTGAGCATCCATGTCGCGACGTGCGATGATCGCCCCAAGTGGAATTGGTAGGCCTGTGTCGCTTTCCCACCAGTTCCCGAGATCTGTCATTAGTTTGAGATCATAATTCTGGTACGTGAAGCGTGCTTCATGGATGACAAGTCCGGCATCGATCTTGCCGTCACGAACAGCAGGCATGATCTGGTCGAATGGCATGACAACAATCTCGCCTACACCGCCAGGAACATTTTGCGCTGCCCACAGACGGAATAATAGATATGCTGTCGAGCGTTCACTTGGCACAGCAACCCGTCGTCCAGACAGATATGCTGGATCGGTCGTGCCATTTGCGGTCAGAACCAAAGGACCACAGCCTCTGCCAAGTGCGCCTCCAGCAGGAAGCAGAGCATAGTCAGATAACACGTATGGCAGTGCTGCATAAGATATTTTCATCACTTCAGGTGTATTGGGTCCATCCGGATTTGCTGCCAGACCATTGGTAATATCAATATCAGCATAACGGACATCCAGCTTAGGTGCGCCCGGGATTAACCCGTGCACCCACGCGTGAAAGATAAATGTATCGTTTGGACAAGGGGAAAATGCAATTTTCATGATGTAATAACCTCCCGTAAAATGGAACTTGCAGCCTGAAGCGCATCAAGGGCATCCTTGATGCGCCAAGCGTCGCGGTCGCGTGGACCGACCGCGTTGGATATGGCCCGCAGTTCGAGTGCTGGCACGCCGAACTGCTGGGCAGCTGTTGCCACGCCGAAGCCTTCCATGCCTTCGGCGGCGGCATCGGGCACGCGGCGCAATAGCTCCGCGGCCGTCTCCGCTGTTCCGGTCGCCGTAGACACGGTGACCGCAGTGCCTCCGCTGACAGCGAGCCCAGCCCGCTTCAGCTCATGGCGCAGGCGAGCGGCAAGCTCTGCGTCCGCCGCCACAATGGACGAGCCGAATCCGAGCTCGTCCACACTAAGGAAGCCGTCTGGCGTCTGCGAGCCCAGATCGGCAGCAACCATGGCGTCGGCTACCACGAGGGAGCCGACGCCTGCCCGGCCGGGGAACCCGCCGCCGATGCCGGCACTGATCACCAGCATGTAGGCTGGTGATCCGGCTCCGGCAAGGGGCCCCGGCCCATCCGATGTGGCAGATGCCTGTGCCACATCGGATGGGCTTGGCGCAGTGGAACCCTGCGCCAACGCCCTAGTGCTCGCAGCCGCTACGGCATATGCCAATGTAGCGGCTGTTCCTGCTGCGGCCGAGGCTGGGCCAACGCCAGCAGCGATGACGTCAAATCGTTCCGCGGCCGTATTTCCCAAACCACGGAGGACCGCATCTTTCTCCGCATCAACCGCGGTTACAATTAACACACGTTGTGATGAATTTGCTTTTACCGGACTAGTATCTGAAGTCGTTGTTGCCCCGCTTAATTCTCCCTGTTGGTCACTAGTCTCGAATGAGGCGTTCGCTTTATTATTCTGATCTTTATCCTGTCTATGTTCATTCATCTCGGATTCTCCTTATGAGGTATTAGAAGTGTAACATATGCCTCCATAGTATCTTTCTTACAGCAAGCTTCTAGTTACACTTCTTAGGGTTACTACTTACTTCTATATTTTCGTGTAGATGTATAGTTCTGCTTATATAAATGGAATTCGGGCATATATTTGTCCACTACCAAGGGACATTTATCTTAATTTTGTCTTTCAAAGAGTGGACACTTTTTCTAAAAAGATACTATATCCATCCAGGAATATGAAACACTACATATAGATGTTTTCGGATATAAAATTAAAAATGATCTATATGTAGAATATCAATTCCGAAGTGCTTTCTCATGTCCGTGTCCACCCTTTGAAAGACATATCTACAATATGTATGCTCAGTGCGGACAGCTCGAGTTGGCCCTCCAAACGAACAGATAAACGATTGAAAAGGCTGGAGTCTGCCCGACCCATCCAACGCGAATCATATATAGCCTTAGGATTTTAGACCAACAAGCCAAATGAATAACGGGCCCAGTCTACACTCGACCACTGCATAGTAGCTTATTTGTGCAAACCCGAATTTAAAGCAAATACACAGTTTTGCTAGCTCTGATATAGCTGACCACTTTCCGACCTACCGTTTGTGCAGACAATAGATCTATAACGCGAGACAACACAACACAACTAACGCAAAACAGACCTAACAATCAATCAGGTTAAACGCGCACAAAAAGTAACAAAGATAAAGTGATTATTGAACAATATTTCATCTCCATCATAACGGAAGGGGAAAGACCTGAACAACCTTTGCATGTAATTCTGTCAAAAGCGGTCAAGCAAAGGTTGCGGGTAGCCGTCTCACTTCGAGTAGCCACATCTAGCCACATCGCTTCAGATAGCCGTTTTGCCTCACTTTATGTGAACGCCACCCTGATCGAGCCCCGTCGTAAGCCAGAATGAACCTGCTTCCAAAAATTATATATGTCATTTAAACCATATAATCTTTCTTTATTAACGTACTCCCAATAAAACAAGAAGTCAAAGTCAACAGTTGACAATCTGATTTAACTGTATTAATAATAGTAGTACAGTTAATACACCTAAGAGTTGAATATGAAGGCTCTACAGCAGTACAGCTTAGGTTGTATCTTTTTTACACCCAGATAACTACACATACACCTCAGATACAGTCATTTAAAACCCATAGGTTATTTCACACATTTACAGAAAGGAGGTGCGGGATGTTCGAATTAGATGTACGCAGCCGTAAGGCGATCTACGAGCAACTAGTGGACAAAGTCAAAGAAATGATCGTATACGGTATTCTAAAGCCTGACGAGCAGCTTCCTTCCGTTCGTGCGTTATCCACGCAGCTGACCGTGAATCCAAATACGATTCAGAAAGCGTATCGTGAGCTTGAACGTGAAGGTTACATTTATTCTTTGCAGGGAAAAGGGAGCTTCGTATCATCGTCAGTGGAACATCCGAATGAAGCCATGAGAGATGAGATCAGAGAGTCTCTGGTGAAGTTGATTGCAGAAGCTTCGTATTCCGGTTTGACCAAAGCGGATATGACGCTTTTGTTTGAGGAAGCGATGGCCCGTATAGAGAAGGAGGAGCCTCATGATTGAGCTGAATCAAGTCGTCAAAGCATTTGAACAGGAAAAGGCAGTGGATGGCGTAACGATGCACATACATAAGGGGTCGATCTATGGTTTGCTCGGTTCCAACGGGGCAGGCAAGACATCGCTGCTCAAAATGATGGCTGGTATTTACCGTCAGGACAGCGGGACTGTTCGTATCGAAGATAATGAGATTTATGAAAATATGGATCTCAAAGGCCGCACAATCTTTATGGCCGATTCGCCCTACTTTTTCCCGCAATCTTCAATAACTCAGATGGCTGCATTTTATCGTTCGGTATATCCACGCTGGAATGAGGAGCGGTTCAAGCAACTGGCTACCGTGTTCAAACTGGATGTAAAACGCAAGCTGCATCGCATGTCCAAAGGCATGCGCCGTCAGGCAGCCGTATGGCTGGGACTTAGCTGTATGCCTGAAGTGCTGCTGATGGATGAGCCAATTGATGGCCTTGACCCGGTCATGCGTCAGCAGATCAAAAACTTGCTGTTCCAGGAAGCAGCTGAGCGTCAGGTAACCATTGTCATCTCGTCCCACAACTTGCGTGAGATCGAAGATCTGTGTGACCATGTGGCGATTATGCACAAAGGCCGAATTATTGTAGAGAAGGATCTTGATGATCTGAAGGCCGATACGCATAAAATCCAAGTCGCTTTCCGCCACCCGGACCATGCCAAAGCCATGGATGAGCAGATTGATATTTTACATGAAGAGAAACGGGGAAGTGTATCCCTGTACATTGTCAAAGGCAACCGACAACAGGTAACGGATCAATTCCGTATACATGATCCGTATCTGCTGGATGTACTGCCTTTGACGCTCGAAGAAATCTTTATTTACGAAATGGAGGACGCAGGGTATGATATTCAACCGATTGTTCTGTAACCGGGGCATCCTGATCCAAAATTTCAGACAGCATGGATGGATAGGCATTTTATTTCTCATCACATTGTTGTTCTCACTTCCGTTATATATCGCTACCGAGTACAGAGATGTGCCACAGCAGATTACAAGTTTGTTTCAGGCCAATGGTGAAGTGCAGATTTTGTTCGCTATCACACTGCCCGTAGCGGCTGGAATCTTTCTTTTTCGGTACATTCAATCTGGTGCACCTTCGGATCTGTTCCATAGTTTGCCGTTACGTCGTAAACATCTATTAACGATTAATCTGTTGACCGGATATGCCATGATCCTGATTCCAATCTGGATTACAACTGCGATTACCGGCTGGGTATGGGCGGTACTGGATCAACCTGCGTTTTTGTTCGATGGCAGTACAATCTGGATGTGGGGCTTGAGCATGAGTATCTACTCGCTATTTATGTTCATGCTAACTGTAGCGGTCGGCATGTGTATTGGTCAATCTGTATTGCAGGGACTCACCGTGTACGCACTCGTCTTGTTACCTGTAGTCGTATGGTTCATTATGTCACTTCATCTCCAGCATTATTTGCTCGGATATGCTTTTGAAGAAGTGGGCTTTAATGCGGAGAAACTCTCACTTGTCCTGCGTGTGGGTTCGATCAGTAACCTCCCTGTAATCCGTCTGGAGTTAATTATCTATGCTATATTTGCAATCCTGTTTATTCCTCTAACCTATTTACTTTATGCGAAGAGACAGGTTGAATCTGCTACTCAAGCAGTTACGTTTAAACTTATAAAACCTATATTCCGCTTTGGATTGATGTTTACATTGGTTCTGATTGGCGGAGGTTACTTTACAATGATTGCTCCAAGAGGATCAGCTGGATGGGGAATCTTCGGATATATCCTCGGCGGAATTGTAGGTTATATCGTTGCCGAGATGATTATTCGCAAAACATGGCTGATCTGGAGCAGCAGGCTGCTACCCAAGCTGATTCTATATGGTATCATCGCTGGTCTGATACTGTACGTACCTATTGCCGACTGGAATGGATACGCCGCTCGAGTGCCTGAAATGAGCAAGGTGAACAGCATCAAGCTTGGTGGGGAGAGTTATACCTACAGTAACGGTGTCACTCAGAAAAAGGACGATACTCACCTCTATTCTAATGATCCGGAATACATGGGGGCAGTTATCGCTCTTCATCAAAAAATTGTGGATTCCGATCTTCCTTTACTGGATGATCCGATTAATACAGGTATGCGTAATGATGAGTCTATATTAATTAACTACAAGCTGGATAACGGCAAAGTGATGAAACGTAAATACTACATTCCAGAAGCCGAATTCCATCAGGAATTAAAGGCTCTGAAACAGTCCCAGGATTACAAAAGAGTCGCCTTTGAAACGTATAAGCTGGATGAAGATGCGTTAAGTTTCGGTATTCGTTCTGCCATAAGTTCATACCGGAAGGTTTATATTAGCAATCCGGAGCAAGTCCGTGAGTTCAAAGCATTGTTGAAGCAGGACATTTTGGATCAGACCTATGAAGAACAGCGCTCCCCGTGGCAGTCGTTTGCTTACGCGGAGATGAATCAGGACTCTACTTCGAAAGATCCATTTCAACCGAGGGAGATGTGGAATTATGAGATCAAACCTAGCTATGATCGGGTATTGGCTTGGCTGAAGGAGAACAAGTTATACGACCAGTTGCTTGTCCAGGCAGATGAGATTGTCTCCGCTCAGTTTGCGAAACAGGAGATTAACAGTCCGGGTTCGCTTCAGTGGACTACTCCGCAGCCAGAATATATTGATGGAAATCTAAGTGGTAACAAACAGATAGCGACTAAAAACAAAGAAATCATTAATGATTTGCTCAAACGTCAACGGTCTGGTTATCTAACAGAGAATGATACCATCTATCAGATCAAGTTGAATGTAAATCGTGGCGAGAACATCTATATGATGCTGAAAGAAGAGGATTTGACCGAGGAAATGAAAGCTATTTTGGTCAATCAATAAGCTGGGCTGTATCAGTTGTTAACTATAAGCGGGAAGGGTTCTCCCGTTGATCAAAGGTTTGATATTAGTACAGTGAGACCAGATATACTTGACCAGATCCAATGAATGGAATATATTAGAAAAAGGAAAGGTTCGAGCGACTCGTTCAATCGAATCTCATATGGAACGGCTTATGAGGGAAGCACCCGTAAGAGCAGGCAAATGCCTGACTTGCGGGTGCTTTTTTTGTCGTTCGCTTATTTTGTTGCGATTCTGCTAAATATTTTAGAAGAAAGGGTGTAGGGACGGATGCATACAGAAGCGTGGAAGGAAACGATAAATGAACAGGAGGTAATGGTATGTTGTTCCCTATTGGAACGATCAAGCGAAACTGACTTCTTAGATCATCCTGGCTTGATGGAAGGAAAGAAGGGTCGACAGCATATCAAAGATATAGCTTTAATGGAGACGAGTGACATTCTATTCCCTTCTCCAATAGCAGGTAGCCATAGTCACATGATGGAACAAAGTAACGTCCGGCGTCGTCAATTGCCATCGATGACTCATCTTATTTTTGGATCACGCCTGCTTATAGGGCTTGTAATTCTTTTCAGCGCAGGCACGATCTATTTTGCTTCTTCAGTGGAGGCTGCGGGCATAGATCTTGGCGTAACCGCGCAAAAAGCATGGGATTCTGTTTTGAACAAAGCTGATGCACAAACCAAGTTAACGTTGAAGCAAGCGTACGAGAAAGTGGGGAACTGGAAGGCTCAAGAGCAGGTTTGGGAACAAAAAATAAAGACACTTCATGCCGCCAATACCGCGGAATTGGAGCGATTACGTGTGAAAATAAGACAAACCGATGATGCGAAGGTCGCAGCTCTAGCTGAAAAGGTAAAGCAAACCCAATCCCGATATGAACCACTATTCGCCCTCTATAGTTCAGTCAATAGACAGTTGGATGCAGCCAAAGCCATCAAAAATAAGGAATGGAGTGCAGCGATCCGCACACAGGCAGAGACGTTGAGACCCGTTGTGAAGCTTGCCAGAGAAGACATCCGGATCAAGAAAAAGGAACTTGCTGAAGCACGTAAACGGAAGAGCGCTGAAATAAAACGTTTACGAGCTATGCTAGCAGGGGCCGACTCCGCGAAGAAACAGATTCAAACGGCTAAAAAACAGGCGAGTCTGGCAAAAGAACGATATTCCAAAGCTCTACAACAGTTCAAACAGAGTACAAAACAAAGCCAAACGTCACGTGTACTCAGCTCATTGAACACCTTGGCGTCTGTAGCAGAGAAGTGGGCAGGAACAAAACAAAGTATTCATACACTGGAGCAAAACGTATCCACTACGTATGTGAAAGTCAGACAGGAAATCGCCAAGAGACCCAAATAAGAGGAAACCCGGTCCTCTCTGCAACGTACACAACTTTAGATGTAAAGACGCTTCGATGATGATGGAACGAGGTGAAGCTATTGCAGTCCAAGTTGGAAACGAAACGTACGGGGGCAAAAGGTTTTAAACGTAAACGTTACTGGATTCCCAGCGTTGTACTAATTTTGATCATAGGTTTTATTGGGATTGGTACACAATGGACACCCAAAATAACGGTATTTTTATTAAAATCATTAATTGAAACTGCTAATACAGACACAAATAGCAAGGACACTATGCTCTCGGGTGGGATAACTCGTGTTGCGGATGTGCCCTATGCAGACGAAGGTCGTAATGACAGTACAATGGATATCTATTATCCTTCCGTAACATCAGAACCTTTGCCTGTCGTGCTGTGGGTTCATGGTGGTGGATGGGTCTTGGGGGACAAAGCGGACATCACAGATTATGCCGTACAATTAGCCAAACAGGGCTACGTTGTTGTCAGTATGAATTATGCGCTCGCACCGGATACGAAATATCCCATTCCCGTGGTTCAGACGAATCAGGCTTTGACTTACGTGAAGAACCATGCCAGTGAATTTCAGGGTGACCCGAAAAACATATTTCTCGCAGGCAATTCGGCAGGTGCCCAGATTGCAAGTCAGACCGCGGCAGTGGTGACCAATCCATCCCTCGCCAAGCTGATGAATATAACGCCAACCACCCAGCCGGAAGAGTTACGCGGGGTCCTTTTATTCTGTGGACCTTACAATCTGAGCACGGTAGCGGAAACGGGATTTCCGCTCATACGGACATTTCTCTGGTCATATACCGGAGTCAAAACATTTGAAGAGTACCCGCGTCTGGATGAAATGTCTACCGTGTTTCAGGCCACAACAGAATATCCACCTGCCTTTATTACCTCAGGCAATGATGACCCGTTGACCAGTCAATCGATTGAGCTGGCACAAGTATTGAAGCGCCTTGATGTTGAGGTGGAAACCTTGTTTTTCTCAAACTCATCCGAGAAGCTGGGACATGATTATCAATTTGATCTGGAGAGTGACGCTGGACAACAGGCGATACATTCGGCAGTACGATTCATGCAACAGTATAGTCGATGAGCAGACAAGTCTGTGGTACACTCGAAGCAAATGAGCGCGCAGGAGGAGAAGTATGGCAGATAAAGAAGATTTGACCCGGTTCGGGGTGGCGTTTCCTACACCTCTAATTGAGCAGTTTGACCAGTATATTGAGGAACAGGGATACAAAAACCGATCTGAGGCTTTCCGTGATCTTGTTCGCAAAACATTACTGCAACCTTCTGCACTGCAATCCGATCAGGATGTGGCCGGCACCATTGTGATGGTCTACGATCACCACATCAGTGATCTTCCCATTCGTTTGATGGAGCTGCAGCACGAGGCGCATCATGACATCATTTCCAATATGCACGTGCATCTGAACCATGACCAATGTCTGGAGGTAATTGCCGTACGGGGTAACCTGGGACGATTGCGTCATTTGCATCAACAGATCCAGGTGCAAAAAGGGGTATTGTATGCGGAGCTCTCCGTGACTTATGTGGATGAACTCAACAAACTGGCTCATGCTCAGAGCAGCGGTCAGGATCACAATCCGAATCAAAGCCTGGATCATAACCACAGTGCGGGTCAGCATGGTCACAGTCATCATCATCGCTCTGCGGATTAAAACGAATTGCGAGTGTAATTTCTATGAAAATATAGCGAATCTAAAAAACAGACTATTGGTTAGATGCCAACCGTCTGTTTTTTTGTTTGTTATAATACCTGACTCTATAGAGCGCTACAAATGCTCGGTTAAAGAATTTTTTAATTATCAATTCTGAAATATGAAAAAATATGGATTACTAAGTTAACTTTGTTGACATATGATTTGTATTTTGTGCTACAATTCCTCTAAAAAGTAACACGAAAAAGTGTGTGCAGCACATATTTAGAGGGGGAACGACCATAATGGGCAGATTTTCATGGAGATGGGGAAAACGAAAAGGTAGAACAGGATTAGGGATCCTGCTTGTATGTTCTATTGGATTAACGGGTTGTGCACAGGGCACAGCACCAACAGCTTCATCAGCAGAGAATGGACAATCAGGAACAACCTCAACCAAAGACGAATTGGTGCTGGCTGTGGGCACTGAGCCGGAAGGTGGATTTGATCCGACAACTGGATGGGGGCAGTATGGTTCACCACTTTTCCAGAGTACCTTGCTGAAGCGAGATGCCAAGTTGCAACTGGTTAACGATCTGGCAACTACATATTCTGTTAGCGAAGATGGTCTGACCTGGACAGTTAAGCTTCGGGACGATGTGAAGTTTTCGGATGGGGAGCCTCTAACGGCTGAGGATGTGAAATTTACATTTGAAACAGCTGCCAAGAGTGGGTCCGTGATTGATTTGACCAATATGGCTGATGTGCAGGCATCCGACAATCGAACGGTCGTATTCACACTGAAGTCGCCGCAGTCCACATTCATCAGTCTGCTGACGACACTTGGCATTGTACCTGAACATGCCTATGGTGCTGATTATGCAGAACATCCGGTCGGATCAGGACCGTACAAGCTGGTTCAGTGGGACAAAGGACAACAGGCTATCGTTGAAGCCAATGAAGAATATTACGGTAACAAGTCTGCATTCCACAAACTCACCTTCCTCTATCTGGATGAAGATGCTGCCTATGCTGCTGCACAGGCAGGTACGGTGGATATTGCTGCTATTCCGGCAGCGTTTAGCAAACAACAGGTGAGTGGCATGACATTAGAGGCTGTGAAAACCGTAGATAACCGGGGCATCATGTTTCCGATGCAGCCTGCTGGTGCCAAGTCCGGCGATGGTCTTCCCGCAGGAAATGATGTGACATCCGATCTGGCGATTCGCCAAGCGGTGAATGTCGTGATTGATCGTAAGGCTTTGGTTGAGGGCGTACTGGAAGGGTACGGTCGTCCGTCTTATTCCGTCAGTGATGATCTGCCTTGGAGCAATGCAGAAGCTGTATTTACAGATGCCAATCTAGAAGAAGCAAAGCGCATTCTGGCGTCTGGTGGCTGGGGGGATGCGGATGGTGATGGTATCGTCGAGAAAAACGGCGTTAAGGCCGAGTTCAATCTGCTTTATTTTGCAGGGGATTTAACAAGACAATCTCTGGCACTGGCTGCTGCGGATATGGTTGCCCCGGCGGGAATTAAAATCAATGTGGAAGGCAAAAGCCGTGAAGAGACGAAAAAGATGGCTTACTCCAACGCTGTATTGTTTGGTTGGGGCAGTCATGATCCTCTGGAAACCTATAATCTCTATAGCAGCACTCATAAAGGAGAAGGGTATTACAATGTGGGATTGTACAGTAATCCTGTCGTGGATTCTTGGATGGACAAAGCCCTTCAGGCAACCAGTGAGGAAGATGCATTGCCGTTCTGGCAGAAAGCCGAATGGGATGGAACAACAGGTTTCAGTTATCAGGGTGATGCGCCATGGGCATGGCTCGTAAATATAGATCATCTGTATCTGGTTACGAATGGACTGAACATTGGCGAGCAGCAGATCCATCCCCATGGTCACGGCTGGCCGGTGACAACCAATCTGGAGGAATGGTCCTGGGATAACAGTACAAAGTAGGAAACGTAGCGGTAGCATTAGCCTGAATTGGGGAGAGATTGGATGACAGGCAGGAATGGATGGGCCAGATTTGTTGGTTTTAAAATGTTGCGACTCGTATCTTTATTGGTCGGAGTCAGTGTGTTGTCTTTTATATTAATGCAATTCTCTCCTGTTGATCCGATCGAAGCCTACATTGGTGGAGACATGATTAGAGTAAGTGCCGAACAGCGCAGTCTTATCGAAGAACGGTGGGGATTGAATGAATCCCCTACAGAACGATTGCTCACTTGGGGACAAGCGCTTATTCAGGGAGATCTGGGAACTTCGATGATCTACAGACAACCTGTAGCGGATATTATCCAGGAACGATTCATGAATTCTGTCGCACTTATGGCTGTAGCTTGGATAATATCCGGCATCATTGGTTTTACTCTTGGTGTAGTTGCTGCCATGAGACGGGATTCGAAGCTGGATCGCCTGATCTGTTGGTATTGTTATACGCTGGCCTCCACGCCGGTATTCTGGATTGCGCTGTTGTTGCTGATGGTATTTGGTGTGTGGCTTGGATGGCTTCCGGTTGGGCTTGGAGTACCCGCAGGTCTGTCGGCTGATCAGGTCACATGGGGAGATCGGGCTATTCATATGATTCTGCCAGCGTTGACCCTCAGCTTGACTGGGGTAGCTTCAATCGCTCTGCATACCCGGCAGAAGCTCACGGATGTGCTCGAGTCAGATTATATTTTGTTTGCGCGAGCGCGGGGTGAGCGTGGATTTCAGCTGTTCCGTCGACATGGGTTCAGACATGTTGTTTTACCAGCGATAACGCTACAGTTTGCTTCGTTCAGTGAACTGTTTGGTGGGGCTGTGCTTGCAGAGCAGGTATTTTCATACCCCGGCCTTGGTCAGGCAACGGTTCAGGCGGGGTTACGCGGTGATGTTCCACTGCTGCTCGGACTTGTGATGTGCAGTGCAATCTTTGTTTTTACAGGTAATATGGTGGCCGACATTCTGTATCGCATGATTGATCCGCGGATGAAGGAGGAGCTGATATCATGAAACAGACGGTAGAACGCTCCTCCGAGCAGACCCCAGAAACAGTCGAAGTGCAGAAAGTGAACACTGCAACTCAAGAGGCAAGGGGCAACATTAATCAGGGATTGCTACAAGCTGAGACTGGAAAAGGAACAGGAACAACACGCCAAACGAGAAGAAGGTACATGGGGGACAGAAACCAACATTTCCGAAATTCTCGCCAAAGAGCGGTGATCTGGGGAAGCCTTGCGGTGATCTGGATTGCCGTTGTGTGGTTGACGGGCAGGCTGCTTCCAGCTGGTTCCACGCTGACTTTATTAATGGATCGGAATTTGGCTCCAACCTGGGCGCATCCATTCGGCACGGATTGGCTCGGAAGAGATATGTTCATGCGTACGTTAAAAGGATTGGCGACCAGCATTCAAGTTGGATTACTTGCTGCATGTGGCGGTGGACTGATCGCACTGATGTTAGGTCTAGGGGCTGCTTCTAGCAAGGCTGCTGACCGAGTGATCTCGTGGATTATCGACTTGTTCCTCAGTGTGCCTCACCTGGTATCGCTGGTCATGCTGGCATTTGTATTCGGTGGAGGTTTGGTAGGAGTGGCAGCAGCAATTGCGCTGACTCACTGGCCGAATCTGGCCCGGATTGTAAGAGCGGAGATGATTCAATTGAAATCCGCAGAATACATTCAAATTTCACACAAGTTAGGCCAATCACGGTTACAGATTGCGGTGCAGCATATGCTGCCACACCTTGTTCCACAACTGTTCGTGGGCGTACTGCTAATCTTTCCCCATGCCATTTTGCATGAAGCAGCCATTACGTTTCTGGGGCTAGGGTTGTCCCCGCAGCAACCGGCAATCGGAATTATTTTGTCCGAATCGATGAGATATTTATCTGCTGGCATGTGGTGGCTCGCCTTTTTCCCGGGACTGGCATTGTTGCTGGTTGTTCGTGCGTTTGATGTATTGGGCAACAGTCTGAAGACGTTGACGGGTACAGGTAGTTCAAGGGAGGTGAGGTAAATATGGCTCTTCTTGATATTGAGGGAGTGTCGGTGTCATTTCTGCGCGCTCGTGGCTGGTTTGGGCACGAACAGACTTATGTCATTCAGAATCTGGATCTTTCCATAAACGAGGGCGAGATCGTGGCTGTTGTAGGCGCAAGTGGATCGGGTAAAAGTGTGCTGGCGCAGGCTATCATGGGCATTATGCCTGCCAATGCCAGGTTAGAGGGACGTATTAGCTATAATAGCGAGCCTTTAACCCCAGAGCGGCAGCTTCATCTGCGTGGAGACGAACTGGTGTTGATTCCACAATCCGTCAGTTATTTGGACCCGCTGATGAAGGTGGGAAGACAAGTTCAGCCGGTAACCCGAAATCCGGGACGGAAGCGCGGCTTCATAACTCGATCCCATACGAAAAAGACGGAGCAGGAGCTGACGGAGCGATATCATCTTCCTCAAGGAACAGCCGGAAAGTACCCGTTTGAGTTGTCCGGAGGTATGGCAAGGCGGGTGTTGATGGCGACAGCGACCTCAGGTCAGCCGAAGCTGATCATTGCAGATGAGCCGACACCAGGCATTCATCCCGAAGTGCTGGCCGAGACGATGAAGCAATTTCGCGAGCTTGCAAATCAAGGCGTAGGTATCCTGTGGATCACCCATGATGTCACGACAGCCCTGACGGCAGCCGATCGCATCGCTGTATTTTATGCGGGTGCCAATGTAGAGACGGCGCTGGTTGATGATTTTAAAGGGAATGGAGAACGTCTGCGTCATCCATATACAAAAGCACTCTGGAATGCGTTGCCACAGAATGGATTTCAACCACTTCCGGGCTCCCAGCCATTGGCGGGTCAAGAGATTACAGCAGGATGTTCATTTGCTCCCCGATGTAGCGCAGCAACCGTTGCATGTACCCGCGAACGTCCTCAGCTCCGTAAGGTACGGGGCGGAGAAGTGAGGTGCTTCCATGTCACTTGAAGCACGGGACGTGAGTTACCGTTATGATCCGAAATCGTGGGTGTTCCAGCAGATGAATATGCAGGTGAAACAAGGCGAAGTCGTTGGCTTGTGGGGACCAAGTGGCTGTGGAAAAACAAGCCTTGGGCGCATCCTCGCAGGATATGCCGAACCTGTGGCAGGGCAAGTCCTTTTGGATGGGAAACCACTCCCACGTACAGGAGTATGTCCGGTTCAGCTGGTGTTCCAGCACCCGGAGAAGGCCGTGAATCCACGCTGGCGGATGCGCCGCGTGTTGCAAGAGGCGTCTGTGCATGATGAACAGTTGCTCGAAGCATTGGGTATTCAGCAAACCTGGTTGGACCGTAGGCCGAGTGAATTATCCGGTGGAGAACTGCAACGTTTCTGTGTGGCGCGAGCACTCGGTACAGCGACACGTTATGTGATTGCAGATGAGATGACAACCATGCTGGATGCAATCACGCAGGCACAGATCTGGCATACCGTCATGGAAGTGGCTCGCCAGCGTGATCTGGGGCTATTGATCATAAGCCATGATCGGGAGTTGCTGAACAGATTGTGCGACAGAATTACACCGATGCCGATATCGATGTGACTGTAATTTTAATTATGTTCGAATAAATAAAATGATCGAATGCAAAAGGGGTGCCCCTTGTGAAGTCATTGACCATGAATGTGAATCATGGACTTGACTAAGGCGCACCCCTTTTTTATATTGACAAATATTCACCATTTAACGAACAGTACACGTTCTGTTCGCAACGCATATAGATGTAACTGGCAGCTTATTTGCCCGACACATTGTTTAACAACACAGATAACCTGCGCATCGCCTCTTCAACCGTAGAACGTGGACAAGCTACATTAATGCGCATGAATCCTGTACCCTCTGTTCCAAAGAAACTCCCGTCATTGAAAGCAAGCCCTGCTTCATGAAGCAGCATATTGCATAGTTGTGCATGTGGGATATTCAGCTCCCGGAAATCCATCCATAACAGATAGGTTGCTTCAGGCAGATGCATTTTAATCTGAGGCACATGTTCCGCAACATATTGCTGTACATACTCCATATTTCCACGGATATAGGCAAGGCACTCATCCAGCCATTCCTCGGCATCATTGTAAGCAGCTTCGGTTGCGACAGCCCCCAGTGTGCTGATATTGGCAAGTCCCATCGTTTTTACACCCTGCGCGAACGATTTCCGCAACTTGGCATTGGGGATGATGATGTTGGATGTGCAGAGACCAGGAATGTTGAACGTTTTGCTTGGAGCCGTACAGATGATACTTAGATCAGAGACGGCGTCCGAGATCAGGGTCAGTGGTGTATGAGTTCCGCGCTGATGAACAAGATCGGCATGGATTTCATCTGAAACCATCAGTACGTTGTATTGCAGACACAATGACGTAAGCCCTTCAAGCTCTTCACGAGTCCATACCCGTCCAACCGGGTTATGAGGACTGCACAGAATCAGCATTTTGACCCGACCGGTCTGTAAGCTGGATTCCAGTTGTTCCAGATCCAGCGTGTAATGACCGTTATTCTCTACCAAAGGATTGGTGATCAGTTCACGGCCCTGACCACGTACTACTTCATAGAAGGGAGCATACACCGGGGTTTGGATGACCACTGCATCTCCCGGTTGAGTGAATCGTTGTACAGCAATGCTGAGTGCGGGCACAATACCTGGAGTGAATACAATCCAGTCATCGTTAATCTTCCAGTTGTGGCGCCGTTCCATCCAGCCTGCAACAGCTGCATGATACGCTTCAGTCCGTACTGTATAACCAAAAATCCCGTGCTCCATCCGTGTTTGCAGGGCCTGAATGACGGATGGTGGAGCAGCGAAATCCATATCGGCCACCCACATCGGAAGCGCATCAGCAGCGCCGAAGATATCCTCAAGCGCATCCCATTTTTCTGATCCGGTAGAGATCCGGTTAATAGACTGATCAAATGTACTGGTATTGTTCATTGCATAAATCCCCCTTGAATTCCGTTCCTTCGACCACAATCGACAAATAATTATCTAATACATTGATTATTTTCGCAACTGTTATGCATGTATGAGAGCTCCATATGTATGGTCGGAAATTCAGGACTTTATTCATATAAGAACAACTTAACGAGCGAGAGTACAGCGGGAATACGACAAAGACTATTTTTGTACGTCCTTGGTCCTGTTTTGTCCATTTATCGTTTACAACCTCTTGTCAGATGCTATTATATTGCTAACATTTGGTGGAACAACGGGCTGTTATCCGAATAAGCTCGTACCCATACATGATGAGCATAACTACATGAGTCTTTCGCGTACATCGAGCGCTCGCTTGAATCGTATTATGCATAAGGCTGACATTTGAACTCAGGAGGCGTTTAGGGATGAAAAGCAAAAAGTGGTTGATTGCTGCGGGTGTGTTTGGCATGGTGTTAACCGGATCGGCAGGTGTATATGCAGGTACACAACTGGAGACAATCAAAGCTTATCTGAACCATGGGCTCGCCATCGAAGTGAACGGACAGAAATTTACACCGACAGGTGACCAGGGCAAAAAGCTTGCGCCAATTACATATCAAGGCAGTACATATCTCCCCGTTCGTTCGATTGCTGATGCATTAAAGACCGAAGTGAAGTATGATTCCCAAAACAATAAAGTAAGCATCGGCTCTTCAAGCTCTTCTGGTGGGTCAACATCCACAGGCAACAGCGGATCGACATCGTCCTCAACAGGTACTAACACACAGGCGGCAGGAGTGAAGTCCAAGTATCTTCCGGCTGATTTCCCATTACCTAAGGATGCGAAGGCAACAAGTCTCATTGAGAACATAATGGATGGTGACAAAAAAGTAGTGCTCACGTACACAACCAAAGAAACGTTGCTAACCGTTGGAACATCCTACAAAGACTACTACCAGACCAAAAATTTGAGTCAGAACACTCAGGATATCCAGGCAGACGGCTTCAGCATCGTGGGTCGTGAAGATGGCAAATATGCCGTGACCATCACAGGTTCGGTGTCTGCAACCAACAAGGATCTGAATGAAATCACCGTAGTGTGGGGCGAAGAGTAATCCTTCCTTCTATAAAAGGTGAACAGCAAAAGCCGTCCAATGAAATCATAACAGATTTCATTGGACGGCTTTTAGGGTTGAATCCATATCTGGTTCTATACTCTGAATTAATAGTCTAAATATTAGTCCGTTACAGGTACTCGTTGAACCATCCGGCAATATGCTCCAAACGGCGTACCCTCAAGTGAGGGTGACCTCCACGGGACAACTCGTGGTTTGCCCCTGGGAAACGAACAAGTCTTGTGGTCTGCTTGCGCCGTTTTAATGCAATGAACAACTGCTCGGCTTGTTCAATTGGACACCGCAGATCCTGTTCGCCATGCAAAATGAGCAGCGGAGTACTGACGTTTCCGACATAAGCGAGCGGGGAATGTTTCCATAGTTTTTCCGTGTCATCCCACGCGTTACCGCCAATCTGGTCTTCCGTGAAGAAATATCCAATGTCACTTACACCGTAGAAGGATAGCCAATTGGAGATGGAACGCTGGGTAACAGCCGCCTTAAAGCGGTCCGTGTGTCCAACAATCCAGTTGGTCATGAAGCCACCATAACTGCCCCCGGTTACGCCCAATCGTGATTCATCGATAAACTCATACTGGGACAGGGCATAATCCACACTCTCCATGAGATCGCGATAATCGCCACCGCCATAATCTCCGCGACAGGCGTCTACAAACTGCTGCCCGTATCCGAGGCCACCGCGTGGATTGATATACACAACAGCGTAGCCTTGTGCGGCGAGAATTTGGAACTCGTGCATAAACGTAAAACCATACATCATGTGCGGGCCGCCATGAATCTCCAGAATGGTCGGGATTTTGACCCCGTCGACCATGCCATGAGGTTTCATGATCCATCCTTGCAGTCGCAGGCCATCTGAGGAATTAAACCAGAAGGTCTCAGGTGTACTAAGGTGGATCTCATCCTCAAGCTGTGGATTGCTACGGGTGAGCTGAATCGGTTCTACCTCAGAATCTTCCGGTTGTTCATATATATATAGATCACCAGGATTTAGTGTATCGGCTACAGCGGCAACGATCTGCCCGTTTTCCAACTCGGCAAATTGATAAATCTCCCGTTCGTTAGGCCATATATAGTCAGCACTGCTGCCGTCTCGAGCGAATTTGGCGATGCGTACACTACCATGGATGGTCGCCAGACAGAAGATTGAAGAACCATCCCTGCTGAATACTGGCCCCGTGGTTGTCAGATGTGAACGCATGTCGCCAACAATGCTGTGATTCAACTGTACGTCCCAATCCGTGCTCAGACATACGAGTTCACCACCTGATATCTGAAGGGTGTACAACTTCACAAGCGTGGCATTTCCATAGGAACGGTCACTGGCGAGCAGTGCAAGAGATTGTCCATCCGGTGCAAAGGCCAGTCGGCTGAACGTATACCCTTCAGGGGTCAACTGTTGCACATCCGATCCGTCTGCTTTGGCAAGGTACACATGATTAGTCAGGGTGTAATCATTATGGTCCTCGCCTTCTTCGGGCATCTGCGCAATCCAAGCGATGGATGTTCCGTCCGGGGACCAGGCGTAGTCTCCGACGTCATAATGACCTGTAGTTACAGGAATTGCTTCCGCATCGATCGGTGCGAGAGCGAAAAGGTGGGAACGTCGACCGTTCCACAATCCACTGGCATCTGACTTCATGCGAATCCGGTCTACGACATGTTCTTGCAGCAGTTTGGGTTTATCGTTTATAGGATCTGTATGTTCTGATTCTTCATCTCCGCTCATATCCACGGATGATTTCACAAGCAAAGTATGACCATCCGGTGACCAGAGCAGGGAACTGACGCTATGTTTCAGGTGACTGATTTGCTGTGCTTCTCCGCCATCTGATGCGATAATCCACACTTGGGATTTCCCATCAACCTCTCTTAAAAAGGCAAGCTGAGACCCATCGGGCGACCAGGCAGGGGAATGATCCTTCTCACCAGAGGTAAAGGGCCTGTCCTTCTGACTCCCCAGATGCAGCAGTCTCAGGTGAGAACAATAACCGTCACGTGCTTCATTCGTTTTCCGGCTTACATATACCAGTTGTCCGCCTTGAGGGGACGGAGTTGGATCATTAACCCATGTAATCTGATAAAGATCTTCCGATGTTATGCCGCGCTGACTCATCATTGTTTGTCCTCCCACCGTGAATTAGAATCGGTTAATTTCCTAACCTTTCCATTTATATTAACGGAAAGCTAGGGACAGGACAATATGACTAAGGATGGGAGGGGAGAATTTTATAACAGAGATCGGAAGGGTGTTCTGTCATCGGAGTGGCCAGTGCAAACATTCTTTGTTCAATTCATATAGGTGTGTTAAAAGGATTTGCTCGAAGGATGACGAATCCTAATGTTGAATAAGCGCAGAAATGACGAAAAATGGTCGTAATTCAATGTTTAACATTGATGAATTTGGTTTAATGTACAATGCAATTCCTGTTCTACATTTAAGTATTTGGTTCATAGCCATTCGTTTATATAGAACTCGTATGATTCAGTCACAATGGAGGAGGAACGTCACGTTGAGCACATCCTATGAGCAACATGTGGAATATCCAAACCGGAAACGAATGGCGTGGCTCACGGCAGGGGCAGCACTTTTTGTGGCAGCCGGATTTTTTTTGATTTTTGATCGTTCTTCAGTTACGAATGATTCCATCCTTTCGGATGTGATTGGGCTTCTATCCATTTTGTTTTTCGGGCTATGTTTCTGTTACAGTCTGGTAAAGATGATTAAGAAGGAACCTTCTTTTGTAATCGATGAGGATGGGTTTGTGGATGCATCTTCTTATACCGCAGGAGGAGCCGTGGCTTGGAACGACGTTGAGAATATTTTTATGTATGAATTGATGGGACAGAAAATGATCGGGGTCAAGTTGCGGGACGAGAAAGCCTTTCTGGATCGCCAGAACGGGATGAAACGCAAATTGATGACGGTCAACAGCAATATGGTCGATGCAACCATCAGCGTTGCCCAAAGTAGCCTCACAGTGCCACTGGATCAATTGTATATCATGATGATGAGCCACTGGAGACATGTGAGTGATAACATGATTTATGATTCGTATAATCGTCGTTAGAGAGGTCAGAATGTCCATAAGTCTTCAGAATGGAGGAATATAGATGATGCATGGTAATCAAACACGCACGATTCTACTTCCGGATGGAACTGCACTGCCTGCGATAGGACAAGGCACATGGAACATGGGAGAGAAGCAATCCAGCCAGCAAGAAGAAGTACGGGCACTGCGTTCCGGTATTGAACTGGGAATGACCGTGATTGATACGGCGGAGATGTATGCAGAAGGTGGGGCAGAAGTTGTTACGGGAAAGGCCATCGCGGGCTATCGTGATGAAGTTTTTCTCGTATCCAAAGTGTATCCCCATCATGCGGATCGCAAGCAGATGATTACTGCTTGTGAGCGTAGTCTCACGCGTCTTGGTACAGATCGTCTGGATCTGTATTTGCTTCACTGGCGTGGAGGAGTACCGCTCGAAGAGACGGTTGAGGCTTTGGAACAATTGAAGCAATCCGGTAAAATCATTCGCTGGGGTGTATCAAACCTGGATACAAGGGATATGCAGGAGTTATGGAGTCTGCCGGAGGGGTCTCAGTGCATGGTGAATCAGGTGCTCTACCATGCAGCTTCGCGTGGTATTGAACATGATCTGCTTCCCTGGATGCGGGAACGGAGCGTTCCTGTAATGGCGTATTGTCCACTGGCACAGGGTGGCAGACTTCGAAGTGAATTGTTGGAGCATCCAGTCATTCAGAAGATTGCGCAGGATCGAGGAGTTACGACTTCGCAGATCGCATTAGCCTGGGTGATCAGGGATGGAGATGTACTGGCGATTCCGAAGGCGGTACAGCTGAATCATGTGGCAGACAATGCAGCAGCAGTGAATATCGTTTTGACACAAGAGGAACTCGCCCGTTTGGATGAGGCATTCCCTGCACCTAAAGGCAGTGTACCTCTAGATATCGTGTAGCTGGCTCTTTTTTATTGGATAAGCATATGAAAAAGATAACAATACGATTAATAATGTTATGCAGAGCAGATCTTCACGATCTGCTCTTTTTTTTGTATGGATATCGATAGCAGAAGCTTGCCCATCAATTGAGAGAATATATATTTTAACAAATGGGCTTTACAACACTATTTCACTAGTGTACTATGTAACTAACACACCAGTACAGAGGGGAGCGAGAGCTTTGTGACTATAGAATTTGATAACAATTTACCAATCTATCTGCAGATCATGCAGTACATCAAGAGACAGATTGTAACCGGGACACTTCAGGCAGGTGACAAAATTCCTTCGGTTCGTGAACTGGCGGCTGAACTACAGATCAATCCAAATACAGTACAACGGACATTTCAGGAGCTTGAGCGGGAAGAAGTGGTCGAAACCAAACGGGGCTTGGGCAGATATGTGACCAGTGAGGAGCGGAAGATTATGACGATCAAAAAAGAGATGGCCGGTGAATTGCTGGAACGCTTTCTGACCGGAATGCAGGAACTGGGGATCGAAGAGCAGGATATCTTATCCATCGTAGCCGATGCCGTTGCGGAAGGAAAGGGAGGAACAACGCATGAGTAACATCCTTGAACTGAACCAGATCAATAAGACATATGGCAATAAGAAAGCGCTCAGTAATATTACATTGGACATTGCTCCAGGACGAATCGTAGGTCTGCTGGGTAGCAACGGTAGTGGAAAAAGTACGCTCATGAAGCTGGTTGCAGGGTTGTTACATCCGAGCAGCGGAACGATTCAAGTCACAGGTAAGCCTGTTGGGCTGGAGACGAAGGCGTTGGTTTCATTTATGCCGGATCGTCCATTAACCGAAAAGTGGATGAGAGTGCGGGATGCGATTGCGTACTATCGCGATTTCTATGCTGATTTTGATGAGGAGAAGGCGCGGGAGATGCTGGACTTCATGAACCTTGTCGAGAGTGACCGGGTAAGGCATCTGTCGAAAGGGATGAATGAACGACTACAACTAACACTGGCACTTTCTCGTAAGGCTCGTCTGTATTTGCTGGATGAACCGATTGGCGGAGTAGATCCGGTTGCGCGAGGCAAGATTCTGGATGCGATCGTCAAGTTCTATGATGAAGACAGCAGTCTGATTATCTCCACGCATCTTGTGAATGATATCGAACGGATTTTTGATGAAGTTGTCTTTATTCGCGAGGGTGAGCTGGTGATGCGGGAAGAAGTGGAAACGCTCCGTCTGAAATATGGGAAAAGTGTGGATGAGATGTTCAAGGAGGTCTATGCGGAATGATGACATTATTGAAGTATGACTTTAGAAGGAACTGGAATACACTGCTGGCTGGGCTAGTTATTTTGATTATCGCTCAAGTGGGGCTTTCCCTTTTCGTGTCTGAGGTCACAGGGATTGTGCTTGGCATTATGGGTTATGTTGGAGTTGGTGTGGCTATTTATGTGAAAATGATCAAAACATACACGTCCAATATCCGCTCTTATAATCGCCGCCTTTTACCCGTAACGGGCCTGTCACATGTGTTGTCTCCCTTGATCTTTGGAGCCCTTTGCGGGTTGGGGTTAGTCATTATATTCGCGACTCATGCCTACATCTATATCTCAATGAAGCTACGAATGAACATGGCAACCAATATTGATCTTTCGGGTCTGCATGTTTCGGATTATATTAGTTTGTTGCTGTTTAGCGCATGGGTTATGGTATTCATGACCGTCATTATCTTCCTTTCGATCTCGATTGCAGGCAGCTTCCGTTGGAGAACTGGGCCATGGATTGGAATCGTTGCATTCTTTGTCCTCGTTAATCTGCTTGGCTGGTTGGAAAATATCATTACGACAGGACGTTTTAGTCCAAATGAAATGTTCCGGTACACGGAAGAAAGTACAGGGATCTCGATCACAGCCAATGGCGTATTATGGTCGGACGGCATGTGGGGAAGCATTGTTTTTGAAGTCATTGTGGCGGTCATCTTGGTGTGGGCTACCATTTACCTGAACAACAAAAAAGTCGAAGTCTGATAACAGGATAACTTGAACGTGATGCGAGCAACCAGGGTTGCTCGTTTTTTTACATCCAGTAATAATCCACTTTTTGAATCCACTACCATTAATTATACGTATATATAGATATATTGTGTGCTCGATGCGAGATTAGGTTAAAGAGAACAAAAGGATATGTAAGCGAAAGGAGGAAACGTTATGGAATTATACTTCAGGGATAACTTTTTTAACGCGGGTTACACCGAGATTATGAATCCAAATCAGGAACAGGCGGGGCATCTGGATTTGAAAAGTGTATTTGGTTCTTCGCTCGATGTATCGGATAACTCGGGATTAGTCTGTAGCGGCAAATTTCGCATGTTAACGAATCGTTGGGATATCACTGCAGCAGATGGGAGACATCTGGGTGTGTTGCGGGCCAGGTTCAGTTTCTTTAGCAAAAAGTATGAATATGACGCAGGATCACGCGGTACATATGATGTGTCTGCCCCAGCATTTTCGCAGGAATATGATATAAGTGGCAGTGGTGGCCGCATCGTGGCCAGTTTCCGTCGCACCAGCGGCTGGTTTAGTTCAGGGGCATTTGTATTAGATAACCAGTCGGAACAACTGGACACGTATGAATTAATTGCAGTGGTCATGGGCGTGCACGCGATTAACAAAAGACGGAACTCGGCTGCCAGCAGTGGTGGAACGTAGTACAGGAGCGCATTAACCGTCATCTTAGCAAAGGCAGTCCCTTCAAGACTCGCTTAACCTTGTTCATAGCAATGTGTTGGACACTGGAAACGATTTTAAGTGGAACGGAGTAAAGCTGGTTGCCACTTCACGATATTTTACGAGCAAGCAAGTATACCAAAAAGGTTTGGATGAAATTATCCAGACCTTTTTTTTTCGTATATGGATTTGATTTGGCTTTTGAGCAATAGTTATGGTTAACCCAATCTTACAAAATCATTGACCATCGGCTTTCGCAAGGGGCTTTTCCTCACGTTGGTGGTGCTGAACTTCATTGGAGCATTCGGAGTCCGTATCAGGATCTTTTTCCGCATAACGTGCCAGTGCCTTCGCAGCTGTTTCGGACATTCGCTCCCGCAGTACTGTGTGGTCAGCAATTCGAACCCGTTTGCCGAGAAAACGCATTTTGGATAAGACGTAATCCATCTCATTGCGCGGAACGGTCAGCTCGATCCGATATGTCTGCTTGGCTTCCAGGTACTCGACCTGTTTTTCGAAGCAGGAGAAGGCATAGAGGATTCGGGACAGCTCCTGATTGAACTCGGGCAGTACCTCGATGGTGATGGTCGTTTTACGCTTCTCTGTTATCGCAGCAATTCGGGCAGTGTAACCCGAGGCGGTATCCGGTTCAACCGGTTGGGCTTCCACGGTAACGATGCTGTGCAGCTTGGTCGACATGAGTTTGTCGAAGCGAGGAGCATACCAGAGCACGTACCATTCTTTTTTGACCATGGAATACTCCAGTTTATACGGGAAGCCGAATTCATCATGGCTCGTGCGTCCATTGCGGACGCGACCCGTCATGCGAAATCCCTGATGATGCAGAATGATTAGCCGTAACTGTCGAAGTAGTGGGTGAGAGACACTGTTTTCTTCGCTTTTGGCTTTTTCGGTCAGGTAATCTTGAAGGTTCAGGTCCTGCTCACTATTCAACATATTGTGCATTTTATCCAACGTTACAGGGCTCAGCGCTTCTCTCGTAGCAGGGTGATTCAGCATCATGCGAAGCCAGGCCCGTTCCTGTGAGGTCCAGGTGAACAGTCCGGTTTCATTCAGTCGTGTCATCATCTGATAGTTGAACATCTTCTCGAACAGGTTCATAATATTCCGCAATCTCCTTCCATTCCTTGATCATCTCTTGGCGTAGTCTCTGAGGTGCGATTACTTCACAGCTTGAGCCAAAACTCCGCAACCACGGTTTGATCTCAGTGGTACCGTTGACCTGGATTTCGTAGAGAAAGGTATGATCCGTTTCGGGTATAATTTTGCCCCATTGACCTTGCAGACGAACCCGATCCAGAATAAAGTTGCGCTGACCACGCTCCGGGTGGAAAAAGCGAGCTTGAACCGTCACGGTATTTCCCGTATCCACGAGCCAACTGTAGCGACTAATGTCGGTCCACTGCTGCTTCAGTTTGAGCATGTATTGCTCTTCTACTGAATCCTGTTCCTCCAACTGTGTTATGCCTTCCATGCGGAATTTCACAAAGCCGCGCCGGCCCTGATATCCAATTACATACCAACGACCATACTGATGGTCATAGATCACTTCAAGGGGCACGATCCGGTTGGATCGACCACCTGCTTCCCGTTCAAAGCGCGGATTCGTATTCTGTGAACTGTAGCTGGATGGTTTTTTCGGTGAATAGTATAGGAACTGCACACGTTTACGCTGACGAATCGCACTAAGCAGCGTGTAGAGATGAGCTTCGTCCAGGATACGAGAATAATAGTGATACTTATAGATATAGGGCTCGGTAGCTTCTTCTTGCGGGAAACTTGCCGTAATGGCTTTTTTTAAACTGTCGCGCAATAAGTACCCCTGTACGGAAGGAACCTGGGTGTTCGCCATCATATCCACAAAATCATACAACTCCAGCTGTTCCTCCACTGTTAATTGGGTAAGGACGTCCTGTTGTAAGGCATATTGATATGGCCTGCCACCCGGCTCTTTTCGAATAACCCCAACCTCTTCCAGATACTTTAGATCGGAACGAATGGTTTTCTCGTCAGGTAACGCCAGATCCTCCGGCAGATCAGCACAGCAGGCGTCCAGCAGTTCCATCGCGGTCAGGGTTTTATGTTGTAAGGTATGCAAAAGGACAGAAAGCCGCTGAACTTCAGTCTCTTTCATCGACTTGGCGCGGAAGAGGAAGAGCAACATAGGCTCTGCCGACTCCCCGTATTGGAAGCGGACGAGATCTGCCATTTCCCGGCCTGCTTCGGCACTTGAGCGTTGGTCGGCGACGGTCTGCATGATTTCTTTTAATCTGCGATTGGTTTTATCAAAGGTATGTACGGATATGCCAAGCCGCTCGGCATATTGTTTGCGGTTATATGCACCGCTTGTTAGGGATAACATGCGTAAGAACTGAATTTCTTTGTCAAAACTCTCTCTTGCCATGAACATTCACTCCTTGTTATCCCTTCATTGTAGCAGGATGAGTGGCAGGTTTCATTTTAAACTTATGATGGTCGCCATACTTTCGCCATGTTCGCGTGCAGATGTGTGAGGCATAATAAGGTTGTGAAGCGGGGCAGCAACAAACGCTGCGGATCAAGGTTCCGAGGCGCCAGGGAGGGTTACTTCGACTGTTAATCGACCAGGTCGTTGGTTCGAATCCAATCGCCGCCGTACATGGCGGTGTAGCTCAGCGGTAGAGCGGGTATTATACCTTCCCACCTTTTTCCTCGGAACATTTTATTATGGAATATCAGTAAATAGACTCACACCGGGAGGTCATGAGTGATGAGCAGAGCGAAACAATTATTTAATCAACCTCAGCCAACGACACGTAATCATGGGGGCTACGGAGCCTATGAGCGATTGGTGGAGGAACAATATATACAGATGTTGATGACCAATACTTTGAACAATACGTTCTATGCAGATACCCAGCAACTGATGGACGATGCGATGGTCAGTCATCAGGAGATGGCTGAGGTCGATGCAGGGTTTATGGCGCGGGCGCTGGTCTATGCTCGTAATGAAGGTTTGATGCGGTTACAGCCTCTATACGGGCTGGCACTGCTGTCCAAAGTGGATGTGGATCATTTTGCAAAGGTGTTCTCCCAAGTCGTACAGACACCGGCTGATTTGGCTGATTTTCTGACCATTCTGAGAGGATTGGGTCGGGGGCAGGGCGGCCGAGCGGTGAAGCGTCAGGTGAGTCAATTTTTGAACGGCATTACTGAATATTGGGCGATCAAATACAACGGGCGTGGGCGTGGATACAGTCTGGGCGATATGATCGCTACAGCACATCCCAAGCCGATAGATACGAAGCAAAAAGCCTTATTCCGTTATTTGCGCGGGCATGAGGTGGATCTTACGGAACTTCCGCAGTTGCAGGCGCTTGAAAAGCTGAAAGCTACCCCAAACCCGGCAAGCCGGATGCATCTGATCGAGAAAGGTAAACTCCCGTATTCGGTGGTCACCTCGATCATGCAACCGACACGTACGGTGTGGGAGGCGTTAATGTCACAAATGCCGACTTTTGCGTTGCTGCGCCATCTGAATGCAATGGATCGTGCGGGTGTTTTTGAGAAATCGAAAAATATCGATTACGTAACAGGTCGTCTAACGGATGCAGAAGCCCTGCGTAAGTCGCGCATCTTACCTTTCCGATTCGCCAGTGCGTATGAAATGATTGCGAGGGAAGAACTGCGGGATGCTTTGCGACAAGCGGTAGAGCTATCCATTGGCAACCTACCAACGCTGCCGGGAAGAACGGCTATTTTCCTGGATCGTTCCGGTTCCATGCAAGGGGATTATTTACGGATTGGTTCGGTGCTGGCACTGGCGCTTTATAAACAAACAAGAGGTAACGCACTGTTCTGGTTATTCGACCATATGGTTGAGGATGCTCGTCCCAAGATGGATGAGAGCATCCTTTCCCAAGCTCACCTTATTCGCGCACAAGGTGGAACAGACACCGGTCGACCGGTGCGGGAACTTCGGGATATCGGAGAAAAAGTGGATCAGATCATTATGATCACCGATGAACAGCAGAATGAAGGCAGCCCGTTATATGCTGAGCTTGAGCGATATCGCCGGATGATGAATCCGGAGCTGAAGGTATTTATTGTGGATATAGCACCTTATCAGCAGGCAATGGTACCGCCACGGGATGGCAAAACCTTTTACATCTACGGTTGGAGTGAAACGGTATTGACGTATATTGCCGAGACTGTGGCAGGATATGATACACTCGCGAACCGGGTGAGAGAGATAGAGATTTAAATTGGGGAATTTGGAGGGGACGGACCATGACCTACGTTCATGAAGAAATGAGAGATACGATTAGACAACAGCTGAAGCAGATTGAACAGGAGGAGCAGGTAAGGATCATCTATGCCTGTGAATCTGGCAGTCGGGCGTGGGGGTTTCCTTCACAGGATAGTGATTATGATGTTCGTTTCTTGTATGTAAGACCGCTGGAGTGGTACTTGTCGATTGAGGATAAAAGGGATGTTATCGAACGCCCCATCAGTGATCAGCTCGATATTAATGGTTGGGATCTGCGTAAGGCTTTGAAGCTGTTTCGCAAATCAAATCCACCGTTACTGGAGTGGCTGCAATCCCCCATTCAGTATGATGAACAGTATAACGTGGCACAGCATATCCGTGCACTGTCGCCTTTGACCTTCTCGCCCAAGTCCTGCATGTATCATTATCTCAATATGGCAAAGGGGAACTTCCGCGATTATTTACAAGGTGAGCAGGTGAAGATCAAAAAGTATTTCTATGTTCTACGTCCATTGCTCGCTTGTGGCTGGATTGAACGTTATGATGCGATGCCACCGATGGCATTTGAAGAGCTTGTGCAAGAACTTGTACCTGCGACTACGCCGCTATATATGGAGATTCATGAATTGCTGCGCCGGAAAAAGGCGGGCGAGGAACTGGATCTGGAGCCGCAACTGCCCGCAATACAGGCTTTTTTGGCGGAGAAGATTGAGCATTTTGAACAACTGGCCGGCCAGATGGAGAATGAGCGGATTATTCAATTTGAAGAATTGGACCGGATTTTCCGTTTGGCACTGCAAGAAGTATGGGGGAACAATTAGGACGTTTCTTCTCACCCAGGCAAGCGATTCGATGATGAATGTCCGCGTCCGAATGTTTTATAGTCCAGGTCGGCTGGCTGATTGTGACGAATTGCAATTGCTAGGGAGAGTATGTTCTAAGGAACACAGGACGTCTTATATGGCCTCCAGGGTGCCTTTTTAAAATGTAAGGAACATGGGACACGTTATTGTCCGAAAAAGTCGGATAAAAGGCTGGAAAATGGCGGTTTAGCCCCATATAGCGTGACTTGGGTTCGTTAGGTTTCAAGGGGGCTTCTCATCATGAAATAAGACGCCAGCGATTCGTTAGCGCTCCATCATGCACTTGTGCTGCTTTGGCTCAGGGACGTTTAAGTACGCTTGGGCTTTCAGCAGGTTTGCAAGAAACGCACTAGTGCGTGACGACATTTTTCATATATAAGGAGGAGAACTGATGCATCTGATCTTGAAAGCAAGCGGCGCTGACGCGGGGGTTGTATCCCATTTATTAGCGAAGAATCCGCTGAATATATATGACCGCGTAGACAAAGGTGTGCGTGTAAGAATGGTGTACACTGCGGCTACAGAGAACGAAACAGAAGTACTAATTCATGCCGAGCCTGATCCTGTGGATCTGGTCAGAGGTACACCTGATGGGTATGACATTACGCAATATATCAATGATCGTGAGTTCGTGACCAGCAGCTTGTTCTGCTCCTACATACGTGGGGCGCTAGGGACGGCCTTGAATGGTAAGCCCAAGGAAGACTATGTGCAATGGGTAGGTCATGCTTTTGAGTTGGAACTGACCTTTGGACCAGTGGCTTCCGATCTGCCGGATCGAGTTGTGGAAGAATTATTCTCGCCATTAGGATACGCCGTTTCGGTGGAGCGTGGAGAACTATCGTATTCATTTGATCTGAAAAATAAAAGCACGGTTCGCCATATCATCCTGCGTGGACGTAATACGGTACAACATGCACTGCGTCAGCTTTTTCTACTGATTCCAGTGCTGGATAATTACAAACATTATTTCATCAGTGAAGATGAGATCGATAAAATCAAACGGTATGGTGAAGGGTGGCTGGATGCTCACCCACTGAAAGAACTCATAGTGAAGCGTACGCTACGTTTTACCGAACTGATTCGGCAGTATGAGCGTCAAGAGGGTGCTTTGACTGTGTCCTTTGGACAGGACAGAGGAATAGGCCACACCTCGGAAGCGATTATTCAGGAGAATAAAGCAGGACATCAGGAAGAAGGAGAACAAGAGCACCTGGGGTCCGAGTCCGATAGCGATGAGAAGCAACTGAATGCAGATTCTAGAGGTACAGGTGAAGGTACGGATGCAGATACAGAGATAGAAGATGGTGATGCAAAGATTGCTGATGTAGATACAGGTACAGCTGGAGGAGATGGCGGGCAATCTGAACAATCTGAACCTCCTGTGCGGTTAAACGAGTTGCGTTATCGTGCGATTACAGATGTGGTTGCAGCGTTGCCAGTCAAACGGCGCATTGTTGATATGGGAGCGGGTGAAGGCAAGCTTTCTGCCCGTTTGGCGTACATTCCCGGTGTGGAGGCAATTCTGGCCGTTGAACCTTCCGGTCAGTCGCGGCTCCGGGCCATGGAGCGCTTTGCTAAGTTGGAGGGTCGTTCAGGAGTGGTGGCTATGCCGGAACCAATCATCGGTTCACTGTTTTATTTTGACGAGCAGATGCAAAACCAGGACGTCATGATCCTGTGCGAAGTGATTGAGCATATTGAGGAATATCGTCTAAACGGAATTATGGATACAATCATGAACGAATATCAGCCAGAAGTGCTGCTGGTCACTACACCAAACAAGGAATATAACGAAGTGTATGCTATGGAGCAGGAAAGCTTTCGCCACCATGATCATCGCTTTGAGTGGACCCGTGCGGAGCTGGTTTCCCGGTGTGAGGAATGGACGCAACAAGGGAACTATGCCTATGAAATTAAAGGTATCGGTGAGCATGCAGAAGGTTATGGAAAACCTACCCAACTGGTCATTTTTGAGCGGAGAAAGGAGAGCCAATCATGAGGAGAATAATAACACCGAACGAAATCTCGGATGTAGGCAGAGGGCAGCAGGATAGGGAAAGTGGGACGGAGGAAAGACAGCGTGAGATTCATCTACCCAACGCAGGCATTGTCGTTCTTGTCGGCCCGTCCAACAGTGGCAAAAGTACGTTGCTGGATCGTCTTGTTGCAGAAAGCGTCATTCGCCGCACGGAAGCCGTCTCATCCGATCAATTCCGCATGCTGGTTGGAGATGATGAGTATGTGGATTGGAAACACCGTCCCCGCAGTGAAGCGGATGTGATCTATGCGGAGTATCAGCAAGTATCGGCCAAAGCATTTGAAGCGATGGAGGCGATTCTGGCAACCCGCTGCCGCCTGAACAAGCTGACCTGGGTGGATGCGACACATCTGTATCCCGAGGATCGCGAGCGCCTGATTCAGGTGGCGAGAAAGGCTCATGTGCCTGTGATTGCTGTCGTGTTGGATATTCCGGAAAAAGAACTACTGGAACGTGATGCCCAGCGGGAGTATCCGCGTGGCCGTCAACGGGTGAAACAACAGGTGCAGCAGTTCAAGCGCACATTACGCTCGATCCGTGAGGATGGCTTTGATGCCAGTTATGTGCTGAAGCGGCCAGATGAGATTACGTTTGTCCGCACATCCAATCCGCTGGTGACTGACATGGATACAGGTATTGATATCATCGGAGATATTCACGGTTGTTATGATGAAATGATGGAATTAATCGTGCGCCTCGGATATGTGGACAAGGACGGAAGTGGCCTGTACCGTCACCCTGAAGGACGCAAATTGGTCTCCGTTGGTGACGTAACGAGCCGTGGACCTGAATCGTTAAAATGTCTGTTGTTCTGGCAACGTCATTGTGCCGCCGAGCTCGCCTACATGATTGACAGTAATCACGGCTGGAAGATCGCACGTTATCTGGATGGTCGAGACGTTACGCTGAGTCATGGTGACGAACGGGTGGAGATGGAACTGCTACAGTTTGAGCAGGAGCACGGCCAAGAGACAGCAAAGCGAGTACGTGCAGAGCTTAGGACCTTTCTGCTTGATGCACCATCTCATCTGGTCTTTTCCCGAAATGGGGTAAGACAGGTGGTTGTGGCACACGCAGGGATACGAGATCATTTTATCGGAAAACAGTCCAAACGTATTCAGGATTACTGCCGGTATGGCGATGTGGAAGGTACGGATGAGCAGGGTCGGCCAGTGCGCAAGGATTGGTATGTGGATCACAATTCGGGTGAATGCATCGTCTGGGGACATGATCCCCGTCCATATCCTACGATTGTGAATGATACGGTCAACATTGATCAAGGTGTCGTTTTTGGTGGCATGCTCACTGCTTGGCGAATGCCAGAACGTGAGGCAGTCAGTGTTCCGGCGAAGCAGGATTATTCTGGAGATCCGGATAGTCCATTAAAGCGCTGGGAACAGCGGCGTTTTGCTCCGCCAAACATACGTAAGTTCAAGGAGGGTTTCACAGTTCAGACAGCATCCAAACTCGACGTGTCTGTGCACGGTGAGGTGGCGAAGACGGCGATTGATACGTTTTCCCATTATACTGTGCCGCTGGAAGAACTGCTCTACATCCCGCCTACGATGAGTCCGCCCCCGGGTGTCTGTTCTGTAGAGGGGTATCAGGAGCATCCACAGGATGCGTTCCAGTATTATCGCTCACAGGGCGTTACCCGTATGGTTGCCGAGAAGAAACACATGGGCAGCCGGGCCATTTTACTTCTTTTCCGCGATGAGCAAGCTGCGGTGCAGCGAGTGGGCCGACCTATGCTGGGGAACATTGTGACACGGACAGGCCGATCCTTTTTTGACCCTTCAACAGAGCAAGATGTGCTGTCAAGGTTACATACGGACTTGACTGCAGATGGGTATTTTGATCGTCATCAGACGGAGTTCGTACTGCTCGATGCAGAGATTGTACCTTGGAATCTGAAGGCGCGTGAGCTGATTGCTTCACAATATGCACATGTGGCCGAAGCTTCGCTCATGGATCGCTCTACGGTGCTGGACAAACTGCGCGAAGCTGAAGCGGCAGGTCGTAATGTAGATGACTGGTTGCAGGAGACAGCAGGTAAACTCGCTAATGCGGAGACATTTCGCGATGTATTCCAGAAATACTGCTGGGATGTGGATGATATCGGAGATATTCGGATTGCGCCGTTCCACACACTGGCACATAGCTCAGGAGCATTTTGGGAGCAAACGCATGAATGGCACATGGAACAAAACCGTGAGTTTGCCCGGATATCAAAATTGATGATGAAGACGGAATATCGCGTGATTGCAAGTGAGGCAGATGAAGCGGATGTCATTCGTTGGTGGGATGAGATTACGGCGGAAGGACATGAGGGGATTGTGATCAAACCCGAAACATTCCGCGCCTGGAATAGCAACAAAATCATCCAGCCTGCGATAAAAGTACGAGGACGTGCATATTTGCACATCATCTATGGTATGGATTACCTGGCACCCGACAATCTGTCCCGGCTTCGTAAACGCAAAACGTCCAAAAAAGAACGTCACGCCTTAATGGAGAGTGCTTTGGGCATGGAGGGGATCGAGCGCTTTATACGCAGAGAGCCAGTGGAACGAATTCATGAATGCGTGCTGGCGACGCTTTCGCTAGAATCAGAGCGAGTAGACCCGCGTTTGTAAACTGTTATGTGAAAATAAATTTTGTTATTAACCTATATTGTATGGGTAATTATGGTATGATACTCTGGCCAAACTAATTGCTGGAGGTTATCCGTATGCGTATCAAATTAATAAGCAGTTTGCTTGCCATTTTTATGATTTTTGCTACTGTTGCATCTGCCCATCCGGGAAGAACAGATGCAAATGGGGGACATACCTGTCGAACCAACTGTGCAAAATGGGGGCTGAAACAAGGGGAATATCATTATCACAACGGAGGTTCTTCTTCGAGTTCCAAATCTTCCTCTTCAAGTTCATCCAGTTCAGGAAGTACCAAGAAAAGTAATAAGTCTTCAACGGCAACCCAAAAGAAAGCCACTCCTAAACCAGAATATATCAAGTCTGCTATTCAGGTGAAGGTGAATGGTTCCAAGGTTATTTTCACCGAGTCTCCAATTATAATGAATAACACAAATCTCGTACCTCTGCGTGAGATGGCCAAAGCAATGAAAGCCAAAACGTCTTGGGACAGTAAGACTCAGACCATTACCGTTACCAAAGACAAGTACAAGCTAATCTTTACCTTGGGCAGTAAAAAGGTGAAGGTGAACGGAAAAGAAGTCACCCTACAGGCAGCACCCAAGGAAATTAAGGGAACGACGTACATTCCCCTCAGAGTTTTGGTAGAAGGGCTTGGGGCATCCCTCACTTCATCTGGTAATACGCTGACGGTGAAAGTCAAATAATAAGAATAAGAATTCATAAAGAAGCAGGTTAGGAGTTTATCCGGCCCTGCTTCTTTTTTTGTATATGAACTTCGTTAAAGCGAAACCTTATCAGGCCATTTTACTTGGCGCTGCAACTTTTGACATGACCTGGATCAGTCGGTATGAGCAACGGCGCGAATCTCAATCAGTTGATGAGGGAAGGCCAGACCCGATGTCCCAACCATCGTAACAGCCGGACGATGAGTACCAATATACTCTTTATACACAGCAACACATGGCTCAAGATGCTCCTGCGGGTGAACCAAAAAAATCTCCAGTTCAGCAATGTTCGACTTGGTCACGTTAAATCCTGCGAGCACGCGATCCAAGTTATTCAATGTCTGGCGAACCTGTGCTTCAATATCATCGACACCAATAAACGTTCCCTGCATATCATGCGAAAATTGTCCTGCAATGTAGATCGTACCGTTAATGCTGTATCCCTGAGCAACGCTAAATGCTTCTTCCCACGGGACACCGTGGCTATATATTTGAGCTGTAGTCATAAGTTTCTCTCCTTTGGGAATTCAAGATAAGGTTAGTATAAACGGAGAAAAACGACTTGGGCAGTACGCACTTTCATGACAGTGACTATCCATTAGGATAGTGTAAACACGGTGTTTGTGAGCCTAACGACTCATTCCAGAGAATCTTTATATCAGGATATTTAATTTAGGTATAACTAACTTAAGTCCTATATCCTTCCACTAGAATCTGGGTAATAATTATAGTAGGCAAGTGATTAATGGAATCTCATAACGTAACGATAGGGGGTAACCTGTATGGCATCTGTGATTCTGCTGGTGAAACAGACGGAGGACGATGAGAAGGTTATTTATCGCTTCGGACCGAATGAGCGAAAGATGGGGCTCATTGAGATGAATAAGATTAAGGAAAGTGTGAAGGAACTGGAACCTGTCCAGGTGGATGGGGTAAGCCCGAGTTTTTTCTTTAACCGAGCCGCGCAGCGACTGGTACGATGTTTATTCAGGGAAGGCGGCAAGTTCCCGGAACGAACGACGTTTGAAACATAGTTTTAGCACCGCAAAAATAAGTCCACAACCCTGCTCATGGGTCATGGACTTATTTTTCGTTTCAGAACGTTTTGGCATAAGAGATAAGTGCCGTAATTGTGATGATGTTAAGCAACGTTGAGATTAGTACTGTCTGGGCTGCAAAGTCGGGTTCGTTATCGTATTCTTCTGCGAGAATGGATGCGTTGACACCCGTCGGCATACCGGAAGCGATAATAAGTGCCTGTGCAGCGATACCTTCCAACCCAAGCAGTAGCACAATTGAAATCCCGATAGCCGGGCCAATCAGAAGACGCAAAAATGTGCTAATATACACATCAAGGCGATACAGTTGAATTGGATATTTTACAATCTGTGCCCCGAGTGTCAGAAGCGCCACGGCAACCATACTTTGCTGCGCATAGGTCAGCGGCATGGACAGGAACGTAGGCAAGGGAACCTTCCACATGTGTAACAGAATCCCCAGCAAGAGTGCATACGGAACGGGCATTTTAAGAAATCCAATAATCACCGCACGGTAATTACCTTTGAGCTTCGCGCCCTGAATGGACAACACGCCATAGGTAAATGTCAGTAATGCCTGCAAAGACATGACCAGTGCCTGAATGGAAGAGGCGAGTGGATCCCCACGGAATACCAGTGCATTGATGGGCAGTCCATAGTTGCCTGCGTTATCCAGCATAATACTGTTGTTGAAAGCAGCCTTCATGCCTTTATTCATCCGAAGCGAGCGCGCAAATACAGAACCTACAATATAGAGAATCAATACATATATCGCGTAAAAGAGTGTCACGGTCCCAAGCAGTTCGCCCGACATATCCGAGTGGTACATGCTCATAAAGACGGCTGCGGGGGTAATACAATAGAAATTGATTTTGGCGAGTGTGTACAAGTCCAGCTTGAACACCTTTTGCATCCAGGACCCGACGGCGATCAAGAGAAAGACGGGTAGGACGACTTCAAGCATGATGTCTGCAATCATTAGTTCAGCTTCCTTTTTCATGAAAATTTCAATCCGATTTCGAAAATGCTTTGCTTATTATATCATTTTATACACACACGAAAGATTTAATTAGCTAAAAAAGATAAGGGGGCTTCCCATCATGATTCCAGATCATCTGGATGTTGGTTTATCGATATTGTTTATTGGTTTCAATCCGAGCATTACGTCTGGAGAGACGGGTCATCATTATGCTTACAAAGGAAACCGGTTCTGGCGCATCCTTGAACGGTCGGGATTAACCCCGCGTTTATATGATGCACAGGAGGATGGAGAGTTGCTGAAGCTGGGATATGGATTCACAAATATTGTGGCCCGTCCCACCAGAGGTATGGAGGATATTACGAAGGAAGAGTACGCAGAAGGACGACAGATTTTACGGCAAAAGCTGGAGGAATACCGACCGGACATCGCCTGTTTTGTCGGAAAAGGAGTGTACACCCAGTACAGCAAGCGTACCAAAGTGCAATGGGGATTTCAGGACGAACCGGTCGTCAAGGAAATTCAGGAGTTCGTCGCTCCGTCGTCCAGTGGACTCGTGCGCATGTCGATGGATGAGATTGTGGCGATCTATTCCCAGCTTGCTGATTTTGTTGCGGAGAAGAACAGGGAAGATTAAGAGGCAAGTAAGCAGAGTTCACCCAGTCGGCTTTGCCGATAGGGCGAATTCTTTTTTTTGGATAAAGTGAGAGGTTTCGGGAACGGCTTCCGTCTATATAGTACAGAACCATGCATGGAAGCTGTAGAGAAGGGGGATTACATGAATCAACAGATACCGGAGGAGGAGCTTATTCAGCGTATTGTTGCAGGGGATAAGCAGTTGTTCTCCGTGCTAGTGGATCGATATAAAAATAAAGTCTACGGCATCATGCGCGGAATGGGCGCGAGTCATCCGGATGCACAGGATCTCGCTCAGGATACGTTCATTCGTATCTATCGTTATCTCCCGTCGCGGCGGGAGGGAAGCAGTTTCTCGTCGTGGGTGTACACCATTGCGGTGAATCGGATGCGGGATTTTATACGGGAAAAGAAACCCGTCATGTCTCCGGTCGATCAAGGGATTGAACCTGTCAGTAATGAAACACCGGAAAAACGTGTGCTGCATAAAGAGATGCAGCGTGAAATATACCGCCAGCTCGAACAATTACCTGAATCGTATCGTCTGGTGTTATTACTAAAGTACACAAACGAGTTGAGCTATGAAGAGATTGCAGACATTACAGGCATGAGTTCAACCAAAGTACGAAACGCCCTTTATCGCGGGAAAAAAACGCTGAGGAAGCAAATGGAACGCAAAGGAGGTTTAGCTACGTATGAAGCCTATTTCAAGGGATGAAGATCGGTTGTGGGAGGAGCACCTGTACCGTGAGGAGCCGGACGCAGATTTTACGCTTAAGGTCATGCAGAAGCTGGATGGGGTGTCCATGGAGCGTGACGAAGCTGAAAGTCCATGGTCGAGAAAGGTACCCAAGACAAGATGGATATACCGTACGGGGATTGTGGCTGCGGCTGTGCTCCTGTTTGGAGGAGGTGCATGGCTGGCTTGGGATCGGACAGGTGCACCGGAGCAGCCGGTAGTGAGCGCTGTAGATCTTGTTCCACTGCCTAATATTTCCGTGCCGGAAGCGCTACGCTATTCCAGTTTGGCTGATGATTACAAACGTCTTAAACCCCATGGACTAGTGGTGAATCCGAATTTACTTATTGAAGATCAAGGATACAAGCTCAAGATTGAAGATGTGCTGGTGGATCGTTCTCAGATTGTAATGAGGCTGCAACAAACAGCACCTGATGGAACCAGAATGTCAATTTTATATCCTGAAATGGGAAGAATTCATGTCACTGATGAAACAGGAAGAGAGGTTGCGACCCTTGCAAGGGATACCAGAATAAGCAGTGGCTCTCTTGACAAATTTGTATTTCAGTTTCACAAAGATATCCCTGATCAGGTGTTCGTGCGTGGAGAATTAGGACATTTAAAAGTAGGATTGTTCTATAATTTTGTGACAGAGTCATATGAGGAAAGAGACGTTACAGTGGATTGGAGCTTCAAATTCAGCGTTGATATGACCAAAGCCAAATTAATGGCTGTTGAGGCTCCCATGAACAACACCTACACTACTCCTGAGGGCTTGAAACTAGATATGACACAGCTTGTACGCACGCCAAACGGGACCCGCCTTGACATGAACATCAGTCTGGATGATCAACTTCGTGCCAAGGTCGGAGAGAATTGGGCGGATGATATGGATTTAATGTATCATATCGAAATTCCAGAAACGAATGAGTATCGAATTTTTAACGAGAACAGACCCAATGCCCGTCAAGCCAAATTTCGGTTCCGAGATATGAGTAGATTGAGTGAGAATAATGATGGTCAGATGAGGCTTTCTGAGACATGGGATCCTGCTTATGTTACGGTGGATGCGAAGAAGATTCGCTTTGTCCTCGATGGCTACACCATCCCGGTGTGGGAGGAGAAATCCATGGAAGTGGATCTGGATAAGATGCGTAAGGATGCTGAATTCTACACCTACGTACTACAGTTTGAACAATTTGGAGATGAAATTTTATTTTCCAGATACAATTATTGGCCAGTGCAGCAATCATTAAAGCTACCTGAAAGAAACTTTGAAGGGACCTCTTCTCTTGTTTTGGAGGGATCAGGGACTTTCCAAAATGATATTAATGGAGATCAATGGGTGGCTATAGATCATGAAGGAAGGGAGTATCCCGTTGAAGTGATGGGAACTACGGATCAGCCTAATAAAAACGAAGAATACATCGTAGGTGATCTCAGGTTGATTATCCATGGTTTTAAAAAAGAAAATGGAACGAAATTCACTTTGAAACGAACCGCAGTTAACCGAGAGTTCCGTGATGTAAATTGGGAAGTGGACCTTCCATCGTACAGTAGCCTGCCTTGGCTGAAGTAACTATTAATATCATTTTATACTCAGCCATGCAGTAAATGAAGCTTCGAATGGATGACGTAAGTATGGATCACCAGATTTAAGTGTGGATGTATAGAGACATATAAGCGTATAAGCCTAATATACGAAAAGGCCCTGCATAATGGTATGCGGGGCCTCTTTCGTATGCACCAGATTTATGGGAAAGGCAAGTACCTAAAGAATTCATCTTCAGAAGAGAGCAGTACCCTTTCCGAATTATGCCGATTCCCTTGGAATCAACGTGGTCGATAACATAACGGTTTCTTTTGGTGTCCCCGGGCGTTCGATTCGGCGTTGCAAAGCCTCGACGGCTCGCTGTCCAAGTTCCTCTTTGCACAGGTTAACCGTGGTCAGGGGCGGGGAGGACGTAACGGCAGAATGTACATTGTCGATACCGATGACAAGGCAATCTTTAGGCGTGGAGATGCCCATCTCCTGTAATTTATGCATCCATTGCAAAGCAATATCATCATTAACACCAATCCAGGCATCGGGACGTTTGTCATCTGGCATGTTTTGAATGGCGGTAGCCAATTGGTTAACCCATTCCCCGTTCTCATACGGAATATTCCATTCTCTAAAGCTGGTCGTATGACTGGTGTCCACATGGAAATGGTTCAGAGCCAACTCAATCCCGATTTTCCGCTGGGCGAAACTCGCAGCACGACCATCATCTGTGATGAGGCAGATCCGTCGGCAATTCATAGACATTAGATATCTAGCCACGGTGATGCCAGCTTCCAGATTATCATGGCTGATCGTATCACAATTCAGCAGGGGCTCCTGATGATCTACCAGAATAATAGGACGGCCTGTCTGAGAGAGTCTTTGCAGAACCGTATGAGGGAAAGCCCCCATGACAATAATCCCGGCACAACGTTCCCAGTCCAAGTGAGGAGCAATGGCTTTTTCGGGAGAGGTGTTCTCGTCCGTCACTCCGAGTGAGGGAGATACAATGGCATGATGCCAACCACGATCATTACAGGCGGAGATCATGCCTGACAGAACACGTTGCCAGTAGTGGGGTTCACCGCGGTTGAGCTGATTCATGCATATGAGAGCAAACGGTGGATCGGACGGATCTGCATGGTTTGCAGTAGCAGGACTATTGTTAGCACCCGGAGTACTTTGGCGATATCCTAAAGCCCGAGCGAGTTCGAGTACCCGTGCGCGTGTCGCTTCACTGACACCCGTCTTGCCACTGAGTGCGCGGGAGACGGCATATTTGGATAATCCGAGCTGGTCAGCCAGCGTCTGAATGGATACTTTGCGTGACATATCATTACTCCTTCATTTGACGATCATCTTCTGACACAGTACACTTACAAATAATAATGTTATTATAAATTATCATAACAAAAATAACAATATAGTTATAAGGAGACGACATCCATGGAACAGTTCAGATTACCGAAAATCCTTATGCCGCATCTGGAATTGCCGCAAGCTGTGCAGGATATTCTGACTGAGGCGGACGAGCGTTTGCAACATCGACCGAGATTGCTGACTCAGTTTCGCAATTGTTTTCCGAATACACTGGAAACGACCACGAAGCTACTGGAGGATGGGACAACATTTGTGATTACAGGGGATATTCCCGCCATGTGGTTAAGGGATTCGGTAGAGCAGGTCATGCATTATGTTCCACTTGCGAAGGATGATGAGAAGTTGCAACGTATTATCGGAGGCCTGATCAAACGTCATACGTTCTACGCTGATATGGATATCTATGCCAATGCGTTCAATGAAACAGCGAATGGATGGCATTGGGATGCCAATGATGTGACGGAGATGTCACCTTGGGTGTGGGAACGGAAGTTTGAATTGGATTCTCTTTGTTTCTCCATGAAGCTGGCTTATACATATTGGCGGGAGACGGAACTCACGGATATATTCGATGAGCGCTTCAAGAAAGTGATGGAGAATATCGTACAACTATGGGAGACGGAGCAGCATCACGAAGAGCAATCACCTTACCGGTTCATGCGGCGCAATTGTCCTGCCCATGATACGCTACGTAATGAAGGATTGGGTATGCCGGTGAATTATACGGGGATGATCTGGTCCGGATTTCGTCCGAGTGATGATGCCTGTGATTTTCATTATAATATTCCGGCGAACATGTTCGCTGCGGTAACCTTGCGCCAGATGGGGGAGATCGCGAAGTGGGTGTTCCGGGATGAACAACTGGTAAGCCGGATGGCTCGTTTGGAAGAAGAAATACGACATGGTATTGCCCTGTACGGTACTTACCGTCATCCAGAGTATGGGCAGATTTATGCCTATGAGACGGACGGTTACGGCAACTTTTGTCTGATGGATGATGCGGGCACACCTGGACTGATGTCTATACCGTATATGGAGTATGCTTCGATTGAAGACAGGGTGTATCAGAACACACGGCGATTCATTTTAAGTAAGGAAAATCCGTTTTATTATGAAGGGCGGGTAGCCAAAGGTATTGGTAGCCCTCATACCCCTCCGGGATATATCTGGCACATTGCGCTATCCATGCAGGGTCTGACTGCAGACAATGACGAGGAAATACTGGCGATGATTGAACTACTGGAGAACACGGATGCAGGTACTGGATATATGCATGAGGGTTTCCACGCCGATGATCCAAACACGTTCACCAGACCATGGTTTGCCTGGTCCAACAGCCTGTTCTCGCAGTTGGTGTATAAGGCAATGAAAAAAGGAATTCTTTAAAATGATGAAAGTTCCAAAAAAATTGCTCACTGCTCGCGAAGCAGCCGTTCCGGTTACGAATCGTTCTTTTGATCGCTGTTATCCCCGGATTTCCTGATCGACTTTTGTAAAGTCGAAATCCGGTGATAAGCGTATGCTTCCGATGCAGCTTTCTTTCAGAAAGCTTTTAGGCGAACACTTTGCTTCTTCAGAATCGATTTCGTTCCCTGCACTACTTTTACTATCGAGCGCGACTGTTTTTGAACGATATCATTTCTAGAATAGGAGTAGGTAAAAAACAATAAAGCCCAAACTGCTGAACTTTGCAGTTTGGGCTTTGTTTGATATGAAAAACACAGGCGCTTTGCTATGTGTTTTTCAGTAGATCGGCGATGAACACTTTCTGGCCTGTGTGGGCGCTTTCCAGGGAAGCGAGGACCATGGCCATGCTGAACTGGTTATCACTGCAATCGGTCTCAGGCAGTCGGCCGGATTCCAGTGCGGCGAACATGTCTTCGAGACAGCCGTGATGTCCTGTTTTGTCCATGACAGGCAGTTCCGCTTCAATCCGCTCACTTGGCTGGAAAAAGGATGGTTTGCCGTCAGCATCCAGGCTTTGCGCAGTAACTACTTCAGCATAGATGTCATCATGACCATCCCAGATGGCGGTTCCTTTTTCACCGATTACGCGCCAGCTTGCTTCCCATGATGTGGGTACACCTTCTGCGCACCAGGACCCGCGATAGTTGAATACGGACCCGTCGGACATCTCAAATATACATAACGCCATCGCATTGCCCTGATACCAGGAACCTGGAGGATTGAACTCATGGCAGTACACAGATACCGGGTTGGCTCCGAGAATATACCGTGCCTGATCAAACGTATGTATCGCCATATCGAGCAGCAGCGGGCTATCCATCAGATCCCGGAATCCGCCGAAGTGTGGCCCGATGAAGAAGTCGGCTCCTGCGTAACCTACCTGCCCTATAGCTCCGCCGGAAATGAGGTGCTGGTAGGCGCGGATACGCGGATCAAAACGGCGATTCTGCATGACGGCTTGAATGTGTCCTGTGCTGCGAGCGGTTTGCACAATATCTGTGCAGTCGGAGAAGGACTCTGCCAGTGGTTTCTCGCCAAACACGTGACATCCTTCCTTCAAGGCTGTCATGGCAATGCCGTAATGACTCGCCGGAATCGTGACATCAAATACGATATTTGCACCAGTCGTTTGAATGGCTTCGCGGATATCAGTGAACGTGGGGCAGGTGAGGCCATGTCTTGTAGCAAAAGCAAGGGCTGTCTGTTCATACAGATCGACCAGTCCGACGATTACTGTATCTGGCCTTTGCAAGGCATAATCCGCCCACGTGTTTGCCATGGCACCGCAGCCAGCAATAATTACCCGATAAGGATGAGTCATGTTCTCATCTCCTTTTCATGGATTGTGTTATACAGCCTCGCATGGTTTCCTATACCGGATTGGGCACAAAATCGCCGCCGCGGCATTGTTTCAAATATCGCAATGCATGCACCTGTCCGGTCATTTCGAGTTCGTCTTTGTAGACGGGATCATGCCAGCCTTCAATATCAATCGTGCCCTGATAACCGTTCTGGCGCAGAATGGTGATAATGTTTGTCCAGTTGTTATCCCCGAAGCCGGGTGTACGGTGCCAGACAAATTCCCGGGGACCGTGCACGCCGTATTCCTTAACAATATCCCAGGCAATCGTGGCATCTTTGCCATGTACGTGGAAGACTTTGTGAGCCCATTTGCGTAGCTGTGGAATAGGATCGATCAGGCTGGACATTTGATGGCAAGGCTCCCACTCCAGCCCAACATTTTCATCTGGAACAGCATCAAACATCATCTCCCAGGCCGTCGGGTTATGGGCAATGTTCCAGTCGCCTGTCTGCCAGGTGCCGCCCATATCACAGTTTTCAAAAGCAATGCGTACACCCCGGTCTGCTGCCCTACGTGCCAGTTCACCAAATACTTCCTTGAACCGGGGGATGGACTCGTTAATGGGTTGATCGGTTAGACGTCCGGTAAACCCGGAGACGATATCTGCACCGAAGAGCTGTGCGTGATCGATCACTCGCTCCCAGCTCGCTAATGTATCGGCGTTGTCTCCGGCTCCGGTGAGCGGGTTACCAAATACACTCACCGCGGAGATGACAATGCCTTGTTCGTCCACGATTTCACGGACACGTTTGGCTGTCTCAGCCAGGTCCAGGTCACCAGTTGTTTGCCAGAAGGTCAGGTTAAATGATTCGAAGCCATGTTGCATGATCTGCGGGATAACGCGGACGGCGTCCTGCCCGCCTACAAGGGTACCGATGCGTAATGATTTATTCATGGTTGTATTTCACTCCAATATTGGCTTATAGTACTTCGTGACACACTCATTATAGCCGTGGATTAACGGGATGGCTCTAAACAATCTTGTGTAATAATAGTCGGATCTTGTGAAGAGGGGGAAGAAGTTGTGCTGGATCTGAAAGCGCTTCACGAAAATACCCGAATTGACCATAAATCACATCCATTTCAGCTGTTCCAAAATCGGTGTTCAGATATGAAAGCTGAAGAATGTATTCTGTATTTGCATTGGCATGAACATTTTGAACTGATTATTATGCGCAAGGGTAGTGCGCTGTTTCATATTGATAGCAAACCTTATGTGGTTCGAGCAGGTGAGGTCATCATCATTCCTGGAGGTACATTGCATGTCGGATATGCTCTGGATGAGGGGGATGTGCATTATGATTCCGTTGTGGTCAACCGTGCACTGTTCCATGATTTCACTCATGATCCTGTGCATGAGCAATATGTCGCGCCGTACTTGGAAGGAAGGGTGAGATTTCCGGTCAAACCGGCAGAGGAAAATACAGCCTGCACAGGCTATTATTCTTTGCTGAATGAAGCTGTGGAGGAAATGGCGTTACAGCCCCCGGCTTATCAGCTCGTGGTGAAATCCAAGCTGCATGCCTTGTTCACCCTGCTTGCGCGAACCTTTATGCCGCAGCAGCTACCGGATAAAACGGTCGGATCGTATTTTCCAAACCGCGAACGTTTCAAACAGTTGATTGCACAGATTGAAGCGGACCCCACAGGTAAGATGTCTGTTACGGAAGCGGCAAGTCATGTGGGATTAAATGCGTATCACTTCTGCAAAATGTTCAAAAAGCTGACCGGACGTACCTTCGTGGAATACGTGAACGGGTGCAGGATGAGTGAGGCAGAGCAGCTGCTGCAAGGCAGTAGTCTGACCATTACGGAGATCGCCGCCAGAGTCGGCTGCGACAACGCCAACTATTTTACGAAGTTATACAAACAATACAAGGGCATGACCCCTTCGCAGGGACGGGGGAGAAAAGAAGGTTGAGTACGACCAGTTTAGCAGTAGTCTCGAATAAAATGTCTATAAAGATGGTTGAGACCCTAAGTAACTCGCAGTCGCAATTGTGAGCAGAAGCAGAAGTAGAAGTAGAAGTAGAAGTAGAAGTAGAAGCAGAGCACACAGCAGTGATTACCGTAACCATAAATCATACGCACATCTACGAAGAATAACCCGGATAAAGGCCTCTTCAAGGCTATTATCCGGGTGGTTTTGATTCAATCATATCAAGACAATCCTCTATGTGTACAACGTGTTCATTTCATAAATCTGGAGAACAGACGATTGGCTTTCTTGGCGAGGTCGTCCATTTTGACATTGGCATGATCGAACTGATTATATCCCCATTTGATCGTTTGCAGCATGCGTGGAGATATGGGCGTTCCTTTGATCCGTGGATAGATGTTGTGATAAGCCCAGACAAGATGCTCCCAGCGATTGTCATTGCCGTCCTGAATATACTCGGATACGTCAATCACTTTCCCGCGTCCGTTCTGGAGAATTACATTTTTCAGATGAATGTCGCGAGGGTTCAGCCCGCGGCTGCGAACGGCTTCTCGCGCTGCGTCCACATCGAGCATCACCTGCTCGGGGACGGGGATTCCCTTTTCCAAACATTCTAGCAGTGTATCCCCGGGTTCAAAACTGATCACGAGTACATTCCGGCCGCTGCCGTAATAGGTAGGGAAGTATGGGAGGCCTTTAAGCTGTTCGTATACCTGCTTTTCATTTTCGAGTTTGTCCAAGGCATGATCCGAGTACATCTTGAAGGCATACTGCGGCAAGCCGTCACACGTAAATACAGCCGCATCCGTACCTGTGCCAATGCAATTTAATCCTTCTACATCTCCGATGATGTTCACGAGCTCATTCCGGTCGCTTCCGATGACTTGGATCTGTTGTAATGCTTCTTCCGCCTGGAACCAATCCGGTCGATTCATGGGTGGTGCCTCCTTTTAGGATATGCCTGTACAATTTTTTTCATATAATCATTTTCTAACGAACCGAGTAAGTCTTATTTCACGTAAATCGGCAGATCTGAAAATGTAACGAACCAGAGACACGCTATTGGCTCATTTACTTGCAGTAATCACGTTCTACAACCAAAAAAAGACTAATTAGCGTGTCTGGGGTTCGTTAGATTCCGTAAAACCTCGTGAACCATGTGATAAGGTGTGTGTGATTCGTTAGCGCTTGACCCACATTGGACCCGACTAGACCCGTACTAGCATCCCGGTCCCAGATTCGCTGCCCTCTATAGAGTATATTATGCGTTCTGCTCCGCAATTTCATCTTTTGGTGATGTTACTATATAAACGATACGGATCGAATCGGAAACGGTTGCGTCAGAAGAAAATAACGGAAGCGCGCTTGCGGCAAGGTTGCCCGGGCTTTATACTGTGAGCATCAAGGGATCTCATGCAGATCCGGCATACAGAAAGGCAGATTACTTATGGCACAATACCCGCAGTGGTCTTATTCGCAGTCGCGGGCGAGTATGTTCGATGAGTGCCTGCGCAAATATTATTATCATTATTACGGTGCCCATAACGGCTGGAAGACAGACTCTGCTGATGAGATGCAGGTTCGTCTGTACCGTCTGAAGCAGCTCAGCAATCTGTATCTTGTCTTCGGAGACCTCGCGCATCGGATGTGTGAGTCGGCGGTACGCAGCAGAGAAGAGGGCAAAGATAAACCGCGTGAACACTTTCTGGAACAGACCATACGCAAGCTGCTGAATCAGGCGTATGTGGAATCGATGGACGCGGATCAGTGGCGGCTGAACCCCAAGAATCGCACGATGCTGTCCGAGATTTATTACGGGGATGATACGTTGAATGACCGGATCGCCACGATTAAGGAGCGGGCTTCGGCCTGTGTCAGTAACCTGTACCAGACGCTTACGTGGGAGGACTTGTCCCGGGCAAGTACAGACATTCTGGAGATCGAGAAATGGGATACCATGATGCTGCACGATACACGCGTGTATGTGAAGATGGATTTATTGTATCGGCGCAGTAACGGCAATATTGTCATTGTGGACTGGAAGACCGGCAAGGAAGATGACTTCTCCGATCAGTTAATGCTGTACGCATCCTATGTGAGAGAGCACTACCGGGTTCCGTTGGAACAGATTGAGCTGCGTGTGGAGTACCTGTTAACCGGAAAACACCGAGAGTTTACAGCCACAGAAGAGGATATCCGGAAGGTGGAGGAGAACGTGGGTCGTTACATCGAGGAGATGCGATCCTGTGTTGAGGATGAATACTATAACCGTCCAAAGGACGTCACCTACTTTACAGCGATGCCTTCCCACCGGTCCTGTCGGGATTGCAACTTCCGCGAAGTTTGCAGTGAGCGAGCAGTCTGAAGCGCCAAAACCGGAGCAACCTAAAGGCCTTATACCAACTAATGAGTTATTTCATATGTGAAAAAAACAAGAAGCGCAAGCCGGGAACATCATCTGCCCGACTTGCGCTTCTATTACGTTCCACAGGCCTGGCGACAAGGCGCCGGGTGGAACGAACGTATCAAGATTACTGGACAGCGGCGGTATTCTCCAGCGCCTGACCCGCAGGAACATAGGCATGCCCGAGATCCCGGGCAACCGCCTCATACGTGATATGTCCATTCAGCGCATTGACCGCGCTGCGAATGGACGAACTGCCGCGAATCGCGGCGGCTGCACCGTGGTTGGCCAGCTGCAGCGCATAAGGCATGGTGGCGTTGGTTAGCGCCACCGTGGACGTACGCGGCACGGCGCCTGGCATGTTCGCCACCGCGTAATGCACGACACCATGTTTCACATAGGTCGGTTCATCGTGGGTTGTGATATGATCAATGGTCTCAACAATACCGCCCTGATCAATCGCCACATCCACAATGACCGAACCCGGTGCCATCGTCTTCACCACTTGCTCGCTGACAAGTGTTGGCGCCTTGGCGCCCGGAATCAGCACCGCACAGATCAACAGATCTGCCGCGGCAACAGCTGTTGCGATGTTGGACGGGCTGGATACTAGCGTGTGGATCTGATTGCCAAAGATATCATCCAACTGGCGCAGACGATTCAGATTCAGGTCAAGGATGGTCACATCGGCGCCAAGACCAATAGCTATTTTGGCTGCATTTGTTCCCACCGTTCCACCACCAATAATGACCACTTTCCCCCGACTGACGCCTGGTACGCCGGACAACAGAATACCCTTGCCACCTTCCGTTTTCTCCAGTAGTTGTGCTCCGATCTGGGAGGCCATGCGGCCTGCAACTTCACTCATAGGGGTTAACAGGGGGAGAGCACTGTTGACCTCCAACGTCTCATACGCAATAGCCGTTACCCGACTTTTAATAAGGGCTTTGGCAAGCTCAGGTTCCGCTGCGAGGTGCAGGTATGTGAACAGAATCAGTCCCGGACGAAAATATCCATATTCACTGGCAAGCGGTTCTTTCACCTTGATAATCATATCGGCTTCGGTCCACACGGACTTGGCATCCATCCGAATCTCGGCGCCCACAGTTTGATATTCATGATCCGTGAATCCACTGCCGATCCCCGCGCCTTGTTCAATCAGTACCTGGTGACCGGCTCTGATGAAATCAGCAGCCCCGGCCGGAGTCATTGCTACACGATTCTCATTATTCTTGATTTCTTTGGGAATTCCGATTCTCATCACCATGCACCTCGTCCATTTATTGGTTGTTAGCTTATACTACAAGTTTATGACTTGGATAATCGTTTTGCACCTTACTTGATGTCTAATATTTAGAAATTGAACTCAACATATTGTCGAAAAAGACTGTTCAGGACATTTGTCCATGGATTATAATGTAAGAAAAAATAACACAAAGAGGGATCGCCATTGCGAAATGACCGTGTGTTTACGATCAAAGATATCCTTGCACGTCCGGTATTTGGCCGAGCACGACTAGCGGCAGGGAAGGATGGAGTGAACCGTCAGGTTGGCTGGGTTCATGTATTGGAGATTACCAATGTATCTCCATTCGTAAGCCCCCATGATCTTATTTTATCCACTGGACTTTGGCTTCAATCGGAAGAAGGGCGCGAAGAGTATCTGCTTCAGCTCATTGGCAGTGAGGCAGCCGGGCTGTGTGTGGAGTTTGGTACCAGCATATTCGGAATCCCGGAAGAACTGATTGAACTGGCGGACAGACACCAGTTTCCGCTAATCGTATTTGAGCAACCGGTCCGTTTTGTCGAGATTACACAGGATATTCACTCTCTACTCATTAATCATCAGCACCAACTGCTGAAAAGTCTGGAAGCCTACTCCCGCCAGCTTCAGCAGCGTACATTACAGAGTACGGACATGTCTGCTGTGCTGAACCTGTTGCATGAATACGCTGCAAAACCGGTGGTGTACATCTCGTCTATGGAGCCGGGTAGCTTTGTGCCCGAACTTGCTCCGGAGATGGAGCAAGCAATCTATACCTGGTATGAACAGGAGGTAGAACATCTGGATCTGAATGATTCGGATACTGAATTATGGTTCCACATAGACGAAGAGAAGGCTCTGTTGTGTCATCCGGTCGTTTGTTTTGGCCAGGTATTTTCGGCTGTAGGCATGATTGTGCATCCCGCAGCTCCAGTGGAATATCTCAAGCTGTTGCTCGATTATACGGCGAAGGCGGCGGCAGCGCTCACGCTTCGTTCCCAGTTTCTTGAAGAGAAGATGGTCCGCAATCAGAATGAACTGATCCAGGATCTGATGAATGGCAACATCCATCAGGAGGAACAGGCTCAGACTCGAATGGGGCTTCGTTTGCTGGTGAAGGGACAGTACTGGTTTGCAGGAGGGGTTATCGAGATTGAGCATCGATTGAAGGGTACGGGCCGGGAGAGGATGGAAGCGAATCATCAGGATATTCTTGTCCTGCTTCGTTCCCTGCTCAAGAAGAACAATCTGCCTAGCCTGATCATGCTGAAGAACAATCAGGTGTATCTGTGCTGTGCGAAGGAAGCAGTCTCGGCTGCTACACGTCATCAGCTGCTACGCTTGCTGGAAGGAATCGCTCTGGACGTGAAGCAGTTTGCGAGCCGCAACTTGAAGCAGGTCATGATTCATGTGGGATTTGGCAAGTTTCGCAGCCGTTTGACCGGTCTACCGGAGAGCCTTCAGGAGGCCTATCAGGTGATCGAAGTTTCGAGATCGGTAGATTCGATGGAACATGTTCACTTTTACGAACGTATGGGTATATATCAAATGTTAAAAGCATTACCCCAATCCTTCCTGCAACCCTTTGTCCAGGATCACCTGGGTATGTTGATTGAACATGACCAAACGCATCACCTGCGATTGGTAGAGACGTTGGATGCCTACTTGCAGAACTTTGGTTCCAAACGGGATGCGGCCGCCCAGTTATTTATTCATCGGCAAACGTTGTACAACAGACTGGAGAAGCTGGAAGAACTGATGGGTCCAGGTTACATGGATCAAGGGAGAAGAATCTGTCTGGAGATGGCGCTGCTCGCCCACGTGATGATTGAGAATGGACAGTGGCAATCCTCTTGATGAGGTGAAAGGGATGCAACACAGACTGTGCATCGATCTTACACTACCTTGAGCACAGTCTAGCAGTTTTTACTAATCCGCCGGGTGTGTCGTAATGAAGTAGGCAGGCGTTGCAGAGTGGAAGTGGAGCGTCGGCCACGATAAAGCTTCGTTTGACCGGAGGAAGGTGCCAGTGATAATGAAGAAGGAGCAGCCAGCCGATACGGGGGTGACGACCGGTCGGGACGTCCTTCCTGTTCTGCTTCATTGTCCTCCATTGAAATGCCACTTTGGTGCAGCCATTCATTAAGTCGTTTAGGATTGATTCCAAGTTGTCCGCTCAGATTACAGATATCGAGGTTTATTCTCACACAAATCCGCCTTTCCTGGAATATCGGGCTGGTAGTAGGGTATGAAAGGGAAGCATGAATTCGAGATCGGTAAATGCTCATGTACATGTTGGCTGTGCTTGATTGGCGGAATGATCCATTATGTTAAGAAGTAGCGCGGAGGGGTCTATGTATACCTTGTAAAAACGTTTCCATGTCCGCTGTTTTGAATATTTCCATTAAATTGGCTTTTAACAAGATTCTATCACTTCACATGCAATTGCGCGTCTCAATATAGTCTCAATTTTGTGAGAGAAAAAAGTATATTAAAAGTACCAGTATCTAGTACGGAGGACATATATGGGAAACAGTAGTGAGGCTCAATACGACAAATATGTTGAGGATGGCAAACGTTTCATTGGTCGAACCAAGGAACTGACGACACTAGAGCGGTGGTTCAATCATCCGGAAGCCCCATTAACCATATTTTCAATTACGGGTATGGGAGGCATTGGTAAATCTTCCTTGCTTTCAGAGATGTTATCTGTCTCTCGGGATCGAGGTGCGACGGCAATATGGATGGATGGTCGATCATGTGGGGCAACTCCTTCCGTTTTTATGGATTATTTGTCCTCTACATTAGGCTTGGAAACAATGGATAGTGAAGGATACCCGCGACCATTGAGTCTGCTGAGAGACACATCGATCGAGAAGAGATTGGTTCTGGCCGTGGATAATTATGAAGAGCTTGCTCTGTTAGAAAGCTGGTTCATGGAGGTCTTTGTATCCAAACTTCCGTTAAGAGGGATACTTGTCATTCTTGCATCACGCCCGGAACTGGCGTCCACCTGGCGGACACATCCCCGATTACATCAGAGATTTATACAGATGCGGCTTCAACATTTCACAGTTGATGAGATTACGGAATACATCACGGTGGCAGGCTTTCTGAATCAGGGGATGGCAGGTACCATTACGCGAATGACCGATGGACATCCGCTGGGGCTGGCCCTTGCTGTAGAAGCTGCGGATCAGAGGAGGAATCTTCCACAGTCCGAATGGGCTGATTTGTCACATATGATCAGTGCACGATTATTATTGGAACTGACGAATTCCCGTCTACATCCCATGGTGGAGGTACTGACACTGATTGAGACAGCCAATCAGGAATTGTTATCATCTGTCCTGGACATGACTGTGACGCAAGAAGACTACCACATGCTGAGACAGATGTCGTTTATCCGTTCCGGTCCGGATGGTCTTGGACTGCATGACATGGCCAGGGTGCATCTGCTACGGGATTTTCGCCAACGTGAGCCACATCGGTTGCAGACATTGCGTATCAAGATTGCGAAGCTGCTGAAAGCGCTACATGAACACGCAGGGGCTCATGAGCGTCGTCAAATCGCCCGAAAGATGCTGTTGCTCTGTCAGGAATCCATGCTTCAATACCGCAAGTACGCAGACGTGTCTCGTGATTCCTTGTTCTCCCCTCTTGAGACGATGAGAAAAGAGGATCTGCCCGCTCTGCACAGCTTGTTACAGCAATGGTGCGAGTACAGCGTGGAACCATTGCAGGCTGTGTCCTATGGTCCCTTCCTGGATGAGTTGGCACACCGTTATCCTGAAGGAATCGTATTGATGCGTGACAAGCTTGGGGAGACAATCGCCATGTTTATCACGGTACTTGTACATAGGGGTAGTAGTGAGCTGCTTTTGAAATATTTTCCGAATGAGATGCATGAATGCTTCACTCTACAGGAGCTTGAGAATGACCCGGATCAGAGTGATACTCACTTTGCATTGCTGGCTGCGGCAAGAGATGATGTGCCTGGTTATACACGAGAAGAACTGGTGGGATACATGGCACTGGACCGGCTGTCTATGCTGGGTGATGGTGCGCGAGCGATGCTCGTTGCAACGAACCCTCACCTGAAACAATTTTTGCAAAGTATTGGATTCCGGATGCGAAGAACCCGCACTCGTGTCTGCGACAGATTTGAGGACCAGGCGGACGTACTTGATTTGGATTTGCGTAATGGGCAATTCGGAGAGTGGGTCATGTCTCTTCTTGATCCAGAACCAACAGAGGATCGTATACAGCCGGAAACAACAGAAGTGGATGGTGTCATCTGGACTGAACAGGATGTTCGCAAGATGTTGGGGGATCTTCGTTCCCCGGGAGAATTGCATGAATATGCTGACAGGGTTAGAGGAGTAAAGGATGGAATCCAGTTACAGCTGTATGTCATGGATCTGTTGGAGGGCAGAGTGCATGGCCTATCTCCACAGGATCAGATGCTGTTATACGCGGCCTACTGGACGCATGCTGGCAATCCAACTGCCGCAGCCCAGACGTGTTCCATGAGTCGGGCGACATTTTATCGCCATCTCAGAACAGCGCTGACTCGCTTGGCGCGGATTTTGTAGGGTTCTATTCGTTCATCATACCGATAATGAAGACATGAAGAGGCTGGTCATAGACCAAGCCTCTTCATGCGGTTATAGAGCGTTGCCCTGGAGATGCCAAGTTGCTTGGCGAGTGTTCGTTTGTTGCCATCTGCTGCTTTCAGATATTGAATTAGAAGTTGCGCCTCATAGGTGTCCAATTTTTGCTGGTAGGTAACACCTGAGACAAGTTCGGAATCATTCGAGGTATCTAATTCGTCCACATTTGCAACGGATCGAGGTTCTTGTTCTGCTCCCGCCGAATCCTGACGTTGCTGATTTTCGTTGTTGGCGTGTGAATGGATTCCGGATGTCAGTTGAATTTCGGACTGTTCTTGCATGGTGAGGGAAGTGAGGGTATCGGGCAGATATTCCTGCTTCACCTCACCATCTGTCGTCAGAATGGTCAGGCGTTCGATCACATTTCGTAATTCACGTACGTTGCCTGGCCAATCATATTGGAACAGCAACTTGAACACCTCAGGTGGAACCAATTCAATATGACGGTTATAGAGCAATGAGAATTCTTGAAGGAACGTCTGGGTTAATTCATATATATCTTCCTTGCGCATACGCAGAGGAGGGATGACTAGGTTAATGACATTCAGCCGATAGTAGAGATCTTCTCGGAATTGATTACGGGCAATCATACTCATTAGATTCTGGTTGGTTGCTGCGATAATCCGGCAGTCGGCCTGTTTCATACGCGTTCCCCCCACAGGAAAGTAACTCTTCTCCTGCAACACCCGAAGCAGTTTCACTTGCAATTCCAATGGCATCTCACCGATCTCATCCAGAAAAAGAGTACCCCCTTCGGCAAGCTCAATCTTGCCCTTTTTGCCTTTGGGATCTGCTCCGGAGAAGGCACCTTTTTCGTAGCCGAACAACTCACTTTCAAACAAGGAAGCAGGAATTGCCCCACAGTTAATAGCGATGAACGGTGCAGTCTGCGATTCACGAAGATCATGAATGGCTTTGGCGAATAACTCCTTGCCTGTGCCGCTCTCTCCGAGGATAAGTACGGTTGCTGAGGTGGTACTGATCTTGCGAATGGTATCCAGGCACTGTTTAATGACCGGGCTGCTGCCCTTGATTCTGGCAAATGGATCTAATTCGGGACGTAGCTGAGCAACGGCTTTCTCCAGGTGCTGGACTTTGGAGGTCATATGTAATAATTCCTGATGTAATCGGATTTCGGTTGTTATATCCACTTCTGCAGCAACTGCACCCACAATATGTCCATCCAGTTGGACAGGACGAGCATTAATCAGCGCGAAGAGGTCGGGCCGTGGCTGATGCTGTTTGCGATAGACCGTTTCACCGGTATACAACGTTTTGAGAGACTGTAGCCGATCTGGAGGGAAAAAGTCCGCTGCGGGTTGTCCGATGATGTCTTTTTTGCTGATTGAAAAAACATGCTCCGCGCCAGTTGTCCAGTAGGCCACCTTGGCATCTTCATTAATTAATGTCAGAGCTGAACCCGCTGTCTCCAGTGTGGTCTCAAAATAAGCTTCTATTAGGCGATGCGCATGCATCATGGCATGCAAAACATCGGATACGGCGATATATCCCAATAGAGGGCCATCATCCTGAATGAATAAATAAGAAGATGTGTCGAATAAGCAGAAGGCATCTACCAACGATGTTGATGACGGAATGGTAAGTGTGGGGAGGTCTGTATCCAGAACATCCATATCCGTACGCAATAAAGACATTAATTCTGGAAGTAAATGTTTCATCGATATCACCTCAGTTAGGGCATAACTTTCAGAACTGTACCTGTTACAAGGAACTTTTATGATCGGAGTAAATGGAAATATTTGAGTGAGATAGTTATCCATATTATAGCTTTCAAAGTGAAGTGTGTATAGATTTTTTGACATGAATCATACATAAGACAATCGGAAATAGTGGTTAATTTTGTTTTGTACAACTAGAATACGCTCTCAATCTGAAGCGAAAGTGAAGCATTCATGAACATGACAGTATCAGTTCGTTAATCTCAACACATTCACTGGGCAGGTTAAGTGATTCTATATGTTGACTCTCAATTTGTCCACACCATTAAGTATCGTCTGAATAATACTATACCAAGGACTGAAATGAATGAATTCAATCGAAGGAGGGTGATGAAATGGCGATTCTATCAACTGGGCCCATTGAGAATAATATTTCAGGAATAACGGGGATCCGACCAACTCAATCCGTTACGGTCAAAATCGATAACCGGAATGCGACAGAAATGTTCACGGTCCTTCTTCGGGGCTATTACCTTAATGGAGTCAGAACATTATATGTAGAAGAACTGCTCAATGTATCACCTAATCAGGTCATAACCAAAGTTTATAATGGGAATTTTGATGCTTTTGAGTTTGTATTTTCAACCTCAGACACGGCTGCTCCAGAAGCACAAATATCCGTATGGGGTAAAAATGCCGCAGGCGAATTAGTCGCGGCTCACCGATTGGTATCCCAGGAGTTATTGGGAGAAACGCTGAGCACAACGGGTGTAACTGGAGCCACTGGAGCCACGGGTATTACGGGAGTAACAGGAGGCACCGGAGCTACTGGAGTGACAGGAGCTACGGGAGTAACGGGAGGCACTGGGACCACCGGAATAACAGGAGCCACGGGCGTTACGGGAGTAACGGGAAGCACCGGGGCCACCGGAGTGACAGGAGCCACGGGTGTTACGGGAGTAACGGGAAGCACTGGAGCTACTGGAGTGACAGGAGCGACTGGTGTTACAGGAGCAACGGGAAGTACCGGGGCT
>NZ_ASPU01000006.1:0-90006 GCF_000517905.1 Paenibacillus sp. FSL H7-689
GCACAGCCTGCCGCCACCGGGCGCGAGCCCGGGCAAGCGCCGGGGGCTGCTGCGGAGGCAGGGCCTCCTGCGCCCGTGCGCCAGCCGGGCTCGCCAGGGTCCAAGCTGCGCCAGGCGCGCAAAGAGCGTGCGCCCAAGGCGAACGGCGAAGACACTGCCCGCGGTGCATCCGGGCAGCGACCCGCGCACGCCAGCCGTAGTCACGGGGCTGGCACGGATGGCCGTCCCCGCCGCCAGACCCCGTCGGCCCCGGTAGCTATCGACCCGGAAGATCCGGCTTCGCTCCGGACCAACCGTCAAGGCATGGTACGGATGAGGGGGAAGACGGACAAGGGCAGACGCTGGCATCAGGAAGTGGACATGGAGCTTGCGGTCACGCTAGTGAAGGAAAAAGCCGCTGTGGTGGTGAATCGGTACACGATTCGCCGATTGTTCAGCAACAAGGATTTCAAGCGGTATATTCTGACTCGGGATCACTACACCTGTTACTTCTGTGGATCGTATGGAGATACGATTGACCATCTGCTACCGCGTGCCAAAGGTGGACATACCACCCCGCTCAACTGTGTCTGCGCCTGTAATCTGTGCAACCAGTCCAAAGCAGCGATGGATGCCGAAGAGTTCATGCATTCCGGTATTCCCGAATGGAATGCTGCACATCAGGCAGAATTGATTGAACTGGCCATGCAGGAAGCGCAGCTGGAAGAAGGATAAATGCCCCCGAAGATGGATTGGGGTTTCGATATGAAGAGCACACCAAGACCACAGAGGTCGAGGTGTGCTTTTTTGATTTAATTTTGATTTGGGTGGGAAGTGAGTTTGCTGTGCAATAATTTCTTCAAATTGACAACAGTGTTCATCGAAGATGTACGTTATACTGGGAGGGAGTTGCTAAAGAAGCTTCATCATCCATATGAATGATGTATAGTGAACATCAAACCTGAGAACTTAGACTGTATAGATTGGATGGATGCAGATGACCCCGGCAGCATTGGACATTATGTCATATATTACGGAAGAAAATATTCGTTTCTGGCTGGAGAAGTTTCGCTCCCTGGGCCCGTTACCGGGAATTTTGCTTACGTTTATGAAATCATTTGTACCACCGCTTCCAACGCTGTTGATTGTGGGCGTAAACGGTGCGGTATACGGTCTGTGGGCAGGATTTATATATTCATGGATCGGCATGGTGCTCGGTTGTACCGTTACATTCCTGATCGTACGGGAGATTGGGAAATCCGCTTTTGTAGAGCGATGGGCACGCAAACCTCGTGTGCAACGCAGCATGGTATGGATTCGAAGGAATGCATTCAGTTATGTTTTTTTGCTGAGTATCTTCCCGGTAGGTCCGTTTGTCATTATCAACGTGGCGGCAGGTATCGCGCGAATGCGATTATTATCTTTCCTGCTTGCGGTGGGCTGTGGTAAAGCGATCATGATCTTCTCTGTTACGTATATCGGTTCCAATGTGGAACAATTTCTGGAGCACCCAATACGCTGGGTAGGTGTATTGCTGTTCATTGCGGTATCCCTGTGGGCAAGCCGCAAACTGGAGCGACATTTTACCCGTTCATCGTCAGATGGTGAAGATCTGCATGATCTGAATCAACCCGGTGGAAAATCGATTTCCTCATAAAAAATGATCAGTACGCAGATATAGGATTTCAGTAATCTCGTTAGCTCGAAGGAGGACCCAGCATGAATGATAATATCTATGCATTCAGCCGAACAATAAATCGTATGAGTGAAGATGAACTTCGTTCAGTACTGCGTGTGCTCTATATGAAATCAGCACACGTGGTCAAGCGGCAGGAAGAGCAAGGCGAAAAGGTGGATTTTGCTGAAGCGGTACAGTCACTGTTTCGGAATATGGATATCCCTTTTGATCTGGGGCGTCTGGAACAACAAGCTCTCTCCGAGGTCGACAAGCCAAATGAAATTCATATTACGTTTGGAGAATCACCTCTGAGTAGTCTGAAAATGGGAATGAGTACATTACCTGATCAGGAAAAACGGAGTTTTTTTTCTATAGATGATAATTATGCGGTAGGGCCGTTAGGTGATCTGACCCGGCGTGCAGACTTGCAACGCAGGCATCTCTGGCTGACCGAACGAATGTGTCTCAATGACCGTGAGGCATATGGCATGCATGAACTGGAATCATTATTTGAGCTCAACGCCACAATACAGTCCTTTGATTCCAAGACGTCGATCATTATCTGGTATGCGAATAATGCACGGGAGAAGACGGGACTACTCTATGCCATGTATCTATTGCGGAACACCGAGAGTCCCATATATCTTATCGAAACGAGTGGCTTATATAAGCAATTATTTGATAGACCTGACGTTCAATACGATGTGCTCCACACAGGCGAGATTCTTTCGGAAAAGCTTCTGGCGATGTGGCACGTCTGCTCTGAGCAAGAGCCGCTGTCCAAGGGAGAACGCCGCCAACTGGAACAGGATTGGCTGGAACTTTCGGTACAGCCTGGGCTATTACGTATGATGGAGAATGGCGTGATTCGGAGCTTAACTGAAGATGCGTTGGACGAGTACATTATGCAGAAGGTGAGGGAACTGACACCGAACTGGGAGCCAGGCAAGTATATCCGAGCAGCTCGTATTGTGGGTGAAGTGATTGGTACAAGTAGCCAGCATATAAGTGATGCGTTCGTGGAGTACCGTCTACGACAACTGGTGCTGCAAGGCCAACTTGAAATGGATGGAAAGCCACTTGCAATGAGGTATTACAGTATTCGGCTTGCCGAGCGCTGAAAGGGACTAAGGCTGAAACGCACGGATAGAAAAACAAGCGACGAGATCGCGAAGTTTGAAATAAGACGGAAGATTTGAGCAGTTCCTTGCCCATATAGTAAGATGATCACGAAGAGTTCCCGATACCAGCTGTTCAGACTTAATACTTAAATAGACTGTTCCATCGGTGAGTAACTCCTACTTGTCCGGGGAACAGTCTATTTTTTCTCGTTAAGTACTGAACCAGCTTCGCTTGTGCATTGTCCAATAACACTCGTCTTTATGATCTTCATTTGTATTATGATTTCTTCCCATTCCAGATTTCTAGTAGCGGTCCGTGCTGTCCATAGACCGGATCGGTAACCGGGATCGGAACCTTTCGAATTTCCTGAAGAGCCTTGGCACGATCGTCTTCCTCACCTGTGTGTGTGTTGTAACTCATGCCGCCCGGATAAGCACCGGCAATACGAAAATCAGTGCTGGACTCCAGACGTTTATGCCCTGTTCCAGCGGGAAGCACGACAACGTCGCCTGTTTGAAGGTAAACTTTCTGACCATTTTCTCCGCCTAAAATCAGTTTCACGAATCCACTCACCACAGCAAGAGCCTCATGAGCATTACTATGATAATGATGATAATTGAACACACCATTCAACCAGCTATTTCCCCATCCATTACGGTTCAGCAACGATTCTGCGTGAAGGGCCTCTTCAGCCCATACATTCTTATACAAAAGAACAGGCAGGGTCGGATGATTGGGAATTACACCGTCATCCTGAAGGAATAACGTCTCTATGTCCTTTTTCCGTTCATTCATCTCACATCACCTCACTATAAATTACCCGATAACCTCAAGGACGAACAAAAAACAATTGTAAAATGATACAAAATGTATCATTTTAAGGTTATACTCAGTACATATACTCTCTTCATTGCACTCGTTGTATAAATCGCAAGGGGGAATCGTGTGTGAACATTGTGATTACAGGGGCTTCTGGATTTGTGGGATTTAATCTTTCACAGTATTTGGCGCAAAAGGGGCATCGAATTACCCTTCTGGATCGGGATGATTATTGTCAGAGGCTGGTTCATATCTCTCCTCTGCACGAGATGCCGTTCATCTGTTGTGACCTTGCATCGGACCGGATTCATCTACCTCCAGGAACAGATTACATAATCCATCTGGCGGCCATGCCACACGTGGATTATTCGTATCATCAGCCAGGGGAAGTTTTTCGCAATAATACACTCAGCACACAGTCTATCCTGCAATATGCTACAGAACATCACATTCCAGTCTTGCTGGCTTCATCCGTTGAAGTGTATGGCGGCGATTGGGGCAGAGTCTATCATGAATCAGATCCGTATGCACCCGTCTCTCCTTATTCCGCGTCCAAAGTCGCGTGTGAAATGCTGGCTCACTCCTATGCTCAATGTTACCAGCTTCCAGTCAAACTCTTTCGTTTGACCAACCTCTATGGTCCATGGCAGTTGCCAGACCGTATTATTCCCCGAAATTTTGGTCGGATGTTGGACGGACTGCCTCTGGATATCCAGGGATCGGCAGTGCGTGATTTCTTGTATGTAGATGATGCCCTCCGGGCCATTGAACAGATCATGCTGAAAGGCAAAGACGGACAGGTCTACAACATATCGACAGGGCTTGGAACAACCATGCAGGAAATAGGGGAGATATTGAAACCAATGGATCGATCCGTAGCTGCTGTAGAGATCCGGGAGCAAGAACCAACCCAGTCCAGAGGGTCGAGTCTGGTCGTACATTCAGGCAGATTGCGAGCGGAATTGGGTTGGTTACCACAAACCACGTTGGAAAAGGGATTGGAAAAAACCTTCCGTTGGTATCAGGAACATCCCGAATGGGTCAGACAGTTCAGCCGTGAATACCATACAACAAGGGAAACGCGCAGTTTCATTATCGATATGGCAAGATACGCAGTTCCAGCAGTATAAAATGCACAAAAAAAGCCAGGGAAGGGTGTATTGAGTAACACCTTCCTTGGCTTTTTTGCGCCTCCGTCTCATTTTCGGATTTCATCCGAACACGGACGGTCAGGCTATTTTAAAATAATCTATTGCACGAAATCTTCGTGCTGTTGGACCTCACATTAAAAGGATCTAGTGATGATCTTTTTTAATGTCGGCAATTTTATCCTGTACAGCACCTTTGGCTTTGTCTTTTTTACCCTCAGCCTGAAGGGATCTGTTATTGGTTGCATTACCGATCTGATCCTTCACTTCGCCTTTGGCCTTGTTTACGCCTGCTTTGATTTTATCGCCAGTTGAATTACTCATATCGAACATCTCCTTCGTTTCTGGTGTAGTCCTTATTAACCGGGATGTCCGTATTCTAAACGTTGCTATTGTGATGCAGGCAGAAATTGTTCTGGATATTCTGTCAGAAATGATCTGTACGAAGAGTCAGTATAAGTATAGGCATTGCATAATCGCGTGCTTCATTAAAGGAATGTGAGGATGTTATGATATGAGCAATTATATTGGAAATGGTGCGTATTGTTACGCCAATTCAGCTTCAATGCTGCTGTCGTCCATCGGAGAAAAGGTTGACCCGAGTGTCCTTGAAGCTATAGGTGGCTTTTCCCTGGGAGCTTTCCGCACGCAGGAAGACCTTCTGTTTTTTGATGACTGTACATCTAGCCCTGATCTGGCTATCAGCAAGGCGATGAGCATTCTGGGATTTAGTGTGCGCGAAAGTGTGCAAGCACGGGGTACAGAGATGCCTGTAGATGAGCTAAGAGAGGCTTTGAAGCAGGGTCCTGTCATGATGGGTCCGCTGGATATGGGCAAACTCGTCTACAATCCCAACTCTCCCAACCTGGGTGGTTGCGATCATTATGTAGTGGCGTTGAGCATGGAGGGCGATGAAATATGCCTGCATGACCCAGCCGGATTCCCCAATGTCTTCCTGACACTGGATAAACTTGAGGAAGCATGGAAGTCTGAATTCCCATGGAGTAGCGGTGTGTATCGACGATGGTGGAGTCCTGAACGCATTGAACATCCTGATCTGGAGGAGATTAACCGCCGGGCTTTTACTTGGTTCAAATCAACCCTTACAGAACAGACCCATGATATTGCTGCACAGGAAGGACGAACCGGAGCTTCAGCCATTCTGCATAAGGCGGAACAGGTTCGTGCTGGAGCAATCGATGATAATGAGTGGGCTCATTATGTGTATTTTGCTCTGCCAGTAGGCGCGCGTCGTGCCCATGATTATGGTTTGTTTTTTAAAACAATCCATCCTGACCTATCTGCTTTGAAATACGCACAATCCCGCCAATTCGGGGAATGCCAATCCCGTCTTGTCTCTCGGAACTGGGAGGCTGCTGCGACAATCATGGTGGCACTCGCGGAGACGGAAGCCATGATCGAAGCTTCTATTTTGAAGATGGAGTAATGAAAGTGGAGCGGCGTTATAAGGAAGGGAGATATACATGGATGGATTAACTAATGATCGCCATATCAGGCCATGGGAAGATGAGATATTAGAGGATCGGCAAAATGAGCCGGATATCACGCTTATCCAACGAGCCCAAACGGGGGATACAGAGGCTTTTGGAGAGTTGATTCACCGTCACCGTGGGCAATTGTTTCGTTATGTGCGAGCACTTACGTATGATTCTTATCTCGCAGAAGACATTTTACAGGATGGGCTTATTCGTGCGTTCATTCATATGGGACAGCTTCAGAATGCTGAGCGTTTTATGGCCTGGATGCAGCGTATTATACGTAATCAGGCGTACTCACATATGCAGCGCCAAAAGCAGCAGAGGGAACAACATTTTTCTTCGTTCGAGACAGACTATGATCCGTATCAAGCTGTTGCTCAGCAGGAAATGAGGAACAATCTCCACAGACTGTTGGGTTGTCTGAATGAAAGAGAACAACAGGTCTTCACATCATATTGGATGGAGCAGCTGTCACCGCAAGAAATGGCCTACAAATTCAACCTGACAATTGCCAATGTGTATCAAATTCTGTCCCGTTCACGTAAAAAAGTGTCTCAGCTTCATATTCATTTATCTGTAGAAGAAATGCTGGCAGAGTGGAATTCACTCGGGCAAAATCGAGTGACTCTGGAGGAACCCCTTTCGTTTCGGGCTCCCCAAACCTGGAACTCGGCAGCAGCATCCATTCACGAGATGTTAGGTTATATCGGTCCATCTCCGTCTCTTCCCATGGTTATGGGGATGAGTGGACTTTCTTTTCGTCTGACCATCCTGCCTCAGGACATACATATCGCTGGACCTACCGCCTATAACTTCAAAGAGGTGCTTACAAGAGGATTGCAACATATGGGTTATCGTTCCCATGCGGTTGAGGCTTTGGCGAGCGAAGCGGGACTTAATGCCAATCTGGTCGATCCTTCGATGCTAGAGGAGAAAGCGAAGGGGAAAAGGTTGCTTAATCCAAGACTTGTTCAGGCCCTCTCCCTGATACGTTACTCCATTCATCGGGGAATTCCGGCCGTTGTGTGGGACCTGAATATTCCCGAATTCGGGTTGATCTATGGCTATGATGACGCAGCCCGGACCCTATACGGTACCGATTTCATTAAATCAGGAACAATTCCCTATGATCATGTAGGCCGGGGTGTGAATCAGGAAGTATTTGTACTGGCAGCGGAATCGGATGGCATGATACGAGAAATGAACTTGCACGCGGCACTGACGGCTGTTTTGGCTCATTATCGTGGGGAGGACCCGTATTCCTTGCCGAACACAGTCAGTGGTGTGGCTGCCTATGCAGTCTGGAGAGAAGCCCTAGAATATAGACGGTTAGAACCGAACGGTCACGCCTATAACATTGCGGTTTTGTGGGATGCAAGACGTTATGCAAGTGAGTTTTTCAAAGAAATTTCTCTACAGTGGGGGTCGACTGCCTGTTATTCCAGCTTGATTTCATTCTGTCTTCAGACAGAAGAGTTATATCGAAACATGTCCCAAAAGTTAAATACACTCGCGGAACTATTTCCTTTTCCAGATGGAGGACTGCCTAGTGAGAAGCTTCATGCCGATCAGGCTATCTCGATACTTCTGGAAGTGGAGGAATTGGAGCGAGCCGCCGTCGTTGTAATAAAAGCGTTGCTTGAAGGAATGGCTCAGCATTCCCCAGGAATAGTTATGGGATGACCTGAATGATTCAATCGGGCGTATAGTAAAGCAAAATATCAGGAGGTATGACGATTCGTCAGGCCTTCTTTCTGTCTTTTTTTGCATTCGTGACGCAAGAGGTTCATACTTGAAATAGAAAAGATGTCTCAATGATGGAATAAGGCTGAGCCCAACGCTGCATAATAACGACAGTGACCAATTTCGTTGCATGAAAATTGTGATATTGGAAAACAATTCCTGAACATTTGGATAAACGAATCCTTCCTTGTGTACATATCGCACATCTGGTCATATGTGATCTTGTCTTAATACCACATGTGGTAGGAATACGGATCTTGGACAGGAGGATCGGCGGCGTTAGCTTGCCTGAATGGGTTGACAAAAAAATCGATTTTGTTACAATGTTCACAATATCTTCACAAGTGTAAAAAATTTCTTTTTCATGTTCATGTGTAAGAGGTGTAATATAAGGGTATAGAGTTCGGTTTCGGCCTGCTTGTCGTTTTGTGCGTCAACACATGTTGTCCGCAATAGATCCAAGATACAATGCATGATATGGGAGTGGCCATGAGCTACGCTCATCCTATTGTGTGAAATTTGGTACATTTAAATGTATTCGATGTATTTTGTGGTTCGGCTCTGCTTGACAGGCATCATGAAAGTCGCGGACTTCTATCCCAAAGTAAAGGAGGACTTTCTCTTATGTCACAATCGCCTACTCAACAAGAGGTGCCAGTTACAGAAGGTGCCAACGTTTCCGAGCGCCAGTCCTTGGACGTTCTGGATCAACTGATGAAGCCTGAGGTACAGGAGTCTTTAACCGTTCTGGTGGAGAACCTGCCTAAATTGGCTGAAATGGTTACTGCTATGACAAAAGCTTATGACTTTGCACAAAGTGTAGCAACAGACAAAGTTCTGATCAGCGACACAATGAGCGCAATGGGCGAGTTCGCTAAGCCTGTTGTAGACAAAGCTAAAGGTGTAGCTTCTGCTGCCATCGAAGCCAATGACCGTGCGCAAACAGAGCAAACTTCAGTTGGCTTGTTCGCTATGCTGAAAATGCTTAAAGATCCAAACGTACAACAATCGCTTCGTTTTGCTCAATCTTTCTTGAGCATCTTGAACGAGCGTCAACAACCGAAACGTTAAGACTTAGAAGAACGGAGGATGGATATGTCGAAGCAAATTTTGATCTTGGGTGGAGGTTACGGCGGTCTGTTGACTGCATTGACTGCGCGTCAATACTTGTCTCCGGAAGAAGCGACAATTACTGTCGTGAACCGTTACCCTACACACCAAATTATCACGGAACTGCACCGTCTTGCAGCGGGAAGCATTGCTGAACAAGCAGTTGCTCTTCCACTCGAAAAATTGCTGCGTGGCAAAAACGTGAACTTGAAAATCGATACGGTGGATACAATCAAGCCGGACGAGAAAAAAGTTCTGATGACCAGCGGCTCCACATACTCTTACGATGCACTTGTCGTTGCCTTGGGCAGCGAAACGGCATTCTTCGGAATTCCGGGATTGCAAGAGTACAGCTTCACGCTCAAATCGGTTAGCGATGCAAACCGTATTCGTGCACACGTTGAAGCACGTCTTGATGCTTACAAACAGTCCGGCAACAAAGCAGACGCTACGTTTGTTATTGGTGGCGGCGGCTTGACAGGTATTGAGCTTGTTGGCGAATTCGCTGACCTGCTTCCTGCAGTATGTCAAGAAAAAGGCATCGACTTCAAAGAAGTATCCCTGTACACAGTTGAAGCAGGTCCTTCCATCCTGGCAGGATTCCCGCCAGAGCTGGTTGAACGTGCTAAATCAAGTCTTGAGAAACGTGGCGTTAACTTCATCGTTGGCGTAGCGATTACCGAGATGAAAGAAAACGAAGTTCTGCTGAAAGACGGCAGCTCCATCCCTACGAACACACTCGTATGGACAGGTGGCGTACAAGGCAACGCTGTTGTTGCTAACAGCGGAATTGAAGTGGATCGTGGCCGTGCGAAAGTTACGGAAGTTCTGCAATCTACTTCTCACAAAGACGTGTTTGTTGCTGGTGACAGCGCAGTGGTCTTCCCTAGCGAAGGCGCTCGCCCTTACCCTCCAACAGCACAATTGGCTTGGCAAATGGGTGAGACTATTGGTCACAACTTGGGCGTTATGTTCAAAGGTGGCGCAATGGAATCCTTCACACCAGTATTCTCCGGTACGCTGGGAAGTCTGGGTCGTAAAGATGCTGTCGGCATGATCGGTGGCAACCAGACTCGTCTGAAAGGTCTGCCTGCAACCATGATGAAAGAAGCAAGTAACATCCGTTACTTGGCTCACATTCACGGTTTGTTCGCACTGGCTTACTAATCTTAATGCCATTCAAGGGCGCCCTTTTGGGCGTCCTTTTTGGTTGTCACGATTACAAAGAATAACAGATATTCAGATGAAAAAAGGTGCGGCAGAAGTGGTCGATGTGAGGTCGCGTATAAAGTACCTAGGGGATATGGCATATTAATGGAACGATGGAATCCTTCACATTTCATAGAGGTACTGAACGGGCATGGACATGAAGCCGGCGCTTAGAAGCGCCGGCTTTCGTTTAAATTATAGGATGAGTATCTTTAAATAAAAGGAACGGGGAGCAACAACAAGCCATCCGTTCAACTGAGAGGAGAATGACGTATGAACGTTTTAGTTATAGGAGCAAATGGACAAATCGGTAAGTTTGTGGTGGAGCAGCTGGCACAGGAAGGCAAACATAAAGTAACGGCTATGATCCGCAAACCGGAGCAGGCGGATGCACTGAAGGAACTCGGTGCCGAAGTGGTAATTGGTGACCTGGAGGATAGTGTAGAGGATTTGGCTGAGGCAATGAAGGATCATAATGCCATTGTGTTTACGGCAGGTTCTGGCGGATCTACCGGTCAGGACAAAACACTGCTTATTGATCTCGACGGTGCGGTGAAAACGATGGAAGCCGCAGAGCAGCAAGGAATCTCCAGATATATTCTGGTCAGTGCGTATGGCGCAGATCAACGGGAGAAATGGTCAGAGTCCATTAAGCCTTATTACGTGGTGAAACATTATGCGGATCGTGTGTTGTTTGCAAGTGATCTCAATTACACGATTATACGTCCAGGTGGTCTGAAGAATGAACCGGGCACAGGTAAGATCGCAGTTGGAACCGATCTGGAGCCAGGAAGCATCCCACGTGAAGATGTAGCCCGCGTAATCGTGGCTTCTTTGCAGGAAGAGAAGACGTACCGAATGGCCTTTGATCTGATTGCCGGGGAGCATCCGGTTGAAGATGCCTTGGGCAAATTGTAGATGTTATTGTAAGATAACGGGAGAATGAAATGATGGGGATGAGGGGGAGCGCTGCATGAACGAAGCCGTGCTGGTCATAGAGGATGAGCCCAAAATAGCACGTCTGCTGGAACTGGAACTACAGTATGAGGGATATCAGGTGGGCAAGGCTGGTAGTGGAACAGAAGGACTGGAGAAGTATGCTGAAGGACAGTGGAATCTGATTCTGCTGGATGTGATGTTGCCTGGTCTGAGTGGAATTGAAGTGTTGCGGCGAGTTCGGGCCAAAGATGCTACGGTCCCGATCATTATGCTCACTGCCAAAGATTCTGTAGAAGACAAAGTATCCGGCCTGGATCTTGGAGCCAATGACTACATCACCAAACCGTTCCAGATTGAAGAGCTACTTGCGAGAGTTCGGGCTGCATTGCGGCTTAGTGCAGTGGCGTCTGTTGTTTCTTCCGCCTCTTCGTCTACACCTGCTGATACGGGGAATGACTCTTCTGGGCATAAGGGTGAAGCTGAGGCGGGCTGGTTGACGGCTGCCGGGTTGAAACTAAATGAAGGAACGCGAGAGGTATCCCGAGATGGTGTGGCCATTGAGCTTACTCCACGTGAGTTCGACCTGCTCGTGTATCTGCTTCAGAATCAACGTCAGGTGCTCAGTCGTGATCAGATTGTGCAGGCCGTGTGGGGATACGATTATTATGGAGATACTAATGTGGTGGATGTGTACATCCGTTATGTGCGCAAAAAGGTGGATAACGGATTCACACCACCCTTAATACATACCGTACGGGGCGTAGGATACGTCCTGAAGGAACAGTTATGAGCCTGCGCAGTAAAATCTACGGATATTCGTCTGTATTATTTGCTGTGCTGTTAATCGCGGTGAACCTGTCGGTCTACATCGTGTTTGAACGAATGTCGATTGATAACGAGGTTAATCGGGTGGAAGCGGAAGCGGAGTCTATTGTCAAAGGAGTGCGTCAGTCTGCCGGCTCCATTCCGCCGGATGACTTGTTACGGGCCTACGCGCCTGTGAACGGCATGCTTCGGATCGTTAATGAAGATGGCACCAGTTCCCCGGTGACAACAACAGCAGCTTCCGAGCAGCTGAGCAAGCTACCTTATAAGTATGAAAGTGAGAAGAAATCGGAGTATACCCAAGTTGAGCAGATTGGTTATGTGTGGGTATCAGTCCCGGTCATCTGGCCTGATGGCGAGGTGGTGAATGTACAGGTCACCGAAAGCATTGCAGAGACGGAGAATCGTCTGTCTGTACTTCGAACTGTGCTTGTGGCGGTCACGATTGTTGCTCTCATCCCAGCCATTATCTCCAGTCGGATTCTGGCGAACCGGATGACCAGACCGATTCAGCAGATGACACGCACGATGACTGACATACAGTCCAGCGGCCAATTCAAGCGTCTTCCATTGGAGGAAGGATCGAAGGATGAACTGAAAACAATGGGACAGACGTTCAACCGGATGATGGATCTGCTCGAATCCAACTTTGAACGACAGGAGCGATTTGTATCCGATGCATCTCATGAGCTCAAAACACCACTGACTATTATTGAGAGTTATGCCAGTCTGCTACAGCGACGAGGAAAAGAGCGGCCCGAGGTATTTGATGAAGCGGTAGAAGCGATTCTGTCCGAATCGGTTCGCATGCGAGAGATGACCGAGCAACTGTTACTGCTCGCGAAGCAGCCAGAGCAGTGGAATGTACAGTTGGAGCGTGTGGATATCACGAGACTGGCTACAGACTCAACACGTGCGTTTCGCGAAGCCTATCACCGTGAAGTCCGTTGTGAAGATCCAGGTTCAATCTGGGCGATCAGCGATGAGAGCAAGCTGAAGCAGCTTTTGTTTATTTTGCTGGATAATGCCCGGAAGTATAGTGAAGATGCCATTGAAGTCAGGCTGGAAGCCAAGGGACAAGAGTGCCGTATTCGAATCGTGGATACCGGGATTGGTATGCGGGAGGACGAACTGGAGAAGGTATTTGACCGATTCTACCGGGTTGATCCGGCCAGAACACGTAGCTTAGGTGCAAGTGGTTCAGGTCTGGGATTGTCACTTGCCAAAGAGCTTGCAGGAGCAGTTGGAGCACGGATCGAACTGACCAGCACCGAGGGTGAAGGCACCGAGGCTTCAATTATTTTGCCTTTATCGGTTCAGAACGGGCCGCTCTCATGAAATTCTCATTCTTCTCTTATATACTGATAAGCATCAGATCAACTGGGGATGATAAGAGAGTGCATAGGGGGAAACGTGATGACAGAGCATGAGCAGCGACCACCGGAGATGAAACGGCATGAACAAGGGAACATTGGATGGGCGAAATCGCGAAGGTCACTCTGGTGGGGTGCAGGGCTTCTCGTTGTGCTGATTGTGGCAGTTGTGGTGTGGTGGAAGCCTTGGCAATCGACTGGTGCGGTACTTACGGCAGATGCGGCAGCACAATCGGTGCTTGATCAATATCCAGGTGAGATTGTGAATTCCACGTTGAAGGACGGGACGTATATCATGCAGCTCCGTTCGGAGACCGGCCTATATGATGTGCAAGTGGATGCCGTTACAGCTGCTGTGAATTCCATTAAACGGCTAGAGTCGAACCCGCAAGCGGAAGAGAAGACGCTATGGAGCCGCGAGCAGATCAAGACGGCGTTGTTAAAACAACAGACAGATAACCAATTGGTCTCGCTTGAACTTGTGGAGCAGCAAGGCAGTCCGGTATACACCGCGGTCGTGAAGGCAAAGGATAACAGTCGTGAAGAACTCACGATTGATCCATACACGGGAGAGACGATAGCTTCCAAAACAATAGCAGCCCCGACAACTGAACCAACCAAGGATGATCCCAAACCTCAGTTTCTGAGCGAGAGACAAGCCAAACAGAAGGCACTTGCGGAGGTTCCGGGGGAAGTGGACGACATCGAACTGCGTGGAACCAACAGCGGGAATCCATATTATCTGGTTGAAATTGATTTGGAGGATGGCCGGGAGGCTATTGTGCAAGTGAATGCCATCTCAGGAGCAATTCGTTCGGTGACTTGGGATGAGGACGATGATTAACATTTGTACAGGAATCCATTGAATATAGAGTTACACCTTGTTGGATAGATGATTCCTAATGTAGGGGTCATCTTTTTCATTTCTTTTAGATTACATACATAATGAACACTCATCAAATGAGCATTCTCTTCATTTTCTCATCAAATTCTAATCTAACTCTCGCTGATCTCTCATTCCTGCAGGTTATTCTATAAATGTAGACGAGAACGAAACAACAACAACGAGGAGATGAATGATGATGATGAACAAACATAAACTTTGGATTGGTAGCTTGTCAGCAGCAGTATTACTTGGTGGATCGGCCGTAGCGGCTAGCGGGAATGTGAACGGACAATCGGTGCAAACTACACCAACGTCAACAACACAATCTGCAACACAGAATCAGAACAGCACAGGTAAAATGCTGAATGCATCCCAAGCGAAAGCGTTGGCGTTAAAAGCAGCCGATGGTAAAGTGGATGACGTGGATCTGGAGCGTAGAAACGGCCAAACGTTCTATGAAGTTGAGATCGACAGAAAAGGAACCAATGATGTTGTCGTTCGTCTGGATGCTTATACAGGCAAAATCCTTGCGGTCGTGAATGATGAAGACTACGATGATGACGACGATTATAAAGGTACTGTAACAAGCAACACATCTAATAACTCTACTTCCAAGCAGGTCAAATTGACGGCATCCCAGGCTTCAAACATTGCGTTGAAACAAGTTACGGGTGGTAAAGTAACCAAAGTCGAGCTGGATCATGATGATGGTCGCTATGTGTATGAGATCGAGCTGAGAACTGCTCAAGGTGAAGCAGATGTAGATATCGATGCCAACACAGGTAAAGTGTTATCGTTTGACCAGGATTTTGACGACCAAGATTAAGCAATAAGGGCGAGTATATACGCCGATAAAACATCATATAAAAACCTGCCTATGAACAGCCGCACACAGCTAGAGATCGTTACATCATGGAGGGGCAGGGCAGGTATAGCAGAGGACGCTTCGGGGGAAGCGTCTTTTTGTTGTTGATCGAGAGAGCGGAGTATAAAATTGTACATCTTCCGCCGGATTGTTCACTATTCGAGCAGGAACGTGGCGGATACAATCGGAATCAGGGAGGTGAACGCCCAGCCAGTATTGCCAGGAATTCTAATGCTGAAATGCATCATCGATCGGAGGCAGATGAGACATATCGATTTTAATTTTATGTAAGCGCTTCATAAAAAACATGGAGGTGCATTACGATATGGCTATGAACGATGGATGGTTGAAAAAGAATACACATTCACGTCGCTTTACCCGCCGCTTAAGTTATCTGCTTGCTTTGGTTTTGGCGCTGCAATCCATAGGTATGCTGCTTGCACCCGGACCGAATGCTTCAGCTGCTCCACTTAGTGTAACGAACGGGATACAGTTCAAGGATACCAATGGCAATGTCGTTCATGCTCATGGTGGCGGGATGATTAAGGCAAATGGGTATTATTACTGGTTTGGAGAGAACCGCAATACGAATGGAACGTTCAAGGCGGTATCGGTGTATCGTTCATCGGATCTGAAGAGCTGGGAGTATCGCAATGATGTGCTGACCAGCAGCTCGGCAGCCGAGCTAAATATCTCTAACATTGAACGCCCAAAGGTCATCTACAACAGTGCTACTGGCAAATATGTGCTGTGGATGCACAAGGAGAATGGTCTGGATTATGGCGAGGCCCGAGTGGCGGTAGCTACTTCGAATACGGTGGATGGCAATTACACATATGTGGGCAGTTATCGTCCACTTGGGTATGATTCCAGAGACATGACGGTATACAACGATAACGGAACCGCTTATCTGATCTCTGCGACCCGAGTGAATGCTGATCTGAATATATATAAGCTGACCCCGGATTTTCTGGGTGTGGAATCCCTAGTCACAACGCTGTGGCCTGGACAATATCGTGAAGCACCAGCCCTATTCAAAAAAGACGGCGTCTACTTCCTGATCACCTCGGGTGCGACCGGCTGGAATCCAAATCAGGCCAAATATGCGACAGCCTCCAGCATTACAGGCACATGGAGCGGTCTAAGCAATTTTGGAGACAGCACAACGTATGGTTCTCAATCCACCTATGTTGTTCCAGTAGAAGGTTCACAGACCACATCCTATCTCTACATGGGTGATCGCTGGGCTGGTGCATGGAGCGGACCGGTGCAGGATTCCAAGTATGTTTGGCTGCCCCTATCGTTCCCTAGCGCAACTAGTCTGGCGATGAACTGGGCCAGCAGTATTACGATTGATACAGCAACAGGGACTGTGACCGGAGTGAGTACACCGGATGTCTGGGACCCGAATGTTTCATATCAGCTGATTAGCCGTAAGAGTAACAAATTGCTAAATGTCATTGGGGGTTCTTCCGCCAACGGTGCTGATCTGGAGCAGCGAGCAGATGGGGGGATGACAAGTCAACAGTGGCAGATTACCGATGCGGGTGGCGGTTATGTCAAAATCATCAACCGTTCCAGTGGCAAGCTAATTGGTGTGGAGAATGGTGCCACGACCGATGGGGCTGTCATTGAACAGTGGAATGATGGCGGTTGGGCCAGCCAACAGTGGCAGCTTGTCCATGTAGGTGGTGGTTATTATAAACTGAAGAACCGCAGTACAGGCAAGGTCTTGGACATCTCCAGTCAATCCTTGGCAGATGGGGCTGCGGCCATCCAGTGGACGGATAATGGCGGCACGAATCAACATTTTCAGATTGTTAAGGTGCAGTAAGACTTTTAGATATTAGAAAATAAGATTCAACATAAAGTGGAAGCCCTTGTCTCTTACCATAAGGTGGGATAGGGGCTTTGTGATGTATTCACGCATGTTACGTGTTGCTTTTACTCGAAAGGGATATCCAGATGATGGCTCATACCGTGACCTATTTCTGATCATTACCATCCTAATCTGTGGTAAACTAGTATAATTGTAGAAAAAGATAGAGACAGGAGCTGGATAACGAAGTGAGTGAACAACAAGTGCTATCCATTGAAAGCTTGCGTATGAGATACAACGGACGTTATGTGCTGAACGGCATCGATCTGGAAGTAAATCGCGGTGAGATGATTGGATATATTGGTCCAAACGGGGCTGGCAAAAGTACGACGGTTAAGATTTTACTCGGGCTGGTTGAAGGATATGTAGGCACGGTGCGAATCTTTGGTAAAGATATTGCGGATGGCGATGTAGAGTATAAACGCAGAATCGGCTATGTTCCGGAGGTGGCGGAATTGTACGAACAATTAACGCCTGCGGAGTATCTGACTTTTACGGGAGAGTTATACGGTATGTCCTATGAGGATGCGGATTACAAAGCCAAGCTATTGATGGATTGTTTTGGAATGGAAAAATCATATCATTCCCGCATTGCCTCTTTTTCCAAAGGTATGCGTCAGAAAGTGCTGTTGATCTCTGCGCTGCTGCATGACCCGGATCTGTTGTTCCTGGATGAACCACTCAGCGGATTGGATGCCAATAGTGTGATGGTGGTCAAAGAGATTTTGTCACAATTGTCAGCCAAAGGCACAACCATCTTCTATTCGTCACACATCATGGATGTGGTGGAGAAGATCAGCAGTCGAATTGTACTGATTGCTGAAGGGCGCGTAGTGGCAGACGGTACATTCAAGCAGCTCCAACAGCAATCCATGGAAGGCACGCTGGAAGAAGTGTTCAATCAATTGACGGGCTTTAATGAACATAAAGCCATTGCGGAGCGTTTTGTATCCATTGTGCAGGAGGTGTACTGATATGGAGGAATCCTCCGACTTCCGCACACTCAAGATTCTGGATCGCTTTCGTCCGCTCATCGCCAGAACAGGGGCGGATTATGATGTGCTGCGCCTGATCTTGCGAGTGAAGTTCCAGATGGATCAACGCAGAGTACCTACTATTTTATCCAACAATTCAGGGAAAAAGGAGCGCAAGGAAGGTAATCAGTTTCTTCGATCCCTGTGGTTGTATGGATTAATGGGACTGATGATGGTTCCCTTCATCGTCTGGGATACGGGGCATTTCATGCTTCAGATGGGACTTGTGTTTGGCATCTTAATGTTTATGATCATGACGTCCATGATCTCGGATTTTTCCTCTGTGCTGCTGGACATCCGGGATCGTAATATTATTATGACCAAGCCCGTTAATGGAAGAACGGTGGGGATGGCCCGAGCCATCCATGCGGGCGTATACCTGCTATTACTGACAGGTTCATTAACCGGTATACCGCTAATTGCCGCGTTAGTAACGCATGGAATCGGATTCTTTCTGATCTTCCTTGTGGAACTGCTTCTGATCAATATGCTGATTCTGGTGACAACGTCTCTGATCTATCTGTTCATGATGAAGTTTCTGGATGGTGAGAAGCTGAAGGATATGATCAATATGGTGCAAATTCTGCTTTCCGTGGGGATTGCGATCGGTTATCAGCTGGTCATTCGTTCGTTCAGTATTATTGACTTTGGTATGGTATTTACCCCGGCTTGGTGGCAGTTGCTGTTACCTCCATTATGGTATGCGGCTGCATATGAATGGTTATTTGCAGGGGGCGGGAATGTGTGGATCTATACGTTCACAGCACTGGCAGTCTTGGTTCCTGTGGTGAGTATGATCGTATATGTGAAGCTTATGCCTTCCTTTGAATTGTATTTGGAGAAAATGGCACATTCGGGCCAGTCCTCCGGACGCAGACGTGGAAGATGGGATCGGTTGATCTCCAAGGTGGTCAGTCGTTCCAGAGAGGAACAGGCTTGCTTCCGTCTGTCAGCCAGCATGATGCGTAATGAACGGGAATTCAAGCTGAAGGTGTATCCATCGCTTGGTTTATCATTTGTTTTACCTTATGTATTTTGGTTTACCGAATTGCAGTCTTCTACCTGGGCGGAGTTTAGGCAAAGTTCGTTTGTATACACTTTTTATATCGTACTAATGCTGGTTGTAACGGTTGTAGTCATGCTGAAATTTTCAGGACAATATAAGGCATTCTGGACTTTTCGCGCTGCACCGATGGCGAATGATAGCGCGTTGTATAAAGGCGCTCTAAAGGCATTCTTATGCAACATGTTCCTGCCTATATTTCTGGCAAATGCCATTTTGTTTACCTGGACATTTGGATCACGGATACTGCCGGATATTGCAATTATTATGCTGACAGCTACGGCGCTTGTCCCACTGGCAGGCAAATTGTTGTTGCGTAAGCCACCGTTCTCCCAATCCTTTAGTATGGCGCAGCAAAGTGATGGTTGGTATGTATTCGCCGCCCTTCCTGTGCTTGCCATGTTATGGGGAGTCCATGTCTTTTTCCGTTCGGTGTCAGGGGGCGTATGGATCTATGGTGCGCTACTGATCGTAGCGAATGTGTTGCTGTGGACGCTACTGTTTCGAGAGAAGAAGACAGCGAAGAAGAGGTCGGTTGCAGTTTGAGAAGTTGCAGCAGAACTGAAGAATAAAAGAGTAAAAGAAGGACTGAAGTAAAGTAGTAAAAGAAGGAAAGAAAAGAGGGTGGATTACGTTGAGAGGGACGGTTTACAAGAAAACTTAATGTAATCCGTACAGAGAGCGATTGGAAAAAAATGAGCCAAAGGGTCAACGTTCTAGAGAAGTAAGAGATTAGAGTACAGTGCACCAGAGAAGCATGAATTAAACACCGAAGAATGAAGAATAAAGAGCCAGAGCAAGAGGCAAAGCGATAAGGATTAGAAAGTAGAAGGACGAAGTGATAAGAGCCTAGAAGAGTTAAGAGTGCTAAGAAGAACTAAAAAGAGCTAACCGGGACACTTACGTCTAGGTTAGCTCTTTTTGAAAGGTGATGCTACCCCCAAAGAAACCTTCGCCGCAGCGCTAACGAACCTGAGACAACCTATTCAGGGTCAAAATCTGAAATATAAATTCTAACGAACCTCAGGAACGCTATCCTTCGGAAAAGTAGTTATTTAGCTTGAAAAAGAACCAATCTAGGCACAATAACGTGTCTGAGATTCGTTAGATATTAGATCCATGCTAAAAGGGGCAAATAGGGTGTAAGAGATTCATTAGAATGGAGTAAAGCAGTGGAGGCTCTCTTTCAGTACGTCGAAATGTCGAAATCCAGTGAAGCTATAATGAGTTCCAGATATGCTATAGCTTTGAACATTAGAGTGACGAAGAATGTGTGGGCGGTGTGAATATACATAGGTAGCAGGGTTGGATGCCCTATTTCTTATGGCCTGAGCGGAGGATGAATTCTGCAAGCCGATCGGCTGCATCGGCTGTGGAGATCGCAGATTGCGCAGCGTCTGCGTATACCTTGCTCAGCGTGCCTGCAATCCCCGCCACCTTTTGGCGGATCAGGTCAGGCCCTTCGCCTTCCAGCTCGTAGGCGGTGGAGATGATTCCGCCTGCGTTGAGCACATAATCAGGCGCGTACAGGATGCCGCGCGCCTGCATGCGGCCTGCAACCAGCTGTCGTTCACTCAGCTGGTTGTTGGCCGCCCCGGCAACGATGGAGCAGCGCAGCTCCTCCACCGTTGCCGGGGTCAGTACGCCCCCTAGGGCACAGGGGGCGAAGACCTTGCAGTCAGCGGCGTGGATATGGGCCGGATCGGCCGAGATGGCGCCGCTGAACTGCACAAGGGCACGTTGTACACGCTCCGGTACAACGTCTGCCACAATGAGCCGTGCCCCGGCTGCATGCAGGTAACGGCACAGGGCATACCCGACCTTGCCCAGTCCCTGGACGGCAACGGGAATGCCCTGCAAAGATTCAATGCCTTGCTGGCGCAGCGAGGTCACAATGCCGATGTGTACGCCGTAGGCGGTCATCTCGGCAGTGAAGTCATCCTGCGCCCCAAGCGAACCCGTGGTGTCCGTCACATGTGCGGTCTCCAGTCGGATCTGGTCCATGTCTGTCGCCGTGGTACCCAGATCAAGACCAGTCACGTATCGCCCGTTCAGCCGCTCCAGACAACGACCCAGTGCACGAAAGCGCTGCGCCCGCTTGGATACGTCCGTATCCAGGCTTTTATCTTGTGGATGCGTACCCTCATCAGCGGCGACTTTCCGTTCAGCCGCAGCGCCCTTTTGCTGCTCTACCCCTAGATCTCCAGCGACCTGCTCAACACTTTGAGATCCGCAACCATCCTCATCCGGTTTTGTATTCTTCACTAAAGGCACATTCCATATGACTACTTTCCCGCCGCCATATGGCAATCCGGAGATTGCATTTTTGTACGTCATGCCTTTGGCAAGCTTTACAGCATCCCGAACAGCTTCTTCCTCGGATGCATACGTCCAGTAGCGGCATCCGCCGAGCGCAGGTCCAAGGACCGTGTTATGAATGGCAATGACCGCCCTCAATCCACTATTTGCATCATGGCAAAAAATGAGTTCCTCCATGCCTTCCCGCTCCATCTCCTGCCATAACTGCATGACGGTACCCCCTTTTTGTTTTGACCCATCCATCCTGGTTCTGACCTGATATCCTGTGCGAGCGTGCTTGGCTTTATGATGATACAGCATATTCAAAGACTCCCATTTTCGCCCCTGGGACCTCCGCCGGGTTGATAATCGGTACAAACGGTTCTATAATTGCAGTTCCGGCATGCCAGAGAGCAGAAAGTGCCTACGGATTTACATTCAACCGTTTAGAATGAGGGCATAACGTCCAATGATGGAGATAGAGCGAACATACAGGAAGCATAGATGAAACGAAATCGTCGAGTATATGCAGCAAAGGGCCAATTCCGTTGCGAAGGCCAGGAAAGAGGGATTGTGATTGTTTAAAATATTGGTATTTATCTTTTTGATCCAGATTGTGTACGTATCCGCTTATACACTCCGGATGATTCTGACACTCAAAGGACAGAAATACATCGCCGCACTGATCAGCATGGGTGAGATTGTGATCTACGTACTCGGTCTGAATCTTGTGCTCCAATACCTGACTCAGCCTTCGGCCCTGATTGTGTACGCGGTGGGTTATGGACTTGGGGTGTTGCTTGGTGCGTGGATTGAAGAGAAGATCGCGCTCGGTTATGTTACCGTTAAAGTCATCTGTAACCAGATGGGCAACAACGTCGCGAATGCTCTGCGAGATAAAGGATATGGTGTTACTGCATGGGTGGGCAGTGGACGTGATGGGGATCGGCTTGTGATGGAGATTCTGGCAAAACGAAAAAACCAGAAACTGCTCTACCAGACAATTCTCGATCTGGACCCCAAAGCATTTGTTATTACCGTGGAGCCCAAACAGTTCCATGGCGGCTTCTGGACACGTTCCATCAAAAAGTAAAATCGAGCAGGTCTGCGGCAGATGCAGTCCTGCTTTTTTAATTTCATCCCATCTGGAATGTTCTTATTACCACGATATATTCCTGAAACCTTACTCCCCAAGTTAACTCTGTACGATTCAAGGTTGCTTACAGTACAAACCCTTACCTTACCAGCCTTTCCTAACTACATGTGAGATAGGGATTATTGTTGTAATCGCTTTCAAAATGTACATTGAGAACATGTCCTTCGTAACACGTCATGGCAGCGATGGGCGAATGTCATCATCATATATTGGGAGGAATGGAATCGATGAAATCTAAATTTCGAAGTTTATGCAGCACAGCCCTGGCTCTAACGTTGGGGTTAACTTTATTGTCCGGCCCGGCAAGTGTGCAGGCAGCGGGTAACGCAGACTACAATCTTACAGGCTTCTCCCAAGGGAACGCGGGCGGCGGCATCATTAGCGAATCAAACACAGCCACGTATAAGAAAGTGTATAATGCGACCGATCTGGCACTGGCTCTGAAAAAGAACTCCGGTGTCAAAGTTGTTGAGATCATGAACGATCTGAATCTGGGATGGAATGAAATTCCGAGCGCAGCGCAGACTGCTCCTTTTGCCAAGCATAATGATGCGTTGACGCATCCCGTATTAAAACAGACCGGTGTCAGCAAGCTCACGATTGACGGTTTCAATGGACTCACGATTTTCTCCGCTAACGGCTCCAAAATCAAACACGCTGCGATCAGCGTGAAACGAAACTCAAATGTCATTATCCGCAACCTGGAATTTGATGAGTTATGGGAATGGGATGAATCCACCAAAGGTGATTACGACAAGAACGATTGGGATTACATCACCCTGGAGGAGAACAGCAACGTATGGATTGATCACTGCACATTTAATAAAGCCTACGACGGACTCGTCGATTCGAAAAAAGGAACCAGCGGCGTGACCATCTCCTGGTCCCTCTTCAAAGGGGATGACGGCAGCTCGAACAGCTGGGTTACCCAGCAGATTAACGAATTGGAAGCAAACAAGGCTTCCTATCCCATGTATAACTACCTGCGCAGCAGTGCGGTAGGTCTTAGCAAAGCCGATATTATCGCCATCTCAGGACCACAAAAGAAAGGACATCTGGTCGGTTCGACCAGCCTGGAATCGGCTAATGCCAACCTGTCCATGACGCTGCACCATAACTTATACAAGGATATTCAGGACCGGATGCCACGTCTCCGCGGCGGCAACGCACATGCATACAACATCGTGATGGATTCGACAGGGGCACGTGCCGCTAAAGCCAAAATTACAACGGCGATGGCAACAGCGATCGCGTCCAAAGGTTATAAGTTCGATATCATTGGCAATGGGGCAATCTCCACAGAGAGCGGAGCCGTATTGGTCGAGAAATCAGTCATCAAGGACGTTCTGTATCCTGTTCGCAACAATCAGACCGATCCGGCAGATCCAACCTATACCGGCAAAATCAGAGTGACCGATACCATGTATTCTTTGGATGGAAGCTCATTCCGTGGCAACAGTGATACGTCTGGCAGTCCACTGGCGCCAATCCCGGCCGTGGTGAAATCGTTCTCCTGGAACGGCTTCTCGTCACTGCCTTACAGCTATACCACGGATGATCCATCTACGTTGAATGCACGCCTCACGGCTTCCAATGGCGCGGGTTCCGGTAAATTGACCTGGTCCAAGGACAATTGGTTGAAGACAAGTTATTGATATCAAAGTAACCTGTTGCTTTTACGTTCTTCAAATAAGGAAAAGAGTGCTCCTGCAGCTACGATAGCCGGGAGTGCTCTTTTTATATGAATCGGCTCCATAAACAGTTTGGCGGGCCGCTTGAAAAGTGACTCCTTGTTAGGGTGGATCATCTCCAGCTGCAGCATGTGTTAGTCTCGCCGGTGATCGATGTGAATCTTTATTTATCTTCATTACCTTTGTGAGTAATTTATGACAAATTAACCATTTATACAAGTACGCCTTGTAATTTTACTTACCGGTAAATATAATTTATTAGAATTAACCAATAAGGATGGTGAAGCAGCTTGGATGTATGGATATACTCCGTACTTACTCTTGTTTATTTGATACTTGTTGTTTGGATGGCCGTCGATTTAACCCAGAGGAAGCAATGGCTCGCGTATTCCAGTTTTCAGCTATTTGTAGCGTTCAGCTTGGCATATGACAATGGAATTATTGCTATAGGTAATTTGATAGGGGATGGGGAAGTGTTAATGGTCCTCAGTAGCCTTCGATTTTGGCTACATGCCTTTGCTACCCCTACCCTTATTCTTGTTGGCTACCATATCTTGCGCAGCTCAGGTGCCAAGTTTGCCAATAGAAGTATAACGAGTGTGGTGGCATGGCTGATAACTTTAGGTTTGGTTATCTACCAGATTGTAGGTTTTACTTTATCCGAGGTTAAAAATCTCAAGGTGATAGAAGAGTATGGAGTACTGAGATATATGGCAGAAGGTCATGGAGGTCCGCCGATGATGGTGATCATCGTGGGGATTGTTCTGTTATTTGTTAGCCTGGTCGTTCTTTTCAAACATAAATGGGTTTGGCTGTTTGTTGGAACTGCCTTGTTGTTTGTAGGGCAGTTAATCTCCCTGCCAGTGGAAACCGGTACTTTAACCAATGTGTATGAGTTGATCCTCATCCTCTCGATTTGGAGAACGACTACATTTTTGATGGATTCAACAGATCATCGCCGTCGTTAAGCTCCAATGCATCAGAAAAGACTGGCCAGTAAGATAAAGGCCAGTCATCTGTGTTCGTTGATTTCATTTTTTAATTCAGATATCCATAGTATCTGATGAGGCAGACACAGCACTTACCGATTCACGATAGATGATATTGCCTTTAACATGAACACGGCCGAAGCTGCGGTTTGGGTTGTCGATCTTTTTGAGCATCGACTGAACTGCGGTACGCGCCATCTGTTCTACGTCCACTTCGACGGTTGTCAGCTTGGGATCGGAGAGCGTGGCATAGATATCATTATCAAAACCAACAACAGAGCATTGGCCAGGTACCTGAATATCCATGGAAGTCAGTTTCTGAACGAGCAGATGAGCGACCTGATCACAGTTGCATACAAAAGCGGTTGGCAGCTGTTCCGGCAGATCAATCTCAATAAACGTACCCCGTTCATCCCGATCATTCAGAACCAGATCCGGATTCATCGGCAAGCGATGTTCCAGCAAGGATTTGTAGTACCCGAGGAATCGGTCCTGGATGCTGCTCGTGGAATACAGGTTCCCTACATAAGCAATGTTACGGTGACCCTGCTGAACCAGATAGTTCGTCAGCTCATAGGCAGCGTAGAAGTTATCGGTAACAACGGAGTCGATGTCCGAATGTTCATCGTAGAAGTCGAGAAACATTTTGGGAACCTCCATCGATCGCACCAGTTCAATATACTCTTTGCTGATCTGTCCGAGCACGATGAAACCATCGACCTTGTTATCGCTGTACAGTTTGGGCAACGTTAATTCTTCCTCATCCTCCACATTCAGAATGTGCAGAATGCCGTAGTAGCCCTGTTCCTCCAGATGTTTGGTGATGCGCTGGAACACGCGTACATAGAACGACTGCGTCGGCCCGGTAAATCGCTCCGGGATAATTACGCCAATATTATGGGTTAAGCCTTCCTTCATCGAACGGGCAGCAGCATTATACCGATAGCCCATTTCAACAGCAAGCACTTTAATTTTTTCCTTTAATTCGCCACTCACGCCATCTTTATCATTCAATGCTTTCGAGACGGTCACACTGCTGACCCCGAGCCTGTCGGCGATATCCCGCATGGTGATATTGTTCTTCAGTATGGTCGCCTCCTTCAAGCCGGTATAGGCACAATGTGCTGTCATTATGATGAACACTTTCTTCCAACATAATAACAATCCATATCAGTATACATCGTTACCCACTTGGAATAAAGCCATTCTGGCTGTTGTTTCGCTAATTTTCAGCACATTGCAGGTTTCCCTGAGAGGACGCTCTACCGATGTTACGTTAATTGTTTCTGTAAAAGCTTCTCATTCTGTTCAATCAGCTGACCCCGCTGGCTGGCACAGTCCAGGGAACGATACGGATCAGCCGGTGTATTGAACGTATAATCGACCAGTTTCTCCAGAGTAGTTGTTGCCACATGACAGCGGGTATCGCTGGATGCGTAATAGATAAAGACTTCTTCTTTTTCATTGACCACAGCACCGTTGCAGAAAATAACATTGGATACATCGCCTACACGCTCTTCGTCATAAGGAGCAATGAAGTGGCCGCCCGGCTTGGCAATAATACGCGCCGGATCATTCAGATCCGTAGCAAAGGTGTATAACACATAACGCAGGCCTGCCGCGGTGTTCCGAACTCCGTGAGCAATGTGAATCCAGCCATGATCCGTCTTGAGCGGAGCAGGGCCTTGACCGTTTTTGACCTCATATACTGTATGATATTGCCGTTCGTCGATAATGGTCTCTTCATGAATGACAGGGTTCAAGATATCCTCACACAGACCAAAGGCGATTCCGCCGCCGCTGCCTGTGGAGATGAATCCGTCTTGTGGACGGGTGTAGAAGGCATATTTTCCATCCACGAATTCCGGGTGCAAAACGACATTGCGCTGTTGAGGGGAATTCGTTGTGATGTTGGGCAACCGTTCCCAGCTTATAAGATCCCGTGTACGAACCAGTCCTGCCTGTGCAACTGCGCTGGATGTATCAAATGCAGGAGCATCCGGGTCTTTGTGTTCCGAGCAATAGATGCCATAGATCCAGCCGTCTTCATGTTGAACAAGGCGCATATCATACTGATTGGTTTCATCCGCATCGATATCATCCCAGACCAATGGTTTACCCGTGAAACGGAACCCGTCAATTCCATTGTCGCTCTCGGCGAGCGCAAAGATCGATTTGCGGTCCAATCCTTCGGTACGAATGACCATGATATATTTGCCATTGAAATAGATGGCTCCCGGATTCAACGTTGCATTAATGCCCAGACGTTCCATGAAATGCGGGTTTGTCGTCTCATCCAGATCGAATCTCCAATGCAGCGGTACATGATGGCGAGTGATTACTGGATATTGGTACCGATCGTATATGCCGTTGTAGAAGGAAGAATTGATCTCATTAGGGCGAGTAAGCAGCTGCTCCTGTTTCTCCAGTAACTCCTTGTATTTCGGGTGTATCATTCTGATCCCATCCTCTCAATTAGTTCAATACAGAATCTGCTATTGTGATACGGGCATTTCCACGGTCCGGCAATTTCGCTCTGATCCGGTGTTCCGTTTCCATCAACCGACCAGTACCATTCCCCACCAGAGCGCTGATCAATGATGTTTTCTTTTGTATAGGTCCACAAGCGTTCCACTCTCTCCAGAAACAATGGATCACCTGTACGCTGATACGCGTTATAGAAACCGACCATCGCCTCGGCCTGAACCCACCAGATTCGCTTCTCATCGATATGTTCACCTTCTTGTTCATTGAGCAGGGAACCATCCGCATTCACGGCTACATTGGAGATGTTATAGGCGATATCTGTTACCATCGCCGCATACTCCAGATGTTGTTCCATCCCCAGAACTTTCAGTGCTTCGTCGATTAGCCAGCTGGCCTCAATGTCATGTCCGAACGAGCGGAGATCAATGATGGATTCCCACTGTTTGTTGAAAAATACCCCGAGAAAGTTGGTGTTTTGGTCATACACCCGTTCATATAGAATTCCGAGCAGGCGTTCCAGCGCCGCCTTCACTTGTTGATCCGGCCACACGCGATAGAGCGTGGTGTAGGCCTCCAACACATGGATATGCGTATTCATTGTGTAATCCGCAATCACTCCATTTTCACTCAGCATTTCATTGGGCTGTTCCTTCCATGTGCGATCAAATTGTTCCTTGTACGCAGGTAGTTCGGCATCTAGACCTTTGTCCTCGATTAGAGCAAAAAGCGTTTTCGCAAGTTCCAATGCAGAAGTATCCCCAGTTGCACGATAGTACTCACTGAGTGAATACACGCCGAATGATTGCGTATACACATGTTTGCTCGTGTCCAGCGCTTCCCCTGTGTAGTCTACCATCCAGTACATACCGCCATATTCGGTGTCCATCACATGATCAGCGAGAAACCGATAGGCGTGCTCCGCGTGATCGCGCCATCTTTCGTTTCCGGTAACCCGATAGGCTGCTGCAAAAGACCATAATTGCCGTGCTGTGGCGATCCCGCCTTTGGGCGCCTGTTGATTAACCTGAAGATCATTGCCAACCCAACCGTAGAATCCACCGTGGGTTGTATCTTTAAGGTTGGACCAGAAGGGTAAAATCTGCTTTTCCCAATGCGCCTTAATTTCAGATTGAAGTTCGATTGTTTTTGTATTCATAAGTGAGCGCTCCTTCAACGTGTTACATAAATCTTAATATATAAATTGAACTAAAGAATATTTACACTGGCCACTCCGATGACAGAATAACCTTCCGATCGCTGTTATCCCCAGATTTTTTTGATTCCCTTTTTTAAAGGTGAAATTCCGGTGATAAAGGCGAAGCAGATGCTTCCGATGCAGCTTTCTTACAGAAAGCTTTTAGCTCCGCTTCTTCAGGTTCTTTCTGTCCTCTACGTTTCGTGTAAATGTTTAATCAATATATATATAGTTAAGTTAACGGTAACTTTATTAATCAATATTAGTGCTCTGAAAAACAGATGTCAACGAAATGCATCGCAATTTTTCTTGTTAAGTTATAAATAAATTAATTGACAGGTAAGCGTTACCATAATAGAATTCATTTTGTAACCTTAACGATAACTTAATTAAATTAAGAGAGGGGTCGAAACAATTGAGAAAAAACAAAGGTTGGATGATGTTGCTGACGATGCTGCTCATCACTTCACTACTTGCCGCATGTTCATCCGGAGGTGGATCTTCGCAGGCAGGGGAGGAGATCAGTACAGATCCGGCAGATATCAAAGGTGAAATAACCGTTCTGACGCAACGGACAGATATTGTGGATACCGTGTTCAAAGACTACGCGGCAGAATTCAACAAGGAATATCCTGATGTCAAAGTTAACTTTCAGGCACTAGCCGACTACGAAGGACAAGTAAAGATCCGTATGAGCACCAAGGATTATGGTGATGTACTGATGATCCCGACCAGTGTTCCGATCGCGGATATCCCGGACTTTTTCGAGCCGCTCGGCACGTACGATGAATTGAAAGACAAATACACTGCCATTGAAGAACGTATGGTGGATGGTCAGGTATACGGTATCCCTACCGTGATCACGTTCTCCGGAATTATTTATAACAAACAGGTCTTCAAAGACGCAGGCGTTACCGAATTGCCAAAAACACCGGAGCAATTCCAGGCTGCGCTTCAATTGGTCAAAGACAATACAGATGCGGTTCCGCTCTACACCAACTATGCATCCGGCTGGGCTCTCACCCAATGGGAATCGGATCTGCCAACCGTTGCAGGCAGTGTGGATTACGTTAACGTGGACCAACCGAACACAGATGAGAACTTTGTGCCTGGTCAGCCGCACTATGAACTGTACAAAGTCCTCTATGATGCTGCCAAGAACGGTCTAATCGAGAAAGATCCAACAACAACCGACTGGGAAAGCTCCAAAGCGGATCTTGCCAAAGGCAAAATTGCCACGATGGCACTGGGCTCTTGGGCGATTACACAGATCCAAGGTATGACGGATACACCGGACGACATCGGATTCCTTCCTTTCCCTACGAATGCAAGTGAGGTTGTGGTTCCGCTCTCCGCCGACTATAACATCGGCATGAACGTGAACAGTGAGAACAAACCTGCTGCCAAAGCCTGGATTGACTGGTTCCTGGCGAAATCAAACTACGCGGTTGAACAGGGTGGCGGTATGGATGCAGACAAGAATGCTGAATTACCACCCATTTTGGATCAATATAAAGATGTGAAATTCTCCACGCTTACACCTGCCAAAGAAGGTCAGGAAGGTCTGGTCGACAAGATTGATAACGAAGGCGAAATCGGTCTCTGGCAGCCTGATTTCAAGAAACGCATTATCGAAGCAGGTATTGGGAACCGCAAGGAATCGTATGACGACATTATGAAAGATCTGAACGACAAGTGGGTCAAAGCAAGAGCAGAACTCACGAAATAATTGGATTAACGTAAGTGGATCAGGTGATGAATGGACTGCGGGGATATAGGAATCCATATATGAATGGAGCATGGAGTATGTGGTATTTGAAAGCATGATACCCATGCTCTTCCCCCGGCAGTTATTCCGCAGCAATTCCATTGGACGGAGTCTTTCGATATATAGGCGGGAGAACCGCTTGGAGGTGTGGAGAGCATGAAGTACTTAAAACTTTCGAATTGGGGCTACTCAGCGCAACGCATATTTATCATCTGTGCCTTCTCAATTATTCCGCTGGCGTTGCTGTTTACATTTGCATACTTGCCAGTCATCAACATGTTCAAATACAGTTTCACCGATTGGAACGGATATAGTAAAAGGTTTGATTATGTTGGCTTTGAGAACTACACGCGCATATTCAGTGATCCCGAATACTTCAAAGTATTTATTGTCAGCTTGTATTACTTCGTGGCTACGTTCTTACAGATGGGCTTGGCGCTTTACTTTGCCACCATTCTGAGTTTCAAAGTTCGAGGCAAAAACTTTTTCAAAGGCATACTGTTTTTCCCTTATTTGCTGAATGGAGTAGCCATCGGTTTTATCTTCCTCTTTTTCTTCAAACCGGACGGTACACTCGATATGCTCATGCATGCTGTAGGGCTGGGACAATACACGCAACTCTGGCTCGGTAATCCGAATATTATCAACGTGTCACTCGCAGGTGCATCAGTATGGAGATACATGGGCTTCAACTTTATCATTTTCCTGGGTGCAATCTCCTCCATTCCAAAGGATGTGTATGAAGCATCTGATATTGATGGCGCCAATCGCTGGCAGCAATTCCGCCATATCATCCTGCCAAGCATTACACGTATCCTGCAGCTCAACCTGATCTTGGCGATTAGCGGCGCAATTAGTGCGTTCGATATTCCATATATCATGACCGATGGTTCCAACGGCAGTATGACATTTGTAATCCAGACGGTTCATTTGGCGTTTAAATACGGCAAGCTGGGACTGGCATCCGCCATGGCTGTGGTGCTGCTCATGATCGTTATTCTCGTTACGCTTGTGCAGCGCGTCACCATGAAAGGGGAGGAATAAACGTGACACAACTCAAATACACCCTTGCGAGCGTGGTTAAATATGCTTCCCTGGTGCTTGCGGCGTTTATCGCGCTGTTACCCATCGTGGTCATCCTGTTTGCATCTCTCAAAACCAATGCGGAGTACGCTACCAGCAGCCCGCTTGCTCCGCCAGCCAACTGGCTGAACTTCGCGAACTATGCGAAGGCTTTTGTGGATGGCAACATGCTGGTCGGTTTCAAAAATACAATTATTATCCTGATCATCTCTATTATAGGAGCGACCTTAACGGGTTCCATGATCGCGTATGTGCTGGATCGGTTCAAATTCAAAGGCAAGAAAATTATGGTCGCGGCATTTCTGCTCGCTACCCTGATTCCAAGTGTTACAACGCAGGTTGCTACATTCCAGATCATCAACGCGCTCGACCTGTTCAACACACGCTGGGCGGCCATCGTGATGTATCTGGGTACAGATATCATCGCGGTTTATATTTTCCTGCAGTTCCTTGGCTCCATCTCAAGTGCACTGGATGAATCCGCCATGCTGGACGGCGCTTCGTACTTCACGATCTACTGGAAAATCATTCTGCCACTGCTGAAACCGGCCATTGTAACGGTCATTATCGTGAAGGGTGTGAACATCTATAACGATTTCTACACACCGTTCCTCTACATGCCTAAGACCGATCTACAGGTCATATCCACCGCCTTGTTCAAATTCAAGGGACCGTTCGGATCGCAGTGGGAGGTCATCAGCGCCGGCATTATGATCGCCATTATTCCAACGATGATCATCTTCCTGTTGTTACAGAAGTACATCTACAATGGCTTCGCGCAAGGCTCCGTTAAATAAAATCCGAAGGGAGAAATGAAAAATGTCAGTTGCTGAAACGAAAAACGTACACATTGTTGGGGACGCTTTGCCGAATATGCCATGGGAAGCCAAACCGGAGGGAACGGAAGGCCCGGTATGGAGACATTCGGCCAACCCGGTGGTTCCGCGTAACCCGGTCAAAGGTGTTGCCCGCATTTTCAACAGTGCCGTTGTACCGTATGAAGGAAAATTCATTGGGGTATTCCGCGCCGAAACCGTTAATGGACGTCCACACCTTCACATGGGCGCAAGCGAAGATGGTCTGGAGTGGACAATTGAAGAGGAACGCATTGCATTTGTAGATGAAAATGGCGATCCGTTTATGCCGAACTATGCGTACGATCCACGTTTGGTCAAAGTCGAGGACACGTATTACATCATCTGGTGTACAGACTTCTACGGCGCAGCACTGGGCCTGGCCAAAACAGATGACTTCAAAACATTTGTCCGCCTCGAAAATCCAATGCTGCCGTTTAACCGTAATGGCGTGTTATTCCCACGCAAAATCAACGATAACTATGTGATGTTGTCCAGACCGAGTGACAGTGGACACACTCCATTCGGGGACATCTTCCTGAGTGAAAGCCCGGATCTCGTGTATTGGGGCAAGCATCGTCATGTGATGAGCAAGGGCGGCCAAGGCTGGTGGCAATCGGTCAAAATTGGTGGCGGGCCTGCTCCGATCGAAACGTCCGAAGGCTGGCTGATGTTCTACCATGGCGTCACTGGGACCTGTAATGGTTTTGTCTATAGCATGGGGGCGGTCATTCTGGATCTGGATGAGCCATCCAAAGTAAAATATCGTTCCTCCAACTTTGTACTGACACCGGAAAAATGGTACGAAGAACAAGGATTCGTTGATAACGTCATCTTCCCGTGTGCAACACTGCATGATGCCGAGACCGGACGTATCGCTATCTATTACGGAGCCGCCGACACGTATGTGGGCGTGGCTTACACAACCATCGAAGAGATCGTGAACTATGTGATCGAGACGGATGAAGTTATTGCCGGAGATCATGAAGAGGGCAAGCTGTAATGCATATGGATTATATCAAGGGATTTACATTTGGTTGGATGAGTGGTAAGGGTGACTTCCGTAAGCCGGAAGCCAAAGAATCTTTGCGCCTGATGGCAGAACGTACAGGCAGTTCTCATGTTATTTTTGCACTGGCGGCACATCAGGATCATCCGCAGGCGGTAGAGGTCAAGTATCGGGGCACACATCTGGTGGATGATGATGAACTGGTGGACATGATTCGTTATGCCCGTACACTCGGGCTGCGTGTCATTCTGAAACCAACCGTCAACTGTACCGATGGCACATGGCGTGCACACATTAACTTTTTTGATATCGATGTGCCGTGTGAGCCAAAGTGGAAGGATTGGTTCCGCAGCTACACGGCATTTCAGAAGCATTATGCAGCGATTGCAGAGCAGGAAAAGTGTGAAATGTTCATCGTTGGCTGTGAGATGGTGCAATCCGAGCGTCGGGATCAAGAGTGGCGCGAGGTGATCGCTGGTGTGCGTGAAGTGTATACGGGACTGGTGTCATACAACACGGACAAATATCAGGAAGATCATGTGAAGTGGTGGGATGCTGTGGACGTGATCTCTTCCAGTGGTTATTATCCCATCGGAGATTGGGAGGCACAGCTGGATCGAATTGAGCAGGCGATTGCTCCCTACGGCAAACCTTTCTTCTTCGCAGAAGCAGGCTGTCCCAGCCGCAGTGGATCAGCCCAGGTACCGAACGATTGGGGACTAGAAGGCGAAGTAAGTGCGGAGGAACAAGAGCGTTTCTATGAGGCGATGTTCCGGGATGTCAGTCAGCGTGACTGGGTACGCGGATTCGGTCTATGGGATTGGAGCGCACATCTGCATGCGGAGAAGGAGGCGCTGACCGATGATGGATATGGTGTTTACGGCAAGCCAGCGGAGCAGGTGATTCGTCGGTTCTATGAGGGCATCGCTGTAGACGTTTAAAATGAGAAACAAGAAGGCGTATGTGAAGATGGATTTCAGTGATATATCTGCATATGTACTTTCGTGATTTCCATGCTGTGAGCAAGGAATAACAGATTATGGTGGAGCTTATTTTTTTAGTTGTAATTCACATTCATGTCAAGAAGCCTTTCCTCCCATAGGAAAGGTTTTTTGGCTATTTTAGTAACAACACATACCATGTCGAATTTTGTTGACAAAAGGAGGGCTCCTGCCTATTCTTAATGGATGAATATGATAATCATTATCATAAAATAGAGAAAAGGGGTTCAACATTCATGTCTGTACAACATCGCAAATCTTCGGCCCTCACGTTGGCAACTATGCTCTTGTTGTTATTCGTTATTGTGGGTTGCAGCAATACAGGAAGTGGAGATGAATCCTCATCTGCTGCTTCGGATCAAACATCTACGAAGTCGATTACGATGTCATGGCCACGTGATATCGGTACAATGAATCCGCACACGTACAATCCTTCGCAATTATTTGCCCAATCCATGCTCTATGAGCCACTGATCAGTTACCAGAAGGACGGAAAACTGGAACCTGCGCTGGCAGTATCATGGACCATCTCCGATGACGGCAAAGTATATACATTTAAGCTTCGCCAAGGTGTGAAATTCTCAGATGGTACGCCATTTAATGCTGAGATTGTAAAGAAGAATTTTGACGCTGTGATGAAAAATAAAGCTACACATAGCTGGCTGGGCATTGTAGGTGTGCTCGACAAGACAGAGGTTGTGGACGACCACACGTTCCGTATGACACTCACAGAGCCGTACTATCCTGTTCTTCAGGATTTGTCTGTGGTTCGTCCTTTCCGCTTCCTGGGTGAAGCCGGATTCCCGGATGACGGAGATACATCCGAAGGCATCAAAGAGCCAGTTGGAACGGGCCCGTGGATGCTGGCTGATTACAAGCAGGACGAATATGCTGTTTTCAAACGCAACCCGAATTATTGGGGAACCGCACCGAAGGTGGATCAGATTACGGTTAAGATCATCCCTGATGCAGAAACCCGCGTGCTTGCTTTTGAAAAAGGTGATCTCGACCTGATCTATGGTGAAGGTATGATCAGTCTGGATGCGTTCCAACAGCTTCGTGACAACGATAAATATGTGAGTCAGCTGTCTGATCCGGTAGGTACGCGAGATCTGCTGCTGAATTCCTCCAATCCGAAGCTGTCTGATCTCAGAGTGCGGATGGCGCTCCAGCAAGGATTTAACAAAAAAGCGATGGTGGAAGGCATCACTCTGGGTCTGGAAGAACCGGCAGATACGGCACTATCCAAAAACTACCCATACACCAATGTTGACCTGAAACCGATCGAATATAACGTGGAACAATCCAAAGCTTTATTGGATGAAGCGGGTTGGAAGATGCCTGCGAATGGTAGCGTTCGTGAGAAAGACGGACAACAGCTTGAATTCGAAATGATTTTTGACAAGACGGACCCGATTCAGAAAGCGATGGCTGAGACCATTCAGGCGGAATGGAGCGAGCTTGGGGTTAAGGTAAACCTCACTGGGCTAGAACTGACGGTACAGATCAAACGTTTGAAAGCCAATGATTTTGACCTGTATTTCTGGTACAACTATGGTGCTCCGTATGATCCACATTCCTTCATTAACGTTGTAGCGAGCCCTGGATTTGGTATCTCTGAGACGCTCAGTGCCTTGCCGATGAAAAAGGAACTGGACGAGCAGGTACATGCCGCACTATCATCAACAGATGAGACGAAACGTCAGGAGCTGTATGGCTCTATCCTGACAACACTTCAGGAACAATCGGCGATTGTCCCCATCTCGTATGTTAAGAAAACGGCGGTATATCAGAAGAAAATTTCCAACTTTATTTTCCCGGCGAACCGTGATGAGAATCCGTTTGTAGGCATTGAATTGGGCAACCAATAAGTTGTATTTACTTTAATTTCGGAGTGGTAAAGCCTTGGCAAGGTCATGTAGCTTGATAAAAGGGAGGAAGTTTGTTGATCAGTTATATCGGGAAACGAATGATCGCGATAATTCCTATCGTTTTTATCGCTACACTCGTTACCTTTGCGCTTATTCATATTTCACCAGTTGATCCGGCCGAGGCTTATCTGACAGCCGCTCATATCTATCCAACACCGGAGCTGCTTGCGCAAAAACGGCATGAGTTCGGTCTGGATCAGCCTTTATTAACCCAGTATGTGCATACGATTCAGAAGATTGCCAAGCTCGACTTTGGCACCTCATATCTCACCAACAAACCCGTATGGGATGAAGTGAAACTAAGGATTCCCGCTACGGCTGAACTAGCCTTCTGGAGTATATTGTTATCGGCTTTGGTGAGTATTCCCTTGGGAATACTGGCGGCGGTGTATAAGAATAGCTGGATTGACATGGTCAGTCGTGCGATTTCCTATTTAGGAGCATCTATTCCGCAATTCTGGCTCGGTTACCTGCTGATCTTCTTTTTCTCAGTGAAATTGGACTGGCTGCCTGTGGAGGGGCGTGGATCGTGGGAGAATCTGGTTCTGCCTACGATTACACTTTCCTTGATTCTTATTGCGGTCTACACCCGATTGTTACGTTCCAGTGTACTGGAGCAATTGCAGGAGACATATGTACAGTATGCGAGAACACGCGGGATTCGCGAAAGAGTGATTATGCTCAAGCATGTCCTGAAAATCGCCATATCGCCCCTTATTACAGGAATGGGGATGAGTATGGGCAAGCTGCTCACAGGCACCATTATTGTAGAGCAGGTGTTTTCCTGGCCTGGGTTCGGACGTTATTTTGTCGATGCGATATTTAATCGGGATATTCCCGTTATTCAATGTTATGTCTTCCTGGCGGCCTGCCTGTTCATCGTATGCAATCTGCTCGTTGATCTGGTGCAGCTCGTTATGGACCCACGGATTTCAGCGAAAGGACGGGCAGAACATTGATAAACAAATGGCGTGCGGTATTTAAAGGGCAGAGAGCCATCCAGATCTGCTCGGTGATCATATTGCTTTTCTTCGTGATCGCGTTATTAGCCCCATGGATTGCTCCTCATGACCCGGTGAAGGTGAATCTGTTGCAGAAGCTGGCGAGTCCATCGCTTGAGCATTGGCTCGGAACGGATCATCTGGGACGCGACAATCTCACTAGGCTGATGTATGGAGCGAGAGTGTCGCTTGGATTTGCTACCCTGATCTTCCTGTCATCTTTGCTCATAGGTGTCATTGTAGGTTCAATCTCCGGTTACCTTGGTGGTTGGGTGGACAGTCTGTTGATGCGCTTGTGTGAAGGCATTATGGCGTTTCCGAATCTGGTGCTGGTGCTCGGTATTGTAGGGATCTTTGGTCCAGGTCTGATGCAGGTGCTTCTAGCACTCATGATGGTACAGTGGGTGTATTATGCACGTATCTGCCGGAACATGGTCGTTAGTCTGAAAGAACGGAACTTCATCGCAGCGGCGCGGATTAGCGGCTCCTCTTCGTGGACGATTATTCGGAAACATATCATCCCCAACGTGCAGCGTCCGATCGTTGTGATGGGTACGCTGGAGATGGGGTGGGCGATTATGGATATATCTGCTCTGTCTTTCCTGGGACTTGGTATTCAACCACCAAATGCAGAATGGGGCGCTATGATTCATGAGGGGACAGGTTATATTCGTAGTCATCCGGAGTTGATGATCTACCCGGGGGCATTGATTCTGCTCGTAGTCATTACGTTCAACATTTTGGGAGAAGCGTTATCCGAGCGTTATGGCATTGCAAAAAGGTAGTGGTTCGGAATCGAAGGCATATGAGGGGTGAACGTAACGATGGATGATGCAGCGAAGGTACTCGAAGTTCGTGGTCTGCAAGTGAATCTAAGAACAGCGGAGGGTTCAGTCCCGTTACTGGATCCCATTGATTTTGAATTAAAAAAAGGTCGTGTCTTCGGTCTCGTCGGTGAGAGTGGCAGTGGTAAGACCGTTACATGTAACGCATTGCTCCATCTGCTTGATCCGCGCAGGATGGAAGTGTCGGGCAGCATCCACCTGAATGGACGGGAGCTTGGCTCGTTGTCAGGTGAGGAGATGCGGCGCATCCGCGGCAAGGAAATCGGATTTATTATGCAGAATCCGATGAATGCTTTTACACCCGTATATACGATTGGATCTCAATTCATTGAAACCTTGCGTACGCATACGGGAATGTCCAAAGCAGCTGCCAGGGAGCGGGCCATTGCTGCCTTGGCAGATATGAACTTACCCGAACCAGCTAAACTGATGAAGCGATATCCCTTCCAACTGAGTGGCGGTATGTTGCAGCGTGTGATGATCGCCATATCGATGTGCCTGCGACCGGCTTTGGTTATTGCTGATGAACCAACGACGGCACTGGATGTCGTGAATCAGTTCAAGGTGCTTCAGGAATTGGATCGGCTACGTACGGAGTATGGCACATCCATCTTGCTCATCTCCCACGATCTGGGTGTGATCTCGCAAATGGCCGATGAAGTCGCGGTTATGCAGAAGGGTCGAATTGTGGAGCAGGCGGATGTGTACCAACTGTTCGATCACCCGCAGCATGAGTATACCCAGATGTTGTTAAATGCGAGACCCAGCATGTCTTTGGGACGATAGCGAATTACAGACGAGTCGAATCGTTCAGTGGAGTGTATGTGTAGAGCGGATATGAACTGTATTTTGAGTGGGTAGTCGTAGGGGTGGAATGGGCATGGTGATGTGTAATTTCAGCCTCTTCAGAGATTACTTCTGCCAATTACAAAAGAGGAGGATGACCTGATGCTTCAGGTACGTGAAGTAAGCCATAGCTATGGCAAACGGAATTGGCTGGATCGTTCGGGAGCGCGTCCTCCTGTGCTGGCGGATATCTCACTTACGATCGAGAAGGGTGTTTGTCTGGGACTGCTGGGTACGAGTGGGGCAGGTAAAAGTACCTTGGGCAAAATCATACTTGGTCTGGAGAAGCCCAGCCAGGGTCAGGTTTCATTTCAAGGTCAGGATATCTACCGATCTAGCAAACCCGTACTTAAGGGATTACGGCGTGATCTGCAGGTCGTGTTCCAGGACTGTTATTCGGCTGTGAATCCGCTTATGACTGCCGCGCAGATCATTGGGGAGCCGCTGGATAATTACGAGCGTTTATCGGCCAAAGAACAACTTCGTGTGGTTGGGCAACTGCTTGAGCAGGTTGGACTTACACCTGAGGATGGGAGCAAGCTTCCGCACCAGTTCAGCGGTGGCCAATTACAGAGGGTCAACATCGCACGAGCTATCGCGCTCAAACCGAAGTTAATCGTACTGGACGAATCAATCAGCAGCCTGGATATGGTGCACCAGACGCAAATATTATCTTTGCTGGCGGAGTTAAGAGCGTCCTACGGGTTATCGTATCTCTTTATCACGCATGATATTCGGGCCGCCATGACGATCTGTGACCGCATTGCGGTAATGGATCAGGGAAAGCTGGTATATAGCGGTGATGCCGGGGATTCGGTGATGCAGTCGGATCATCCAGCTGTGCAGCAGTTGGTATCGTCCATTTTACCTGAGCATCCATCAGGTCGTATTTCGTTTGGGTAATGCGTTGCTTGTATGGTTGTAGATGGCTGTTCTTTGGGGTTGCTTGCCATGGTTGTTTCCATTTCATTACCGTTGGTTGCGAAGTCGACTTTCCAAAGGCGGGCGATTGGCGTATCAAGCTGACCTGTAGTGTGGACTTGTCTCTCTAAGTGCAGGTCGCTAACGAACCGAGTGAGTGTTAAATGGCGATTTAGCGTGGAATGCAAAATGTAACGAACCTCAGTGAAGTTATTCCGGTGCAAACTAGTTTAAAACCTCCAAATGATACACAGATCGAGGAAATAATGCGTCTACGATTCGTTAAACCTCAGACTTATCGGAAATGGCGCTAATAGCGTGTTTACGGTTCGTTAGACCATAATGAATGCTAAAAGGGTTGTCCCCTACGTCTTGTTCAAGACGTAGGGGACAACCCTTTTTTGTAACTGGGAATAGGCACATTTCTGCTCTCTGATATAAGTTAAACTAAGATTACAATTGAGCCACTTGCGGATTACAGGACTATCTTCGAATTGCGCGTATCCCCAGAATTTTGATTTAACTTAAAACGTGAAAATCTGGAGAGAAGCATATACTTCCCATGAGGCTTTTTTGCAGAAATCTTTTACCCCATCTTCCGCCCAAGCTGCTCAATCTTATCAAGCCAATTCTTTCTCTGTTCATCTGACTTTTTACCAACTTGATCTACAGGTGTTATCCGCACAGGTTTGATGCCAGTCAGTGCAAATGTGGAGATCTTCATCATTTTATGTGCGGGCTCACCCTGGAACCATTTGAAATACCAGCTTGGGCCATCCATGGTAGTGATCATGCGAGCGGTGCGGCCTTTGAGCAACTGATCTGGAAAAGGTTTACCTTTTTGATACTTGAAGGCGTAACCTGGCATAAAGATTCGGTCAACGAAACCTTTCAGCAGGGCAGGTGGTCCTCCCCACCAGATTGGGAATACCCATACAAGATGCTCGGCCCACTTGATTGCTTCTTGGGCCTCCAGCAAATCTGGTTCAAGTGGAAGTTTATTACGATATCCTCCCTCCAGATTCATGTTGAATGCCAACTCGTTAAGGGTGATCATGCGGACGTCGGCACCAGCCTGCACCGCACCTTTTCGGTAAGCCTCGGCGATTGCACCGTTGTAACTGGGAGAGACGGGATTGCCTTGAATAATTAATATTTTTTTCATGGAAGATGACACGTCCTGACTATTTTAGTTAATGAACACTAACCTCATGTGCAAAAAGAAAAGGTCACGTATGACCCGGTAATCCATCTGTATATCCTGATGGTATGTTGACGATTCTCTTTTAGAAGTTATTCAACAAGTCCGCCTTTGATTACGAATCATGCCTAGCGGCATAATCCGCATCGAATATGGGATTCAGCCGAAATAAGAGGGGTGCTTACGAAGGTTGTTTCCTTCGGAAACAATGTAGTTGCTCACGTCGTTTTCCCTACACTCCGCTACTCCATTTCTAGCTTCATCCCATCTCCATCGTTACTTCTGAGATAAGTGCCCCAACATTGATGCAAGCCGGTGAACCGTTTCCCCCGTATAAGGTACCAACAGCTCCGGTAGCTCACCTTGCATACTGGAGACCGCCATGCGTGTAATTGCACCGATCACCAGAACGGCTGTGAGCCGTGAATCCTGCTGAGGCAGTTCGCCCCGCATCATTCCCTGATCGATCAGATCCATCAACGCATCCAACGGCTGACGGTAATCCTCGCTGCTTCCGGCTTCAATGAATATTTCATGATTCTGTGAAATCAGTAGCAGTCCGTAGGGATCTTCATCATGCAGATGGAGAACCTCGGTAACCAGTTGCTTGAAGCGTTCCAACACCGGACCTTCCTGTCGAACATACCCGTCAATCAGTGCAGTATAGTCGACACAGTATTGGGTGAAGGCTTCCAGGGCAACGGCATCTTTGTTTTTAAAATGTTTGTAGATCGCCGCATCGGTTACTCCGGCGGCGTCACCGATCTCTTTGACGGATATGCCGTCAACGCCTTTGGTTGCGAACAAGCGCATCGCCGCTTGTAGGATATCTTTCTTTTTGCTATCCACATGAGATTTGTTCTTCATGATTGTATAGTAAGTGATTACTAACCAAAATGCAATAAGCAATTTTGAAACTCTGAATTGAGACACTGAATAAGCTCTTACGACCAAAGCTTGCAGGCTTGTGAGCGGCAACGTATGATGAATAGAAATCAACATCGGAGTAGCAGGGAGAACGAAATGGATGGTGGGTAGCGTGAACGAAGAGTTGGATGCATACAGCTGGGTGACGCCCGAAGGAATGCTGAATGATCACTATATAACAAGCCGCGAGCAGTTGTATAAAGGAATAAACGGACGATATGTGGAGCGATTCACGATTCCTACCGGGGGCAGTTATATTTTCAAACCACTGACGAATCCTGCGCAGCATGGACGGGAACGATGGATGTACGAGCATGTGATGTCTGGCTTACCACCAATCTATCCGCAACTCATTGCAGCGTCGGATCTTACCATTGCTCCAGCACAGAGCTGGATGATCTACGAGGATTTGGGGCAACTGGTGCATGATTCGCAAGAAGCGACGATGCTCGGCGCAGCGGCACATATGGCAGTATGGCATGCGTTGTCTGTCACGGATTGGAGCGAACTGCCTCGCGTGGGCCAGAAACCGCCCATTCACACAATGCTGGATGAGTTACAAATGCACAGACAATCTACGGATGAATTTTTATCCAGGCTGGATATGCAGCTGTCCGAATCCGATTGGGACAAGATCTCCAGGTTGATCCTCATGGCAGAGGAAGAACTTCCAACCGTTTTGTGTCACGGAGACCTGCATCCAGGTAACATGGCGGAGGTGGACGGCAGACTGGTCATCTTGGACTGGGAGCATGCCCATCTGAATGCGCCATTGTGGGATATATTTCACCTAGTTGATCTCTCGCATCCGCTGTTTCCCAGAACGGTTACGCCTGCATTGCGAGAGCGGGTTATGGATGTTTATTTGGACAAACTGGGGAGCCTGGGCATGCAGATTGAACGGGTTTCTTTTGCAGAATGGTACCACGCCTATGCTATTGTATTCTCGCTCTGGATGCTGCGTTTAATTGACGGTGATCTGAGAAGTGAGGAATGTGTGTGGCCGAAGGAACAGCTGCGAAGCCAATGGAATGAGACGGCAGCGACGCTGGAGCAGTGCATGAAGCATATGGGTGAGGAATAGAAATGAGGGGTGAGAAGCTTGCGTAAAGTCGGACTTGTTATGCGTAAAATTCAATTCACGGAAGCTCAGGGGCCGCGCGTATTTGCGGATAGGCTGAAGCAGATTGGTCTGGAGTTGGGCGTGGATATCGTGTTCATCTCGCCGGAGCGTCATGTCAGTGGATACGACTGGTTGCCTGGTTATGAGCATGAGAAAGGTGACCTGGTGAACTACGATATCGTGCTGGACCAGATTCATAGCCATAATATAGAGCATGTTATCTACACCGTATCCGGGTTTACATTTTTGAAGATGTTCTTACCGAAAAGTGTATTGTTCCCGCACAGTTTCCCCGATCCCGCGCTAACGGGATATGAGATGATGAAGCCATTTTATACGATGGTGGATAAAGCAATTGTACAGACGGAGTTTTTAAAAACAGAACTGGGTCGCAATTTCGGTGTACATGACGTGAACGTTATTCCGATTGGCTTTAGCGAAGAGCTGGCGAACCGGCACTATGATCCGAGCCAGGTTGTGCATAATCGGGTGCTCTGGATCGGTCGGGATGAGGCGAACCGTCGCCCGGATCTAGTTTTGGAATACGCTCGGCAGAACCCGGACAAGGAAGTATATATGGTGTTTGGCGGTGTACGCTATAAGGAAACCATGAAGAAGTACGACATTCCTGCCAACGTGAAGCTGAAGTTTGCGCTCACGCAGGATGAGATATTTACGTTGATGAACTCATCCAAGGTGTATTGGAACTGTTCGGCCTTTGATACCTTTGCGATGCCGCTGACGGAAGCGATGGCCATGGGCAAAATGGTCGTGAAACCGGAGCATGCTTGCTACGGTCACATTCGATCCACGCATGCCTTTGCAGGCAACGAGGATAACTGGTTTGAACTGGTGAACATGGCTGCGGCTGCGCCGCGCAGTGTGTCAGAAGACAACCGGAAGTATGCCTTTGGTGCTTTTTCGCGCACGAAAATGAAAGAAGGGTACCGGAACTTTTTCTCAGATTGGTTGAAGTAACGTAAGGTCTGTAACAAAGGGCTTAATCCATCCAGCAACAGGAGGGGAACCTTATGGAAGTACTGATCTTGTGGACATTGGGAATGTGGGCGGTGCTGCTGCTGATTGAATGGCTTATTTACCGATTGCAAGGACGGCGAATGACGTGGGTTCAATATATATTGCCATGTGTGGCCTTGCTCGGCGGTGCCGTTGTAATCATGATCAGCATCGATATTGGCGGGTGGAATGGCATCGGATATGCCCTGCTTGGCGCATCACTGGGTACCTCGGGAATGTTAACACTTATTACGGTGGCGATCAGGGATGTAATGCTTCGGCGACGGGGCAGGAATTAAGCGTAAGAATGAAACTACTGTACAGTATGATTGAATTGGGCGAAGGGATGGTTGCGGAAACGCATTCGTCTGTGATATATTGACATTAATTATGACAAGGGAGGTGAAGACAGGTGAATCACGAGATGCTTAACAACCGTATTAGCCAGCTGCCGATTGCTATGGCTGGCATTGTTCATACTTTTCTGACCAACGGGAGAAGTCTGTCCAATTTTGAATATACGGAAGTTAACATTTGCGAGAAGATGCCTGCCTTGACCTCATTCGGACTATAAGCGATATTGCTTGAATTCTGAAGGGCCGCGGAGCTAACCTCCTGCGGCTCTTTTTGTGTTGCGGTCAGGATCTTCCATACCATAGGAGGAACCTTATTATGATAATGATTAGCGCGCAACAACTGACTCAATACCACGGAGCACATCTGGTGCTGGACGGCATTACGTTTGAAATTATGGAAGGTGACAAGGTCGCCCTGATTGGCCGCAACGGAAGCGGCAAGACCACACTTATGCGCCTGATGGCAAGACTGAACAAGCCGGATGAAGGGCAATTGATGATCAAGAAAGATACACGAATGGGATATGTGGCTCAGGTTCCAGAAGGATTGGATGACCATACCGTACTGGATGTACTGAGTCTTGGATTCAAGGAGCTTATGATATGTCGCACGCAAATGAAGGAAATGGAGCAGCAGATGTCCGATCCGGCATGTGCAGCAGACCCTAATCAATTGGAGCGCCTGCTGAAACGCTACGCGGCACTGCAAGACCAGTTCGAGCGTGAGGGTGGATATGAAATGGATGCCCGGATCGATCAGGTGGCGGACGGTTTGGATATCGCCAAGGCACACTATGGTTGGCGCTTTGGTTCCCTGTCTGGTGGGGAGCAGACTCGGGTGGTGCTGGCTTCACAGCTAATCGTAAGACCCGACCTGTTATTGCTGGATGAGCCGACAAACCATCTTGATCTGGAGCGGGTTGAGTGGCTGGAAGGATTTTTACGAGAATATCCCGGCACCATTGTCCTGATCTCGCATGATCGCTATTTTCTGGATCGGGTCGTGAATCGAACACTGGAGCTGGAGGATGGAGAAGCGGAAACATCTGCTGGCGGTTATACGGAATATATGAAAGTGAAGGAACAACGGCTGTTGCAGCAATTCGAGGAGTTCAAGGAGCAGCAGAAGGTTATCAAAAAAATGAAGGAAACGATCCGCCAGTTAGAGGAGTGGGGTCGTGTGGGTGGCAATGAAAAGTTCTTCCGGCGGGCGGCTTCGATGCGTAAAGCCATCGAGCGGATGGAGCAGGTGAAGCGTCCTGTACTGGAGCGCCGCAATGCCGAGTTCGATGTGCGTCCTACGGATCGAACGGGTAAACGGGTAGCGGTATTGGAACAGGTCGAGAAGAGCTATGGCGAGCGTGAAATCCTGCGCGGAATCTCGGGTCTGTTGGAATATGGGGATAAAATTGCACTCATTGGACGCAATGGCTCCGGCAAGACGACCCTGTTCAAGCTGTTGCTTGGTGACGAGCAGCCCAATGCGGGCAAGCTGGAGTGGGGAGCACGCGTGGATGTAGGGTATCTGGCTCAACAGGAGGAACCCACGAATCCAAAGCTGAACGTACTCGAATACTTCCGTCTGGAAGCAGGCGTGGAAGAGGGAGAGGCTCGCGGAATTCTGGCCCGATACCTGTTCTATGGAGCGGATGTATTCCGCTCTGTCGGGCAATTATCTGGTGGGGAATGGACGCGTCTGCGGCTAGCTCTGCTGGTGCAGCGCAAACCCAATGTACTGTTGCTCGATGAGCCAACCAACCATCTGGATATCGCATCGAGAGAAGCGCTGGAAGAGTCACTGGTTGATTTTGAAGGAACCGTACTTGCCATCTCGCATGATCGGTACTTCGTCAATCGCCTCGCTTCCCGTGTGTGGGAACTGGAGGACGGTCAGATGACCGCTTACCTGGGAGACTATGAGGCGTATCGTGAGAAGAAGCTTGATTTGCAAGCTCGTGCGGCGGCGACAACTCAGGCTACAGCAGGCGTGGGCGTTTCTTCTCGTGGGAACACCAAGTCAGAGATGAAGTCAGGTTTAACGTCCGCGCCCGGCGGGACTGCCAGATCAGGGAAGAAGCCAGGAGCAACCTCGACAATGAACGGATCCACTGTTGTAGCTGCCGGTGGAAGTCATGACCATAAAGCTTCTACTGAATCAGGTAAGGCGTTGACTCCTTCGGCAGCAACTGCATCGAAACATAGAAGTGGCAGTGGCAACCAACAATCTGCGGAGAAGCTGGAACAGACGTTGGCTCGTCTTGAGGCAGAGATTCAGGTGCTGGATCAACAGTTGGAAATGGTGCAGAACAATCCGCTTGAACTGGAACAAATCTGGAATGATCGCGAGCAATTGTCCGCTGAATATAATGATGTATTGGCACAGTGGGCTGAGTTATAAGTCAGAATGGCATGAGCATAAGATTAAAAAAAGTGCGGTCGGAGAGTCTTCTCCGGCCTTTTTGAACTGGATTACATACCAAAAGTAGAAAACAGTATGTTATTTCCTGCTTCGTTAATCGGAGAACGAAGGTAGCCAACATGTTCTTTATTACATGTCATGGTGAATAGAATCAATTTCATAAATCACTAAAAATGGAGTTTTGTAACTAGACATAGACAAATTAAACCATTTTGATCTATGTCTAGCCTTGATTTGAAGCAGCTAAAGGTACTATGAAATTGATTCACTAGTGTAACTTTTTTCCTTCTGATGCGTTAAATACGTTTGTATGAATTGAAACGGCTCACCTAAGAGCTCGCAAAAAGGGAGGTTATCGGTATCTATTATTCATTGACGTATCGGAGTTGGTCGGATGATCGACAGGCGGAGACGGGAGTGCTGGAACAGGCTTCAGTCACACGAGATGAACTGTTCATGCGCAAACTGGTGGATGCCACCTTGGTGAAAAACAAACTCTGGGCGCATCTGTCCAATGAATGCCAGGATGGGCGGGAACATGCAGTATATGTAACGCCATATGACCAACAGATGCCGGACGAGTACGGTGCAGCCATTGCGGATGCTGCGCTGGCGATGTGCAAAATGTCTTCCATGTACAGCCCAGAGTATATGTTGTGGAATGGAAGTTCGTTTCAGGAGTTGGAGCTCATAGCTTCATCCACCTATACAATGGAGCTTGCCGAGCAACTGCTGGACCATTACATGGTTCGCGGTGGCAAGACGTATGAGTTCCTGTATTCCGTGCTGGATGCGGATCGCAAGAAAGTGTTGTTTTATATGAAAGAGGTGGATCTGTAATGAGTGACCAAGAGCGGGGGCAAGCATCGAAACCCGGATCAAAAGCAAAGCTGGTTGCTTTCTCCCTGATGCTGGCGGTTCCTGCCGTGTTATCCGGTTGTGCTAGCAACAATGATGAATGTGACCCGGAGTATGATACCGGATGTGAATATGATTCCAGCAGTGGGCACTATTACTACGGTGGGTCGTCGTATCGAAGCAATAAGGACAGTAACAGCTCCTATAGCAAATCCAAGTCCAAATCAAGCGGCTTCGGTAGCTTCTTCCGCAGCTCGGGAGGATAACCGGATGAGGCAAGTGGTTCAACTGCCGTTAAGTCACGAAGAGGTATTTCAGGGTGAAACGGAACAACAGATTCCATATCATCGAATGTACGGGAAGCAATATTGTGTGCCAGCATTAACGGTCTACTCTCCCTCGGAGGTGCTGGAACTGCATACCGCAGCCGAGGCGGTAGACGGCATTTACTGTAAAGTGATGCGATTTATCCAGCAATATATGCCGGATTCTTTTTTAGAGCATCAGTTGGGTATTCATCCGGGGCTTATCCCGGCGGCACGTATGGAGTTGGTAACTGGAGGCATTACCCGTCAGGACTGGATTATCGGAGAAGCTGGGCCCAAGTGTATTGAAAATAATACGGACACGCCTACTGGCATACCGGAGGCTGCTGCATTGGAAAATATCCTGGTCGGTCTTGCTGAGGATGCCGCGTTAACTGCGCCATCTGCCGAGATGGATACACGTATTCGGGAATGTTTCAAGATGTGGCTGGAATTCTATACAGAGCAGGGATTAAAGGGTCCGGTGACATTCACTTCTTTTGGCGAACATGTCGAAGACCGAACGAATACGGAATACCTGATGAGACGTTGTCAGGAAGCGGGATACGAGGTTTTCTATGCTCCACTTGAGGAACTGGAGATTGTTCCGGGAGAGGCGCTTTACCATAGGGGGCGGGAGATTAACTTGCTGTATCGCCTTTATCCACTGGAGTATCTGATCGATGATCGGGATGAGACGACAGGGGTGGACATTGGTGCTGCGCTGCTTGAACTTGTACGTGAGGGAAGATTGGGCCTGATGAATCCCGTTCAGCATGTGCTGATGCAGAGCAAAGGCTTCATGGCAGCAATCTGGTCACTTTACGAGCGTAACGAGCAAACCCCAGAATATTGCGGGTTTACCCTCTTTGATGAAGCAGAGATGGACGTGATTTCCCGATATCTGCTGCCCACCTATTTTTCGGCAGAGCCTTTCGAGCTGAACGCCACGCCATATGTAGCGAAGAGTTATTGGGGGCGCGAAGGCAGAGGAACTCTTTTGCTGGATGAAGGAACGGACAATGCCTTTGGAAAGCAGGATATGGAGCATCCTCTTAACGAGGCGCTGGAATCCAATCTTGCATCTGGGGCAACAGACGAGGATGAAGAGATCACAGCTTATTACGAAAATCAGCCCAAAATCTATCAGCAGCTGGTTCCGATGGAACAGGTTGTGATCGAGACGGAAGCTGGAGCATACAGCGGCTATCTGCTTACAGGGGTGTTTGTTATCGGTGGGCGTTTGGCTGGGATACTACCACGGGTCGGGGAGAAAGTAACCGGAGATATGGCCTATTATTGCGCGGCTACGGTTAGTGAACGGATGAATGATGAGGAGGAGAAGAAGGAATGGAAAACTTGGGATTAAACCTCGTGAATGTGGCGGTGGGTGTAGGCATTCTGCTGGTGGTATTGGTATGTGGATATTTCGCTTTTAGCAAATTGACCCGGTATAACGATAGTGAGGAAATCGCCAAAGGTAACGAGGCGGCAGGCATGTACATGGGCAGCAAATTACTGGGACTGTGTATTATTGTGGGCATGGTATCTTTCTCGACGCATTCGTGGTTGGATATGCTGCTGTGGTCGGCGTTTGGAATTATTGTGCTGTGCCTGGTCTATATTATATTTGATTTCCTGATTCCAAAAATGCGGGTGTGTGACGAAATCGCACGAGGTAATATGGCGGTAGCACAGTTGCTGCGTTCGATTATCATCGGCGTTTCCATCGTCATTGGTACGTTTTTGATGTAAAATAAGACATAGTGTTTTATGGAGTTTACTATTAAACGGAAGAAGGAGCGCGGCATCATGAGAAGAGTCATCATCGATACAGATACAGCAGGAGACGATACGATTGCGATCCTGACAGCATTGCATCACTTTCAGGTGGAGGGCATCACCATTACGGGCGGTAACGTACAATTCGACCAAGAGGTTGAAAATGCCCTGTACACGGTACAGGTTGCTGGACATGGCGGCAAGGTACCTGTGTATAAAGGTTGCGAACGTCCGCTAATGGCCTACGGTAAAGCTCAGCACCGGACAGTGGAAGATGTGCATGGCGATGATGGTATGGGCGGCGCGCATTTCCCGAAGGCAGATCAGCGTCCCGAGAGCGGGCATGCGGTTGATTTTCTCATTGAGAAGGTGCATGCACATCCAGGCGAAATTGAACTTCTGGCTATTGCTCCACTGACTAACATTGCGATGGCAATTCAGAAAGACCCCACGATTATCCCGGAGATTGCTCACCTGTACATCATGGGCGGAACGAATAATGCACTGGGCAATATTACACCGGCGGCGGAGTATAACTTCTACGTGGACCCGGAAGCAGCGAAAATTGTACTGCATGCAGGCATTCCAATCACGATGGTTGGTTGGGAGATGTGCACGCAATATTCAGTGATGGACGATGACGATCATGCAGAGATTGCGGCTCTGGGTACATCGGGTGCCGATTTCTTCACTGCAATCAACAAAGTGGTTATGCAGTTCAACAAGTCGGTACATAAACTCAATGGCACCACTCATCCCGATACGTTGTTGATGGCTGTAGCCGCGGATGAATCCATCATGACCAAGTCGGGTCAATATTATGTGGACGTGGAAGCGGCAGGAGAACTGACACGTGGATATAGCGTGGTCGATATCAACGGACGTTTTGGCAAAGAGCCGAATGTACGTGTCTGTGAAGCCATCGATCGGCCCAAATTCAAATCTATGCTGCTGGACGTTCTCTCGGCGATCCAATAAACGCAGGAATTTAACTACAGGAAAAAGAAGAAAATCCGTGCCTATCCCAGGTACGGATTTTTTATTGCCCATTTTAATCTAATCTTGCTGCAACAAAAACGAGCGAATGCCTGTCGTGACCAGATCATGGTCTTCCTCATCAGGCAGACCTGATACCGTAATGGTGCCGACTTGTCCCTCATTTTTCAGAATCAGCGGGAAAGCGCCACCGGCTAGGACATAGTCCGATGAAGGCAGATTGAAGTCTTGTTCAAGTGTCTGGTTTTCACTTCTCAACCGCAGAGCCGTGTGCCAAGAGCTGGATGAGAAATGATTCACTACGTTGTTCTTGCGGCGAATCCAGTCTTCGTTGTCGGGATGAGTGCCTTCCATCGCATGCAAAAAGAGGCGATGCCCCTCCAGGGTGATGTCGATGGTCACGGCTTGGGAGCGACGCTTCGCTTCTTCGACCAGATGCTGGCCAAGTTGGAGTGCTGTTTCAGAATCAAATGTGTCAAATACCAAGTCCTTTTCTTCCTGTTGCATTTCCTTTAATTTCTCTGTCGTGGTCAGGTTCAAATTACAGGCATCCCCTTTACGTATATGATTGATGTCTACATTCGACATGGATTGGTGTAGTCCCTTCTGGATGCAGTCTGAACGATGTTAGTGAACGTTATTTGCGTGGTTAAAGACCGTTCATTTGGAGACCGTACATCGGCTGTGTTAAAGTGAAGGGAACCTAATATACATAACTCTTAAAGTTAAAATAAGTTATTGCTACGTAGGCAGGAGGAGAAGCACGATGCTGTTTTATTTTGTAGCACTGCTGGTGACTTTGGTGGACCAGGGAACCAAGATTGCAGTGAGGATGTATATGGAAGTTGGCGACGTCATGAGACTGGGTAACTCGGGCATGCAGTTACAGCATTACGAGAACAGTGGAATGGCTGGCAGCATGTTTCAGGGAAATGCGCGTCTGTTCGGTGTGATTGCTGTTCTGTTCATAGCGGGCATGCTGTATTACCGGAGTAAAGGTGAGATTCGCGGTTTCTGGATGCAAGCTGGCGCGGGTTTTATGGTCGGCGGGGCTTTAGGAAATGCGATCGATCGATTTATCTATGCCCGGGTAACGGATTTCCTCGTATTTCCGTCAGGACGCGGGATTTTGAATCTCGCTGATGTTGCAATTAACATCGGTGTGGTCATGATTATCATCGGCATGTTGATTCGTGCATATCAGAGTTATCGGGCCAAGCGTTTACGTAATGCTTTGCCGAAAGCAGAACGTTCGTAATAGGTTGGATAAAAGCGTTACAGTGGCTGAATATAAGCTTATTAAATGAGGGACATTGGATATTATCCAGTGTCCTTTTTGTTATGCCCAATTCGGGTCATGGGAAGAACTGCCGTGATTCATTTTTACCGAAACCGTTTTAGAAATAATAAAGACCTATATCATCCATTCAGATTGAAGTTAGTTTGGAAGGATTAACCAAATGGTTATTTCACTATTTTTATGGGTAAATCTTTACGTATATAAAGTGAAACTAAGATATACACGAACACGGAGAGTGCAGAACCAATCTGAAGAAGCGCAGCTAAAAGCTTTCTGAAAGAAAGCTGCTTCGAAAGCATACGCTAAAATCGGATTTTCCCTTTGAGGAAGGGAATCAAAAAAATCTGGGGATAACAACGATCGGAAGATGGTACTGCAATCGGAGTGACACTGTGTAAATCACATTAGTTCAATTTATTAAGCTGAGGGAGGTACAACATGAGAACAACGCTTACCAAGGCTCTCGGGACAATGTTGCTGTGTGGAATGATGGCTGTACTTTTATCTTCCTGTACCAGTGGAGATAGCGCGAATGGCAAAGTGCAGATTGAATTTTTCCAGAACAAGCCTGAAGCCAAAACAACCTTTGATGAATTAATTAAAACGTTTAATGCGGAGCATGACGATATCCAAGTGACACAGGTGAATCCGCCCGATGCGGAGACAGTACTGAAGACGCGTGTCGTCAAAAATGATATTCCGGATATTATGGCCATGGGGGCAACCGACACCTATTCCATTCTGGCTCAGAGTGATATTTTCACCGATCTGACGGATAGCACATTACTCCAGACGATTGATCCGAACTACATACAAATGCTGAATGATCTCACAGGCATGGACGAAGTGACAGGTATTCCTTACGCGACTAATGCAAACGGCATCATGTACAACAAAACGTTGTTTAAGGAAATGGGATTGGACGTGCCCAAGACGTGGGATGAACTCATTGCGACCGCCCAAAAGATTAAGGATGCAGGTGAGATTCCATTTTATTTCACATACAAGGATGACTGGCAGACGAGCCTGCCGTTCAATGCACTAGCCTCCAATCTGGTCGGTATTGATTTCTACCAAGAGCGGCGCGATAACAAAATGACGTTCAAGGAGAAGTACCGCGAGGTAGCTGAGAAGCAACTGGAACTCATGAAATACGGTCACGGCGATAACTTTGGTAAAGCTTATTCGGACGGTAACCGTGCCTTCGCTAACGGTGAAGCCTTCATGTACATCCAGGGAACCTGGGCCATCTCGGAGATTCGCAAAGCGAACCCAAATGTTGACATCGGTTTCTTCCCATTCCCTACGGGCAACGATGCAAGCGAGATCAAGCTGGTGAACGGGATCGACTCCCTGTTTACCATTGCGGAGGACACGCCTAATCGCGAGCAGGCAGAGACGTTTATTGCGTTTCTATTAGAGCCTGAAAATATCGGAAGATACATTGACGAACAGACGCTGTTCTCTGCGGTAAAAGGCGTGAAGCAGGATGATCCTGCCGTACAGGAATTGATGCCTTATATCGAGAAGGGCAAGGTTATTGACTTTCCCGATCACTATATTCCGGCTGCCGTGCAGCTGAATTCCATCGTACAGTCCTTTTTGCAGAACCAAAACATCGACAACTATCTAGATACACTCGACAAAGAATGGGACAAGGTTGCTAATCGGCGCTAAGCCTTGTCAGAAGGAGGATGGAGTATGAACAAGCGTATCGCACCCTATTACTGGATGACGGTTCCGGCAGTCGTGTTGTTCTTTGTGTTTATGACGCTGCCGGCCCTCCAGGGCATCTATTATTCATTTACGAATTATAACGGTTTCGGGAAAGAATATGATTTTGTTGGTTTTAAAAACTATTTCAACTTGTTCCAAGATGACAATGTAGGCAATGCCTACTGGTTTACGTTCAAATTTGCGATCGTGGTGACGATCCTGACCAATATTCTGAGCTTACTCATTGCACTCGGGCTGAATGCCAAGATCAAGTTCCGTAACTTTTTCCGCGGCATCTACTTCCTGCCCAATATTCTGAGTGTACTGATCGTAGGTTACATATTTAACTACCTGTTCTCCAACGTATTCCCGATCTGGGGACAAAATCTGGGCATCAACGCGCTATCCACGAACATACTTGGTAGCGAGAGCCTGGCTTGGATCGGTATTGTCATTGTTGCAGTATGGCAATCGGTGGCCCTGAATACGATTCTGTATTTGGCTGGTCTGCAAACGATACCAACGACACTATACGAGGCATCCAACCTCGACGGCGCAGGCAAATGGCGTGAATTCTGGAGCATTACTTTCCCGCTTATTGCCCCGTTCTTCACCATTAATATGGTGCTGGCGATGAAAAATTCACTTATGGTCTTCGACCAAATCGTAGCCTTGACCAACGGTGGTCCCGGACGGGCGACGCAGTCCATCTCCCATCTGATCTACACCGGCGGATTTGAAGGCGGCGAATATGCTTATCAATCTGCGAACTCGGTTATTTACTTCATCGTTATTGCGGTGATTTCAATTCTGCAAATCCGGTTCCTGCAAAGAAGGGAGATGGATCTGTAATGAGAAGCCGTACACGAATCAATTGGCTCGTTATGCTGCTTGTTGTGCTGGGTACCCTGTTTATCCTGTTCCCATTGTATATGACCGTTACAATAGCTTTGAAAAATCCGGAACAGATGGCCCAATCGGTCTTTGCCATTCCGACAACACTTCACTGGGAGAATTTCGCGAGAGCCATCGACATGACAAACTTCTTCCAATCGTTCCGTAACAGTGCAATCGTTACCGCATCCACCGTGCTTTTGACGTTGCTCAGTAACTCGATGGTAGCCTATGCGATTGCGCGGAATATGGAGAAACGCAAGTTTTTCAAAGGATTGTATTATTACTTTGTCAGCGCGATGTTCATTCCATTTCCAATCATCATGCTGCCGATTGTTAAGCTGACCGCATCGCTGGAGATGACAAATCTGGTAGGTCTGATCCTGCTTCACACGGTTTATGGCTTGGCATTCAACGTATTTGTATACGTTGGCTACATCCGGTCCATTCCGGTAGCGCTTGAGGAAGCGGCGTTTGTAGATGGGGCGACAACTTGGGGCACGTTCTGGAAAATCATTTTCCCGCTCATGGCACCCATCAGTGCCACGGTTGGTATTCTGACATGCCTATCCACGTACAACGATTTCTTGCTACCACTCATTATTATCAGTGATCCGGGACAGTACACGCTGCCGCTGGTACAGTATGTATTCCAAGGACAGTTTAATACTGAATTTAACCTTGCGTTTGCATCCTACCTGCTCGCGTTGCTACCGATGATTATCATCTACCTGTTTGCACAGAAGTGGATCATCAACGGGGTTACCCAAGGGTCTGTGAAATAACTGAAGATGTGTCACAGAGAAGGATATGTGTGAAGGGATATGAACAAAGAGAGGTGGACTTTAAAAGTCCCCTCTCTTTTTTTGATCCTTGTCATTTAACGTTTGGGAACTATTCGGGAGGATTGATTAACCTGTAAAACTATGCTATTTTTTAGTCGTTAGTTTAATCGGTAAACAAAGACTAAGAGAGAAGAAGAGTAAGGTTCATTTCTGCAAGCGCTTTAACTATATAAATGAACTAAACATTTACACGAGAACGGAGAGGGCAGAAATAACCTGAAAAAGCGGAGCTAAAGGCTTTCTGAAAGAAAGCTGCATCGGAAGCATATGCTTCGCCTTTATCACCGGATTTTCCCCTTTAAAAAGGGAATCAAAAAATCTGGGGATAACAGCGATTGGAAGGTTATTCTGTCATCGTAGTGGCTAGTGTAAATATTCTTTTGTTCATTTTATATAGAAGAACTGAATACGTAGATAATCCGGCATCGTTTGTACCCAGTCTTCAAGAGCACGGGCGTAAGGTGGTGGGTTCTTTTACATGCCAAAAAGAGAGGAGAATGGGGAAGTTGCACGGGAAAAAAGGACATTTTAACTCACTTCGGAATCAGATTTTCATTGGTTTCGTTATGGTGATGCTTGTTGTTCTGCTGCTCGCAGGCATATCGGCTTATGATCGGGTAGCTGCTTTGCTGAAAAGCAATGCGGAGAAACATATTCACCAAACCGCCGTCCAAGCCAGTGGCAGATTGGATGCAATCATTGCACAAGTGAATTCGCTGACCGCCCAGGTGGCGGATGATGCATATGTGCAACGTCTGCTCAGCGATGAGAAGCAGGGCAACCCGGCTACCTTTAATCAGCGGCAAGCTCTCTTGCAGATTGCAGGCAGTTATCAGTCTTTCATCAACGGCGCGCAAAGTATGGAGATATACACTACGGGTTATAACCGCATCTTTCCGATGGATGACCGATCCCTCGATCTCAGAGTGGAGCGCAACTGGATCAACCTGGCGGATGAAGGAAAAGGCAGACTGGTATGGGCAGGTGCTGACCCTGAAGATCCGGGTGTGCTTCTGGCTATTCGACGGATTAACCTGCTGGATCATTCTTTCGAACATGGAGGTTATGTGGTGGTGCGGATGCAGCGCAGTTTTTTTCAACTCAATGATTCGAATGGGGCAGATGGTTCGCAGGACTCTATCATGCTCTTGGATGGGGTGGGCGAAGTGGTGACTTCCGATCTGGAGATCAATCTCGATCCCAAAGCCATATTGGACAGTGGATCAGTCGTGCAGAACGGGGAGGAATCCTATATCGTCGTCCGGCAAAAATCGGAGTTAACGGGATGGACACTTGCTGTCCTGACCCCGCTGCGGGAGACAACGGAAGGTGTATCCATCTTGAGAACGGCGCTGCTCGTTTCGGGAATGATTGGTGTTGTTCTGTTCCTTATCATGTCCTTCTTTCTGTCCACAATGATTACACGTCCGCTCATACGTCTGATGAGGGCCATGCGCAGTGCACAGCCGGGAGCAATGAGACCTAATCTAATGGTTAGCTCTACGATGGAGATCAATGAACTCAACGACGTATATAACCAGATGGTCTACAGGCAGAATGAATTGACCCGTGTGGTTCATGAGAAGGAGGTCATGCAGTCCCGGGCCGAGTTGAAGGCGTTGCAATCTCAGATTAATCCCCATTTTCTATTCAACACGCTGGAAGCGTTCTATTGGTCCCTTGAGGAGAAGGGAGACGAGGAGATGGCACGTATGGTGGTGGCGATGTCCCGATTATTTCGCTACATCATCTCCAGTTCGCAGCAGGATGAATGGGTTACGATTGCCGACGAGCTGGAACACGCCGAGCGTTATCTTCAAATTATGCAGATGCGGTTGGGAGAGAGAATGCAATGGGAGATTCAGCTGAGTGATGCGGTGCGTAAGGTCGCAATACCGAAACTTCTTATACAGCCCTTAGTTGAAAATGCGATTCTTCATGGGGTTGAAAGTAAACTGGGCCCGGGAAAGATAAGCGTCCATGTGGATGCTTCGACCGAGAAAAATCTGGTTCGCATTGAGGTTCGGGATGATGGTCCCGGTATGGATGAATTACGGCTTCAATCTGTCATTCATGCTTTACATGGCGGGCCCGCTGTATCTAACAAGGGTACAGGCGTAGGTCTAATCAACGTACATCGGCGACTGAAGCTTTACTTTGGCAGCCAACTTGGCGAACGTTGCAAGCTTTCTATAACAAGTAAGGTTGGGGAAGGAACTGTCATTTGCTTTGAGATTCCCATGGGAACGGAGGGGTGCATATGATTCATGACAAAACGATTCTTATCGTGGATGATGAGCCGCGTACAAGAGAGGGTATTCGCAAAACACTGGAAGGATGGTCGGCAGGACGAAATCACATTCAGACTGCAGAAAGTGGCGTCGAGGCTGTGGAATGGCTCAAGAAAAAGCCGGCAGATCTGTTAATAACGGATATTCGCATGCCGGAATTCTCTGGCTTGTCTCTGATTGAAGCCATTCAACATTTTTCGAACAAGCCTGTTGTCCTGATTATGTCGGGGCATGCCGATTTTCAATACGCCCAGCAGGCCATTAAGCTGGGTGTTGTGGAGTATATGTTGAAACCGATTGATAAGGAACAATTGCTGCAGACCGTCGAAAAAGCCCTAAAGTTCAGCGAACAACAGAGACGTATTCAAACGATGCAGGAAATGGTTGACCCCAAGCTGCTGGATGTTAAGGAGCGAGGGGAACAGAGGCTCAATAGCCAGATCAGTGAAGCTTTGACCTATGTGGATGCTCATCTGGGTGAACATGTGACCATGCGTGAAATCGCTGATTTACTCCATCTCAACTCCAGTTACTTCAGCGTATTGTTTAAGGAACAGATCGGCATCAATTTTAGTGAATACCTTACCCGCAAACGCATTCAGCGCGCGAAGGAGTTGCTTGTGCAGACAACGATGCCAATCTCGGAGATTGCGGAACAGGTGGGTTATCAGACGGATAAGTATTTTATCACAGTATTTAAAAGTCTTGAGGGGCTTAGTCCAAGCAAATATCGGCATTCCCTATCTGAATGAAATAACAAATAACCTCAAAAAAGTGGAGTTTTTCCAAATTACTCTGGTCTTATAGGTGTGATAGGCCCGTGCTACAATTTGGTTAAAGCGGTTACATTAACCGAAAAAACCAAGGGGGTTGGAATAATGAGCAAAAAGACGATGGCCATTCTTCTGTCATGGACGCTGGTTCTCGCCGTAATTTTATCCGGATGTAACAGTTCAAGTTCGGATGAAGAGGGTGAAACAGGCAGCAACGGCACAGATGGGAAAGTAACCCTCAAATTCATGCACCTCTGGCCAGCAGGCAGTTCCGCACAGCAAAACAAACTGGTCAACGATATCATCAAGCAGTATCAGACGGATCATCCGAATGTAACCATTAAGCAGGAAGTGCTGGAGAATGAACAATATAAGAACAAATTGAAAATTCTGTCGGCATCCAATGAACTTCCCGATGTTGGTGTAACTTGGGCTGCCGGATTTCTGGAGCCTTATGTGAAGGGGAACCTGTTCGCACCGGTCGATGATCTGCTGAGTGACTCTCTGGGCGAGAAATTCATAGCCGGAACAACAGAAGCTTATGCGATAGACGGTAAAACATATGCGCTACCAATTGAGTTGAATATCTCCCCCATTTATTATAACAAAGCCATTTTTGCAAAATATAACTTGCAGCCGCCAGCAACGTACGATGAATTCCTGAGTATGCTGAAGACACTGACAGAGAACGGTGAGGTGCCGATCGCACTGGGCAATAAAGACCGCTGGACTGGCTCACTCTGGTATATGTATCTGGCGAATCGGTTAGGTGGAGATGCACTGGAAAAGGCCATCAATGGCTCTGGCAAGTTTGACGATCCTGCGCTGACTCAAGCTGCTGCCGAGGTACAAAAACTGGTGGATATGAATGCTTTCAACAAAGGCTTCAACGGGTTGTCTAACGATGAGGGCAAATCCGAATTCATGAACGAAAAAGCTGCCATGTATCTGATGGGTACCTGGGAACTGCCAAACTTTACGACCAACCCGGACATCCCGCAGGAATTCAAGGACAAGATCGGATTTTTCAAATTCCCAACAATGGAAGATGGCAAGAGCGATATTAACAGCTGGGTAGGTGGTCCAGGTGTAGGACTGTTCGTGGCCCAGAACTCCAAAGTGAAGGAAGAAGCGCAGAAGTTTGTGCAATACTTTGTGGAAAAATGGGGTGAAAGTTCGGTAACTGAAGCAGGCGTCATCCCGGCAACCAAAGTGGATACAGCTGCAGTACAGCTACCACAGCTTTACATTGACCTTCTCAACGAATTGAATCAGGCCAGCAGCCTTACACTCTTTGCAGACGTACAGATGAAACCGGCAGCCGCTCAGGCACATCTGGACATGATTCAGGCGTTGTTTGGCAAAGCGGTAACACCGGAGGACTTTGTGAAGAATCATCAGGCTGCAATTGATAAAGGCAATTGACGTACACACGTTTGAACGCTTGAAGGGAGGATAATGTGATGGACAAAGTCATGTCCAACCGTCTCGTTGCTGCGTTGTACGTGCTTCCTGCACTGCTTCTGCTGCTGGTCTTGGTCTACATCCCGATCGTGCTCACCGGGTATTATGGGTTGATGCAATGGGACGGGATCGGTGCAATGACCTTTATTGGATTGGATAATTACGCCAGACTTCTTCAAGACGGAACATTCTGGCAGAGTGCGAACCATACTTTTTTGCTTGCTTTGTTCTCTGCGCTGAGTCTGATCGGTTATCTGATGATCGCTTTGGTGCTGTCAGGCAAGATCAAGGGGGCCAATCTGTTCCGCAAAATATATTTGATCCCGATGCTGCTGTCTTCGGTCGCGATCGCCCAGTTATGGCTGAAGATCTATCATCCCAGCAATGGTGTGCTGAACACCTTTCTGGAAGCGATCGGCTTCAGCAATCCGCCAGCCTGGCTGGCGGAGCCATCACTGGTGCTGTATGCACTGTTCGTACCGATTCTATGGCAGTATGCAGGCTTCTATATTTTGATCTATTATGCGGCCCTCAAAAATATTCCGGAATCTCTGGTGGAAGCAGCCCGGATTGATGGGGCAAGTCCTTGGCAGATCGCTTTTCGAATCAAGCTGCCCCTTATTACAGAAGTCATCAAGGTGACTGTGGTACTGGCTGTGGTAGGCTCACTCAAGTATTTTGATCTCATCTACGTGATGACCGATGGCGGACCGAATGGTTCCAGCGAAGTGATGGCCTCCTATATGTATCGTCAGGCGTTCCGTAGCTTCGACTTTGGTTACGGCAGTGCTGTAGGGTTCTTCCTGCTCTTGATCTGTCTGCTTGTTACCTGGCTGCTTCGAAAAGCGACAGCATCCAAAGATACGATCCAGTATTCCTGACGCTAGTTCGTGTCTGAAAACTCGCTGAAGTGCATCTTTTACCGCCTTTTCGCCCCCTGCTGCGTCACTTTCCCTTGACGTGCCCCGGCACGCCTGCGGAAAATTTCCTTGCTTGGAACGAAAATTCGGCAAAATCTGCCACCTTCGGAGTTTCCAGACACGCCCTAGTGAAATGAAAGGAGGTCCATCCCGGTGAAGACGGATACGGCCGTTAGATTGCCAACTTACCCGGGGACAAGCCGAGGTTCGGCATGGTTAAGGAGATTTGGCTATATTCTGCTGTATTTCCTCTTGTCCCTGGTAGCTTTGCTGCAAATTTTACCTTTGGTATGGCTACTGTTGTTCTCGCTTAAAAATAATCAGGAAGTATTCGACATGGCGCCTTTTTCCCTTCCTGCCACTCCGCGTTGGGAAAACTATGTCAAGGTATGGACAGAGGGAAATATCAGCTTGTACTTCTTCAACAGTGTATGGATTACGGTGGTCTCGGTGGTGATCACCGTGCTGTTCGCCAGTCTGGTGACCTTTGCCATTACACGTATGCGCTGGAAAGGTCGTTCGCTGGTGCTGGGGCTGTTCATGGTGGGTCTGATGATCCCTGTACACTCCACGTTGATCCCGCTGTTCAGCTTGTTCCTGAAGCTTCATCTCACAGATCACCCTTTGTCAGTCATCCTGTCTTATATTGCCTTTAATATGCCAATTACCATTATGATTCTACTTGGATTCTACTACGCTCTCCCCCGGGAAGTGGAAGAAGCCGCAGTGATGGATGGTTGCTCCGTGCATCGGATTTTCTTTCGGATTGTGCTGCCGATGACGTCTTCGGTCATTTCCACAACGGCGATCATTAACATGATCTATAACTGGAATGAATTCATCTTTGTTAATACGTTCATCAGTACAGATTCGTACAAAACCCTGACTGTTGGGGTACAGAACTTTATTGGTCAATACACAACGGATTGGGGAGCCATTGGTGCAACGCTGATGATTAGCATTATGCCAATCCTGATTGCTTTTCTCATCTTGAGTAATCGAATTGTGGAGGGCATTGCTGCGGGTTCTGTTAAAGGTTAAAAGGTTGAGGGTCCAAGGTCCTTCCATTACTTGCTTAAAAGCGAGTTGGGAGGGGCCTTTTTTGTCTTCTGAAACCTCTGATAAGCTTACGGAAATGGGGCTTTATGAAAGCAGTGAAAATACCTATTTATGGAATTACAAAAAACTTTCAACTATTTTCGCAAAACTACTGCATTTTCAAACCACCTGTGCTAACATACCCTAAGAATTAAAGCCCACATGGGAAAGGTGAGAAAATGACAGCAATATCCTCAACCAAAGAGTCCCTTCGTTCTGATGCCAAGGATCTGAATCTGATTCGACTTACATGGCCTATTTTCTTGGAACTCTTCTTATTTATGTTGATGGGGAGCGTGGATACGCTCATGCTCAGCTCGGTATCCGATAATGCGGTCTCCGGCGTTGGAGCAGCCAATCAGATTATTTCTATCGCTATCCTTGTATTGGAAGTCATTGGACATGGTGCTGCGATTGTAGTCGCACAATATATCGGATCCAAAAAGTTAAGTGAAGCAGCACAAGTTACGGGTAATGCGATCACACTGAATCTTATCGTAGGTCTGGTCCTGAGCGGAATCTTCCTTCTGTTCGGAGGACATTTGTTATCACTCCTGAACATTCAAGGCGAAATTTATGATTTTGCCCGTTCGTATATAAATATAGTCGGTGGCGGTATCTTCCTTCAGGCGCTCATTAATGCGCTGGCTGCGACGATTCGTACACATGGTTATACCAAAGAAACGATGTATGTCGCTGTATTCATGAACGTGATTCACGTTGTTGGTAACTATGCATTGATCTTTGGACACTTCGGCCTTCCGAAGCTTGGAGTGGAAGGGGCAGCAATCTCTACGGTGGGAAGCCGGTTTATCTGCCTGCTGATCTTCTTCTGGTTGTTGTATCGTGTGAGCGAGGTACGGGTGGATTTTGAATACTACATTAAGTTGTCTAAGAAATTCATTGGCAAAATTCTGCGGATTGGCATTCCGTCTGCGATGGAATCCATGGTATATCATTCCTGCCAGCTCGTGTTCACGCTGTATGTGACCTATCTGGGCGCAGAAGCTATGGCAACCAAGCAGTATGCGGGTAACATCTCCAGCTATATCTACTTGTTCAGCATGGCGATTGGTATGGGGACATCGATCATTGTAGGTCGGCTTGTGGGTGCGCGGCGCAAAGACGATGCGTACAAACGTGTTTTTGACAGTGTAAAATGGGCCCTTCTTGCCACGGTTATCATTGATGTAATCATCATTTTTTTCCGTGTGCCGCTGATGAGCATATTTACGGATAATCCGGAAATTATCAAGCTGGGGGCTCAAGTGATTCTACTCAGTCTTTTGCTCGAAACCGGGCGTACCTGCAATATTGTAATCATTGGTTCCCTGCGTGCGGCAGGGGATGCAAAATTCCCGGTATACATGGGGCTGATCTCCATGGTCTGCATGAGTCTGCCACTGGGGTACCTGCTCATATTCAAGCTTCATCTGGGGCTCGCGGGTGTGTGGCTTGCCATTGCCGCGGATGAGTGGACCCGCGCGGTCATTATGTTCTTCCGCTGGAAGAGCAGAGCTTGGGAGAAACATGAATTGGTGGAGCATGATGACGAAGAGGTTGGTGCACAGCCGGTACCGGCTGTCTGACGAAGAATGTTGTGCAAAGATATAAATGAACCTGCTGTAGATCAATGAAGTGGCTCTAGAGTAGCCACAGGACGGCGGTTTCCCAGAAGAGTCAATTACGGATAGGATTCCATCCGTGATTGGCTCTTTTTGCATCTCCGGCAGAGGTAAGCAGAGGTGAAGATAGCAAAATTGATCAAAACAGCGGTTACACCATTCACGTATAGTAAGGATATGGAAGGGGGCTTTACCTCAGTTGAGCCGTTACCGTGCAATGATTCAGCAAAGTTTGTTCTATATTGAGACTCATCTGCATGAGCAGATTGGGCTGGAAGAAGTGGCATCCGAGGCGTTGTTGTCGCCATATCACTACCATCGAATTTTCCGTAATGAGGTGGGCATGACCGTGGTGGATTATATCCGAAACCGTCGGATGAGTCTGGCGTCCACCACCCTCCGATCGACGGATGCGGGCATTTTGGACATCGCTCTGGCTTGTGGTTTTGAGAGTCAAGAAGCCTTCACCCGTGCATTCCGCAAATTATATGGCATGCCACCAGGACGTTTTCGCAAATTGTTCGATCTGAAATTATTCGAAGGAAGAACCAGAGGAGGAGAATTACAGATGAACCAGACGTCAACAATTACAGGTTGGATGTTAACCGGGAGTCACCCGCAGAATTATGAGATGGGCATTGATCCGGCCGAAGTGCATCAGGGAAAAGCATCAGGATATTTGAAGGCCGTTACGCCAATGGAGCCCAACGAGTTTGCAACAATGATGCAACAGTTCAGAGCGGACAAGTATGTGGGTAAGCGAATGAAATTATCGGGATTCGTGAAGACCGAGCGTGTGGATGCGTTCTGCGGATTATGGATGCGTGTGGATAATAACGTCCATGATGTACTTCAATTTGATAACATGCATGATCGGCCAATCACGGGTACGCAGCCATGGAATCAGTACAGTATTGTGCTTGATGTGCCGGAGGGCAGCGCGGTCATTTCATTCGGGGTTATTTTGAACGGCAAAGGAAAAGTGTGGGTCGACAGCTTCCGCTTCGAGGAGGTTGATCTGAACACACCACTGACACATATGGAGACAGAGTACGAGATGTCGGACGAGCCGCTGAATCTGTCATTTGAGGAGTAGAAGCAATTTATGTGCAGATCCATTATCAAGCTGAGGCTATATGGGAATTATGATATAATGCTGGTGAGAATGGAGCTGATGCTGAGTGACGGAATTACTCGATCCACGAGTAGATTTTGTGTTCAAACGCATTTTTGGAAGTGAGCAAAACAAAGATGTTTTGTTAGCTTTTCTGAACAGCACGTTTATAGAGACCGGCGAATCTCCTCTTACGGAGATCACTGTGGTTAACACGTATACAGATAAGGATAGTCCAGAGGATAAACAATCCATTCTGGATATTAAAGCAAAGACGGTAGAAGGCAAACTAATTAACATTGAAATGCAGCTGTTTAACCCGTATAACATGGAGAAAAGGACGTTGTTTTATTGGAGTGAGATGTACTTTCATCAGATAAAAAAGGGTGAAAACTATAGTCTACTCAAAAAATGCGTGACTATTAATATACTCAACTACTCCTGTCTGGATAATGAGCGATATCACAATGTTTTTCATTTACGAGAAGATCATACAGGTATTGGTTTGACGGATGATATCGAAATACATGTGATGGAACTAACCAAATTGGATGAGTATTCTGTTCCGATGGAAAAAGGCGGACTCGTGAATTGGTTATTATTCCTGAAAGGAATAGATACATCAAACTGGGAGGTGCTGGCCATGAATGAACCGATGTTGAAAAAGGCGATGGATACGCTGGAATTTCTGAGTCAGGATGCGTCCACCAGAATGGCCTACGATGCTCGAATGAAAGCATTGAGTGACGAAAAATCAATGATTGAAGGCGCACGAGCTGAAGGAGCGGCTGAAGGCAAGAGAGAAATGGCTCGTGAGTTACTCACACTTGGCGTAGATCTCTCTGCTATAGTTAAAGCATCTGGACTCTCTGAAGATGAAATTAAGAAGTTATTGCCTAAACAGTAACTTGAAACGGGAATCTATAGATTAAGGGCTGATCCAATCACGGGTTGGCTCTTTTTGTCGTCATTGGGGTATAAAGAAAGTAGAGCCAAGTCCAAGCTGAGAGGATGAAAGCTTCTCATACAAATTGCAAACTCATCCATAGCTAAATCGCAAAGACCTTGCTAACATAAATAAAAAGAACTGAATATTTACACGAAAACGAAGAGTGCAGAACCAGTCTGAAGAAACGAAGTTCAAAGCTTTCTGTCAGAAAGCTACTTCGGAAGCATATGCTACGCCCTTTATCACCGGATTTCCCCTTTGGAAGAAGGGGATTAAAGAAATCTGGGGATAACAGCGATCAGAAGACGGTACTGCACTTGAAGTTATCTCGTGTAACGTAGAGGATGAATCCCATGAATAAAAAAGTGCTCGTGGTAGATGACGAATCAAGTATTGTCAGTGCCATTGCTTACGCGCTGCGGCGCGAAGGATATGAAGTAGATACTGCGAGTGACGGCGAAGAGGCCTTGGTCAAGGTCGCATCGTTTCATCCGCAGGTCATGATTTTGGACGTCATGATGCCAAGGCTTGATGGATATGGCGTATGCCGCAGGCTGGAGGACCGCGAGGATATCGGCATTATTTTGCTGACCGTCAAAAATGATATCGTGGACAAAATCGTTGGCCTGGAAATGGGCGCCGATGATTACATGACCAAACCGTTCGAGATCCGTGAACTGCTCGCAAGGGTGAAAGCGCTCATGCGCCGTGTAGAGAAAAGCAGTCCACCACCTGACGATTCGAAGAATCAGGCCATCGTGAATGGCACACTGCGTATTCATGTTGCTCACCGCACAGTGACCGTGAATGAGGAGAAGCTGGATCTGACACCAAAAGAGTTCGACCTGCTGACCATTCTCATGTCCAATCCCGAGCGGGTGTACACACGAGACGATCTACTAGATCGAGTGTGGGGCATGGAGTATGTGGGTGGTACACGAACCGTAGACATTCACATCCAGCGTTTGCGTAAAAAAATTGGAGATACGGATCAGCAAAAATTACAGACCGTGTACGGGATTGGTTACAAAGCATCTGCGCCTGAAACAGGCGGGGCCATATGAGAGTCAGCATCAAGCTGAAGTTCAGTGTTTTTCTGGCAGCCTTGCTTATCCTGACCGTGGTTGTGCTTAGTTCACTGGTTCTGCGCGGTATTGAACGCAATCAGCAGTCACAGATTGAGGGTATTCTGTCCCAACAGACACGGCTGGTCAACTTGAACGTGAGACAAGCCTACTACACGGAGTCCGTTCATCTTGAACAGGAAGTCTTTTTACAACAAAACGGCCGCAGGCTTGCACAGGAACTGGCCAACTCTACCGGATTGCCAATTGCTCTCTATAATATGAAGGGCCAGCAAGTTGGCTCATCGATCAGTTCCGGGGAGAGTGCGATTGTTCAGGATACGCTCAACTATGCACTGCAAAATAAAATTGCCTATCATGAACAAGGGGATACCTTGCTCTATGCGGCACCGTTGGACGGTCCGGATGGACAGATGGGTGCAGTATGGATGCAATATCCGGTCCAAAGCTACCATGAATTCTATACTCGCATCCTTCAATTGTTCATATGGGCGGGCATTGTCGTTGTTGCGCTGAGCTTCATATTAGGTTATCTGTTCTACAATCGGTTTGCCGTTGCGATTACTCGGCTGAAAAAGTCTGCAGATTCCATTCGCGAAGGGAATTACATTACGGAGTCTCCTTTAAAGCGCAAGGATGAGTTGGGGGAGCTGGGGCAGGGCATTTATTATATGAGTACATCCATTCAGCAAAATATCACAGCCATGCATGCGGAGCAGCAGAAGCTGCAACTGGCGATTGAGAAACTTCAGGCGCTGGAACAGCAGCAGAAACAATACATCGGTAACATCAGCCATGAATTCAAGACACCACTGACATCGATCAAAGCTTATGTGGAGCTGCTCGACATGTATAAGGATGATCCGCAACTGCTTGATGATGCCACAAGTAACATTGGCAAAGAAACGGAGCGGCTGTACGAGATGGTCGAGAAAGTCTTACATTTATCTGCCCTGGAGAAGTATGACTTCGAGAACCAGGCCGAAGATGTAGAGGTCAGCGCTCTGCTGAAGGATGCCTGTGGCCGGATGCGGGGGAAAGCCGAGAAATTCGGGCTGAACATGGAACTGGATCTTGAACCGGCGGTGATCCGCAGCGATCGGGAGAGTCTTATGCATATTTTCATCAACATGCTGGATAATGCCATCAAATATAACGTTCCGGATGGTGTGATCCGGGTGAAGAATGAACTGCGGATGCAGGAGCGTCAAGCGGTCATTCGCATCTATAACTCGGGTACGCCGATCCCGGCAGAGGCGCGGGAGAAGATTTTTGAACCCTTTTACACCGTGAACAAAGACAGAGCCAGAAAAACCGGCGGAACCGGACTGGGTCTATCTCTCGTGAAGCAGTTTGTTGAAAAACAGGGCGGTACAATCACCCTGCTGTCGGGCGATCCAGAAGATGGGGAAGGTGTGACGTTCCAGCTCATGTTCCCTTTGGCTGATTCAAGTTTACAAGTTCGAAACAAGTCTGAATAACTTTGGAAGTATGCGATGTATATGCTTGGTCTATAGCAAGAGAAACCAGGGGGGACCATCATGAATTGGAAACAAGCAGCTATGGGCACGTTCGGAGCCATTGCCCTGTTAACGACAGCGGCATGCGGGGGAACAACGGAGCCGGGGGGCAACGCACAAGGCGGGAAAACGGGCACGGATATTACGGTAAAAGATAATACCAACACGTCCGTGTACCAGAGCTTCAAGCTGGAGAAGATTGATAAATTGCCGAATATGCGCGGAATCGCATGGCTAAGTGATGATTGGATTGTATCCGACAAAGAGAACAAGTCCTTGAAACCCGTCACGGTTGAAGGTCAGGAAAGATACCCGCATAACTTATATATGTATGATCTGACGAAAGGTACAGACACGCCGCTCAAAGAAAGTGAAGCCAGTCTGGGTGCACCGCTGGTATCACCGGATGGTCAGTACCTGTTCTACCGCGAGCCGGAGGAAAATACGGGCAAAGGCTACTTCCTGAACCTGCATAACGGGGAGACAACCCCTGCTGGCAAGGAGGATGGATTTATCCAAGAGGGCGCGTGGCTGGATAATGAACATGTCGTTTTCCCTAATATGAAGGGTGATCTGATCTCGGCAAGTGTGGACGGTACAACAAAGATACTGGTGGAAACAGGTAATTTCAATGTACGGAGTATCAAGGTGTCAGGCAATATGCTCTATTATATTACGGGCGAAGATGGCCAGTTGAATGCATACGATGCGAAGACGGGTGACGTAAAACAGGTGCTGAAAAGTGTGGAGTGGGTCATCCCATCTAATGATGGAACAAGGCTTGCGATTGTGAAAAAAACAGCGGATACCAAACGGGCGCTGGTGCTCACCGATCTGGAAGGCAATGAGAAGGCCACGCTTGCCAGAGGCACACAGATTTTCGGCACAAGCTGGTCGGGTGATGATTCCAAGATTGCATATACCATCAATTCTGAGAATGATAATGAGAAAGGGCTATTTGTCTCCAACACGGAGTCGGCAGAACAGTTCCAGATCTCGGCCGATATGGACAACGCTTCTGACCCACTCGCCTGGAGCCCGAAAGGAAATAAAATCCTGTTATCGCAGGCGGTATTGGAGAATGAATCGTATCACTTTGTAACCTCGGTCATTACGATCTCGGAATAGGGTGAATGGTGCGGACAGATATGTTCCATATCTTTCATGCCTTACTATACATTTATATTGACTAAGCTGTTCCGCTTCCGATAAACTAGAATGCAGGAATAAAAGTCGAATGTCAGGCAGCAGTTCGAGACGATGTTTCGGGCGGCTGTTTATTTTCTTTTTAACAGTAAGGGTGCAACGTAGTCGTCTTGCCGGATGATCCGGCTAATAACAACATGGAATAGGAACAGGTGATATACATGTGTAACAGCGCGTACCGCGTGCTTTTATATTATAAGTTCGTGAAGATTGAAGACCCCGAGACGTTTACACAAGAGCATCTGCAATACTGTAAGGACCTGGGTGTGAAAGGCCGTATTCTGATCGCATCCGAAGGCATTAACGGTACGGTATCCGGAACGCCAGAACAGACGGAACAGTACATGAAAGATATGCTGGCTAATCCGCTGTTCAGCGACATGGTGTTCAAGATTGATGATGTCGAGGAGCATGCGTTCAAAAAAATCTTTGTTCGTCACAAAGCAGAGCTGGTAACCTTCCGTGTGGAAGATGAACTTGACCCAAATGTGACTAGCGGCAAACGCCTTTCGCCGAAAGAGTTCCATGAACATCTACAACGTGATGACGTTATCGTTATCGATGGTCGCAATGATTATGAATACGAAATTGGTCATTTCCGCGGGGCCATCCGTCCAGATGTGGAGTCGTTCCGTGAGTTTCCGGAGTGGATCCGCGAGAACCTGGGTGACATGAAGGACAAAACGATTATTACCTATTGCACTGGCGGCATTCGCTGCGAGAAGCTGACTGGGTTCATGATCAATGAAGGATTCCAGGATGTGGCTCAATTGGACGGCGGTATTGTCACGTACGGTAAAGATCCGGAAGTACAAGGCCATCTGTTCGATGGTAAGTGTTACGTGTTTGACGAGCGGATCTCTGTACCGATTAACCGGACAGAAGAGGATATTGTCATTGCCAGCTGTTATCACTGTGGAACGACACATGACCGATATATTAATTGTCCAACCTGCAACCTACAGCATGTAAGCTGTGAGGATTGCGAAGAGACGCATAACCGCTTTTGCTCGGATGCCTGCCGGGAGGCAGCACCGGTACACGCATAAGCAGGAGAGCAGGTGCTGATCGTGAAGCGCGAAGAGGAACGAACGACGCGTGAACGGATTTTGTTCATGCTGAAGCAGCAAGGTACATTGACCGCGAGGGAAATGACAGCTGATCTGGGTCTGACCGGCATGGCCATTCGCCGTCATCTGACGGCACTGGAGCAGGACGGCTGGATTGAGGTTCGGGAGGCCCGGGCTACGGCCGGACGTCCTTCCTCGGTGTACCAATTGACGGTACGCGGGGACAGCTTTTTTCCAAAATCATATTCGTCCCTTACGCTGGAACTTCTTGAAGAATTGTCTGACTCAGCCGGGAGCGGTGTGGTAGATGCATTGTTCGAGAGTCGCCGGGACAAGTTGCTTCGCAGCGGATTGCCACAGATGGAGGGCCAGGATCTGGCTGGACGGGTGGAGGAACTCGCTCGAATCCAGAATGCCAACGGATATATGGCGGATGCGTCCAGAGAAGACGATGGAACTTACGTCATTACGGAAATGAACTGCCCGATTGTACAAGTCGCGAGTGTCTACAAGCAGGCTTGCCGCTGTGAACTGGAACTGTTCCGCTCGCTACTCCAAGCTGAGGTGGAGCGTACTGAATGTTACGCCGATGGCGGCAAAAGGTGCAAGTATGAGATTCGCGAAGCGTCGGGGAATTAATTGGTGAGAGTTTGAAAAAAAGATAATAAAAGATATTCAAAGTGTAAAGAAGAAGAGATGGTATCGAGTTTCGTCGAGGCCATCTCTTTTTTATATCCTGCGTTACGTGAAACTGTATGAAAGAAATTTCTCTAACGAACCCTGTAGACGTTAATTTCCTCTCCAAAGATCTTTTCAAAATTTAACGAATCGTAAAGGCGCTATTTTGCTTAATTTGGCTGATTCTCGGTATCGAATTCTAATATTTGAATGAATAACGAGTATGAGGTTCGTTAGGATTTGCATATCGTGATTATTCCCCCAATAAGATGTCTCGGGTTCGTTAGCATTGGAGAAAGGGCAATTCTATTGTTTGGCGCTAACACGTTGGCTTGGTGCAGCTGGTCAACGTGAAGCGCCTAAGCACATTACAGCTTCTTGACGAGCCATTCGCATAACTTGCAGGTTGCTTTTTCGTCGTTATGTAATGTTTTCTATCACAACCATACGATGAAAGTAAATTGGAAGCGGTTCAACCATTGACGGATATCGGGACGCCCCTTAATATTAGGGGAACAATAAAACACCAACACGGGTCATGGACTTCAGTCGCATGAGAAAAGTCTATATTTGTCTGCTTTTGTCGATCAAAGCAACAATGCGTTGAAGCGTTTGTTTTGTCCCGCCCTATCGTGTCAATGGAATCTCGATAAGGGTAACCACATTTTATAAGATGGAGAGGGGTTCTCACACATGAAAAAGAAATTTTGGATGTCACTGATGATGGTTGCTTCAATGATCGTTGCAGCAGGTTGCGGAAATAACAGCGGTACAGGCTCGGAATCCGAAGGATCGGGAAGTACAACAGGTGGAGGCAGCGAGGAAAAATCATACCAGATTGCCATCTCGCAGATTGTTGAACATCCATCCCTGGATGCTACACGCGAAGGTTTCATCGCAGCCCTGAAGGATGCGGGCATTGAAGAGAACAAGAACCTCAAAATCGATTACAATAACGCGCAGGGTGATTCGACGAACAACCTGTCCATTGCACAGAAAATCTCGGGTGATTCCAAAAATGATCTCGTACTCGGAATCGCAACACCATCTGCGCTGGCGCTGGCTCAACAAGTGAAGGACAAGCCATTGTTGTTCGCAGCGGTAACAGACCCGTTGGGTGCCAAACTGGTGACCGATATGGATAAGCCGGGCGGCAATGTTACAGGTGCATCCGACACGAATCCGGAGGCTATCTTACAATTGGCTGACTTTATCGCTAAAAATCTGCCGGATGTGAAAACGGTGGGCTTGGTCATTAACGAAGGTGAACCAAATGCGGTGGTTATGGCAGATAACGCTGAAAAAGCGCTCGCAACACATAATATCAAGCTGGTGAAAGCACCAGTTACGAATACATCTGAAGTAAAACAGGCTACGGATTCCCTCGTTGGCAAAGTAGATGCCTTCTACATTACACTGGATAATTCTGTCGTGAGTGCGGTGGATACGATCATCCAAACGGCAAACAGTAATAAAATTCCGTTCTTCTCCAGTGATCGGGATACCGTTGAAAAAGGAGCTTTCGCAACCGTTGGCTTCAAATATTATGACCATGGATATCAGGTTGGTGAGATGGCCGCGGACATTCTGAAAAATGGTACGAATCCTGGTGATATGAAAGTCACCGTTCCGGACAAACTGGATCTGATCCTGAACCTGAAAGCGGCTGAAGCCCAAGGTATCACGGTTACGGATGAGATGAAAGCGGAAGTAAAAGACCAGGAAAACAACATTATTCAATAGAATCAATTCATAAATTTAATGAGTTATGAGATTGATTCAATAATCTGACCGGAGTGTAATCCGGCAGTATGGATGCGAGGCGGACGTGCAACGGGTTCGCCTCATTCTTTTCGATAGACAGGGAGGAAGTAGTGTGAGTATAAGCTGGAATTCAATTGAAGGGGCGATCGAGCTGGGGCTTCTATACGCACTGATGGCACTTGGTGTTTATATTACGTTCCGCATACTCGATTTTCCTGACCTTACCGTAGACGGAAGTTTTACAACAGGAGGCGCAATCGCGGCGGTTATGATCTCCAATGACTTCTCTCCTTGGCTTGCCTGTTTGGCGGCAATGGCTGGCGGCATGGTGGCTGGGGCTTGTACAGGTCTGCTTCATACCAAAGGCAAAATCAACGGATTATTATCCGGGATTTTGATGATGATCGCGCTCTACTCCATTAATATGCGTATTCTTGGCGCACCGAATAAATCCATTATGGGCATGGATAATCCATTCTCAGGTGAGCATGTCATGGTGTTAATTATCATCGTGGTGCTGGTGTTTAAAATCATGCTCGATCTGTTCATGAAAACAGATGTTGGACTGGCACTCCGCGCGACAGGTGATAACAAACGTATGATTCGCAGCTTTGGTGCAAATACGGATGTGACTACCATTGTAGGTGTCAGCTTATCCAATGGATTGGTTGCACTATCTGGTGCATTCATTGCACAGCAATCAGGTTTTGCAGACATCACGATGGGCATCGGTATGATCGTTATTGGACTGGCTTCCGTCATTATCGGTGAAGCCATTCTTGGAGCAAGAACGGTATTCTGGGCTACACTTGCAGCGATCGTTGGTTCAATCATTTATCGGATTGTGGTCGCGCTTGCGCTTCAAGTGGAATGGTTTGATACATCTGATCTGAAGTTGATCACCGCGGTGATCGTCATTATTGCCCTTGTATTCCCAACGATGCAGCGCTCCATGAAGCAGCGTAGTCTGGCTCGCAAACGAACGGAAGAGTTGATGCGATCCGGGGGTCAACAGGCGAAGGGAGGTATGTGATCATGCTGGAGATTACGCAAGTAACCAAGCTGTTTAACCCAGGTACAACGGATGAGAAGACCGCGCTGGTTGGTGTGAATCTGACGATGAATCCGGGAGACTTTGTGACGGTGATTGGCAGTAACGGAGCGGGTAAATCCACGCTGATGAACATCATTTCGGGTGTGATGAAGCCGGATATGGGCGATGTGCTGATCAATGACCGCTCCATTAAAAACCTGCCGGAGCATAAACGTAGCAGCTGGATTGGCAGGGTATTTCAGGACCCGATGGCAGGAACAGCACCACATATGTCCATTGAAGAAAACATGGCGATGGCATACAAACGTGGCAAAGGACGCGGACTAGGCTTCGGAGTTACCCGTGCCAGACGGGAGATTTTTAACACGCAACTGGAGAAGCTGGGAATTGGACTGGAGAAGCGTCCGAATGCAAAAGTGGGTCTCTTGTCTGGCGGGGAGCGCCAGGCACTCAGCCTGTTGATGGCGACCTTTACCCAGCCGCAAATTTTGCTATTGGATGAGCATACGGCAGCCCTTGACCCATCACGTGCCGAACTGATCACGGAACTGACGGAGACACTTGTGCGTGAGATGAGACTGACTACATTGATGGTGACGCACAATATGGAGCAGGCCATTCGTCTGGGTAACCGTCTGATCATGATGGACAAAGGCCGAATTATTCTGGATGTCAGCGAAGAGCGCAAGCGTACGTTAACTGTGCCTGAGTTGCTTGGTGAATTCGAACGGATTAGCGGCAAAAAAATGGCAGATGATCGTGTCGTGCTGGGTTAAGACAAGGGAACACTTGTTGGAAGAACAGCTATACGTACCGTAATCCACAATCTAAGCCATCTATAAGTTAGACGATAAAAACCTTTTGCGTTCTCGCAAAGGGTTTTTGTGGTATGTTGAACACGTTGAAAAAATGGAATGAATCTATACGATTTCGGATCAGCGAATTATACATAGTAGGAGGAACCAGGCATGTCTTTGCAATTGGATGAAGGGACATATACGGTCACGCGGCGTACAGAGTCCATTCGCCTGCTCGCCAAGGAATTTGCACTGCTGCATTTTCTGTATGAAAACAAGGAGAAAGCCTTCACCCGCAGTCAATTGCTGGATCGGGTATGGCCGCTTGAATATCCGGTTGAACGCACTGTGGACGATCATATCTATCGCCTGCGCAAGAAGCTGAAACGCTGGGACGAGATCCGTCTGGATACAGTACGGGGCTACGGATATCGACTTGCTGTGCATGAGAATAAGTCCGCTCTACCCGCTAGCCCATCTGCTCAGGACCCAGAAATGCAGGAGGTCATTCACGGATTACTTCGTAAATATCATGTGTTTGGGCAGGGAAACGCCATACAGACACTGGTTCAACAGCAGGAAGCACTTGGCATTCAGATTGCCCCTTATTATCAGTTGTATATCCGTTTTATACAGGGAGATCTGGAATGGCTGATTACAACAAAGGAAATTCCCTTTGAGGAGCGACTATATTGGCTACTGATTTTCGTGCACCCCCTAATCGAACCATCAGAAAGCTTACCTTTGTATGAGCAGGCATTGAATTCATCGGCATTGTCTGCCGATCAGCTTCGCGAGCTCCGCATTCTGAACATCATTGAAGTCTATGTAGAGGTGGGCCAATATCAACGGGCCAAAGCACAGCTGGAGGAAACGTATCGTGTAATAGAGACTGACGAGCTCAAGAATTTCAGACTGCCTGTAGCACTTGCAGCGTTGTATGTGGAACTGTGGGGTGGCAGCGGTGAAGCTGTTGAGGCCCAGATGGCAGTCCTGCGAGCGGGATTGAAGGATGCACCCTATCTGCGGGAGATCGGACGTTTTCAGGTGATGGAAGGATTATGGTTACTTCGGCAGGGACGGATTCGTGAGGCAGAGTTAAGAATGGATGACGGTCTGGATGTATTGAAAATGTCGCTGAACGCACCGTTATATCTGAATGCTGCATATCAGATTCTCCTATTTCTGGGTCATCATCGAATTGAAGGTAGAATTCGCAGTAAGTATCGTCAAGTGTATACAGAGATCGGCAAAAGTTACGGTGTACCCGCATTTGGACAACAAATTGTAGATGAAATACGTAACTTTTTATCTCCCATCACCCCATCCTCTGATCTTCCTCTGATATAACGCCTTTATGATTACAGCCAAGGAACATACAGACCACAAGCGGCTGTAATCAAGGGAGGAAGTACATGTATGACCGTCATTTCAAATGAACCCACATCCAATGAATCCACCGAATCACCCGCCTCATCTGCGGAATCTTCCAAAAGCTTATGGACCAACCTCCGGTTTGTCCGCATGTTTATCGCATACTCTCTGGCTACGTTTGGAGATTGGTTCGATGCACTCGCCATCCAGGTGATGGTGGCCTACCGCTGGGGCGCCGATCCACTGATCATTGCACTTATTCCTGTATGTATGGCTGTCCCGGGTATACTGCTTGGCTCCTTTGCAGGTGCCCTGGCTGATCGACTGCACAAAGTAAAGATCATGATCCTGTGTGATGTGATCACCGTGGGATTAACCGTTGCTATTTTATTCGCACCAAGCCCGGCTTGGCTGCTTCCACTTCTTGCCCTGCGGGCCATGATGGGAGTTTTTCACGTTCCAGCTCAGCAGGCGTTAACCCGCCAGGTGGTGGCAGAGGAGCATCTGTTTCAGGCATCGTCCCTAAACGGTTTTGTGAGCCAGTGTTCGAAAGTGGCGGGACCACTTCTGGGTGCAGTCATTTTGGCCTTCTTTTCACCACAAATCTGTATTGTCATTAATGCCTGTACCCGCCTGTTGTCAGGTGCGGTATTATGGCCCTTGCGGCGTTTGGTGGAGAAGTCGGAATCGGTTGAATCAGACGGGAGTGCTGCTAGTGAAAAAGATGGATCGGAATCTTTGTTCTCCCAGTGGAAGCAAGGCTGGCGTTTTATACAGAGCAGTCGCACCGTGCTGAGTACGATTTTGTTCGGCTGTTTTGGACTCATGGCCATTCTGATGATTGATTATCAGTTTACGACTCTGTTTCGGGAGATCAAGCCAGGTAATGAATCACTGCTCGGATGGTTGGGGTCTTCGGCAGGAGCCGGGGCAGTTTTCATCATTTTGTTGTTAAATCGCTTGCCTAGAATTGGGTATGGGTGGGGACTGGGTGGAGGATATCTGTTCGTGGGTGCTGGAATCGCTGCGCTGGGGTGGATCGGCCCACAAACACCCGAAATTTGGGTCATTATCTGGGGCCTCTGCATTGGGCTGGGTAATGGACTCTTTATGGTAACACTGAATTATTTGTTGCAAAAAGAGACCCCTTCTGCCTATGTAGGGCGCGTCTTTGGCATTCAAAACTCGTTATCCAGTGTTGTACTGGTTGTAGCTCCACTTGCAGGTGGAGCGCTCATTCGAGTTGCGGGGCCGAGCCCCACCTTTCAATATATCGGTCTCGCTACGCTGGTAATTGGTCTTGCCGGCATACTGCTACAACGTATCTTATGGGAGAGGAAACAGCCTCTCATAACGGAAGCCAAAGAGAACATTCCGCAGGAATCGGCCTGACAGCTTTGACCCGATTCCTAACATCATTGTATCCACAGTCAGACAACTAGCCGTATTAAAACTTGGGGCTCTCTTAATAGCTAGCTGTTCCTACCATAAAAGAGTGAGGAGATAATCATGGTTTTACCAAAGCCGAGAGAAGCGAACTTACATGTAAATAAGATACGACAAGCGTATCTTCAATATTTTAGGAATTGATGATGCATTACTTGATCCTGATATAGTTCCTTATCCTGAACATGAATAAGAGGAAAGAATCCGTGAATTATAGGTTACTAAACCCTGGAGCAGTGACGCTCAACTATTTTCTTATAAAATGATTGTAAATTCTAAGGAAGAAAAAGTGAGAGATCAATTCCCAAAACTATTCTTAGATGAAGAGTACGTGTTGTTCTGATTGAGCTTGAATATTCAAAGAAACGGTGATCCTCATCGGTATTTTTTTAGTGATTATATCTTGGATCTGGTGTGGAAACCTATAAATATGGATGTTATTTTCTCATATGGATAATAAATTATTATTTTTTTATAAAATTCCATAACTTTACACTGAGATAAGGTGTTCTTATTATAACTAGATACATTTAATACAATTATTGTATTTGGTTGTGCGTAAATAAACCTAAGAGAAAGGAAAGTGAAAATGAAGTTGAAGTTGAAGTTTCCGGTAATTCTGTCTCTAGTAGTGGCAATGGTAGGAGGTACCAGCTCAGCTGCTTTTGCTGAAACTGAAAATACAGTTTCGGCCGAGTCTAATGTATCAAGAGCATTTGTCGTTGAAGATGGGGTGAAAAAAGAGCTTAATACTGAGCAGTATGATCTTTTAATAAAGGAAAATGAGGAAAAACAACAACTTTTAGAGGCACAGAAAAGTATTATGACTAATAGAATTAATATTGGGGATTTAAAGAGCCGTTCTAATGATGATGATTTGATTACACCATTTGCTTTGATTGATCGAAGTAGATACGTTCAGGCTGGATTCGTACCTACAGTGTATCGGCAAAATTTAGCTCGCAGAATTTCCGTTCCAATTTATAATTCTGGGACGCAAACTATCACTAGAACTATCAGCTTCGCGGCTTCACAGTCCTATACAAGCAACGTTAGTTTGTCCGCTTCTCATACAAAAAAAGCTTTTACTGCAGGGGTAACAGTAGGCGCATCGTGGAGCAACTCATACTCTAACACTGATGCAATTTCTCAACCTATACCTCCAAAAAAATACTCATGGATGAAATATACTCCCAACATGAGTAATTCTTTTGGTACAATGTATGAAGAATTATGGAACTTCGATGGTAAGACCAATGTGAAAATAACGGATGAGACATATTTTCTAGACGTTTATATCGCGAAAAAAGGAAATGCAGGGTTGCCTGATGGGCTCTATGTAGTAATGGAAACTGATACAGTTCCGAATTAAAACAAATCTATTGATACCAAGGAGGAATGATTATATGAATAAACGGGCAGCTGGTATTACCCTCCTTGTCATCTCTGCCATATTGTTTATTTCGAGAAATAGTACACACTTTATTGTTGCGGCAATTATGGGACGCAAAGATAATGTCTTAGGCGAGGGCATGTTTGAGTATGCTTTGTCAGTTACTAAATCCTTTTCTTTTATCCCAGAAATAATTGCACTCTGTCTAGGAATTATTTATCTAGTATGGGCTGAAATGGACAAAAATAAGAAATGCATTGAATAATAAATCATCGTTTTACTCATTCTTAAAGAGCATCCAAACGGGTGCTCTTTTTGATCTTAATGATTAGGCTTACTCTCCAAACGAAAAATAGGATTGATACCTAGATAAAGATCTTCTTCAGAGAAGGTCTTACTTTTTTTCTGAGGGCTAATGCTTACTGGCTCTAAGGCGGCAGAGACAGCACCTAAGAGCCAGCAGGCACCGCTGCGGGGTTACTCCGCTCTACGTTCCTGACCCTCGTTTAACATCCCGCACGGAGTCAAAGTCTAAAGCAGACTAAACTCTATTCTTTAAAATTTGTCACCTCGCATCGATTTTGCAATAATGCAGATATCTTGATAGTGGAGGTAAACAATGAGAAGAGTAACAGCAGCTAAAAATAGGGCTAAAAGTCGGATTTCAAACCTCATGAAAATGGCAGCTCCTATTGAGGATGAAGTCGTGAAACAAGTCATGCATCCGGATGATCGTATCTTAAGTGAATCTATAATCGATTTTTATGTCCGTGAGGATATAACACACTGTAAGCATGAAGTTTTACGTGTCGCCGCCACATTAGGTGGCCATGACATTCTCGTAATCTACTTAGAAGGTATAAGTGTAGATAACTTATTAAAACCGGAGTGGGAGCAATTCAAGATGCTCTGTGCTGAACAATCGGTAGAGGTAACGGATTATGATACAGTGCTTTTCTTTGATGGTTCGATCTTCGAAGTACAAACCCATATGCTTTTAGGGAAATGAGACAGGTAGACACTGAAGAGATCAAATACATGGCGGGCCAGCATATGCCGGTTCTTTTTTTTGTACTCGTATTTTCCCTTTTGCCTTCCGAATGTTAACAGAGGGATAGCGATTAACCACCGTCAGGCCGAGCTCTCTGCTTCGCCTTCACCCTATCGGAAGCAAAGTCGCTCATCCGTTCGATCAAAGGGGGTTCAGGTAGTCACCGAAGGGCGGCCGTTTGCTATCCTAGAATGTTATATATTGAACGAATCATACTTCCCACCAAGCAAAATAAGCAGTAGAAGCCATCAGTCCGCCAACCGAAAGTGATCCGCTGACAGAGAGGTTAATGGCCTGACCTGGAGGAACCACATAACGGCCAAATTCATTGGATAGAAACGGCCCTGCTTGAAGGGGCATAGCCATCAATGGCGTCGCTCCTGCAGGTGTAGCAGCAGAGAACCGTACCGTGGCTACGCTGGTATTGCTGCTGGAAAGATTGCTGTTTACCGGCGTGAGTGTGGTGGGCGATGTCAGTGTTCCATTAGCGCTCAGACTCATGGAACCACTGAAGGAAGATAACAGATTGAGTGATACCGTGATTCCGCCGGAGAGTCGTGATACGTATAGGGTTTTCCCACTCCCTGCTGGATTGGCCAATTGTACGGTGGCGATCACCGTTCCTCCCAGCAACCCCAGTGTTGTGGAGTTGGTGGAACCTGCGTTGTACAGATTGCCTGTACTGCCAGCATTATTCTCCGGAGGTGCAACAATGCCGGGAGAAATATACGTGTTGGTGTTGGACGTATAGACGGGCTGGCTTAACGGGTTGAATACATTATTGTTCGGCACAGTGTGCACCTCCTTTTATCAGGGTCAAACTCAGATTTCCCACCAGAACAGATTAATGGCTGCGGTCTGATTCCCCGTGCCTACGCTAATGGATAATGTTTGTCCCGGTGGAACAATAATGGAGCCATTCAGATCCAGTGAATACATTCCTGCGGTGAGCGGAATACTTGCGATGCTTGTGAAGGTTCCCCCCAGAGTACCTGTATTTTGTCTTGTGGTAACTACACTGGCGTTGGTATTTCCAAGTAACGTATTGACGGGCACTGGTGTGCTACCGACAGTCACGGTTCCTCCTGAATAGATAACAAGAGTAGCTGCCGCTGTTGTGCCTCCTGTGAGGCTGGATATGCGTATTGTTCGGCCGCTGCCAGCGGCATTCAGGATCTGTAGAAGAAGACTCTGGTTGGAAGGAATTAAGGTATTGTTGGTCGTCAGGGCAAAAAAACTGCCTGCAGCAGCTGCACCACTGTCTGGTGACGCTTCAATGCCCGGGGCTGAGAAGGTATTGGTCAGTTGAGTAAACAGGGGACGATTAGATTGGTTGAATACATTATAGTTGGTCATCTCATCCACCTTCCATAGACCAGTTCATTTGAGCAACATTCCGATTGATTCGTATTTCATTGTACTTGCAGTGTATGTGAAAAGAAGCAAAATGGATTGGGGACTGAGCCGTATATCTGGAAATAACGGCGGTTGCCGTGCCCGTATATCCAATCCGGGCATACGATGCGTAAGCACATTTTTTAAGGGGAAATCGAGATGAGTCGAACAGCGAAGCAAAGCAAGAAGAGAACGAAGCAACCAACTAAATATGTCAGTCGCCGCCGCTCCCGTCATTCCTGCCGCGCTAAATTGCTGAAACCCCCTTGTTCCCGGATTACTCGTCCCCGGTTCAAGCAGGGTGCTTCCTCACGTACGAAACTCCCTGGTGCTATTCATTGTTTTACAGAGCATACGTATGTCGGAGCCGAAACCAGTAGCAGCATGGATTCACTCCCGGCACAAGACACCTCATCACTCAGCATGTATACCTATGGCGTTGTGAATCGGGGCAAACATCCGGCTATTGTACAGATCCAGATCAGCCCCAATGCCGTGGATTATGCTGTGGACAGCCAGGAGGTGGTCGCGGGAGGCCAGACCAAAGCGCTGGTACCATTGCGATTTTTGCACTATACCCGGCTTGCAATTCGATCCGTTGAACCGGATCAGCCGACCCGGCTCGATGTTTACTTTCAGGCGCAGCGTATGCCATAAGGGAGTATGATCTCACAGATTTGACCAGGGAGGAGGACGAGGCACATGCCTAACTTTACAACGTTTAATACGAATCCGGATAATCTGAGAACCTTGATTTTTGGTCAGGATAGTACAGGCACAGCCCAGCCTGTCAGAACGGATACAAGCGGGAACGTGGTTGGTATTATTTTGGACGGAACGATCAGTAACATCTCAGGTCTGACCACGGTTACAATTAACGCCGGAACCATTACCAACATTCTGAACGGAACCATCACGAGTGTGCTTGGAGCGACGATCACGGCAGGTACGATCAACAGTGTGCTTGGGGCCACAGTTACAGCGGGTACATTAACGAACTTGCTAAATGGTACGATCACGAGTGTATTGGGAGCAACGATCACAGCGGGAACGATTACAAGTGTACTCGGGGCAACCGTAACAGCAGGAACGCTGACAAACTTGTTGAACGGTACAATCACGAGTGTGCTCGGAGCCACGGTGACCGCCGGAACATTGACGAACTTACTGAATGGTACGATCACAAGTGTATTGGGAGCAACGATTACCGCCGGAACGATCACGAGTGTGCTTGGGGCCACGGTGACAGCAGGAACATTGACGAACTTGCTGAATGGTACGATTACAAGTGTATTGGGAGCAACGATTACCGCCGGAACGATCACGAGTGTGCTCGGGGCCACGGTGACCGCAGGAACACTGACAAACTTGCTGAATGGTACGATTACAAGTGTATTGGGAGCGACGATTACGGCGGGAACGATCACGAGTGTGCTCGGAGCCACGATTACAGCAGGTACCATCACAGGTATACTCGGAGCGACAATTACAGCAGGAACACTGACGAACCTGTTGAACGGAACCATTACCAGTGTGCTCGGGGCCACGGTGACCGCAGGAACGTTGACGAACTTGCTGAATGGTACGATCACGAGTGTATTGGGAGCAACGATTACCGCAGGAACACTGACAAACTTATTGAACGGAACCATTACAAGCGTACTTGGCGCAACGGTAACTGCAGGGACGTTGACAAACCTGCTAAATGGTACAATCACCAGCGTGCTCGGTGCTACAATTACCGCGGGAACACTTAGCAGTGTGACGTCCATTTCACAGAAGAGTTTTCAGGAGTCCCAACTCATAAGCACCCCGACCGCCAACACCTTCACAGCGCTCCCGGCGGTTACGACCAGTGTATTTGGCACGTATTCTTTCTTTGTATATAACCGGGGGCCGGGTGTAAACCGGGTAGATGCTCTTGTTGAGATTAGCGCCAACGGAACGAACTGGTACACGGATGTAACGACGGTAACGGGCATTTTGTCCGGGTCAGTCGATGTATTGGTACCTCAGCGTTTTCTCAAATACACGCGTCTTTCCTACCGCTCCAGCCTAATCGGCGCACCAAGCACGATTGATGTGTTCTTCAATGGACAAGGCACATAACCCATTTATTTGTCATATAGGTACATGGAGTTCCTTTGGTGGACTTCATGTACTTTTTTGTATTGGAGGTGGTTGGATTTGAAGAACCGTTTACTTGGAATTCATATGATTGTGCAAAATGAAGAACATCACCTGCCCCGCTGTCTCGACAGCTTGAAGCATATCAGCACGGAATGTTTTATCACCGATACTGGCTCATCTGACCGTACACCCGAGATCGCCAGAACTTACGGAGCAACGGTGTTGCACGCTTGTTGGGAAGATGACTTTGCCCATGCAAGAAATATCAGTCTGCCTCTGGCGAGCACGGAATGGGTCCTGTGTTTGGATGCCGATGAGTACGTTACGCAGGGATTGGAAGAACTGCTGAATTATTTACCTAAAGTCCATAAAAGCATTACCAGATTACGTATTACCATAGAGAATCGATACGGTGAAGGGGTAGAAGAGAGCGTTATCTCTCAGCCAGTGAGGCTGTTCCGTGCTCATCAGGGATATCGGTACAAGGGGCGTATTCATGAGCAATTGGTTCGTAGTAGCCCAAGCAGGCTTGGCCAGGATGAGGCTATTGATATGAATAAGAGCGAGACCTATACAGATGAACAAAGCCAATTGATCGAGACTGAACCGCTTGCTCCATTATGTCTGATGCATGATGGATATCTGGCCTCTACAATTGCGCAAGAGCAAAAGCCAAGACGTAATTTGAAACTGATTGAGCGGGAACTCGCAGATGAGCCTGCACAGCCTTTTCACCTGTACAATCTGGGAGTAACGTATTGCCAGCTTGGTGAGGTCGAAAAGGCAATTGAAGCGTTCAGTGAATCATTACACCTGACAGAGTTGCTCGCACCATATCGACCTACACTGGTTAGAGATTATGCAAAGACCCTTGTGGGATCGGAACGTTACGACGAGGCGCATGCAATTCTGATTGTGGAAAGACAGCGTTATCCATCTTATGCTGATCTGCACCTGTTGTATGGGGAGACGTTGGAGCTGCAAGGTTTGGGGGAGCGTGCATATCAATCGTATGCCCGAGCAACGGAATACCGGGAGGGAATAGACCGTGTTGGACACAGTGATGGCGGTAGCACGTTAGACGCGTCATATGTAACGGAAGCGGGTTCTAACAGTTACAGAGCCTATACTGCGATGGCAAGACTTGCTCAGAAACGGAGATTCTATAAAGAGTCTGCACATCTGTACGGGCTGGCTCTGGACAGCATGTTCACATATGCTCCGGCATGGGCCGGGTTGGCAGACGTGCTGCAACAATCCGGTGAAACGGATGAGAACATAGCAGAAACATTACTTTCCAGAAGCAGAGGAATCGGAGAGTCAGATCACGGTGATTTGATTCGTGGTGAAATGCCCCATTCATATGCAGTGACAAATGAGGATCATCTGGTGCAAATGATTCATGTTCTAACAGGCTGTGGAGCATATGAACAGGCATTGAAAATGCTGGATGCAGATTCGTGTACTGCTCGTATCCATGTAGCGGATCAAATACATTGGATGTTGTGTGCGAATAGGGTTTCCGAAGCACTGCAACTGGCAGAAGAACACTGGAGCGTGGGGGGTGTGCATGAAGTCAATCTGCTGGCTGAGCACAGAATTGATTGGGCACTGGCTTGTTGGGCCAACGGATTAAGATTATCCGAGGCGTTCCTCGCAACTACGCTTCCACAAGAAAAGAACGTTTGGAAGGTCATGGATCGACTGCTGGATCAGCTATCGAAAGAGCCGCGAAGCATGGAACCTGCGTCACAAGAACAGAAGCTTATTCAATGGGGTCCGCAGGCAGAAATGGTAGCAGAGAAGGTTGTGCAGCAAGCCGTAAAGACAGGACAGCTCACACTTGCTGAGCAACTGCATGAGTTGCGGGCCATGATGATGTGTGATCATTGGGGAACGACTTTAACTCGAAGGCGAAAGTTTGCAAGTCTGCTGTATCGTCAAGGGTATACCATGGTAGCCGCGAACATCCTGATTCAGTGCATGACCGAGAGTGAGCTGGATGCCGAAGGGTTATTCTGGCTGGGTGAAACGCTGTATGCCAAAGGCCACAACGATCAAGCGCTGTCTCTGTTCGAGCAGGCTCTGGAGCGGGAGCCTGATATGTGGCAGGCCCGAGTTGGAGCAGCTGTATGTTACATGCGATTGGCAATGGAGGCGATTCGGCAGGAATTGGTTCGATCTCCTTCTTCAGATGTACTCGTTGCACAACATAATGCACTGGAACAAAGGCTGCGAACGACCGATGGTATGCCGTGGCGTACGCTTTTCCATGCAAAGGAAAGGAGGAATCAGCTTGCGAGCGGAACGAATTTCCCTATGCATGATCGTGAAGGATGAGGAAGAGTTGCTGCCTCATTGTCTTGCCAGTGTCCAGGGAGCGGTGGACGAAATTATTGTGGTGGACACCGGTTCATCGGACCGAAGCGCAGAGATTGCGCAGCAATATGGAGCGGTGGTTGTGCGAGTTGAGTGGTGCGAAGATTTTGCCGCAGCACGGAATGCTGGCCTGGAGCGCGCTTCCGGCGACTGGATTCTCTTTCTTGATGCGGACGAGGCGCTCGATAGGGCTGCGCGGGAGCAGATCAGGAGCTGGACGTCGGTCAGCGGATGTGACGGATTGTTTTTAAACATTCATAACTATACAGGTACGGGTCAGCAGGGGGTTACCGTGAATCCGGTTTTGCGTCTCTTCCGTAATGCCCCGGAGCATCGGTTCGAAGGTCGGATTCATGAGCAGATTGCCGCGGCGATTTGCCGTAGGAACCCAGAGGCTGCTTTTCATGTGACGGACATGGTCATCCATCATTATGGGTATCAGACGGCGATTGTGGAGCGCAAAGATAAGGTGAACCGTAATGTTCGCCTGCTGCAACAGGCAGTGGAGGAAGAACCAGATCAGCCGTTCCATCACTATAATCTGGGTGTCGAGTATCTGCGTGTGGGGGAAGCGGAGCGGGCATTGGAGACGTTTGGTGTGGCTCGGATGGGGATTGATCCTGCGGTGACCAGTTACGCGCATTTGCTGTTCAAATATGAAGTTCGTTGTCTCCAGCATCTGAATCGCTGGCAGGAGGCATTAGATCGCATCGATGCTGCGCTTGAACTCTTTCCAGAGTACACGGATCTGATGCACCATCGCGGGGTATGTGCAGACGCATTGGGTGATGCAGATCGGGCAGAATATTCGCTGCTTGAAGCTGTTCGCATGGGGCCACCTCCACCCATATATCATACGGAAGAAGGCATCGGCACCTATCAGACGTGGTATACGTTAGGGCGATTACTGGAAGGAAGGGCCGATCTGGAGGGTGCGGTAGATGCTTACGTGGAAGCGGTACGTGCCAAATCCAGTCTGTTACCGCCGCTCTATCGGATATTCCGAATTATGCGAGTCTCCGGGCAGGAACATCAGATTCCAGAGCTGGTGAGGGAGCGTTTTGCACTCAGTTCGGAAGAGGCTACACACAAAGTATTGGGCATTCTGGAGCAAAGTCGTTGTTATGATGCGGCTTTACAATTGTTATCGGGTATATCCTCACAACCTTCCGCAGAGATGAGGGAGCGTTTATCTGTGGCGGAGGCGATGCTCCAAATCCAACAGGGAAGATGGAATAAGGCGCGTCTGAAACTGGAACCTGTGCAGCGGAAAAAAGGGCTGCTCGCAATCTCGTCTGCTCGATGGCTCGAACGTTTGGAGTGGATAGAAGGGAAGGAAGTCAACGGAGATGATCCATTGACCTTGTGGTTGAAGCGTAGTTTGCAGGTGGGTGAAGGAAAGAATGAGGAATCTGCTGTGCAGACAGGGAGAACGGTTGGTCTGAGAGCGACAAAGAAGAAGGACATGGACTCCAGCATAGACGGAACGGTTGCAGGAACAGAGTATGATGGCTGGCAGGCGCTTGGACTGATGATGGAAGGATGTGTACAGTCAGGGAGATGGAAAGAGCTGCATAGCCTGATTCAGATGTGTCGACAGCAATTGGCTGGAGAAGGGTTATCGGTGGAACAGAACGTTCGAGTGGGAGAGAAGAAGAAAGAGATGGAAGGGAAAAAGGAAAACGGGAAGGTGAGTGACATTGATTCGTTCCCTGGGGCTTCGGATACCCTGACGGGAACAAGCTGGCTGGTGAAAGGATTGGTCAGTGCTGCGGACCATCATCTGGAGGTGTTCGCTCAGCATGCAGATGGACAGCGGCACCGTTGTTGGCCTGTCGTTCAGCATATTCGGCTTGAGTTGCCGGGAGCGGACGGGTTTGAGAGCTGAGAGGGATCAGGCAGCGGGAGTTCAACTTAATTCAGCGGGCTAATTGGTGCGGCTGAACTCCTTTGGTGAGGGGTGGTGATGAATATGGGCATAGGGATTAGCTTGTGTATGATCGTGAAGGATGAAGCCGGTTCACTCCAGCGGTGCTTGAATGCAGTCAGGGATGTTGTGGATGAGATCATCGTTGTGGACACAGGCTCGGTAGACGATACAACTGAAATTGCTCGTCTCCATGGGGCCGTTGTAATTCGTACGGAATGGAACGGAGATTTCAGTGAAGCCCGTAATCTGTCGCTGGCCGCTGCTACGAAACCGTGGATTCTGGTGCTTGATGCGGATGAGGTATGGGTACAGACTCCGCAGATGAAGACAGAACTCATGCAGTTGTTAGCGACAAGCAGGGACGACGTATGGGGATACTGGATACAGGTCACAAGTCTGCTGGGTATGTCCGGTGAAGAGCATGTGACGGATGCGGTGTGTCGTTTGTTCCGAAATGATCCCCGAATTGCCTTTCAGGGCAGAATTCATGAAGAGATTGCTTCTTCCATCATGGCACTGGCTCCGCAAGGTGTGCTTCATTCTGGACTTGAAGTCATTCATTACGGATATCTGGAGCAGGTGATTACCGACAAAAATAAAGGTGCACGGAATATGCAGTTGATTCGTTTCGCGTTGAATCAGGAGGGCGATCAACCGGAGTTGTTATATGCTCTGGCCGCAGAATGGTTTCAGCAAGCGAAGTATGATGAAGCACTCCGTTTGTTACAGCCATTATTGGCACAGCTTAAGCCGGAGTGTGGATATCACTCGGATCTGGTGCTGAAAACGGCTTACGCCTGGCGAGAGATTGGCAGCCCGGAACAGGCGCTTGCTGTAGTGGAAGCATGGGCGCCCGTGTATGAGGATTTTCCGGATTTGTTGGAGTTTGGTGCTGTACTTGAACTGGATCAAGGGAGAGAGGACGTGGCCTTGAATTGGTTAAAACAGGCTAAATCAGCTGCTTCCACAGCCAGCAGGTATACATCAGTCTCTGGTGCTGGGACCTATCGTAGCCTGACGCTGGAAGGCATGGCATATGAGCGGGCTGGCCGTTGGGCAGAGGTAGAAACCGCGTACACGGCGGCGCTGAGCATGCAAGCCGGCAGCATGGCTGCATGGCAGCGGCTGTTGTTGCTGGCCGCAGCCACAGGGCGGCCGCATGCCATCGCCAGCGCAGCCGCCCGGGTAAGCTTGCCGCCTGCGGCATGGCAAGCGTTGATCCCGGCCGCGCTTGCCGCGCATCGGCCGGATTGGCTGCTACGCCATGCGGCGGCGCTTGCTGGCCCGCTGCGGGCACAGCCGCTGGCCGCCGGGCTTGCGCTGGCCCAGCTGGGCGAGGACGCCTCGGCTCGGGCGGCTTTGCAGCCCTGGGCGGCGCATGCGCAGCACGGGCCAGAGGTGGCCCTAGCGCTGTGGGCGCTGGGCCACAAGCAGCCTGGCGGGCGCAACGCCCGAGCGGCGGCTCGCCAGCAGGCAGCGATGCCCGCCGCGGCCCACGCCGCCGAGGCGCTGCTG
>NZ_ASPU01000007.1:0-229461 GCF_000517905.1 Paenibacillus sp. FSL H7-689
GAGATTGAGTCGCAGTTGCTGCGGGTGAAAGGTGTGCGCGAAGCGGTGGTGCTGGTTCGAAGTGACGCGAACGGGCAGAAGGCGCTATGCGCATATTACACGCCGGATACCGGAGTTGAGCTGGTAGTGAACGATCTGCGCAGCGCGCTGGCACAGGAGTTACCTGGGTACATGATCCCGTCGTACTTCGTGGAGCTGGATCGTCTGCCTCTGACCCCGAACGGGAAAATAGACCGGAGGGCGCTGCCAGCGCCGGAAGGGGAAGCGGGAAGTGGAAGAGAGTATGTCGCACCGCGCAATGAGCTGGAAATGAAGCTAGCGGTGATTTGGCAGGAGGTGCTGGGGCTTGCGAAGCAGATTGGCGTTCACGACAACTTCTTCGACATCGGCGGTCACTCCCTGCGGGCGACGACGCTGGCAGGCAAAATATTTAAGGAATTAAACGTCAACCTGCCGCTGCGCGACGTATTCCGTCACTCAACGATTGCGGCGATGGCCGAGGCGATCACCCGGATGGAACGGCGGGAGCATGAGGCCATTCCTCAAGCGGAAGAGAGAGAGTACTACCCTCTGTCCTCCGCGCAGAAACGGCTGTTCATTCAGCACACGCTGGATGGAGCAGATCAGCTTTACAACATGCCGGAACTGGTGCAGGTGGAAGGTGAGTTTGATTTAGACCGGTTGGAAGCCGCCTTGCGAAAATTGATAACACGGCATGAATCGCTGCGCACCGGTTTTGAAATGATGAAGGGCGAAGTGGTTCAGCGGATATACCCACAGGTCGATTTTGCTATCGAGCATCATCAAGCGGATACAGAGGATTCAGATCAAATCGAGCAGATCGTCCGCAACTTCGTTCGTCCGTTTGATCTCGGCCAACCGCCGCTGCTGCGCGCCGGGGTCATCGAGTTGGAGCCGCACCTGCGTATTCTCCTTTTCGATATGCACCATATCGTGTCCGACGGCGTATCGATGGCGATTGTGATGGAGGAGTTCTCGAGTTTCTACGCCGGAGAACAGCTGCCACCCCTGCGCATTCATTACAAGGATTATGCCGTTTGGCAGCAGTCGAAGGCCCACCGAGAGCGAATCGGGCGGCAGGAAGCGTACTGGCTGCAAACCTTCGAAGGCGAGCTGCCCACGGCGGACCTGCCGATGGACTACGAACGGTCTGCCGTTCGTAGCTACGAAGGCGCGCATGTGGATTTCGACGTCGAAGCTTCTCTCTCTGCGCGGTTGCGCGAATTGGCTGCCGAGTGTGAAAGCACACTGTTCATGGTGCTGCTTGCGGCTTATACTGTGTTGCTGTCCAAGTACAGCGGTCAGGAGGACTTGATCGTGGGTACCCCGGTGGCTGGAAGAACTAACGCCGATTTGGAGCCGGTCATCGGCATGTTTGTTAATACGCTGGCGCTCCGCAATCGTCCGTCTGGCGACAAAACGTTCTTGTCCTACCTGGAAGAAGTGAAGGAAACGGCTTTGGGTGCTTTTGAGAATCAGGATTATCCATTCGAGGATCTCGTGGAGCGTTTGAATGTGAAACGGGAGCCGGGCCGCTTCCCGCTGTTCGATGCCGTTTTCGACTTGCAAAATATCGAAGAACGAGACGCCGAACTGGAAGGGGTCAGCCTGAAGAATTACGAGCTTGACCCATTGGAAGAAGCGAAGTTTGATCTGACGCTGTTTATGTATGAAAACGAAGGGGCGTTGAGCGGGGGCTTCTTCTACGCCACCAAGCTGTTTAAAGAAACGATGATCCGCACCTTGACTGAGGATTACCTGCGGGTACTGTCTCAAATTGCGGAAAATCCACAACTCGAGCTAAGCCGAATTGAATGTCATAAACCGGCGGCAGGCGCAAAGAGTGCCGTCGATACGATCGAATTCGCGTTCTAATAAGACAAGCGCGCTCCGCCGTAACCGAAAGTGGTGCGCATCCCAAGAAAGACGGCGAACAACTTGCTAGTCCGTAAATCAAGCCCGTAAACGCGCAGGCCGAAAGCAAGCTCTTTCGGACCTGCGTCGGGGTATGCGGTCACTTCATTTTTAGGGGAGGTACGAATGAAATCTTTATTTGAAAAGGAAGAACGGTACTGGAGCGGCAAGTTTGACGCAGATGATAGCCTGAGCTTCCTTCCATACAGTCAATCCTCCAAATTATTCGAGGGCGGGGAATCTGCGGCAGAGCCGGACTTGCTTCACCGTACTCTGCCGAGCGAACTCTCGGAGAGAATCATTGGCCTCGCCAGCGGTTCGGATTTGGCTCTGTACATGATTGTTTTGGCAGGAGTCAAAAGCCTGCTGTTCAAATATACCGGGCGGGACCAAGTGCTGGTCGGCATGCCTTCGTATAGCGCAGACCAGGGCGAGACGCCGCCGCATGACATCTTGGTGATCAAGACATCGGTAAGCAGCCAGACTACGCTGAAAACGCTGCTTGGGGGCATCAAAGGCTCCATCGGCGAGGCGCTGGAGCATCAGCACCTGCCTTTTCGAAAAATGGTGGAGCCGCTCCATCTGGACTATACGGGGCATGGCCTCCCGGTCGTCAACACCATCGCATCCTTCGCCCCGATTCATCCGGGACCGCTGGGTAACCGTGTGGCGGCTGATACCGTTTTTCGCTTCGACCGCCAAAACCACTCCATCGAGCTGGAAATAAGCTTTGACGGACAGCGGTACGAGCGGGCATTTATGGAGCAGGCGGCCGACCATCTTGTTCGGTTGCTGTCCATGCTTTTATTTCAGCCAGATCTGGAGCTTGGACAAGTCGATATGCTGTTCCCAGTCGAGAGGGAGATGCTGCTCAAGGGATTTAATGACACCGAAACCGAGTTCGAGCGGGGAAAAACGATTCATGGCTTGTTCGAAGAACAGGCGGAGCATCGCCCGGATAACGTGGCCGTCGTCATGAACGAGCGGCAATTGACCTACCGCGAGCTGAACGAGCGATCCAACCGCCTTGCGCGGAAGCTGCGGGAAAAAGGAGTAGAAGCAGACCAGCTGGTAGCGATTCTGGTCGAACGCTCGCTTGATATGGTCGTCGGCATTCTGGCAATTCTTAAAGCGGGTGGAGCCTTCGTGCCTGTCGATCCCGACTACCCGGAGGAGCGCATCCGCTTCATGATCGAGGATTCAGGTGCACCGTTATTGCTGACTCAAAAACATCTGCACGAGAAAACCGACTTTGAAGGAACACGCCTTGAATTAGACGATTTTGTTTGGGGCGATAGCGGGGCGGAATCCACTGGTGTGCTGGATGCTTCGAATCTGGAGCCGGCCAGCGGTCCGAATGATCTGGCTTATGTCATCTATACATCAGGTACGACGGGCAAACCCAAAGGGGTCATGCTGGAGCATCGTGGTTTGGTCAGTTTGAAGCTGATGTTCGCGGACAGGCTGGGCATCACGGAGCATGACCGGATCGTTCAATTCGCCAGCCTGTCATTCGACGCGTCCTGCTGGGAAGTGTTCAAAGCGCTCTATTTTGGCGCGACTTTGTACATCCCGACGGCCGAGACGATTCTCGACAACCGCCTGTTCGAGAGTTATATGAACGAGCATGCGATTACGGCGGCGATTTTGCCTCCGACGTACAGCGCATATTTGAACCCGGACCGCCTTCCCAGCTTAACGAAGCTTGTAACGGGAGGTTCGGCGGTATCGGCCGAATTTGTGCAGCAGTGGAAGGAGAAGGTCCACTATTTCAATGCTTACGGGCCTACCGAAGCTTCGATTGTTACAACGCTTTGGGATGCGGTTGAGCAGCAGCCAGAGCGCAGAGTTATTCCGATCGGGCGCCCGCTGTCCAATCACCGGATTTTCATTTTGGATGCCCACCTGCAGCTTGTGCCTCCTGGAGTGGACGGAGAGCTGTGCGTGGCAGGCGTGGGGCTTGCGAGAGGTTACCTGAACCAACCGGAGCTGACGGCAGAGAAATTTGTGGAACATCCGTTTGCGCCGGGAGAACGCCTTTACCGGACGGGAGATCTCGCCCGCTGGCTGCCGGACGGCAACATCGAATACCGGGGGCGGATCGATCATCAGGTGAAAATCCGCGGCTACCGGATCGAAATCGGCGAGATTGAAGAGCAGCTGCTGAAGATCGCCGCCATGCAAGAAACGGTGGTGCTCGCCCGCGACGACGCGAACGGCCATAAGCAGCTTGTCGCTTATTACGTTGCGGAAACGAGGCTGGCGGCGCATGAACTCAAGGAGCAGCTCGCCAAGCAGCTTCCAGGATATATGATTCCTTCGTACCTCGTGCAGCTTTCGCGGATGCCGCTGACCCCGAACGGGAAAATCGACCGCAAAGCGCTACCCGCGCCAGAGGAAGCCCCCACTGGAGGAACGGAATATGTCGCGCCGAGAACGCTGCTCGAGATGAAGATCGCCCGTGTCTGGCAGGATACACTTGGCATTTCACAGGTTGGCGTAAAGGATAACTTTTTTGAGCTGGGAGGCAATTCCTTAAGTCTGATTAGGCTCGTTCAAGCCGTTTACGATGAAACGGGCATCGAGATACCGCTGAATCGCCAATTCCATCATGTAACCGTTGAAGCCATGGCTTTTGGAGAGGAGGATCTGGGTCTGGATAAAGGGGGAGACTCCTTCATTAAGCTAAATAAAACAGGGGATCTGAACGTGTTCTGCTTCCCTCCAGGCAGCGGCTTCGGCATCGGTTACCGAGAGCTTGCAAGCAGACTAGACGGCCGATTCGTGCTTTACGGCATTGATTTTATCGACGATGTCATCGATTACGAGGCCATGCTGAACCGTTATGTGGATGAGATTGTTCGTATCCAGCCTGAAGGACCTTACGTGTTGCTCGGTTACTGCTTCGGAGGCAACCTGACGTTCGAGGTAGCCAAATCGATGGAAAGAAGAGGGTACTCCGTAACGGACATGCTCATGGTGGACTCGTGGATTAAGGACACACTCACACCTTATGAAACGTCTGAGAAAGAGCTTGAAGAGATGCTTGCGGATTTCGACGAAGAAGAGAAGGAATTAATGAGCAATCCGCTCGTACGGGAGCGTGTTCATCGGAAGATCAAAGCCACATTGACGTACGAAGCGCAGCTTATTAATTCAGGAACGATAACTGCCCGGATTTACGAACTGATTGCGAAGGACAGTGAAGCGTTCCGCCTGGAGCACCAGTTGCCGTCTTGGCAGAGGGCAACGACGCAAGCTTACGCCGATTACCGGCTGGAGGGCGCACACGAGGAGTTACTGGAACTCGCGCGCGTGGACGAAACGGCCGTTGTCATCCGTGACATCTTAGTGCAAATCAAGCAGCAGATCGAAGCGGAGGCAGGGGTCCTGCATGGGAGCTGACCAGCAGACGTCTGTTCAAGGACAAGGCACAGCGGCGCCTTCCAAGCGCCGAACCGCTTATGCCACCTGGAAAGCGTTCCGCTGGCTGATGTCCTATGTAAGCCGTCACAAAGGCTGGATGATCGTCGGTATCCTGTCCGCAATTGCCGCCGCGGTTATTGAGATATGGACGGGACGTCTGGTCGAGCAGCTGACCACACAGGCCGAGAATGGGGCGGGGCCTATCGTTCTGCAGATCGTGTACACGGTCTTTGTGGTCATCTTGATCGGTGTGCCGGCGAAGTTTTTCATGAGCTTTGGTGTGGAGCGAAGCAGTGCCTCTGCGGTGCAGGATATCCGCAACCATGTCATGCGTCATATCGGCAAACTCCCGGTCCCCTATTTGGAAAAGCAGCACTCCGGCGACGTGTTGTCGCGGATCAACAACGATCTGCAGCTCATCCAGCAATTTATGATTCGGGACCTCGCCCAGTGGTTTTATCATCCGCTATTATTTATCGGCTGTTTCGCTTATTTGATGTATCTCCAATGGGAGCTGATGCTGTACAGCCTGCTGTTATTTCCCGTAGCACTGCTGGTTTCCCAATGGATCGGCAAGCAGTTGGAACAGTTGACGGAGGAAGCCCAGGCGAACATGGGCCGAATGAACGTCAACCTCCAGGATACGCTTGGGGGGATGCCTATTGTAAAAAGCTACCTGCTATCCGGTATGTTATCTCGCTCCTACCAAGTGCTGTTGCAATTGACAGCTCAAAAAAAGCTGGCCGTGAAAAAGCGGGAAGCCTGGGTCAACCCGCTGCTTTCTACGCTGATGATTAGCCCGATCATTTTCGCCGTCAGTTACGGAAGCTATTTGATCTACAACGGGCAGCTAGGCGCGGGAGAACTGATCGCCTTCCTGTACTTGCTTAATCTGTGTCTGGAGCCGCTGGAGCATATTCCCGAGCTCATCACGCGCACGTTCGAAATGACCGGTGCCCTGAGAAGGGTCTCCGAAATCGTCGAGCAGCCGACCGAAACGGAAAATGGCCGTTTGCTTCCAAAAGCGAGCGCCGCCCCCATCCAGTTTCAGAACGTAACCTTCGGGTATGAAGAGAGTTCCCCGATTCTGCGGAATGTTAGCTTCTCGGTGCCGGAAGGCAAGACGATTGCACTTGTCGGAGCGAGCGGCGGAGGGAAGAGTACGGTGTTTAAGCTGGTATGCGGCTTTTATCCACTTCCGGAGGATCAGGGCGAGATCCGCGTGTTCGGAAGCCTGATCCACGGTGCAGATCCGGAGCAGCTTCGGTCGCATTTTTCCGTGGTAACCCAAGATTCATATTTGTTTAGCGGTACGATCGCCGAAAATATCGGCTATGGGCGGCAAGAAGCGTCGATGGACGAGATTATCGAAGCCGCCAAAGCCGCTCAGGCTCATTCTTTCATTATGCAGCTTGAGGACGGTTACCAGACGTATGTCGGAGAGCGCGGCGGGTTTTTGTCCGGTGGGCAACGCCAGCGCATTGCAATGGCTCGGGCGTTTCTGAAGGATGCTCCCGTTCTGCTGTTGGACGAGCCCACATCGGCACTTGATCCGGAGTCGGAAAGCGCGGTTCAGGAAGCGTTGGGCGTATTGATGAAGCAGAGAACGACCATGGTTATTGCCCACCGGCTTTCTACGGTACAAAACGCCGATGAAATTTGGGTTATGGAACAAGGAAGTATTGTCGAAAAGGGCACTCATGAACAATTGCTCGAGAGGAAGGGACTGTACGCCCAGTCGTATTACCAGGAGTTTACCGAGTCTGCCGAACGCAGGGAGGTGTCGTACACATGAAAAAGGGCGGAAGGCTATCACAAGTGAAAGAACTCGGCTACTTGCTGACGTTTATGAACCGCAAGCGCAAAACCCAGTACGCGATTGGCCTTGCTGTAACGGCGCTCACCCAGACATTGTTTCTGATCGCCTTCAGCTTGGTCGTACATAACTTGGTTGATTTCGCCGTGTCCCGAGATACGTCCCTGATGGTAGAAGCTTTTGTTATTTTGGGCGCGGCCCTGTTCCTGGAAAATATAATTTCTCCCTGGTTCATTTACTTATACCAGCGCAGTGTCGAGCTGACTGTGCTGAATATCCGCAAACGTCTTTATGACAAGCTGTGCCGGGTGCGGCCGAGATTCCTGGAGCAGAACCATCATGGGGACTTGCTGTCGCGAGTGAACAACGATGTAACGACCGTTGAGTTTACATTCTCGCAGGTTTACTTCGTTTTGCTGCTTCAAGTTGTCTTCTGCATCGGCTCCATTGTCTCTATGGCGGTGATCGATTGGCGGTTTGCTGGCGTATCCTTCGTCATTCTGCTGCTGTCTTCTCTGGTCAGCCTGAAATTTGCACGGGATATCCGCGCTTTGTCCGAGCAAGGCTTGCGTACGCTCGGTAAAATGACCGAAAAATTTAAAGATTTTATGGGCGGCATTCAAATTGTGAAGCTGTTTCGCATCCGCACGATTTACGGCCAGTACGAGGCGTTGAACGAGCAAATGACGCAAACGCTTCGGCAAACGGCGAAAAAGAACGGTATGCAGGCTGCGGTGAACCATTTTATCAGCTATGTCACGTTCTGCGGCATCATCGTCATCGGCAGTCTTCTTTATGCTTACGGATTGATGGGAATGGGAAGTGTCGCCGCTCTGGCAGTTTTGCAAGTGAATCTGACGCACGCCTTGTTGAACCTGGGGATGGTTCTGTCGATGACCCAAAATTCGCTCGCGGGCGCTCACCGGATTCAAGAGGTACTAAGTGAGGAAGAGGAACCGGAGCGTTTGGGATCTTCTCGTAGCGAGCTTGTATCGGAGGCTGCGGTGGAGTTTCGCGATGTGGAATTTTCCTATCAGGCGGATAAAAAGGTACTTGTCGACATGTCCATGCAAGTGTTTCCTGGTCAGGTCGCTGCGATTGTAGGAGCCAGCGGCAGCGGTAAAAGTACGCTGATTAAGCTGTTGCTCGGCTTTTATCCTGTGGACAGCGGAGATATCCTGCTTCAGGGTAAACCTTTCGGCCATTACACGCTGGAAGAAATCCGCAGGCAGATTGCATACGTTCCGCAGGAACCGTTTTTGTTTACCGGCACGATTGAGGAAAATATCCGCTATGGCAACCCGGATGCAACGGATGAAGAAGTGGTGGAAGCGGCCAAAGCGGCGTACGCTCACCATTTTATTCAGGAACTTCCTGAACAGTATAAAACGCCGGTGGGAGAGAGGGGAGCGTCATTGTCAGGTGGACAAAGGCAGCGAATTGCGATCGCCCGGGCGATTCTCAAAAACGCCCCGATTCTACTGCTGGACGAAGCGACTTCTGCATTGGATAACGAATCCCAGCATTGGGTACAGCAAGCTCTGAACGTATTGATGAAGGGGCGCACCACCATTCTGATTGCCCACCGTCTCAGCACTGTGGAACATGCGGATTTGATTACGGTCATGAATCAAGGAACGGTCGTGGAACGGGGCCGCCATCAGGAACTGCTGGCGCTCGGAGGTTACTACGCGCGGCTGTACGGCTAGACTCGCTTTTCGGCGGGCGGCTTCCTGCTGATATTCAGGTATAAAGCCTATCTACAAACAATCTCTAATACGGGAGTGTGTCGATGTGAGAGAGAATACGAACAAGCAATATGGATTAACGCAAGCCCAGCGCCGGATATGGTTCATGGAAATTATGAATCCGGGCACATCCATCACGATGCTTTCCGCGACCTACCAGATTACGGGCGAGATCGACACCAAGCTGCTTGAGCAAGCGGCGGCAGAGATTGTAAAAACCTATGACGCTTTCCGAATCCGCATTAGCGGGGATATGCAAAATCCAACGCAGTGGTTCGAAGAGCTGGAGAATGTCCAAACCAGGATAAGCCACCTCGAAATAGGCACAACCGAACAATTCTATGCTTGGGTGAAAGAAGTAACCGAAAAACCGGCGAGTGTGTTCGACGAACACCTCTATCAATTTACGATGATCCATTTTGCGAACGGCCAAGTATGGCTTAATTTGACTATAAATCATATCATCGCCGATGGCTTGTCCGTCACTGCTTTGCTGCATGCGGTGATGGAAAAATACCTGGAACTGCGCAATGGCATCTTCAGCAGTTACCAGGCCCCATCCTATCTGGATTATATTTCAACTGAGCATGAATATGAGCAATCGCAGCGTTATCAAAAAGGCAAGGAATATTGGCTAACCAAGTACAAGACTTTGCCTGAAACGAGCGGCATTAAATCAGTTCCGCCATTCTCGATTGGTAGCGAATCGAATAAACGTTCCATCACTTTGGATGGTTCCCGCTATGACCGCATTCTGGCTTTTAGCGAACAATATCAGGTTAGTTTATATACGTTATTTTTGTCCGCCATGTACGTCTTATTGTATAAGCTGACCGACAGCACCGATGTTCCAGTCGGCACGGTTTTTGCCAATCGCACGAGCAAGAAGGAAAAAGAAACGATCGGTATGTTCGTCAGCACCGTGGCTACGCGGATTAGTCTGAATCCAGTTGGGTCCGTGCTTTCCTTGATCCAAACCGTTTCCAAGGAAAATACGGCGGATCTGCGGCATCAGAAATATCCTTATAACCAATTGATTCAGGATTTACGCGAACAACACGGCCGCAACGATCTTTCGGAGTTGTTCCGCACGTCTCTGGAATATCTACCTTTGAAAATCGTGGAGTACGAAGAAATCAAGGTACGTCTGGAGGCTCACTTTGCTAGACACGAGATGGACGATCTACTGCTGCGCTTCGACCATATGCTGAATGAAGGCCATGTCATTCTCCATGCTTCCTATCGTACCGGCCTGTTCGAGACGACCGAGATTGATCGCATTATGGAACAGTATGTAACCGTTTTGGACCAGTTTCTTGAGACTCCGGAACTGCGGGTGAGCGAGATTTCTCTGTTGAGCGATGAGGAGAGACACCGTATTCTGGACGTGTTTAACCCGCCGGTGGCAGCACTGAGCGAGGGAATAGCGTTTCATCGGTATGTCGAAAAGTTTGCCCGAGACATTCCGGATCACCCGGCAGTTGTTTACATGGACAAAAAGCTGACTTACGGCGAATTGAACAAACGCGCTGAGCGGCTGGCTGCGCTCCTTCGTGAACAGGGCGTGGGAAGGGAGACGATTACGGGGATCTGGGCAGAGCGTTCGGTGGAACTTCTGGTCGGTGTGCTCGCCGTATGGAAAGCCGGCGGAGCTTATGTACCACTGGACCCCGATTATCCAGCGGAGCGGATTGAGTACATGCTCAGCGATAGCGAAGCATCGGTGCTGCTTACGCAGCGTCATCTGTTGGAGGGGGCCGGAGGTTGGCTGGCCGATGACCGGCTGAAGCTTCAAGCTGTCTATGCGATGGACGATGAACAGATGTATAACGGGGATACCTCAGCCGTGGAATTTGAATCTGCTGACAGTGCCCCACAAGACTTGGCTTATGTGATTTACACCTCCGGTACGACGGGACGTCCAAAAGGCGTCATGATCGAGCATGGTAGCCTCATGAATACGGCGGATGCGTACCGCCGTGAGTACCGGTTGGATCAGTTCCCGGTGCGGTTGCTGCAACTGGCGAGCTTCTCGTTTGACGTGTTCGTTGGAGACATCGCGCGGACGCTGTATAACGGAGGAACGATGGTAATTGTGCCAAAGGATGACCGGATTGATCCGAACCGCTTATACGGCTGGATTCGGGACCAAAACATTACGGTATTTGAATCGACACCTGCGCTTATCCTGCCGTTCATGCAGCATATTTATGAAGAAGGGCTGGACGTCAGCTCCATGCATTTGCTGATTACCAGCTCGGATGCTTGCAGTGTCACCGATTACCGAATGCTGCAGGAAAGATTCGGCGGACAATTCCGCATCATCAACAGCTACGGCGTTACCGAAGCGGCCATTGACAGCAGTTTTTACGATGAGCCGCTGGACAAGCTGCCATCGTTGGGTCATGTGCCGATCGGCAAAGCCTGGCTGAACGCCCGGTTTTACATTGTAGATGCCGGGTTAAAGCCGGTTCCTGTAGGGGTTCCGGGGGAGCTTGTCATCGGCGGCGCCGGGGTGGCGCGCGGGTATTGGAACCGTCCGGACCTAACCACCGAGAAGTTTGCAGACAGCCCGTTTGTGCCTGGAGAACGTCTGTATCGGACAGGAGATTTGGCCCGCTGGCTGGAAGACGGCAACGTTGACTTCATCGGCCGGATCGACTATCAGGTGAAAATTCGCGGGTTCCGGATCGAACTCGGCGAAATTGAAACGGTCCTGCTCAGTTTCGCGGGGGTCAAGCAGGCTGTGGTGACTGACCGTACGGATGAGCAGGGGCAAAAGTATTTGTGCGGTTACGTGGCGGGGGATGTTTCCTTGCAGCTGAGCGATCTGCTGTCCCAATTGAAACAAGAGCTGCCTGCCCATATGGTCCCGGCCCGACTGGTGTCTCTTGATCAGCTTCCGCTCACACCGAATGGCAAGATTGACCGTAAAGCGCTACCTGAGCCGACCGGAGAGATAGAAGCCGGCCGTGAGTATGTGGCTCCTCGCACAACGCTGGAAACAAGACTTGCTCTTATTTGGCAGCAGGTCCTAGGTATTGTGCGAGTTGGAGTCCAAGACGATTTCTTTGACCTGGGTGGTCATTCCTTGCGGGCCTCCGCGCTTGTTTCCAAGATTCGAAAAGAGCTGCAAGTCGAGGTTCCGCTGCGGGACGTTTTCCGCTACACCACGATCGAACAGCTTGCCCAAAGAATTAGCGGTTTAAAGCAGCAAGAAACGTATGAGATTACAAAGGCGGCAGAGACCGAGTACTATCCGGTTTCATCCGAGCAAAAGCGTCTGTACGTCCTGCGCCAGCTTGACGCGGCCGAGCGTAGCTACAATATGTCGGCGGCGCTTCTTCTCGAAGGCAAGCTGGACCGCACGCGTGTAGAGTACGCGTTCCGGGCGCTGATTCAGCGCCATGAGACGCTGCGTACCGGGATCGAGCAGGTTCAAGGCGAGCTTGTGCAGCGCATCTATGACGAGTTGGAGTTTGCTGTAGATTATTTCCAGGCGAGCGAGCGAGAAGTGGACCATGTGGTGGAAGCATACTATCACCCGTTTGATCTGACCAAGCCGCCACTTCTTCGCATCGGCCTGATCGAAGTCGCCGAGGATCGCCACATCCTGTTGTTCGATATGCATCACATCGTCTCGGATGGCATCTCGACAGCATTGCTTTTCGACGAGTTCAGCCGCCTGTATCGGGGTGAGGAGCTGGCTCCGTTGCGTATTCAATACAAAGATTATGCCGTTTGGCAGCATTCCGAAGCCTACGGGCAGTTGATCCAGCCGCAGAAGGAGTACTGGCTGGAACAGCTGTCGGGCGAGCTGCCTGTATTGGAACTTCCGACGGACTTCCCGCGGCCTGCGGTGCAAAGTTTTGACGGCCGGACCGTGAAGTTTGATATTGGGAAAGAACGGACGGAGAAGCTGAAAGAACTGGCCGCACGGACGGGCACGACCCTGTACATGGTGCTGTTGTCTGCTTACTCGATCCTTATGCATAAATACTCGGGTCAGGAAGATCTGATCGTGGGAACCCCGATTGCCGGAAGAACGCAGGAAGAAGTGCAGCCAATCGTAGGTATGTTTATCAACACGCTTGCCATTCGCAGCCATCCGGAGCGTTCCAAGCCGTACCTTAAGTACCTGGAAGAAATGAAGGAAATCACACTCGGGGCTTTTGAACACCAAAATTATTTGTTCGAAGATTTGGTGGAAAGTCTTCATATTCCGCGCGCGACCGGCCGGAATCCGCTCTTTGATACGTTCTTCTCTCTGCAAAATACGGAGAATGAGCAAATTGTCATCGAGGGGCTGGAGCAATCGTTTTATCCGTTGGAAAACCGAACGTCCAAGTTCGAGCTGCTTCTGGATATTTCGGAGCTGGATGGTCAGCTCGAATGCCGGTTGGAGTACGCTACGGCTTTGTATAAACAGGAGACCGCGGAGCGGTTCGCCAGACATTATGACAAGCTACTCGAAACTATCGCAACAGCGCCGGAAGGGGATATTGCTTCGCTGGAAATGCTAACCGAGCAGGAAATCCGTGAACTGGTGCGCGGTTTTAATGATTCGGAGGCAGACTACCCACGGCAGCAGACGATTCATGGCTTGTTCGAAGAGCAGGCGAAGCTTTACCCGGATAACGTGGCCGTCGTCATGAATGAGCGGCTGTTGAGCTACCACGAACTGAACGAGCGATCCAACCGCCTTGCGCGTAAGCTGCGGGAGACAGGAGTCGAAGCGGATCAGTTGGTAGCGATTCTGGCCGAACGTTCACTTGATATGGTCGTCGGCATTCTGGCGATTCTCAAAGCGGGCGGAGCCTACGTGCCTGTCGATCCCGACTACCCGGAGGAACGCATCCGCTTCATGATTGAGGATTCGGGCGCACCGTTATTGCTGATTCAAAAGCATTTGCATGAGAAGACCGATTTCGCAGGAACGCGCCTTGAATTGGACGATTTCGTTTGGGGCGACAAAGGGGCGGACTCCGCTGATGCACTGGACGATTCGAATCTGGAACCAATTTCTGGCCCGGGTAACTTGGCTTATGTCATCTACACATCGGGAACGACCGGCAAACCCAAAGGCACGTTGATTGAGCATAAAAACGTCGTGCGCCTTTTGTTCAACGACAAGAACCTGTTCGACTTTGGGCCGTCCGACACGTGGACGTTATTCCACTCGTTCTGCTTCGATTTCTCCGTCTGGGAGATGTACGGAGCACTTCTGAATGGAGGAAAGCTGGTTATCGTACCGCCACTTACGGCGAAAAATCCAGCCGAGTTCTTGGCACTGCTGAGCCGCGAACGGGTCACGATTTTGAACCAGACGCCAACATATTTCTACCAACTGCTGCGTGAGGTTTTAGCGGACCATCCGTACAATCTGCGGATTCGCAACGTCATCTTTGGCGGCGAAGCACTCAGCCCGCTGTTGCTCAAGGGTTTCAAGACGAAGTACCCGGAGACAAAGCTGATCAATATGTACGGTATTACCGAGACGACGGTTCACGTGACGTATAAGGAAATTACATGGATCGAGATGGAGGCGGCAAAGAGTAATATCGGCAAGCCGATCCCGACGCTGAGCGTGTATGTTCTGGATGAAAACCGTCGTCCTGTTCCGATCGGCGTAGCAGGCGAAATGTACGTGGCCGGTGAAGGCCTGGCAAGAGGATACCTGAATCGACCGGATTTGACGGCGGAAAGGTTCGTTGATTCCCCGTTTGCGGAGGGGGAAAAACTGTATCGCTCAGGCGACTTGGCGGCATGGCTACCGGACGGCAACATTGAATACCTCGGCCGGATCGACCATCAGGTCAAAATCCGCGGGTACCGGATCGAGCTGGACGAAATCGAGACGCAACTTCTGAACGTGGAGGGCGTGGAAGAAGCGGTGGTGCTCGCCCGTCAGGACAACGAGGGAGAGAAGGCACTTGTTGCCTACTTTGTTGCAGACCGGACGCTGACAGTCAGCGAAATGAGAACCTCGCTGGCACAGGGAATGCCGGGATACATGATCCCGTCGTATTTCGTGCAGCTGGAGCGCATGCCGCTGACATCTAACGGCAAAGTGGACCGCAAAGCGCTGCCGGAGCCGCAAGGTAGCTTGCAAACAGGCGTCGAATACGTAGCCCCTAGTAACCTTACGGAGTCCCAGCTTGTGAAGATCTGGGAGGAAGTGCTGGGCAACTCCGGCATTGGAGTCCTGGACAATTTCTTTGAGCTCGGAGGGCATTCCTTGCGGGCGACAAACCTTGTCAGCAAGATTCGGAAGGAAATGAACGTTGAACTTCCGCTGCGCGATGTGTTCCGCTATATGACGGTAGAATCGATGGCCGGGGCTATTGCCAGCTTGGAAGAATCAGAGCACAGCTCGATTCCAAAAGCGGAAGAGAAAGCGTACTATCCAGTTTCCTCTGCGCAAAAAAGGCTGTATGTCCTGCACCAGCTAGATAGCTCGGAGCTGAATTACAACATCCCGAGCGCCTTGCAATTGAAAGGGAATTTGAACGAGGCCAAAATGGAAAAGGCGCTGACTACTTTGGTGGCCCGGCACGATATGCTGCGCACCGGTTTTGAAATCGTGAATGGAGAGCCGGTTCAGCGTATTCATCCGCTCGTAGATTTCAAGGTCGAGAAGCTTCAAGCAAGCAAAGATCAGGTCGCGGCCATTCTGGAAGGCTTCATTCAGCCTTTTGACTTGACCCAGGCGCCTTTGCTGCGCGCCCTGCTGATCATACTTGAGAAAGAGAAATTCCTGCTTGCGCTGGATATGCATCATATTGGTTCCGACGGTCTTTCCATGGACGTGCTACTACGCGAATTTGTGGGGCTTTACAATGGGGAAGAATTGCCGGAGCTGCGGATTCAATACAAGGATTACGCCGTTTGGCAGCAATCCGACGAGCAATGTCAGCGTATCAAACGGCAGGAGGAATACTGGCGCGGGGTATTCAGATCCGAGCTTCCGGTTCTTGAGCTGCCTCTTGACTTTTCCCGCCCAGCCGTCCGACAGTTTGACGGTCAAACGCTCACGTTTGCGCTGGATGCGGAGAAAAGCGAAGCTCTAAAACGGCTTGCCGGAGATTCGGGGGCGACGCTGTACATGCTTCTGCTGGCTGCTTACTCCGTATTGCTTCATAAATACGCGGGACAGGAAGATATCGTAGTCGGCACTCCGATTGCCGCTCGTTCTCACGCCGACCTACAACCGATTATCGGCATGTTTGTAAATACGCTGGCCCTTCGCTTGGGTCCGACGGCAGAACAGATGTTCCTGGATTACTTGCAGGATGTGAAGGAAACAACGCTTGGAGCCTACGAGCACCAGGACTATCCGTTCGAGGAGCTGGTAGAAGCTCTTCAGGTGAGCCGGAATTTAAGCCGGAATCCGCTGTTTGACACCATGTTTTCTTTGCAAAAGCACGAAAGTCTGGATTTAGCCCTGGAAGGCTTGCAATGGTCGCTGTTTGACATCGAGGAAAAGAGAGCAAAGTTTGATCTTAGCCTGGATATCGTGGAAGAGGGTAACGAGCTGGTTTGCAAGATCGAGTACGCTACCTCGTTGTTTAGACAGGAAACGATGGTACGGCTGGCGGGTCATTACGAGCAGCTTTTGGCATCGATCCTAGCTCAGCCGGGTGCGAGGATCTCGGATTTGAACATCTTGAAGGACAGCGAAAAGCATGATTTACTGGTCGGGTTTGCCGTGTCGTCTTCGGCTCTAGCGAAGCAATCCGCCTCAGAGGGTCCAGGCTTGGAAGCGGATGAGTCGTGGAGAGAGAGAACGATCCACGAGCTGTTCGAGGAGCAAGCAGAGCGAACGCCGGAGCAGGTGGCCGTTGTCTATGAGGACAGCCGCCTGACTTACCGGGAGTTGAACGAGCGGGCGAACCGGCTGGCGCGATCCTTGCGTGCCTCTGGCGCGCAGGCCGATCAGCCGATCGCGATCATGGCCGAGCGCTCGCTGGAGATGATTGTCGGCATCTATGCGATCTTGAAGGCCGGGGGCGCCTACGTGCCGATCGACCCGCAATTCCCGCAGGAGCGTATCCGCTACATGCTCGAAGATTCGTGCGCTAGGCTGCTGCTGATCCAGAGCCATTTGCGGGAAAGCGCGTCATTTGCCGGGACCGAGCCACTTGGTGGTCTATCGCTCGTCGATCTGAACGATCCATCCGCGTATGATGAAGACGGCTCGAACCTGGAGCCGGCGAGCGGACCGGAGCACTTGGCCTACGTCATTTACACATCGGGCTCGACAGGCAAGCCCAAAGGCGTCATGGTGGAGCACCGTCCGGTGATCAACCGGCTGCTGTGGATGCAGAATGCATACCCGATCGACTCCAGGGATACGATTCTGCAAAAGACGGCGATCACCTTCGACGTTTCCGTGTGGGAGCTGTTTTGGTGGGCTTGGACGGGGGCCAAAGTTTGCTTGCTGCCGCCGGGCGGAGAGAAGAATCCCGAGACGATTCTGGACACGATCGAACGGCAAGCCGTCACCACGATGCACTTTGTGCCGTCGATGCTGCACGTCTTCCTCGAATATGTCGAGCGTCAGCCGAGCGAAGATCTGGGTAACAAGCTGTCTTCGCTGAAACGGGTGTTTGCAAGCGGGGAAGCGCTGGCGACGTCGCATGTGAGCCGGTTCTGGCAGTGGATTTCGTCATCCGTGAATCAAGCGCAGCTGATCAACCTTTATGGGCCTACGGAAGCGACGGTTGATGTCTCGTACTACGATTGCGGACCGGAAGAGGCGAATGTATCGGTGCCGATCGGCAAGCCGATCTCGAACATCCGGCTGCATATTGTCAAGGAAGGGACGACAGCGCTGCAGCCGGTCGGCGTGCCGGGCGAGTTGTGCATCGCGGGCGAAGGTCTGGCTAGAGGCTACTTGAACCGTCCCGAGCTGACCGCGGAGAAATTCGTAGAGTGTCCGTTTGCGCCGGGCGGGCGGATGTACCGGACGGGCGATCTGGCCAGATGGCTGCCGGACGGCAACATCGAGTATATGGGCCGGATCGACCATCAGGTGAAAATCCGCGGGTACCGGATCGAACTCGGCGAAGTGGAGGCGCAGGTCCTGAAAGCGGCGTCCGTCCAAGAGGGGGTTGTCATCGCCAGAGAGGACGAAGCCGGTCAGAAGCAGCTCTGCGCGTACTTCGTGGCGGACAAGCCGCTTGCGGCGAGCGAGCTGCGAAGCGCGCTGGCGGAGGATCTGCCTGCGTACATGATTCCGTCCTACTTCGTGCAGCTGGAGCGGATGCCCCTCACACACAGCGGGAAGCTCGACCGCAAGGCGCTGCCCGCACCGGAAAGCAGTATGCTCGTTGGAACGGAATACGTGGCGCCCCGGACGGCGGCGGAGCAGACGTTGGTTGCGGTGTGGCAAAAGGTGCTGGGAACGGGTCGTCCGATCGGCGTGATGGACAATTTCTTCGAACTCGGCGGGGATTCAATTAAATCGATCCAGGTGTCGTCCAGGCTACATCAGGCCGGGTACAAGCTGGAAATTAAGCATTTGTTCAAATATCCGACCGTAGCGGAATTAAGCCCGTATCTCCAGTCGGTCTTAAGACGCGCCGATCAGGGGGCAGCTACGGGAGAGACGGGGCTGACGCCGATTCAGCGCTGGTTCTTCGAGCAGTCGTTCGCCGAGCTGCACCACTTTAACCAGGCGGTGATGCTGTACCGGGAGGAAGGCTATGACGAAGCGGCGCTTCGTCAGGCCGTGCGGAAGCTGGCCGAGCATCACGATGCGCTGCGCCTCGTCTTCAGCCGGACCGAGAGCGGGTATGCGGCATGGAACCGGGGCATCGCGGAAAGCGATGGCGAGCTCTACAACCTGGAAGTGATCGATTTCCGTGGAATGACGGACTGCGCGCAGGCGATCGAAGCCAAGGCGAACGAGCTTCAGCGCAGCATTGACCTGCAGGCAGGGCCTTTGCTGAAGCTCGGCTTGTTCCGCTGTACGGATGGAGATCATCTGCTGATCGCGATCCACCACTTGGTCGTAGACGGCGTATCCTGGCGGATTCTGCTTGAGGATTTTGCTGTCGGCTATGAGCAGGCGCTGCAAGGGCAGCTGATCCGTCTGCCGCTCAAAACGGATTCATTCCAAACGTGGGCGAAACAGCTCGCTGATTATGCGAACGGTCCGGCGATGGAAAGCGAGAGAGCGTATTGGCAGCATCTCGAGCAATTGACCTATGAGCCGCTTCCAAAAGATTTTGAACAAGGCACATCCAAGCTGAAGGACAGCGGGCTCGTGACCGTCCGCTGGACGGCGGAGGAAACCGAACAGCTGCTGAAGCAGGCACACCGTGCTTACCATACGGAAATGAACGATTTGCTGCTTGCCGCGCTTGGCCTCGCGGTACAAGCTTGGAGCGGTCGGGAACGCGTGCTGGTGAATCTCGAAGGCCACGGTCGGGAAGAACTTTTGCCGGATGTGGACATTACGCGGACGGTAGGCTGGTTTACAAGCCAATTCCCTGTCGTTCTGGAGCCGGGTCACGTCCAGGCGCTCGGTCATCAGGTGAAACAGGTGAAAGAAAACTTGCGCCGCATTCCGAACAAAGGAATCGGCTACGGCATCCTGCGTTATTTGTCGGCGCCGCATGACGGCGAGCGCTTTGCTTTAGAGCCGGAGATCAGTTTCAACTATCTGGGTCAGTTCGACCAGGATTACGAAAGCAGCGGCTCGCAGCCGTCTCCGTTCAGTCCGGGCTCCGATTCAAGCCCGAATGCTGTGATGAATTATGTCCTCGATATCAACGGTATGGTATCGGAAGGCGTGTTGGAACTTACGATCCGTTATGGGGAAACCCAGTATCAACGGGAGACGGTTGAGCGCCTGGGCACCCTGCTTCAATCGAGTTTGCTTGAAGTCATCAGCCATTGCGTATCGAAAGAGCGGCCGGAGCTTACGCCTAGTGACGTACTGCTTCAAGATGTGACGGTGGAGGAACTGGAGCGGCTGTCAGAACATACGACGGCACTCGGCGAACTGGAGAATGTATACACCCTTACTCCGCTGCAAAAAGGGATGTTGTTCCACAGCTTGCTGGATGCCGATTCGGAAGCCTACTTCGAACAGGTGACCTTCGATCTGTATGGAAGCCTGAATGTGGAAGCCTTCACCCGCGGATTGGATACGCTGGTACAGCGAAATGAGGCGCTGCGGACCAATTTTATTACCGGCTGGAGAGACGAGCCGATTCAAGTGGTATTCCGCGAGCGGAAGTGTGAAGTGTACTTTGAAGATATTCGCTCGGCAAGAGATGAACACCCGGAGAAGACGATAGCCGATTTTGTCAGCGCGGATAAAGCGAACAAGTTCAATTTGGCCCAAGGCTCTCTGATGCGCGTTACAGTTTTGCGTACGGGCGACGAGTCCTACCAAGTGATCTGGAGTCACCATCACATTTTGTTGGACGGCTGGTGCATGTCCTTAATGATCAAGGAAGTGTTCGACACCTACTTCGCGTTCCAGGAGCAACGGACGCTGGAGCTTCCTCCGGTTACCTCGTACTCTCGGTATATCGAATGGCTGGAAGCTCAAGATGCCGCGAAAGCTTCGCGTTACTGGTCCGAGTATTTGGCGGGTTATGATCAGCAGACCAAGCTGCCTCGGGAGAAAACAGGGCTGAAGCAGGGCACTTTTGAAGCAGCTGAGATCGATGTGGAACTCAGCAAGGAACTGACTGGGCAAATCGAGCGGGTGGCGCGCCAGCATCAGGTGACGCTTAATACATTCATGCAGACCGTATGGGGACTGGTTCTGCAGGTATACAACAACAGCGAAGATGTTGTATTTGGCTCCGTCGTATCCGGGCGTCCGGCGGAGATTCCGGGTATCGAAAGCATGATCGGTCTGTTTATTAATACGATCCCCGTCCGTATTCAAGGTAAAGCCGAGGAGACGGTAGCTGATATTTTGAGAAAAACCCAGGATCAAGCGCTGACATCGGGAGCTTACGAAACGTTCCCGCTCTTCGAAATTCAGTCGCTGAGCGAGCAAAAGAGCGACTTGATCAACCATATTATGGTCTTTGAAAATTATCCGATGGAAGAACAGATTGAGCAGGTTGTCGGCGGAGGACAAGAAGCGCTGAAAATCGCTAATATCCAATCGCCGGAACAAACGAACTACGATCTGGACATTACCGTCATTCCGGAAGAGCATATTTTGCTGCGGTTTACGTACAATGCACTGACATTTAGAGAGCAAGACATCAGGCAGATCCACGGTCATTTTGCCCGTGCATTGGAGCAGGTTGCGGCTAATCCGAATGTTCGTGTACATGAGTTAGAGCTTTTGACGGCAGCGGAAAAAGAAGAAATTGTCGGCGTGTTTAATCCGGTGCAGCCGGAAATGGCTCCAGTGGCAGCGTTCCATCGACTGTTCGAGCAACAGGCGGAGCGCATACCGGAAGAGGAAGCTGTCGTGTACGAGAACGATCGGCTGACGTATGCGGAGTTGAACGAGCGGGCGAACCGCCTGTCGGCAACGCTGCGTGCAAATGGCATCGGCCGGGAGTCAATCGTTGGCATTCTCGCCGAGCGTTCGGTGGACTTGCTGGTGGCCGTAATGGCCGTCTGGAAAGCGGGAGGGGCGTATGTACCGCTTGACCCGGATTATCCGGCGGACCGCGTGCGGTTCATGCTGGAAGACAGCGGAGCGAAGGTACTACTGACACAAACGCTGCTGCGAGAGCGTGCGGAATCCTGGCTCGGCGAAGAGGAACTAGCACTGGAGACGGTGCTGTATCTTGACGACGAAACGTCATACAGCGAAGACCGAGCGAATGCACTGATGGACTTCGGCCAAGGCTCCAGCAGTGCTCCCAATCCAGTCAACGGCAAGCTAACGGGTGCTGTGAACGACCGTAATGAGAGTCACCCAAATGATGTTGATGTTGTCGGTATAGGCAGCTTCCATGAAGCCTGTCCGGAGGATCTGGCGTACGTCATCTACACGTCGGGAACGACGGGCAAGCCAAAAGGCGTGATGATCGAGCACCGCAGCCTGGTGAACACGGCAGCGGGTTACCGACGGGAATACCGGTTGGATCAGTTCCCGGTAAGGCTGTTGCAACTCGCCAGTTTCTCGTTTGACGTGTTCGTGGGTGATATCGCGCGGACGCTGTACAACGGAGGGACCATGGTGATTGTACCGAAGGACGACAGGATTGATCCGTCTCGTCTGCACTACTGGATAGAACGGGAGCAAGTGTCGATCTTTGAATCAACGCCGGCACTGATCGTGCCGTTCATGGAATACGTGCATGAGCAGGGACTAGAGTTAAGCAGTATGGAGCTGTTGATTACAAGCTCGGACAGCTGCAGTGTGGCAGATTACCGGACCTTGCAGGAACGGTTTGGTTCGTCGTTCCGCATCATCAACGCCTACGGCGTGACGGAAGCGGCAATTGACTCCAGTTTCTATGATGAGGAGTTGGCGAAGCTGCCGCAGACAGGCCATGTACCGATTGGCAAAGCGTGGTTGAATGCGAAGTTTTACATCGTGGATGCGTACCTGAACCCGGTGCCGGTCGGTGTGTTGGGCGAATTGGTTATCGGCGGATTCGGTGTGGCGCGCGGGTACTTGAACCGTCCAGAGCTGACGGAAGAGAAGTTTGTAGACAGTCCTTTCACTGCGGGTGAGCGGTTGTATCGCACGGGAGATTTGGCGCGGTGGATGGAGGACGGCAACGTGGACTTCATCGGGCGGATCGATAACCAGGCGAAAATCCGGGGTTACCGGATCGAGACGGGCGAAGTCGAAGCAAAGCTGCTGAGTGTAGGTGGCGTGAAGGAAGCGGTCGTTGTTGTCAGGGAAGATCAAGAAGGGCAGAAAGCGTTGTGCGCTTATTATACAGTGGAAGAAGGCTTGACGGCGGCAGATTTGAAACGGGCGATCTCCAGCGAGCTACCGGGATACATGATTCCGTCGTACTTCGTCGAACTGGAGCAATTGCCTCTAACGCCGAATGGGAAAATTGACCGGAAGGCGCTACCAGCGCCGGCAGGGGGAGCAGGCGGAGGCTGCGATTACGTGGCGCCGCGCACCGAACTGGAGGCAAAACTGGCCGCCATTTGGCAGGAGGTACTTGTTCGGGATAAGGCGGTAGGCGTAACGGACAACTTCTTCGACCTCGGAGGACACTCCCTGCGGGCGACAACACTTGTCAGCAAAATGCATAAGGAGCTGGGCGCCCAATTCCCGCTTCGCGACGTATTCCGCTACTCGACAGTTGAGGAAATGGCTGTGGCTATGGAGCATTTGGAGATCGGCTCGTTTATGGCTATTCCGGCTGCGGAACCTAGCGAGTATTATCCGCTCTCTTCTGCGCAGAAACGTCTCTATATCTTGAACCAGCTGGAAGGAGGCGAGCTGAGCTACAATATACCGGGAGCTATGCTGCTCAAAGGGCAGCTCAACCGGCAGCGGTTTGAAGAAGCGTTCCGCGAGCTTGTAGCTCGTCATGAAACGCTGCGTACCAGCTTTGAGATGGTTGAAGGCGAAGCGGTTCAGCGGATTTACGAAGAAGTCACCTTCCAGGTGGAATATGTGCAGATCAGCGGGGAGCAGGCGGAAGAAACGGTGCGCCAATTTGTTCGTGCGTTTGATCTAGCGAAGCCGCCACTTCTGCGGGTGGGCATTGCCGAACTCGCGCCGGACCGGCACATCCTGATGTTCGATACACATCATATCGTATCGGACGGCGTTTCAATGGACGTACTGATCGAAGAGTTTGTGCACTTGTACAGCGGGGAGCCGCTCAAGCCACTCCGCATTCAGTACAAAGATTATGCAGTATGGCAGCAATCGGACGAGCAGAAAACGCAACTTGCCAAGCAGGAAGCCTACTGGATTGACATGTTCCGCGGAGAACTGCCAGTTCTGGAAATGCCAACGGACTATCCGCGCCCGGCTATGCAGAGCTATGAGGGCCGCACGCTGCAATTGTTTATGAATATTGAGAAAAGCGAAGGTCTGAAACGGCTTGCAGCTGAAAACGGCGCAACGCTTTACATGGTTCTGCTTGCGGCATATAACGTGCTTCTGCATAAATATTCAGGTCAGGAAGACGTGGTGGTAGGTACGCCGATTGCGGGCAGAAATCATAGCGACGTTCAACCGCTGATCGGGATGTTCGTTAATACTTTGGCCATCCGAAGTTACCCGGCTGCCGGTAAAACGTTCCTTGACTACTTGAAGGAGATCAAGGAGACAACGCTGAGTGCTTTTGAACATCAGAATTATCCGTTTGAGGAACTGGTGGATAAGGTAAACGTGGCTCGTGATCTACGCCGTCATCCACTGTTCGATACGATGTTTGCTTTGCAGAATACAGAAAATGTGGAAATCCAGCTTCCGGGACTGCATTTGTCGACGTATGCCAGCGAAGAAATTGTTTCCAAATTCGATCTCAGCTTGGACGTTACGGAGATTGAGGACGGCTTGGAATATCTGTTTGAATACGCCACAGCTCTATACAAAACCGAAACGGTGGAGAAATTGGCTGTTCACTACTTGCAGCTGCTTGAATCCATTCTCTGCAACCCGTCGGCGACTATTGCCGAGCTGAACTTGTTAACGGCAGAGGAAAAAGAGCAGATTGTCGGCGCGTTTAACCCTGCGCAACCGGAAGAGGCTCTTATGGCAGCGTTCCATCGACTGTTCGAGGAACAGGCGGAACACACGCCGGAAGCTGAAGCTGTCGTTTACGAAAACGATCGGCTGACGTATGCGGAGCTGAACGAGCGGGCGAACCGCCTGTCGGCCACGCTGCGCACAAGCGGCATCAGCCGGGAGTCAATCGTCGGCATTCTCGCCGAGCGTTCGGTGGACCTGTTGGTGGCCGTGCTGGCCGTCTGGAAAGCAGGCGGGGCGTATGTACCGCTTGACCCGGATTATCCGGTGGACCGTGTGCGGTTCATGCTGGAAGACAGCGGAGCGAAGGTGCTGCTGACGCAAACGCCGCTGCGAGAGCGTGCCGAAGCCTGGCTCGGTGAAGAGGAACTGGCACTGGCGACGGTGCTGTATCTCGACGACGAAACGTCATACAGCGAGGAACGAAGCAATGTGCCAATGGACTTTGGCCAAGGCTCCAACAGTGCTCCCGATCGAGTCAACGGCAAGCTAACGGGGGCTGTGAACGGTGGTGGCGAGAGTCATCCAAATGATGTTGATGTTGTCGATATGGACAGCTTCCATGAAGCCCGTCCGGAGGATCTGGCGTACGTCATCTACACGTCGGGAACGACGGGCAAGCCAAAAGGCGTGATGATCGAGCATCGCAGCCTAGTGAACACGGCAGCGGGCTACCGACGGGAATACCGGTTGGATCAGTTTCCGGTGCGACTGTTGCAACTCGCAAGCTTCTCATTTGATGTTTTCGTGGGCGATATCGCACGCACGTTGTATAACGGAGGCACCATGGTCATTGTACCGAAGGACGACCGGATTGATCCATCTCGTCTGCACCACTGGATAGAGCAGGAGCAAGTGACGATCTTTGAATCAACACCAGCACTGGTCGTGCCGTTTATGGAATACGTGCATGAGCAGGGGCAAAAGTTAAGCGGTATGGAGCTGTTGATCACAAGCTCGGACAGCTGCAGTGTAGCGGATTACCGTACCTTGCAGGAGCGGTTTGGCTCGTCGTTCCGCATTATTAATGCCTACGGTGTGACGGAAGCGGCAATTGACTCCAGTTTCTATGACGAGGAGTTGGCGAAACTGCCGCAGACAGGCCATGTCCCGATTGGCAAAGCGTGGTTGAATGCGAAGTTTTACATCGTGGATGCACATCTGAACCCGGTGCCAGTCGGCGTACTGGGCGAATTGGTTATCGGCGGAGTCGGTGTGGCACGTGGGTACTTGAACCGCCCAGAGCTGACGGAAGAGAAGTTTGTAGACAGCCCTTTCACCGTGGGTGAGCGGTTGTATCGCACGGGGGACTTGGCGCGGTGGATGGAAGACGGCAACGTGGACTTCATCGGCCGGATCGACAATCAAGCGAAAATCCGGGGCTACCGGATCGAAACGGGTGAGATTGAGTCGCAGCTGCTGCGGGTGGTAGGTATACGCGAAGCGGTGGTGCTGGTTCGAAGTGATGCGAACGAGCAAAAGGCGCTGTGCGCATACTACACAATGGATATCGATCTGACGGCAGCCGACCTGAAACGAGCGATCTCCAGCGAGCTGCCGGGTTACATGATCCCGTCGTACTTTGTGGAGCTGGAGCATTTACCTCTGACACCAAACGGGAAAATCGACCGGAAAGCGCTGCCGACGCCGGAAGAGGGAGCAAGTGCAGGACGCGAATACGTGGCGCCGCGCACCGATCTGGAGACGAAACTGGTCTCCATCTGGCAGGACGTGCTTGGGTCAGTTACGATTGGTGTGACGGACAACTTCTTCGACCTCGGCGGTCACTCGCTGCGGGCGACGACGCTGGTCAGCAAGGTGCACAAGGAGCTGCACGTGGACCTGCCACTGCGCGATGTATTCCGGTACTCAACTATTGAAGCGATGGCTGAAGTGATTAGCCGATTGGAGCAGCAGGAGTTTCTTTCCATTCCAATTCTGGATAAAAGGGAGTATTATCCGCTTTCCTCTGTGCAAAAGCGGCTGTACATCCAGCAGCAGATGGAAGGGGCCGAGCTTAGTTACAACATGTCCGGCATGACGGTTCTCGTCGGGCGCTTGGAGCGGAATCAATTCGAGGCGGCGCTCAAAGGATTAATCGCTCGTCACGAAGTTTTGCGAACCGGCTTCGAAATGGTCGACGGCGAACCGGTACAACGGATTTATTCGGACTTGGAGTTTGCCGTCGAGTATACAAAGGCGACGGAAAGTGAAACGAAAAGCATTGCGGATGCCTTTGTACGTGTCTTTGATTTGGAGCGGCCGCCGCTGCTGCGTGTGGGCTTAGTTGAATGGGAAGCGGAACGTCATCTGCTTATGCTGGACATTCATCATATCGTCACGGATGGCATGTCGATGGGTATCTTCATCGAAGAGCTGCTACGCCTGTATAACGGTGAGACGCTGGAACCGCTTCGGATTCAATACAAGGAATTTGCCACTTGGCAGCAGTCCGAACCTGTAAAAGAACGGCTGAAACGCCAGGAAGCCTACTGGCTGGACATGCTGGAAGGTGAACTGCCAACGCTTGAGCTACCTACGGACTTTGTCAGACCTGCCGCTCGCAGCTTTGAGGGAGATGTGCTGCCTTTCAGTATCGACAAGCAGATGACTGACAACTTGCAGCGCATTGCCGATGAGAACGGTGCTACCCTATATATGGTGTTATCGGCGGCCTATTCAATCCTGCTCAGCAAGTACTCGGGACAAGAAGACTTCATTGTAGGCACACCGGTTTCAGGCCGCACACATGCCGACCTGGAGCCGCTCATCGGAATGTTTGTCAACACGTTGGCGATTCGTCATTATCCATCCGGGGAGAAGACGTTCCTTGCTTACTTGAACGAAGTCAAAGAAACGATGCTGGGGGCCTACGACCACCAGGATTATCCGTTTGAAGAGCTTGTGAAAAAGCTGCAGGTGCCGCGAGATCAAAGCCGCAATCCTGTATTTGATGTCATGTTTGCGCTGGAAACGAAGGAAGATAACGTTCAAAGCTTCGGGGATATCCAGATCGAATCTTATCCGGAAACGCATGCGGTTGCTCAATTTGACCTTACCTTGGTCATTTCGTTGCTGGATGAGGGAATGAACGGGCAGTTTGAATATGCTACCAAGTTGTTTACGCGCAATCTGATCGACAATTTCGCTCAGGACCTGCTCGTGATCATCACCCAAATTGGCGAACAGCCTTCGGTGCTGCTCAAGGATATTTCCCTGAACGGGCAATCCGAACAGGAGCAAGATGAGCTAGAGGCTATTGATATTATTTTCTAATTTTTAGAAGTAATTGCCAATTGTTGCAGACGAGTTTAAAGTCAAGTCATAGAAGCCGAGTGAAGTCAGGATCATATTCCTGACTTCATTCGGCTTTTTTAGTTGTTCTCCTTTAATTAGATACAATGGAGTATAGGCCGTCCTGTATACGCAGATTACCGGGCTGCCCAGTTTCCACCTTCACCTCTGTAACAAATACACCAGGCATACGTCCGTCTGGGAACCATGGCTTCTGTTTATCAATGACAATAAACATGCCTTCTGCATCACCCGTGGGGGAGAATTGTTTTCCGTCTCCGGCAAATGGTTCAAGTTGATAATGCTCATTCAATGTGTTCATTGTCTCAGGAACATCATCGACAGGCAGACCGATTTCACTAATACATAACAGATGCTTCGCTTCGAAAGCTTCATCAACTGCATTATCGAATGAATGGTGAGCGATAAATTCCATCAAGTTGCCGCTTGGATCATAAAAATAGAAGGCTGTTGCATCCCAGTAGGGGAAATAAAATTCATCTTGTCCATCTTTGGATAGCAATGAAATGTTACGGTCTTGAGCCCATCTTTTTGCATCAGCAAGTTTATTCGTTGGAATCGTAAATGCTACATGATAGTAGGGCTTTTCTTGTTCTGGCGCCTTCTTGAAAGAGAGGACCGAGTTCCCCGCACGGAATGAAACGCATGTTGCAGTATCCTCCACAAGATTCAATTCCAGTAGTGTACCGTAAAACTCTTTTATGGCCTCGACCTGATGTGTCAACAAACCAACTTCTCTTATTATCATTTCAACATCCTCCTTTTAATCTCACCTTTGATCGAAATACTCGATTGTTTTCTCAATAAATGCCTTGGCCGATTGCGTCAGGTAACGGTCGGACCGATGGATGATCTCAAAGTGCCGGTATGGCGGATCGTCTGTAATTCGGATGCAACGTAGCGTGGGCTCATTCATGGCTTTGATCAGAGGATAAGGCAGCAGTGTTCCTCCGACGTTGGCTTTGACCAGGCTAATGATGGAGGTTGCCGAACTGGTCTCCATGATGGTATTTAGGGTAAATCCATATTTACGGCAATAGCCATCGACCAATTCTCTGCCCGTAAATCCTTCGGGGAACATCACCGTTTGGATATCACGTAACTCCTGAATTTCAATTGTGCTTCGTTCAGCCCAATCATGATTCTCGGATACGACCAGTACATATTCTTCACTGCACAAAGGAATGCGTACAAGCCGCCTATCCGGGGGAGACGTGATCTCGATGCCGATGTCGACTTCATTTTCCAACACTTGATTTACTACATAGATCGAAGAGATAACCTTCAATTGTACCTTGGGGAATCGGGCATGAAAATCAACGAGCAGCGGAGTGATACGGTAATCCAAATCGGATGGAAGAACACCAATAACCAATCGTCCCCGCTGATCATTCCGAAATTCAGCTAGCGCATCCTGGGTATTCTGTAAATGCCGGATCATCTGTACACAGTGCTCCAGAAACAGAGTGCCTGCCTGGGTCATCACAATCTTTTTGCCGACGCGGTCAAACAAAGGAACACCAAGTTCATCCTCCAACCCACGTATTTGTTGACTCAACGTAGGTTGAGATATGCCAAGTTTCTCAGCTGCCCGTGTAAAATGAAGCTCCTCACACACCGTAATAAAGTTTTCCATTTGACGAATCTCCATGAATTCACCTCTGATCATTGGTTTTAGTAATCATTTTAATAGAAACAATAGTATTGTTCAATCATTATAATGAATCTATACTTAATCGTGCAACACTCAAAGATCCTGACATTAACAAATAGGATCTTTGGTGAAGGCAAGAATACTACTCCCATGAGGTGATCCATAATGAAACTTTTTTATATTGTATTGGCGCTTATTCTGGCTTCACTGAACTTAAGACCACCGATTACTTCCATTTCTCCTCTGATGAGTACCATACAGAATGATCTGGGTTTGAGCGGCATGACCGCCAGTCTTTTAACTACACTACCGGTATTATGTATGGGCATATTCGCTCCATTCTCTGTAAGACTAAGTAGAAGGTGGGGGAACGAAGGTGCCATTGTGCTGGCTTTAATCCTTATTGGGATAGGTACGGGATTACGATTGTTTGTAGGCGCAACTCCGTTGATGATGTTCACTTCTTTTCTGTCAGGTGTAGGGATTGCATTGGCAGGGCCGCTGTTGTCCAGCTTCATTAAGCAGTATTTCCCTAACCGAGTGGCAGCCATGGTCGGCATCTATTCAACAGCAATGGTGATGGGGGCCAGCATTAGTGTGGGATTATCGGTTCCGCTTCAGCATACGTTGGGTGGATCTTGGAGAGGTTCTTTGGCTACATGGGCATTACTCGCTGCCATTGCATTGCCAATCTGGTTAAAATTAGCTTGGTCTGCGCGTACAGAGCGGCAATCCGGACAAACTTCGGCTGTAGTCCATGCACCACTTCCGGTGAAGAACAGGCGTGCATGGGTGCTGACACTGTTCTTTGGACTGATGGCCGCGATCTTCTATTCATTAACCGCCTGGCTTGCGCCAGCCATTCAGAGCCATGGATATAGCCAAGAGACTGCTGGCAACATCCAAACGTTATTTACATTGATATCACTGCCCTCAACGTTATTCATTCCCATGCTTGTACATCGGTACCAAAGACGTGTCTTCTGGCTTGTTGGATGTGCGATGTTGGAGTTAATAGGTGTCCTGATGCTGAATCTCTCTGTCAGTCCGTGGCTCGCGGCGATTCCGCTCGGTATTGGTGCAGGTGGACTGTTCCCGATTGCACTTATGTTGCCGATTGATGAGACAAACAATGCTCAGGAAGCGAGTAGCTGGTCCGCTATGACTCAATCTGGTGGCTACATTCTTGGAGCACTTGGGCCGCTGGCGATTGGTTGGCTCCGCGATCTAACAGGCAGCTTCGTGCAAGCATTTTATGGTTTGGCTATCATCATCGTGTTGCAGATTATCGTTCAATTGGCTGTTGGTAATAAAAAAAGTTTGAAAGTTAGCCGGGAGCAGAGCTAAAAGGCATGTGAAGTAAAATGGATATAGAAATATGATCTTTATACATGATCCAACAAGTCCAGATAGTACTGCCTTAATGCTTTCTGTAAGATGACGGGCTCCATAATCTTAATCGATTTACCATAGCCTGCAAGATATCTCACTATGAAATCAAGCTCGTGAGGTTCATACGAACCAACAAGATACATGTGTCCCATCTTCTCGATGATCTGCATAGATGGGAAATGTTCTTGCTGGAATAGCTCAATCCCGGCTTCGTCCATCAGGCATTTGAATGGAATTGCTTGTTCCGATGGTTTCCATAGAGATTGGGCATCCTGTGAATAGAGTTCCTTTACATGAGTTAAAGGTTCAATCTCCGTTGTTTCGGCTGAAATGATGCGGTCGCAGCGGAATACACGATACGCTTGTTTATGCAGATCATAGGCCTGACAATACCAATAACCTTTCCTGGCATAGAGCGCGATGGGTTGAATGGTGCGGATATTGGTGTTTGCAGAAGATGGCCTTTGATCAGAGGATCTACGCTGATTAGCGTACGTAATCTGGATCACTATATTCTGAACAGCAGCCATCAACAGAAACTCCAAATGTGCACTGTCGCCGATCTGCTCGGTATGTTGGAAGTAAACCCGGTGTTGGATGTTCTCAATATCCTGTCGTTGCTTGTCGGATAACGCGTTCATAAATTTCTCATGAATGGTACGGAAAGAGATTTGAAAGGGTAGGCTGGAGAAGCTGCGAAGAGCCTGCATCGCAAAATAAAGGGCATGAAGCTCCCCCGTATTAAACGAAATGGGAGGCAGCTGCATCTGTTGCAACAGTCGATATCCGCCGTAGCGTCCATATTCGACATAGATGGGCGCACCTAACTCTTCCAATGAAGCGATATCTCTTAACGCGGTTCGTTTGGAGATCTGGAACTCCTGCATGAGATCTTGCAGGGTGAACTGTTGTTTTTGATTAATGAAGCGCAGCATCTGGTTCATACGTTCTGATTTTTTCATATCAAACCCTCTTAATGGTGCCATAGATTGGCACCTTTCGTTGTTATAGTGATAAGTGTAATCCAATAGGAACAAGGAGGCAATATAATGAATTTTGAAGTGATACCATTTTTGTCGATGAACGGGGATGCGGCGGCAGCCATTGCTTTTTATGAAGAGTTTCTGGGTGCCAAGGTGATATTCAAGAAAAGTTATAAAGAGATGAAGGAGATGAACCCAGGTTTCGAGTACCCTGCCGGTCAAGATGAGTATATTACACATTCGGTGCTGGAGATTGGGGTTAACAAAGTCATGATTGCGGAAGAAGCAATGGACACGGAGAGAGCATGGCAGCTGGGGAACAGCACGTCACTATGTATTCAATCCAAGGATAAAGATACCATCGATCAACTGTATCATTCTCTGATGCAACATGAGGGTGTGAAGATACTGGTACCGTATGAACAAAATGAATTCAGCCCAGGATACGGTATTGTACGGGACCCATTTGGCATTGCGATTCAGCTATGTGTCACTGTACACGATTTTTAAAATGAGTTCAGGCCCCCGGTTAAGCACTCGGTATGTAAACCTGTAACTAACTTAAAAACATCAAAAAAAGAAGAGCCATGGATATCATGCGCTCTTCTTTCTTCGGTTTCAATACAAGGTTGTTCGAGCAACCGATGGTTATAGCGGACCCCTTTTCGTGTAAATCATATAGGTACGGATGTCGCTGTGTACAAGCAAGTTCAATGGATAAAGGAAAGAAGGGATAACATGATTACGAGAGGAATCGACCATATTGGAATAACTGTACGGATATGGAGCAGGCGACACTATTTCTACAACAGGCGTTTGGAGCTCAACTTGCCTATGACCATATAACGCCGGATGATCCCCCACAGGAAGGACCCGAGGCAGAGCTTAAATTAGGACTGCGTTCAGGAGCAAAGGTTATTCATATTCGGATGTTATCGCTCGGGGAGAGCGCTAGTATAGAGTTATTTCAGTACACGAATACAGCGCAATCGGAGCCAGTTAGGGCATCAGATTACGGATTGCAGCATATGGCGTTGTATGTGGACGATATGCAAGAAGCTGCACGACACTTCAAGGAAGCGGGCGGGGTGTTGCTAACAGAGCCTGGGGCATTGACCGGTCATATTGAAGGTGGAGAAGGCAATCAGTTTGTGTATGGAAGAGCACCTTGGGGGATGCTGATCGAGCTGATCTCCTATCCTGCGGGCATTCAGTATCCGAATCACAGTGAAACAAAGCGCTGGACACCACGAAAAAAATAATAAAGATGAGACTGGATAAGAAACAGAACGACGCATGACAAATCGTTCTGTTTTTCTTGTATATAGGGGTTAAACGGTTACTAAAAATCAGAAATTATGTTACAAATACGTTACAAATACAGAAGTGTATACCTCTTTGCCTTATGTTACGATACGTACTAGTAGATACAGAGATATTTTACGGATAAGATAAGTTATAACGTCTCTTTTCTGGACGATGAATATGCTCCGAAAGTATGTTGATGGAACCCTTTTATCCAGGATATTGGAGAAGCATTGAAACGAAGGAACAACTATATATTTTGACTTCACAGGGTTGCAATAAAAATAAATAACAACAGGTGATCCAAAATGCTGCAAATCGGGTATCCATAGTAGAGCCATCTAGAACCTGATGGATACATATGTTGTTATGATTGTTTTTTGCTAGTTAAAGGCTGTCTATTATGGAATGAACTGTGGGGGTTATCAAGTGTCTATATTAGATATGGAAAAGAAAGATGTTGTCACCGATGCAATGGTCATCAAGGCGATGGAGAAAAGTCTTGCTATCATTCGATTTGATCTGGATCGCCGGGTAACCTACGTGAATGAAGTCTTTGCCCAGACGATGGGATATACGGTAGATGAGATGTACGGCATGAAGCATCAGCAACTGTGCTTCGGTCAATTTGCAAATACTCCGGAATATGATGCTTTTTGGAATAGCATATTTAATGGTGTCAGCTTCCAGGACAAGGTTGAACGCAAGGATGCAAAGGGGAATTCCGTATGGCTTGAGGCGACATATATGCCGGTGTACGATGAGACAAATCAGAAGATACTGGGTGTATCCAAAATCGCCACCAACATTACCAACCGTCAGAACAACATTTCGGTCGTAGTGAATGAGCTGAAAACGATGTCCCATGAACTGAATGGGCAGGCAGATGTAGGCATTGAACGGAGCCAGGAATTAATGTCCAGTATCTCCTATATCTCAGAGGTGTCAACTTCTAACCGTGCAACGTTGACCCATCTGCAGGAACAGGCCGGATCGATTCAGGGCGTGGTACGAACGATACGCGAGATTTCGTCTCAGACGCAACTGCTCGCGTTGAATGCTGCCATTGAGGCTGCACATGCAGGAGAATACGGACGAGGATTTGATATCGTGGCCAAGGAAGTTAAGAAACTATCCGCAATGGTGGAGAGTTCGATTAATGAGATTCGTGATAGCGTGACTGGAATAACCAAGGAGATTGGTAATATCACGGGTGGTACCAAAAAAGTAGAAGAATATGTGGAGCAGAGCCAGAAGCAGATTGAGATCGCATTGAATGATTTTACAGCAATTGCTGCTTCAGCTCACTTGTTGGATGCCAAAGCGGAGCATGTGACCAGAATCGTATAACAATATATAGTAATAGCGGTTCCTTGCACAGGAACCGTTTTTTTGTCGTTCAGTACTCAAAAAAACGGGAATTATTGTGATCAAACGGGGACACAATACTTGGGAATACCTGCAGCTATGTCATGCAGAGAAATGTTGGGGTGGGAACATGTGGTCAACAATTGTATCCTACGTGCCGGATTGGTCCATATGGATTCAGGCATTCTTGGTCTTCATCATTCCAATTGGTATTACATTGAGCATGCGCTGGATCAATGCTGCCATTAAGCGCGGAAGCTTCTCTCGTTCCAAGCCATCGTCCATATCCTCGAAGGATATCTCGCCAGCAGCCAAAGGGCAGGGTGAAGGGACCGAAACAGGCCACTATGCCAATATTAAAATAACCGAAAAGTACAGCATAAATCTGACGAGTGTGAAAGAAAGCTTTGGACTCAATGCAGACGTGCATATTCGAGAATTTATTATTAAGGGAACGAATACACGGGCTGCGGTCATCTATACCGAAGGCCTGGTAGATCAGGACTTAGTTGATGATCACTTGATTACACCGTTGATGTTCGAAGGTGTTCCTCTACTTAAGCAGGAGGGTTTTCTCCATCCAGACAACGCACACTTACTGTCGGCATATCTGCAAGATCAATTACTTCCTGTCAGTCTGGTTGAGGAGACGAAGTCCCTCCAAGAACTCGCAGTTGGTGTGTTGTTTGGGAAAAATGCACTGCTGGTTGATGGTTTGCCAGGTGCTTTATTAATTGGAGCTCATAAGATCAAAACAAGAGGTATGAATGAACCCTTGTCAGAGGGACTGCTTCGTGGGCCTCGTATTGGTTTTACAGAGCAATTAAGCGATAATACAGGCATTTTACGTCGTTATGGAAGTGATCAGAGCCTGTTTATTAAGAAGTATGAAGTGGGTTCACGGATCAAAAAAGATTTGGCGATAGCCTATATTCAGGATATTGCCGATCCAAATCTCGTTGCAGAAGTATGCAAGCGAATCGAAGAGATGGATATGGATTCAATGCTCGAATCAGGTTATGTGGAACAACTCATCGAAGATAATACGCTGAGTCCTTTTCAGCAGGTACTGAATACGGAAAGACCTGACCGAGTGATGGGTGCCCTTCTGGAAGGCCGAGTGGCAATTTTGTTGGATGGAACGCCATTTGTATTAATTGTACCGGTGACCTTTAGCATGTTGCTTCAGTCTCCAGAGGACTATTATGAACGCTGGATTCCTGGAACATTTTTGCGAGTGCTGCGTTTTATGGCCGCGATGCTGGCATTGCTTGCTCCTGCGCTCTATATCTCGTTTATCTCGTTCCATCCGGGTCTTATTCCAACCAAGCTGGTATTGACGATTATTGAAACGCGTACCGGAGTGCCATTCCCCTCAATTATTGAGGTACTCATCATGGAGCTTTCAATTGAAATCTTGAGGGAGGCCGGGATACGCTTGCCCAAACCGATTGCGCCAGCGATGGGTATCGTAGGAGGTCTGATTATTGGCCAAGCAGCGGTGCAAGCGGGAATAATAAGCCAATTTCTGGTCATTGTCGTTGCGGTAACAGCCATATCTTCCTTTACGATTCCTGTCTATAGTGCGGGATTAACGCTAAGGATTCTACGATTTGCCGCTATGTTCAGCGCAGCCGTACTTGGATTGTTTGGCGTGGTTATGTTCTTTCTGCTTGTGTGTACACATCTGGCACGACTCTCAAGCTTTGGCGTACCTTATGTTGCACCAGCCGTTCCTTATCACATGAATGAATGGAAGGATTTTGTTATCCGTGCTCCGCTAAACATGATGAGAATGCGTCCCAAGATGACTAATCCGATCGATGATGATCGGAAAAAATAAACGGAATTCCATCTACTGAAGGTCTGGAGGTGAACTAAAGTGAATGGCTCCCAAGGAAAGCTAACCACGACACAGGCCGTTGTAATTATTGTCAATTACATGCTTGGTGCCGGGATATTGACACTACCTCGAACGACCAGCAAAGCTGTCGGAACACCGGATGTCTGGATTTCCATTATCCTATCTGGATTCATTATCTTAGGCGTCGGAATTATTCTGGTTACGCTGTGTCGCAGATTCCCGGAGAAAACCGTCTTCCAGTTCACCCGTGAGATTACGGGCAGCTGGATTGCTTACATACTGGGATTGTCTATGATTATGTATTTCATAGTTATTGCCGCATTCGAAATCAGAGTTATGGCTGAAGTAACAGGGATGTATCTGCTCGAACGCACCCCCACCTGGGTGATTGTGATGGTCTTCATGTGGATCGGTGTATATATGATTTCAGGCGGGCTTGGCGTTATCGTACGCGTGTTTGAGATCATCCTTCCGATTACGATTATTATATTTGTGATTGAAATTTTGCTTAGTAATCAGCTATTCGAGATTGGCAATCTGAGACCCGTCCTCGGTGATGGGATTATGCCCGTTTTCCAAGGGTTGAAGCCTTCACTATTATCTTATACGGGCTATGAGGTGATGTTAATCATGACTGCCTATATGAAAAATCCGAAGAAGAGCAATAAAGCGATGACCTGGGGGATACTCATATCCACTATTATCTACTTGATCACGGTGGTGATGGTTATAGGCAGTTTATCGCTCGATGGCATCAAAACTCGAACCTGGCCAACACTGGATTTGGTAAGAAGCTTCGAAATCCAGGGTCTGATATTCGAGCGTTTTGAATCCTTATTGCTGGTCATCTGGATTATGCAAATCTTTTCGACTACAGCAATTACACATTACTGCGCTTCGGTGGGTATTCGTGATTTGTTTCGTTCCAAAAAAATCAAAGGCATCATGTACGGCCTGCTGCCGTTCATTTATCTGACAGCAATGATACCCAAAACAGTGGATGATACCTTCGTACTAGGAGATATGCTAGGCAATGTGTCCGTATTTTTGTTTGGCATTTTACCTCTGGTACTACTGTTGTTAAGTCTGATTCGCAAAAAAGGAGGCAAGCATGCATGATTACATTCCGCATGTTGTTACGCTTAGCCACTGTATTATGCATTCTCTTAACGATATCCGGATGTTGGAGCAGTCGAGAGATAGAGGATCTAAGTGTCTACGTTGGTCTCGGGATCGATATCGGCAAAGAGACGGAATTTGAGGAGAACATCGCCAATCAGGGAGGAGGGTACTCCAAGCAGAACAATTTGACGGCCACGGTACAGATTGCTCCCGGTAATTCCAGCAGTCAAAAGAGCCAACAATCCGGTTCGCCTGCTTCTGGTAAAACGTCCTATTCCAATGAACAGCTTACCGGAGATTCATTGCTGCAAATCTTTCGTCAGTTTGCACTGAGACGAGATCATCCGCTCATCGGACATCATCTGAAGGTTATCGTTGTGTCCAAGGATATCGCCAAAAAGTATGGTCTGGACCAGCTGCTGGATTTTGTACTTCGGGATAACGATATTCGTCCTAACTGTCTGGTGTTGATTAGCCATCATCGCGCTGTTGATGTACTGACTTCAGATGATCCTTCCCGGATTCCAGCATTTTATCTTACAGGTATTACCGGTAATTCATACTTGTCCAATAAAATCCTGGACCCCGTTCTACTCTCCAAATTAGATGCACAAATGCAATCCGGTTCCAGCTTTTTGCTCCAGAATGTACTGAACTTCAATGGAGAGGACAAGTTCTCCGGTGCCAGTATCTTTGATGGGAAAACAACCAAATTCATCGGGGAACTCAGCCAAACGGATCTAGAAGGGCTATCTTGGCTCAGACCTAAAGAAAAAGGAGGTATCTTGAAGACATACAATAAAGAGGGGTTCACTGTTGTATATGAAATGAAGAAGAAAAAAACAACAATAATTCCAAAAGTGGTTGGCGATGATATTTCATTCCATGTGAAAACTGAATCCGAAGGCTGGTTGATGGAGGATTGGCGTGCTCCCGAGGAAGAGGAAAAAGGTGCGTATCTCAGTGAATTGGAAAAAGAATTTGCTGAACTTGCCAAACAACAGATTCGACAGTTGTTATACAAACTGCAGCATACCTATAAAGTAGATGTTGCGGATTTTCGGGATAGCTTGCGTATTAAAGAACCTAAAACATGGAAAAAAGTCAAAGACGATTGGGATAAAATTTTTAGCACCGTGCCGATCACCTATGAGGTAAAGACCACCATCACGAATCCGGGGTCTTCCACCGAATAGCGAGGTGTGCCATATATTATTTAATTGTTGACACATTCATGATAGATCGCTATATTAGTAAAAAATCATTTTCTTATCCAGAGAGGTGGAGGGACTGGCCCTTAGAAACCTCAGCAACAGATCTGAAGGATACTGTGCTAATTCCAGCGGGTGAAAGCCTGATAGATAGGAGCGTTTGTTTTTATTTGTCAGTAACGGCGCACTCTTTAGGCAGAGTGGGTCTTTTTTGTTTTTTCTGGATGAAGAAGTAGGGGAGCAGAAGGTATGGAGAACAACAACGACAAAGGGCATTTTCAGCGGAAAATGCAGGCACGGCATGTGGTCATGCTCTCTCTCGGAGGAGTCATTGGAACGGGATTATTCCTCAGCTCAGGTTACACCATTCAGCAGGCGGGACCACTGGGAACCATTCTGTCCTATCTGATTGGAGCCATCGTTGTATATCTGGTGATGCTCTGTCTTGGTGAACTGTCTGTTCATATGCCAGAGACGGGAGCATTTCATAGTTATGCAGCCAAATATATCGGACCGGCAACAGGTTACACGGTGGCTTGGTTATACTGGTTAACCTGGACTGTTGCGCTTGGCTCCGAATTCACAGCCGCCGGATTGCTTATGCAGCGCTGGTTCCCATCGGTAAACGTATGGATATGGAGCGCGGTTTTTGCACTGATGATCTTTCTGTTTAACGCTCTAACGGTGAAATTTTTTGCGGAATCCGAGTTCTGGTTCTCATCTGTAAAAGTAGTGACTATCGTAATCTTCATTATAATCGGTGGCGCAGCCATGTTCGGCATCATCCCGATGGCGGATTCTGAACCGGCTCCATTTATATCGAATATTACCGCATCCGGGTGGTTCCCTCATGGGGCTACAGCGATATTGATGACCATGCTTGCTGTAAACTTTGCCTTCTCAGGCACCGAGTTAATCGGGATTGCCGCCGGTGAGACGGAGAACCCGGAAAAGACGATACCAAAGGCTATTCATACAACGCTGTGGCGTTTGGTTATTTTCTTCATCGGAACGATTGTTATCTTGTCGGCCTTGCTACCCATGTCGGATGCCAGTGTACTGGAAAGTCCATTTGTAGCGGTAATGGAGCGGGTGGGTGTACCCTATGCAGCAGATATTATGAACTTTGTTATTCTGACGGCGATTCTCTCTGCTGCCAATTCAGGCCTGTATGCTTCGTCGCGGATGCTCTGGTCTCTGGCTGACAAAAAAACGATCTCCCCGTGGTTTGCCAAATTGACCAAACAGGGTGTACCCCTGAATGCACTTCTGATTAGTATGGTGGGTGGTGCGCTGGCATTGCTGTCCAGTATTATTGCACCAGGTACGGTGTATATTACGCTGGTTTCCATTTCAGGTCTGGCTGTCGTTGCGGTATGGATGAGCATCAGCGCTTCCCAATACATGTTCCGCAGACAATATATCCGGGAAGGACATGCGGTCAAAGATCTGGTCTACCGCACACCACTGTATCCGGTGGTACCAATTGTTTCATTTATATTATGCCTGGCTTCATGCATAGGTATTGCCTTTGACCCGACACAGCGGATTGCGCTGTATTGTGGGGTTCCGTTTATCGCAGTATGTTACGCTGCTTATTATCTGACAGAACGTGTGAATAAGAAAAGAGGACAAGTACATGACGCAAGAACAACAGACTAACCCCATAGAACAGATCCTTCGTGAACATCCGGTCATGATTCTGGATGGAGCGTTGGCTACGGAACTCGAACAGCATGGATGTGATCTCGATGATCCACTATGGTCTGCTCGTGTGTTGCTTGAGAATCCGGATGTTATTGTTCAGGTCCATGCAGATTATTTTCGAGCAGGAGCCGACTGTGCGATTACATCCAGTTATCAGGCGACGGTGGATGGTTTCCGCAAGAGAGGGATCGATGAACAGTCAGCACTGGAGCTGATCCGGAAGACGGTGGAACTGGCTGTACAGGCGAGAGATGACGTATGGGCAGAAGTGCAGAGCGGTGTAGTAGGGAGAGAAAGCTCGACAGGTCAGCTTGTAAAAGCTCCTTCAGTACGTTCCGAGAACGTGGAGAACGAGGAGAACGAGGAGAACATAACAGATCGTACAGGGGATCGCGAAGCAGACAGTCTTCGTCCACGTCCAATTATTGCCGGTTCCGTTGGTCCGTACGGCGCCTATCTGGCGGATGGTTCAGAGTATGTGGGACATTACGACGTGTCGGATGAGACGCTTGCCGCATTTCACCGTCCACGTATGGCGGCGCTGATTGAAGCGGGTGCTGATATTCTGGCGTTTGAGACGATTCCTTCCTTGCAGGAAGCACAGGTGCTGGTTGATGTACTGAAGGAGTTTCCTCATGCGTATGCCTGGTTATCATTTTCTTTAAAAGACGGGACAAGCATCAGCGAGGGCACACCGCTTGAGGTATGTGCACAGACGTTTGGCTCCGAGCCGCAGGTTGCGGCAATTGGCCTGAACTGCGCTCCCATGGAAGTGGTGACGGAAGCCGTAAGTATTCTTAGCCGTGCCAGCGACAAACCTGTTATTGTGTATCCGAACTCAGGTGAGACGTATGATGCAGTGACGAAGACGTGGAGTGGACAGGGTACATGTGGCAGCATGAGTGATGCTTCGGAACAGTGGGTTGCTGCGGGCGCGCAAATTATTGGCGGCTGCTGCCGTACTACGCCACATCAGATTGGTGTACTTGCGAAGAAATGGCGGAATTAGTTCATATCATGATAACAAGCCCTTCCACATCCTATAGAGGTATGGAAGGGCTTGTTTTATTGTGTTAAGGCATTCTGATTACATTATTCGATAACCAGCATACGTGGCGATGCTTCCCGAATGATTCTCGAAGAGAACCACGAGCCAAGACTGGCTGCAATGATGCTTAGACAGGTGAACAGTACCATTCCACCCCAATGCAGGATCAGTGGAAGCTGTACGATACCATAACCGGAAAGGACCATTTCGAGTAGAAGAGGCAGCAGGTATACGCCGACGAAAATACCCAGTATGGCTCCCACGGAGGACAGTATGAACATTCCCATGGTGAGCGACAACCGGATTTGGCGAGATGTCATTCCCAGCGATTTGTATATCCCGTACGTTCTGCTTTCTTTACGGATATTGATTCTACAAGTACTGAAAATAATGATGAACGTCACAATGATAAACAGCAATCCGATCAGGCTCATCGGATAGATCAGGATGTTAGCGGCTTCCGCGTAAACCGAATCAAGCAAAGTCTTCTGAGTGACTACCGAAGCAAAATCTTTAAATTGCTCATTTAATTCAGAGGCAACCTTACCCGCTTGTGCCATATCGTTCACATTGATGAAGATAACATCAAATTCACTATAACCGGGGTTCACACTTCTCATGGCATCAATGGTGATTCTGCCTGAAACAGACATGTTGGCGATCGCCTGATAGATGCCTGTGATGAGGAATGTACGCTTTTCTCCTTCAATATAGATATCGATAAGATCACCGAGATCTTTATTTGATGTTTTGGCTACACTTACACCAAGGGCAATTTCATTCGCATGTTGTGGGTTACCCCCTTTTAACGTTTCGAATCCAAGTTCCTGATAACTCCCGTCCAGTACACTCAAGTTGAGACTGAGGGATTGGCCCTTCACTGTTGCAGAAGACTCCGGGCTAATTACACCCGTTGTGTTCCCTTGCCAGCCTGCATTGCTAATCCTTGTATCCTCTTCTAACGTGTGTTTCAATACAGTCTTTGGAAAGTTACCTTTGTTCACGACTACTGCTGCGATATTGGCATTGTCATACCCCCATTTAGCTGCGGTCTGTTCAATTCCGGTTATACTGGTCAGCAGAACATAACCCAGAACAAGTACGGAGGAAGCCATGGTGGCTAGCAGGAGTGTTAGAACAGAGCTTTTGGTGTTTTTGAACACATGTCTGAATCCAAGTACGGCGGTGACAGGCAGTCGTGTAAATCCGATCCAGTGTGCCCATGGCGAATTCATTTTGCCAGCCATCCGGCCGTGATCTGTCTCCGACATACCATAACGAATAGCTTGCACGGGCTGTATGCTGCGTGCCTTTTTGGCATATAACACAGTGAACAGAATCACTAGAGCAAATAGTAGTACGCCGGACAGTATGGCCGCATCCAATCCATGGACTGGAATGTTCTGATTCCCCACTCGAAGAGAGGATACAGAAATATTAATGATCCATTTGGATATCCATATACTGAGTGCAAGTCCTGGGATAATGGCTACGATGGATATCAATGCATATTGAATAACATAGGTGCCTATCGTTTTTCGGGAAGTCAGACCTAGTGATTTGAGGATTCCTATCGTTCTGTAATTGGCCAGGATGGCATCCGCAATCGTAAATCCGATGGTCATCAGGGCGATAGAGAGCATGACAACACCCATGAATATCATGATGAATCCAATAACCTGATTGATGATCAGATAAAAAGAGGCAATGGCCTCGAACTCCATTTTGGATTCCAGAAACGGAATACCTGTCTCACGATTGTACCGTTCCCAATACACCGAATTCATGCTGTAATCGTTAAAATGGATGCCCATCATACGATTCTCGTTGCCAGCAAGTGTAGCGAGATCATGTTGATAATCGGCAGGATTCATCCAGACCCGTGCTGTATTGGAGAAGGGTGCCCCGTATGGTACATCGATGACAATGCCCGATACATTCAATTCAAGTGTGCTTGAGCCGGTTTTGAAGCCAATGGTATCACCTACCGAGATATGATAAGCATTCGCCATGGACGTTGGAATCCAGACGGAGCCTTGTTCGGGAACTGTGTCGGGCGTCCCGCTTGAGAAAATCAGTTCATCCACACCCCATGGCGGTGGAGGCGTATTAAACATGTACAGGTAGATGTTAGGGATGTGAGTTTCATTCAAAATGATGCCTGAAAATGTACGATACGTTAGCAAAGGGGACACCTGAACTCCATCCTGAGAAGCCCACCAGTTGTGCACAGCGTCAGGGTCATTCAGTCCTTTTTCAAACGTCAGGATCTGATGAGATCCATGGGTTCGGGTATGCATTTCATAAAACTGATTGCCGGTGTTCGCCAGAATGACAGTAGCTGTAGATACAAGAAGTGTCGAGAGAAGCAGGAGCAGCGCAATCAACGCATTTTGTATTTTGTTCCTACTCAGATACGACAAGCTAAGTTTAAATATGACAGCCATCGTTATTCCTTCCCCGTAACCAAAGCGAAGATAATCGCTTCACGATCCTGAATTTGATGTTCGTCATAGGTGTCAAACTCAAGGATTCCGCCAATCTTGCCGTCTTGAATATAGATCAGGCGATCTGCCCGACAGGCGGCCTTGATATCATGCGTCACCATAACAACAGACTGTCCTTTTCGATGCATATCTGTAAGGATATCGAGAACGGCTGTGCCATGTTCCATATTCAAGCTTCCGGTCGGTTCATCGGCAAAAATGATATCCGGCGAATTGATCAAAGCCCGTGCAATCGCAGCTCGTTGCTGCTGTCCTCCGGAAGTTTGGGATGGGAGGCGGTTACGCTGTCCATCAATATCCATGGCATTCATCAACTCAGCAGCGCGGGATAGGATGTCCTTCTTTTTGTTTCCTGCAATATATCCCGGTAAAGCAATGTTCTCTTTGATGGAAAGGTCTGGGACCAGATTGATACTTTGATAGATATAACCGATCCGGCGGGTGCGGAAATCGGACATTTGGCGTTCACTGTAAGCGTCAATCCGCTGGTCGCGAAAATAGACCTCACCTGCTGTAATCTGATCCAGTCCGCTTAGCAGATATAAGAGGGTTGATTTGCCAGAGCCAGAGTTACCCATGATGACCGTGAATTCCCCTTCATAGATGTCAAGATCAACATTACGGATGGCATGATGTTGTTCACTTCCGCTGTTGTACGTTTTGCACAGATTCTGTGCACGGATAATCACCTTTTTGGACAAGTCGAATCACTCCCGAGTGCAATATAGGATTCATTCTAGAGGAGGGATGTTGAGGAAGCCTTATTGAATTATGAATAAAGTATTACAGCTGTGGAGGGTGCTCAGCAGATCGGCAGATAGAACCGGAAGGTTGTACCTTGTCCTTCTTTACTAGTAAAGGAAATATGGCCTCCATGTGCTTCAATAATGCTTTGGCAGATAGAAAGGCCCAGCCCTGTACCTTCCTGAACACGTTGTTCTGCATGACTCGCCTGGCCTCTGAAGTAACGCTGAAAAACAAACGGCATGTCCTGTACACGTATTCCCTGACCCGAATCGGCAATCGTCACATTCAAATGCTCAGATTCCAGTTCCATATCTATACGTATCGTGTCTCCTGGAGCTGTATGCTTGAGGGCATTGGCGGCAAGATTGGAGATCACCTGTTCAATTCGAGTGGGGTCGATAGCGATTAACACATTGGGGATGTAGTTGGGTCCTTTATAGATAAGCCCCTTTGTTAGGACAACATGTTCAATAGGTTTCAACATCGTCTCCAGTATAGGCCCACTGTACAACTCACGGGTTTCCACCGAAATTTGCCCCAATTCCTGAAGTGCATGAACCAGCAGATCCTCCACAAGGCGGGCTGTTTTATCCGTATGGGTTCGCATCACTCCCATATATTCCATCAGCGTCTCCTGATCGTTGCATAGTCCTTCCTCAATAGCTTCTATGTATACTTTTATCGTGGTAATTGGTGTTTTAATGTCATGAGATATATTGGTGATGAGTTCTTTTTGTGCTTGTTCCTGCTGAATACGCTGCTCGCTCATATGTTTAATCTCCGTGCGCATTAGATCAAACATGGCATATACTTCGAGCAATTCATCGTTCCGGTTGTACTGGATTTTTTCTTCATAATTGCCTTTAAGCATGGATTCCGCATGTTGCTTCAATTGATGGATGGGAGAGAGCAGGTGTTTGTCCAGTTTTCGTTTCATCCAGAATAGAAATAAGCTCAGAATCAGTGACAGGAGCAGGAGTGCGCTAATCAATATAACCGGAAAAGTCATCGATTGCTGAACCGTAACCATGGCTTGGGGGATGGAAAAGATGGCATTGCCGATCTGACTTCCCGTGGGTCCGTCCATCACAGGAAACGCAATATCAAGCAAATCGTTACCGTCCGCGGCCTGAGTGGCATGATGCAGATCATAATGAAGAGCTTTACGCAGATTAGCTTGCGTCCCTTCAGAGGTGGGGGCGGAGGACAGAATGACTTTTCCATCCAAGTTTAGATAGGTAAGCAGAACCCCGGTCTCTCTGGCGGTGGAACGTATGACTTCACGAATATTTTGTTCATTAAGATGCTGATGATTTTGCTCCAAAGCGAGTAAGATTGGATTGACCTTGAGTCGAACCTGATTCAGGGACAGATTGGATACGCCTGAATTTCGATCTTGTAACAGCATCATCGACAGTGCAAGGATACTTAAAACGATAATAATGAGAAGCCCAAGTGTTGTTAACAACCAGCGTTTGGACCAGCTGTTCAATGACATGTGGGTGCCTCCAATCTCACTTATTCGTAATTGAATTTGTAACCGACACCCCATACCGTCTTCAGAACGGTCGGATGCGAGGCATCTGCCTCAATCTTTTCACGTAGTCTGCGAATGTATACGGTTACGGTATTTTCATCACCGTAGGTTGCATATCCCCAGATGGCGTCGAGCAACTGGGCTTTGGAGAATACCTGATTCTTATGGCTTGCCAAGTAATGAAGTAATTCGAATTCCTTGGCAGACAGAGAAACTTCCGATCCGTTTAATGTAACTTTATAGGCTTTTTTATCAATCACCAGGTTTCCAAGATGCAGCAGATCTGTTCTGTCTCCAACGGATGTCATGCTGTCATAACGCCTGAAGTGGGCATTAATCCTTGCTAACAATTCGCTCAGCGAGAAGGGCTTGGTCATATAGTCGTCTGCTCCAAAGCCAAGTCCAAGTACCTTATCGGTATCACTGCCTCTGGCACTTAGAATGAGGATGGGGATATTGTTGCGCCTTCTGATCTCTCGGCAAACTTCAATCCCGTCCATGTCCGGAAGCATAATATCTAGAATGATGTAGTCTGGTTCAATAAGCTCCATGATCTGAAGTCCATCTTGTCCAGTGGCTGCCACGGCGGTTTCATATTGATTTTTGGTTAAATAATCTCGCAGAATGCGCGAAATATCTGATTCATCCTCAATGATGAGGACTTTGCGCTGGTGGGTTAGCATATGTATCGCTCCATTATTAGAGTATCTATATAAGATGTTTAGTTGGTTGAAACTGTAAGAAAAACCTATGATTTTAACTATACAGGTTTGATGTGGATGAGTCATGAGGGAAGTGAGTAAGTTACTTTAATGCGTAGAGAATAAAACTCAAGAGCCTTCTCTTTCTACTCGCGGCTGATGAACTAAGCCAAATAGTTGAAAGAGAGGCCCTCCAGTATTATCAATCAGTCAATCTATCTTCCTTCGAATCCCGCAGGTGAAGTTTTAACTTTTTTTCCACTTGTTGCTTTGACTTTTGATTTGTTTTTAAACATTGTAGGATCAATATCAAACATACTAATTGCAAGTTGATTACCACCATGAACGTGTGCGATTAACTTGTCATGCCCTTTAAAAGGAGCATAAGCTGCGGAACCACCGAACTCACCTGTATTAGCCAAAATGACAGGTTGGTACATATGATAGTTTAAAGCTGTAATCATGTTATCAAAAGTATCTACATCTTGATTTAGTGCAGAAATAACATACATATCAGAAATATCTCGAAGATCCGCGGCTTGCTCAAGGTCAGTAGAATCATAACAGATGGCACCTGCTACTCGAATTCTTCTGTTTCCTGATTTTTGAAACTCTACTAATAACTGATAAGGGCGGTGTCCTTGAATCTCCATGGACTCTTCATAAACAGTCATATTTTTTTTACCTTGCCATACGGTAACATCAGGGTCATCGTCAGAGTATAGAATCCATATAGCTTGGTTAACCAATACTTTATCTGTAGTTCTTTCTTGAAAGCAAACACCTGCGAATATACTAGCTTTAGTCTGTCTTGATAATCTTTTTAGATAATCGATATCATCTGCGTGAACCGAAAGTTCTGGAAAAACAATGAGATCAACAGCATTTGCAGCTTCTCGTTTATTAACGACAGAATTTGATGATGCAGCTTGCCATGCAGCTAAATGTTTATTTACTAGATGGCAAACATCAGCGATATGCCCACGGTGTTTCCTTCTAAATTCAGGTGTCCAGTAAATGGGGTTTTTCAAATTGAAATCTGACATGTTAGGAAGTAGAGATTGAACAATAACAGCCCTAAATTGATTATCTTCTTCTCTTTTTTTGTTGATAACTGGTAACACATAAACTGGAGTATTTGATAGCTTACCGTAAAGCTGCTGTTGTGTCTTTTTTCGACCTTTTATAATCTTCATTAATTCAACGCGTGTGGGTGCTTCACTAAAATTTTTAAGGTGTCTATCGAAATAATGAATGCCAGGCCACTGAAGCATGCGAAGAAGGAGCTCACTTAGCCAAGGTGATAGGGGTAAGGGTTCTGTGAAAACACCTTGAGCGAACACAGACATACCAAAACGTCGGGTAAACCATGTTGATTTCAATCCTTTGTAGCCGTAGGAGATCGAATGATCTTGTCTAATCAAATATGAGTGTGTTGTAAAGTCATATTCTCCAGTAATACAAGAGCGTATAATGCTTCCTAGATTATAGAGCCAAAAGTACTCTTCTTTTACCCAAGGCTTATCATATAAACGATCTAATGAAAGTGTAGAATTACTACTACTGGAAAGTGTGAGAGTAAAAGAATCCTTTATACTCGGATTTTGTATAGAATCAAATTGCTTGAACTTAATTTGTACATCTTCAAGTGAAAGTCCGCTTTTAGAATTCAATCTATTGTAGAAGCTAGGATCTAATAATTTTTCAATTAAAATTAGTAGTGCATTCTCCTGTTGGAAAGGATTATCGGGACTACTGATAATAGTTGCTAGGTTATAACTAGTTTTATTTGTTGATTTTTGTGACAGTACTTTTTTGATATTGTCTCTGTAAGCGATAGAAGAAAGCTCTGGTGCTTCGTACAGTACCTCTTTTTCTATTTTAATATGTTTGAAAACTTCACGCACCAAATCTGGTCGATTTATGGATAGCAACTTTAATGTTGTGATTTTTAAATCTACGCTCAATAAGTTGTAGAATTCAGACATCCAAAGTGCAAATCTAGTCACATTTGGTTTGAGTTGTTGCACGACTAGACTTGTCACAAGTCGATCTTCAATTTTCTGTATATCTACAGGTTCAATAGTTTCATAGAGCAAAGACTGATGAAGAACAACATAATGATCCATTGCTTTTAGGCTTTCCCAGTTTTTAAATGCATATGGTTGATCCAGGGAAGCTAGATATAGTGCAGCCTGCTGGTTTAGGTACCATGAGCATTGAGTTGCATTTTTTAATATTTTTCGAGCAAAGAGAGCGAGTGTCTCGCGAAATGCTTGAACATCTATATTTTGCGGATAGTCCTGTTTATGGCGATATCCTATCCAAACTGCACTTGAACAGAGGAGATCCGCTGCTACATATTCCATTGCAAATTTATGTTTTTTTTCATTGATATTAATTAAAAAAGAAAAAGGAAGAATAAATATTTTAGATTCTAGAGCATCAATAACTAAACTTAAAAGAGACGGATCGGGATAGAGATCTAGTCCGAATTTAAGTAAAGAGGAAAGAGCTGGATTCCTTGACCAAATGGAAATCAATTTGCGTGAATATAGCTCAAGATCATGATCAATACTTGCAACATTTCCACTTGTCTGTTGCGATGTATTCACAAAATCTTCTTCAGGAATGTTAATTCCTTTCTGTGTTCTCAGAGCATCAACTAGTCGCTTTGCAGCGAAACGTTTAAGTGTATCTGAGTTGACATCTACGTTTAATACAGAGATTCTCGATAGAGCGAGACTATTGAAATTGTTTTTTTGCTTCTCATCAAGGTGTTCCGAAAGTTGCAATAGACTATCTAAATCACTTATGATCTGTCTAATTGAGTCTATATCAGGAGTACCACTGATTACATTTTGAAGCATATTCATACGAGCTGACAACTCATTTTGGCTAGATATCTCCTGATAGCTTTGAATTTTTGTTTTGTCTTCATTGATGCACAGGGGATCACTATGTTTAGTAACTTTCATTGAACTGAGATGTGTGTGTAGACATAAGCCGACTTCCTTAGTAATTACGCTTATGAGTTCTTGAGGCAATATATCATCGCTTGCTTCAATAACTAAACGCATGTCATCTACATATCTACAATAATCCCGGATTCTAATCTTGTTTGATAAGTTTTCAGTTTTAATTTCTTTATGTAAAAGTTCACCAACTTTTTTATCGAATCTCATCATATATATATTTGAGAAAAATCCTCCAGCTACAAGACCCTGAGGCAAGCCTTCTGGTAAATCCTCAATCTCAAATATTTCCATTGATTTCATTTTATCATCAGGATCCCATTTCCATGAGAATATGTTCTTGAGACTTTTCCAGAATGAATTGTCATCTTTTAAAGAAAGATCAGTAATTTGGTATTTAGAAACGTAATCCTCGTATAACCGCTTTGTTTCGTTAATCAAGGCTGTTCTGTCTATTCGATCATAGAATTTCTTAAGATCAAGCGTAATTACATACTGCTTCATACTAGGTTGTGCTATTGAATTATAGTATTGGCACATAAATTTTGGCCTTTTTAAGAATTGTTGATAGTCTTCATAGTACATTCGATAACTTTTAGAATTTCCCCAGCCAAATGTTGCCTTGTTTTTTCCGTCCATAGAATCCCAGTGACAGTGCAGTCGATTTCCATAACTAAAAACGCTTTGTTCTTGTGCTTCGACGAAATTATCACCGTCGGTAGGTCCCTGTAGAGTTTCAATTGCATCAGCCAAGCACAACATTGCTGCCGTAGCAATGGATTGGTCCCGAATTCCTATGTGTGCTAACGGGCGTAGACTAAAGTCCTCTTCAGTATCTATATCTGAAGTCTTATCTGTAGGTTTCCAGTAAACATTCCCTTCTTTAGGAAACTCCCAAGTAGAGGTTTTGGGCGCAGGTACCAGCATTAAATTATCGGGTTTGTACACATCCGTTTTTAGTTGCTCTGCCCAAAGATTAAGATTTTTTTCCAAAGTAATAGTTGATAGATCAAGTTCTAACACATCTGCATACCAGTTATGCCGCCTGATATAGCTGTGAGATTTTTTCCAAGCTTGCGCTAAGATAACAGGATCCACTAAATATTCTTTCCGTGGAGATAAGGCCAGGTACTTTTCATTAATGATTGTCATATAATTCCTCCATGTTTATTTGTTAAAGGCAGACAAATTTGTTCATATACATTAATTATTTATTTGTAAAAAGATGCAGATTGATTTTCATTATACTATATTGAAAAATAGTCTATAAAAATGGTTTAAGAAAGAGAAGGTAGTTAGAAATTAATAAAGTGATTGAAAAGCACATAATCAAAAATTATAAACACAACTATACATGTTCCAAATCATCAATGGGTTCAGGTTCCCTTTCCCGATACTCCGCCGGAGACACACCGAAGTGCGCCCGGAATACCCGGTGGAAATAGGAGTAACTTGCAAAACCACAGGATTCGGCAATATGCTCCAGTGTCATTTCACTGTATTTCATTCGTTCCAATGCCGCATTCAAACGGATCTCAATCGCATATTGAATCATGGTCTTATTGTAGTGCTCCTTAAATAAACGGACTGCACGTGACAGGCTGAGGCCCGCATAACGAGCCGCTTCATCAAGCTTGAACGTAACAGTGGCATGCTCCTCAATGAAACGTTTTAACTTCAGCGCAGAGGAAACTGCCCGATCGGTCTGTATATTCTCTTTAATTGCCCGGTCGATATACAGACATAATCCGCGTAGTAACGCATCCTTTAGCTCCGCATTTTCCTCAAGAGGCCCGCGACGTTTCTCAAGTAACATATTTCTCCACAGGCTGATGAGTTTGTCATCCAGTCCAATTCGGCTCACGGTAGATCGATGCTGCCGTTTCCACCAGTTCTCGATCCAGCTGCCCTCGCAGAACAGATAATAATCTCCGCTGGACAAACGTCCTTCCTTATGTGGTTCATCGACAACGAGATGGTAGTCGTCACCAGGCTTTAAGAGCAGCAAGTCCCCGCTCGTCATCCTGAATTCCTCATCCTGTACATACACTTTGCACGAGCCTTCGGTCTGCAGACGGAACAGATAGGTTTGCAGCTCGCCCTTCATATTATGAGTGAACGCTTTATAGTGGTATGAGTAGTCACAGATCAGTACAGATGTCTCTAACGTATCCAAAGATAAAATCCCCCAATATGTACATCCTTTTACATCATAAGTTTAACTTAACATTTACACGAAAACGGAGAGGACAGAAAGAACCTGAAGAAACGAAGTGTTCGCCTTTATCTCCGGATTTTATCCTTTTGAAAAGGAAATCAAAAAAATCTGGGGATAACAGCGATCGGAAGGTTGTTCTGTCATCGGAGTGCCAGTGTAAATATCTTCAGTTGAAATTAGCTACATTCAATTGATGCAAAATGATGGAAATAAAATTTGATCAGATAGTTCATGTTCTGACTATATTGTATATGTTCATTCTAGCCTGTTTTGCGTTAGGATGATACCAGATAGAGCAATGAAAGCAAATTTGAGAACAGAGGTGTATCCTACATGAAAAAACTTAATATTGGTTTGCAATTGTTTACACTCCGTGATGAAACTGCAGCAGATTTTCGTGGTACGTTGCGTAAGGTAGCGGCCCTTGGATATGAAGGTGTGGAGTTTGCCGGATATGGCGATATTCCAGCTGAGGAAATGAAAGCGCTACTAGATGAACTTGGACTGAAAGGATTCAGCAGTCACGTTTCACTACATGCGATGCGCGAAGACTTGCAAAAACAAATCGATTACCTGAAAACAATTGGTGCACAATATATCATTTGTCCTTACCTGATGCCAGAAGATCGTCCTGAGAATGCAGAAGGTTGGACCAAGCTATTCGCTGAGTTACAACAATATGGAGCTGAAGCAGCGAAACAAGGATTGATCTTCGGTTACCATAACCATGACTTTGAATTCCACGGCCAGGTTGGCGATGCGAATGCCTTTGATGCCATGTTCGCTCAAACATCACCGGAAGCGGTAAAAGTGGAAATGGACGTATGTTGGGTACAATTTGCGGGACAAAATCCGATCGAGTATATTAATAAATATGCGGGTCGCTTGCCGCTGCTTCATCTGAAGGACTTCAGCAAAGACGAACAGGGCCAGATGAAAACACTGGAATTGGGACAAGGTTCGGTTGACCTGCCAGCTGTTATTGAAGGCGCTACGAATGCAGGCGTGGAATGGCTGATCGTGGAACAAGACGTATGTCAGAATCCTCCGCTTGAGAGCGTATCCAATAGCTACAACTGGTTGAAAGAAAACTACTTGAATCAATTCTAATGGACCATCGAACCATGAAAAATGCTAATCTATTTGTCAAAGGAGACTTATGTACATGAGTAAAATTAAAGTTGCTGTATTCGGCTGTGGAGCCATTGCCGAGCGCAGACATATTCCAGAGTACGCTGCCAATGAGAACGTAGAACTTGTCGCTTTTGCCGATCCGGTTGTGGAGCGTGCGGAGAAGATGGCCGAGACTTACGGCGGTAAAGCGTATTCCAGTTACGAAGAATTGCTTGCAAACGAAACAGTGGATGCCGTTAGTGTGTGTACACCAAACTATCTGCATGCGCCAATGGCGATTGCTGCTGCAAATGCAGGCAAGCATGTATTGGTTGAGAAACCAATGGCAGTATCCACTGAAGAAGGCGAGCAAATGATCGAAGCTGCCAAGAAAAATGGCGTGTATTTGATGGTTGGACACAACCAACGTTTGATGCCTCCTCACGTAAAAGCAAAAGAAATTCTCGAATCCGGCAAACTCGGTAAAGTCCTGAATTTCCGTACATCGTTTGGTCACCCGGGTCCGGAAGGATGGAGTGTGGACGGAGCTGAAAGCTGGTTCTTCCGTAAAGAAGAAGCGATTATGGGCGCAATGGGCGATCTGGGCGTGCACAAATCCGACTTCATCCGTTATCTGCTGAATGATGAAGTATCTGAAGTGGCTGGTTTCATCAGCACACTGCACAAGGAAGGCACTAAAGTTGACGATAACGCAACTTGCTTGCTGCGTATGAAGAGCGGAGCGATCGGAACGCTCGTAGCGAGCTGGACACAATACAGAGCTGGAGACAACAGTACAGTGCTGTGGTGTGAGAATGGTGTTATGAAGATCGGAACAGTGGAAGGCGACGAAGTTATCATTGAGCTGACCAATGGTACAGTTGAGACGTACAAAGTTGGTGCCATGGCTACCAACGAGAAACAAGTGCCAAGTGGTGTAATTGACGCATTTGTAGAGTCGATTGTCACTCAAACACCTCCAGCGATTTCAGGGGAAGAGGGCTTGCGTTCTCTGCAAGTGATCTTGGCAGCATTCGAATCCGAGAAAACAGGTCAGATCGTTAAACTGTAATCCAACCGAATGACAGTGTAATTTCTAACATTCTATATGTCTTAATCTATGATATAAGGGACTTATCTTCAGAGAAGTGTTCTGGGGTAAGTCCTTCTTTATTTGTTCCCGGGCAAGTGGGGGAAAGTGAACAGTATATATGGTAATTTGTGCAACAAGGTTAAAGCATCTGATCGCTTGTGCAGAACAGAAAGAGACTGACATTTCACGCTATCGCGGAATATCAGCCTCTTGGAGTCATTAAATTGAATGATAGAATGTTTAACTCTCTTTAGATGCCAGCCGGTACATCACTGCCCAGATCCAACCATGCGATTTCAGCAGGAGTAAGCGTGATGCGTGATCCTTCGTCACAGGAGAGCAGTTCTGCCTGATTCTGGGCTCCGATCAGCGCACAGGTTGGGAACGTCTGATTCAATACATAAGCAAGTGCAATCTGGATTGGTGTTGTTTTCTTGGAATTAGCCAATTGTTCAGCCCGATGCAACCGTTCCCAGTTATCATCACTGTAGAATACACGCACCAGATCTTCGTTATCCCGAACTTCAGGTGTGAATCTTCCAGTGAAGAAACCACGTGCTTGGGACGACCAGGATAGCAATGGTAGTTTGGTTTGCTCATGCCATGCCAGCGTCTCTGCATCTGCTGACACACAGCCTTCCCAGAAAGGTTCGTTTGCTTTGGCGAGACTGAGATTTGGACTGCTGAATGTGAAGCCCTTCAGGCCATTTGCCGCAGCGTATGCATTGGCTTCCTCGAGCCGCTGCCAGGTCCAGTTGGATGCGCCAATTGCGCCGATTTTGCCGGATTCAATATGTTCGTTCAGTGCTTCAAGAATAACACTGACAGGGGTATTGGGATCATCGCGGTGCAAGGCATACATCTCTACGTGATCTGTCTGAAGACGCTCCAGACTTTCCATCAAGTCACTGCGGATGGCATCAGCGTTCACACGTGGCCCATTCTGGTCATGATGCGCGCCTTTGGTGAGAATGACGATCTGGTCGCGGTTACCACGTTCCTTCATGTAACGACCAAGGACTTCTTCACTCTGTCCACCACAATAGATATGTGCTGTATCTACAGTGTTACCGCCAATCGACAGAAAAGCATCCATGTTCGTAGCTGCTTTATCGTAGGCATTATGCACGAAATAATCGGTTCCTTTAATCAATCTGGAGACACGTTTACCTGTACCAGCAATTTCGATAAATTCCATAAGTCAGTTCATCCTCTCAATTATAGTGTAATTCGTGTACGTTCTTCCGCTGAACGAAGGCAAGCTTCCAGTACTTTCATATTAGCTACCGCATCGGAAGGGGCGAAGCGCAGATCCTTGCCCTGAAGTACAGCACGTGCCATATCATCTCCCTGTAGAGAGTAGTGGTTCACTTGCGGGACTTCAATCTCTCTGCGTTTACCACCAGCCGTTACATAGAAGTTGGAACTGCGGTCCTGTCCGCTGATAAATGCCGAAGGGACTTCAATAATCCCGTCGGATCCCAATACCTCCAATGTGTTGCGGAAGGCTGCCCACATGCTGCTGTCAAACGTCACGCCGATGTGATTATCGAATTCCAGCAGTCCGGAAGCCATCATATCGACTTGATCATGCTGTGGGGAGAACATGCCAATAACAGTGGCTGCACTTGGTTCTCGACCAAGCAGCAGACGTGCTACACTGATGGAATAACATCCGATATCATACAGTGCACCTCCGCCCCAATCCCGCCGAAAGCGGACATTGCCGGATGCATTGGAGTTATTAAATGAAAATGTGCTGTGCATACCACGAATCTCACCAATCTCACCGCTGGCAATGATATCTCGGATCTGCTCATATCTTGGATGATGGCGGTACATGAATGCTTCAGCCAGATGCACACCTGCATCTGCACAAGCTTGAACCATCTCCTGAGCTTCCTGTTCTGTCAGAGCCAGTGGTTTTTCGCACAAAATATGTTTGCCTGCTTCAGCAGCCCGGATCGTCCATTCCCGATGAAGATGATTCGGCAGTGGGATATATACGGCATCAATGGAATCATCAGCGAGCAAAGCTTCATAACTGCCATAAGCCTTGTCGATCCCAAGTTTCTCGGCCGTCTGTTTGGCTTTATCTTCGTCTCGACTGGCAATCGCGGTTACTTCATTTAACTCGGATTGCTGCAGGCCTGGAATGACGGATTCCACAGCAATGCTAGCGCTACCAAGAATGCCCCAACGCAATTTTCGAACTGAATTCATGTGTTGTATCCTCCCGTTTATGAATGTATATTGTGATTATAAAGAATAGATCAATGAATTAAAATGATAATATATTGAAGTTAGTTAACACAATATTGTTGATCAAGGAGAACCGGCTATGATGAGACAAACCGTATTGCTTACCCTGCAGGATATTCCATATTTTTGTTATCCCGAGTCCGTTGGACATTATATGGACCACGTCCAGCATGCCGTGTTGCGTGAGGCCGGCGCACTGAACAACTTTAATATTCACTACGTGGCTTCGGGCAAGGGATATGTGGAAGTGGACGGGGTGGTACATGAGCTTCGCGCAGGTCAGGCGTTTCTCTATTTCCCGCAACAGCGGCAGCATTATTATAGTAGTGAAGATGATCCATGGGATGTACGATGGGTTCATTTTTACGGTGAACGTCTGCATGATTATATGATCGAGCGGGGGTTACATCGCAATCTATTGTGGACACTGCGGCAACGCAGCTCTTGGGAAGAGGCTCATCTGGCCTTGCTCACTGAAGCGGAACAGAACACCATGCTGCGTCCAGCTCAGCTATCCACACTGACCTATGCCGTACTTGCCGAGTTCGTGCAGCATGCAGTACCTTTAAAGAGCACACGTACCACAAGTAAGGCGGAGAATCGGGTTCTTGCACTTCTTCCACAGATGCAGCAGGAGGCCTGTCAACCTTTCCTGTTACAGGACTGGGCGGATCTCGCAGGTGTGAGTTCGTATTACTTTTGCAAAATGTTCAAGAGTGCTGTGGAGATGACGCCCATGGAATTTATCACTCGTTCACGACTACAGATGGCGAAGCAATGGTTACTCGAACGGCCTACGGCCAACATTGGACAAATCGCGGAGGAAGCGGGGTATCCCAATGCCAGTTATTTTAACCGTCAGTTCATGGCCCATGAGGGGATGACACCTACGGATTACCGCGGATTGTATCACAATTAACCCGTTTCTTGTCGATGTTGCCAGCGCTTGAGGTATAGTGGTTTGACACAGAACTCAATCAAGTCTATTATGGATAAATTAAATCCGTGTATAATGAGGTGCCCTCATGAAATATTCAAAAGCGACAAATTATGCTTTGCATACGATGCTTCATCTTGTAAGTACTGCCCCTGAACAGCTGGTTAGTGTACACCAACTTGCAGAACTGCAGAAGGTATCACCAACGTATCTGTCCAAAATTTTGACCAAATTGGTTAAGGCGGGCATGATCGAATCAACTTCTGGTGCCAATGGTGGTTACCGGCTTAGTCGTAAAAATCCGGATCCTTCTTTCCTGGAGATCATTCATGCGATTGAAGGTCAGGCGTCCCTGTTCGAATGTTCCCAGAATCATAACGCAGGCTGTTTGATCCAGCAGGTGATGGTGCATGCGGAAGAAGAGATGGAAAGTTTTTTGAACAATAAAAAAATGTCAGAACTGGCTTCCCAGATGAAGGGTGCACATTCCCTGTAACTTGCACTAGAAGTGATCTTTCCCCAACCTCGTGAGAGGTAAGGAAAGATTTTTTTGTATCGTTGTGCCTAATAGAAGTCGAATGGTACAATAAGGAAGGTATAGTATGCATACATACATGATCCTAATCTTACATCACATTTTACATCTCTGGAGGGACAACACATGAGCCAATCAACGATCACAGGACTGGAACAATTGCTCGCGCTGGAAAACATTCGGAACACCAAGGCACGTTATTGCCGCTATATTGATACGAAGCAGTGGGATACCTTGGGTGATGTGTTTGCTCCGGATGCAGTGGCCGATTTCAGCACGGAAGGCAATCCAATTCCGGTATTAACAGGCCGTGATACGATCGTACAAGTATTCCGTGATCTGGTGGATGTTGCCGTAACCGTGCATCATGTTCATAGCGCCGAAGTTGAATTTGTATCTGAGAACGAAGCAAAGGTCATCTCCCCAATGGAAGATTGGGTTACGTTCCCGGAGGGCAATGAGAACAAATCCTTCCACGGATTTGGGCACTACCACGAAACTTTTGTCAAAATCGACGGCCAGTGGTACATCAAACATACAAGTCTGAAACGTCTTAGTTTGGACCTGTTTGAATAGTATACTCAGTTTAGAAGAATAGAGAAGTTGGTCAACCATAAAATAATAGCCCCGAGGAGCGTGATGAACGCATCCTTGGGGCTTTTTTGTGTTAGTGGAAGAGGGCAGCTGACACATGCATAGAAAATGGGATAGAAAAAAGCCAGGTTCAGAACCCGAGGGTCCCTTCCTGACTTCTTTTGGTTAGTTATGATATTAAATCTGATGACTTGTTCCCGTGACTTTCCGTGACTGCATTCTCAGATACACCTGAGAGAAAATAACGGATGCCAGTGCGACCACAGTCATGCCCCAGAAAATATTGGTATACGCTGAGGACAGTGGCATGTTTTGCATCGCCGTTAATGCTACGCCGGTAACAGCAACACTGAAAGCACCGCTGAAGAACTGACTGAGTTGGAACAGCCCCATACCTGCGCCCACCTGATCCATAGTCAGATTGCCAGACAATTCATTGGACACGCTGGTGGTTAGGGAAGAGAAGCCTACGCTGAGCAAGACATACACGGCCATAATGGCGTAGATGTTATTGTCTGCAAATAAGGCGAATAACCCGGCAGCTGCCAGTAGTAGCCATGGTGCAAACTTCAGCAGCAACGTATTGCCATGTCGGTCAATCATACGGCCGATCCGGTTGGACAGCAGCATGGACACGACTGCACCAGGGAAGATGACGAGTCCCGATTGAGCAGGGGTCAGTCCATATAGATGCGCCAAAATTTGAGGTAACAGGAACAACGTTGAGAAGTTATTAATGTACGATACAATCCCCAGCGAGCTGAGCATCATATATTTTTTGTCTTTAAACAAAGCAGGTTGAACAAACGGATCTGCCGCGCGCCGAATTCGGAGCCAGAACAGAAGCAGTGCCGCAGCACCGATGACAAGCGTGAACCACTGACGGGAAGTCAGGAATAACAGCACACCCGTAGTACCGATGGCGAGAAGCACGGCACCCAGCAGGTCAAATGAACCTTTTTGCGGTGTTTCCCGCGGAAGCAGTTTGAAAAATACAGGAATCAAGAATAACGTTAATCCTGTAACGATAAACAGATCATGCCATCCCAAAAATTGTGTAATACTTCCGCCGATGACGGGACCGAGTCCAAGACCCAGTGAACTGGCGGACATGATGACAGCCATCGATTTACCCCGGCGATCATGTGGAATGTACCGGGTAATCAGTACAATGGCAAGCCCCGGAACCGATGCAGCACCCGCAGCCTGGATCAGACGTGCAATGAGCAAAATGATGAAATGATTACTGAAGAACCCGAGAACGGATGCCGCGCCAAGTAACGTAAGCCCGGTTGTGAATAATGTACGAATAGGTATGAAATCCGATAGACGTGAGAACGTAATCGAGGAAATGGCAAATACAATGGAATACCCTGTAACAATCCATGAGGAAGCGACGGATGTAAGCATAAATTCGGCTGCAATTTTGGGCAGGGCTAGATTAAACATCATTGTATTCATAACAACGAGTACAACGGTGAAGCCAAGCAAGCTTACAATTAATCCTTCCTGTATTCCGGTCCGTTCCCCTGATGATGCGGTTGCGGTGTTGTTCATAAAAAACCTCCTGGAGTGATGTGTATTTCGCAACATTTCAGAAACGGTGTGTAACATTTGCAAAATGTAGTATGATGTCAATCCCGTGCCTGACAGCAGGGGTTACATAACGAAATCATTAAAGTTCGATTGGTGTCGAACATTAGAAATATATCATGGATCTGTGTTAAAATACAATGGATAGTCTGAGAAAAGGGGACTACAGTATGAAGATTTTACATCATCCACAGGTGTCAGATATTGAACTTTCCTCCGTATTGTATGCGTTAAGCGACCCGACCCGTCTTGGGATTGTTGCGGAAGCAGCGAGAAGCGGAGAACAGCCGTGCAGTCATTTTCATGCACCTGTTGTGAAGTCAACGATGTCGCATCACATTCGTACCCTGCGAGAAGCTGGAGTCATTCGGGTCAGAGTGCAGGGTACACAGCATTTTCTCACCCTGCGATCCGATGATTTGGAAACGCGCTTTCCAGGACTCCTGCAACCGTTATTGCAGGCCGCAGCTCAGTCGAGCACAGATCCTTCCTAAATGTTGTCCTTTCTTCAGGTCGAAGAGGGGACATTTTTATTTTTTGAAATACTTCTAATACTGATGCGACATTCTGTGTCGTACCATGCCCTATATAATAACGGTGAACACACAAACCATATCGAAAAGAGGTTCACAACCATTGGCAAAAACCAAAAGAGGACGCGTTTTGTGGAGTCTTCCTTCCAGGGGCCGGGGAACATGCCCGGTGTGCAGCAGTACCCGAATTAAATTGTTGTATACGCAAACAAAAACAGACGGTACAAGTCTGAAAGTATGCAAGAAATGCTTCAAAGCCGTGCAATCCAGAGTGGATAAGGCACATGTATAACATAACTGGCCTGTTCTTCGGAACGGGCCATGTCTTTTGATATAATCGAATATATTAAGAATGGATGAGATGGGGGCGGGAAGATGAGTAACATGCATCGGATTCACTGGTTTGACGAACAGATTCGGGGTGGACGTTTTCCGAATAGCAGCTGGCTTGCCCGTGAATTTGAAATCTCCCGTCGTCAGGCTCAGCGTGATATTGAATATATGGCAAGTTCCTTGAGAGCCCCTTTGGTGTATATGGCGAAATATCGGGGCTATTGTTATGAGGATCAGACTTTTCGATTGCCCCATTTGTATATGACCGAAGAAGAGCAGCGTGTGCTGAAATATCTGGCGCATCGTTACCGGCATTACGATTATGATCAATCGGACGCGGTGAAACGTGTAGCGCATTTGCTGGAGCGTTTTACGTTGGAGGAACAACAGATGGGAAGTAGTGAGCTCCCAGTGTTTTCGGCGCAACCGAAGCAACTGCAATTCTTTGAATTGTTGTCCCATGCCATAACTGACTTGCGCAGAGTACATATTCATTACAGGGATCACGATGGAGAACGGCAGTTTTCCTTGTGTCCATTAAAGATGATATCCCAGTTTAACGCCGATTACGTGGTGGGTTATGAAGCAGACCCTGTACAGCAAGTGGCCATTCGCTTGGAGGGCATTGTTCATGTATCGATCTTGAATGAGAGATTTGAGTACAAGTCAGATGCTCTCCTAGGTGGATGGGAAGAAACACTGCCTGTGCGTAAACCGTTTGTAGCTGAGATTCGCTTGAAGGAATTGCAGCAAATGGACCTATGGGAAGGGTATCGTATTCGGGCTAGGCAAGATCAGATTTATTCAATTGAATTTTATGACATGGACGCTTTCTTACAGCATTTGTTTGTTAGTGAATGGGAGGAACTTTTGTCTCCTGGGTGGCTTAGACGCAAGCTTCAGCAAAGCGCAGAAGGATTAATTGCCAGGCTCGCGATACAAGGTAAGAAAAACGTGGAATAAACCAGTGTAGAGAGGAGAAGATCCATCCTTGGCTGAGAACATTTTAGATAACCTCATCATGAAGCGGGAGTCCAAATCGTACGTGGATAGTCTGCATGCGATACTAACCCATACAGGCCAGTTTCAAGGTTCCAAGGTTGTACTTGCCGGATATACGGGCATGGCTTTCAAGCTGTCGGTACATCGCAGACTACTTCCCATGTCGGTTACAGCGTATGGACAATGGGGGGAAGCACATCGTCCCGGAGTTGATAACCTGGGGATATTCACGATCTGGGATGGGGGACGTACACGTCATTCCACGTTCGGTTATTATCAGCAGGATGCAGTGAATTGGGTGAGACGGAGTATTGATGAAGGCACTGGTGTGATTTACTGGATTCCTGAGTTCGGTGTTATTCATGGATATGATGACAGTGACCGCATCTTTTATGTGCAAGACGGATGGAGCAAGGAACCGCAGATTTTGCTATATGATAATTTCGGCTTGAACTTTTCCGGATTTTGGTATTGTCAGGTGTTTGGTGATCAGGTCCGCATCCCTGAACAGCAGATGCTGCTGGAATCCCTGCGACTGGCGATTGAGGATTGGGATATTCCCTATCGTCTGTTACCTGATCAGAATATTGCTTCAGGTAGAAAGGCATATGATGTGTGGGTGGAGGCCCTGCGGAGTGGGGATTTCGATGAAACCGGTGCAGGTTATATTTTGGAATCCTTCTGCCATTCGCGAACCGAAATAAGGATGTATTTGCAGGGTGTTCGAGGGATATGGAACGAACTGGATCAGGCTTGTGCATGTTATGAACAGCTTGGGACGTTAATTGACCAAATGAAAGGATATATGGTTCAGCAGGAGAATAGACGTGTCTTGCGACCAGACACCACAGAAGATCTAGCACAGGTACTCGTGAAGGCGAAAGCACTGGAAGAGCAGGCCATTGATTATTTTCGAGTGATATCCAGGAAGTATCCTGACCGTAAAAGGTCCACTATACCACGGTGGGGAGCGCATTCCGCACGATAGGATGAGAGGGGAAGGGAGTGAAGGATGATGGCGACAAAAGTAGTATTGCAGGACTGGATTCAATCCCCGCAAGCTGCGAGTTTTGCTGATGAATATAGATCATGGAGCGGTGTGAGCGCATATACAGATGCGTTGTTTCGCATTTTATTACATAAACAGTGGACGGTTTTCCCACACCACATGATTGCAGGTATGACAGCAAGTGCATTCCGATTAGTGGTGGATCGGCGTCTGACGTCAGAGTCAATCTCCGCATACAATTGGATGGCAGAGAACTTTGTCGCAGCAGACTTCATTGGTGTGACAACGGGACAACATGGTGGATTTTCATTTGAACCGACTTTTCCGCTCTATCAGAAGCAGGCTCTGCTGGATATCAAAGCTTCCATTGACCGGGGCGTAGGTGCGATTCTCTGGCACGATCAATTTGTCATTGTTACTGGATATGATGATGTGGAACGGGTCTTATTCATCTGTGAAAGTCAAGGTGATGAAATCATTCGTCTGCCCTATGATTCGTTTGGGAGGAACAGTACACCCTACTGGTATTATCAGATTCTGGAAGCCTGTGCATCTATCGATTTATGGGAAGTCTGCAAGGAATCGTTAATCCAGGCCGTGTACAAATGGGAAACTCATGACTATATGCTGCCGCCCCAAGATTATGCCTGTGGGGCGGCTGCGTATGCCGCTATTGCTGCTGCTTTGCAGTCAGGAACATATGACGCAGAACAAGCGGCAACTGTACTTCGCTATTATGCCAAATCAAGATTGGATATTGCCTCTTATGTTGCAGGACTTAAGCATCTGTCCATTCAAATGGACCAGGTCATAGACGAGTATGAGCTACTCGCAAACCTGTACACAATGATCATTGAGGAAATAGACAACTCCATCTCCTGGGATTCGGGAGAACCGGAATGTGTGCAAAGCGTGATTGAGCTTATCCGGAAGGCAGGGGCTACGGAACAACGTGCTATTGATGCCATTAAACGTGCCTTTCCAGAGACGATAGGCAATCGTTTTAAGGATGTTGGATTAAGATGAATGGAGCATGATAGAGAAAATTGAAAAACTCAGCAGGAATAAAACCGGATAGGCCGCAGCCGATCCGGTTTATTTGTATTGAACATATATGCACCTCAACTCATGTGATCCACGCTAGTAATAACATTTACAAGAAAAAATAACCAAAATTTTAATTTTGGGGTAATCCAAATCCCCTCTTGTTCCGAATATTATATTAGATGGTCTTTTTTGGATGATGATATTCAAGGACAACAGGGGGCGGGAGTATGGTACATAATCCGGAAACCATTCAGGAATGTATCGAACATGCACGGCAAAGGCTCTACCAGATTGCAGCTCAATACCCGGAACTATGGCATCCGGAGGTTATTCGCCAATCCATGGTGCTGGATGAGTTAATTAATGAATATAACAATGCAACTCGCGGGAGAACGATCTCGAATCAACTGAAATCATGATCTTTCTGAACAAAGAATTCCAAGAAGGGATTCCGTGTGTTTGCCTTACTCTTTTACCGCCCCGAGCACAATCCCCTTTACGAAGAAACGCTGCAAGAACGGGTATACGAGCAGAATCGGCAGAGCCCCAATAAAGATCTGAGCCGCGTTCACCGTACGTTGAGACATGTTCTGGAGCTGCGTTGCATCCACGTTCATGTTGGAGAAATCTTGCTGTACAATTATGGTCTGCATTAACGTGGCGAGTGGATATTTGGAAGCATCATTCATATAGATCAAACCGTCAAACCAGGAATTCCATTGACCTACCATGGTGAATAAGGAGATCGTGGCAATGGCGGGCATGGAAACAGGCAGATAGATTTTGAACAGGGTTGTGATATGGTTGGCTCCATCGATAAATGCGGCTTCTTCCAGCTCTTTTGGCACGTTGCGGAAAAAGTTCATCATGAGAATCAGGTTCCAGACAGCCACCGCTCCCGGCAAAATGAGAGCCCACATCGTATTCATCAATCCAAGCTTCTGGATCAAAATATAGGATGGAATCAATCCCCCGCTGAACAGCATCGTGAAGATGAAAAACCACGCATATAACGAACGTCCTTTAAAGTGCAGACTCTCCTTGGATAACGGATAAGCCGTCAGGAAAACAAGTGTCATACTGAGCAGTGTGCCAAGAACGGTACGTTGGACTGAAATCCAGAGTGCGCTGATAAAGTTACTGTTACCAAATGTTTTGGTATAGGCGTCCACCGTAAAATCAATCGGCCATAGTGTTACCAGATTGGCGGATGCTGCCGCTTTACCACTGAAGGAAACCGCCAGAATATGGACGAGCGGCAGGATGCACAGGATCGAGACGGCCGCGATGAATATCAGGTTGAAACCATTGAATATACGGTACCCGGTTGTTTTGTGATACACCTTGATTCCTCCTCTGCATTTTGCATAATTCGATTTGAATCGCTCGCGTGTACAAGATATAGACGAACTGAACCATTTCGATCTCTATCTTTCTTATTGAAAGTCGCTGTCTGGATTTATGCAAAATGCTTCTTAAAAAATACGGTAATTGGCGATTTTGTACGCCATCCGGTACGCAGAGATGACCAGGAACATCGCGACAAATGATTTGAATAGTCCAACAGCGGTCGCAAAGCTCATTTTGCCATTCAGAATTCCCATCCGGTAGACAAAGGTATCGATAATATCGCCTTTCTCATATACCAGCGGATTGTACAGGTTAAAGATCTGGTCAAAACCTGCATTCAGGATGTTGCCCAGCGATAACGTACCTACCACGATAATCATCGGTACGAGTGCAGGCAGGGTAATATGTAATGTCTGTCTAAGCCGTGTTGCCCCATCCACCTCCGAAGCCTCATACAATGCCGGGTTAATACCCGCCAGTGCTGCCAGAAATACAATCGTTCCGAATCCAAACTCCTTCCACACATCACTGACAACTACCGTTACACGGAACCAGTCGCCATCTCCCAGAAAGAAGATCGGTTCAACACCAGCCGCCGCTAACACTTGGTTTACCAGCCCACCTTCCGGTGATAACATGTCGAGCAGAATTCCACCCAGGACAACCCAGGACAGGAAATGGGGCAGATACACCAAGGTCTGTGAGAAACGTTTGAACGTAGAGTTCCGAACCTCATTCAGCAAAATGGCAAACACCACGGGGGCCACAAGTCCGGCCACGATTTTCATCGAAGCAATCAATACCGTGTTCCAGATGACCTGAACGCTGTCGGGATATTCGAACATGAACCTGAAGTTATCCCAGCCCACCCATTTGGATCCAGTGAACCCCAGCCACGGTTTGAAGTCTTGAAAAGCAATAATAATGCCGCCCATGGGCACATAGGCGAACAGTAATGTGAGCAGTACAGCAGGCAGCAGCATCAGATGCAGCGGCCACGTGCGTTTGAAATTCCAGCGGGTACGTTTGCGTGGATGGGGTGACATTTTTCGCACCGGCGTATTGGTTGTTAACGGTTGTTCCATAGCCATCAGGGTCCCTCCTTTATCTCGTCCAGCCCTGAAAGTGAGGCGAATAAGCCTCTGTACAGAGTGGAGCAACTGAATTATAGCAACGGAGAAAGGTCGACTATAGAACAACATTTCAATGCGGATGTTGAAATATTAACTTGTTGAGGAAACAGAGGTCTTCAAGTCACAGGAAAACGGGAGAACAAAAAATCATATAGAATTGTAAGGGCTTTCAATATAAAATAGGACTTCGGTGTAGAACGACTCCAAATTTAGGGACAGGGTGAAACGATGAAATTCACAGTATTTGCGAAGACGGTCATTCTCTTAATCTGCCTGCTCGTACCCATTCTGCTGCTGTATACATACGCGAACCAGGCAAATGTGGACATGGTCGTTGAAGAGAAACAACAGTCGAGTTTGAACCAGTTCAATTATTTCAGTTCGCAGGTGGATAAAAATATCGAGCAGCTCTCGCTGTATGGCCTGACATTGCTGCGAGATCCGAGTATCCTGCATTACCGTTACATGACGGACTCCACCAGCCAATATGAGAAGAACAGTATCTATCTGGATATTCTCGACAAATTATCGTTGTACCAGTCCACCAGCCGCTGGAAGAACGATATTACCATTGTCCTGCCACAAGCGGAACTTGTGTTATCCACCATGTCCAGCCGGACGGTCTACGATGAGAAGATGTTGACGTTTCCGCAACCTGGCCAATGGCAGCTGGAGAAGGGGAGTTTCACCTACTTTTTCACGGATAACTACGAGTGGAATGAAAAACCGGTGAACACAGGTGTGCGAACGGTGATGGAGATTAATTTTGACCCGATGAACGTGGTTGCCATGTTGGATGATTTCAAAGAGACACAGGGAGGAGATCCCTTCTTGCTGGTACCAGGTAACGATCCGTTGCTGAACCGTACGGCGGACCCCGAACTGGTCGAAGCGATCATGCGTGATATGCCTTTTAACGGGCCGGAGAGGGAAGGCAATCATCAATTGGAGGTGGGCGGTAAACAATATCTGGTCAGTTACGTGCACTCCAAACAACTGCAAGCGGTATACGTGAACCCTGTGGTATTAGATGATTTGCTGACCCCAATGGACAAGAGCCGAAATATGTTTATTACCTCCATTCTGTTACTGCTCGTGCTGAGTATCGGGGCCGCACTGCTTTTGTATCGAAAAGTTCAGGTGCCCATCCATCGTTTGATGAGAGGGCTGCAACAGATTCGCAAAGGCCAGTTGTCCACACGGATTCCGGTCGATCACTCTCGGGATGAATTCGCGTATCTCACCCAGAGCTTCAACCATATGGCAGAGCAGATTCAGGAACTGATCGAGAAGGTATACGAGGAACGTATCCGTTCAAGGGAAGCCACATTGAAACATCTACAGTCACAGATCAATCCGCATTTCCTGTACAACTGCCTGTTTTATATCAAAAATATGACCCAGCTTGGCAACCGTGAAGCCGTTATTGCCATGTCGCTAAGTCTGGGAGACTACTATCGCTACATTACGCGGGGCGAGAATGATATGACGACAGTAGAGGAAGAAATCCGGCTGCTGGACCATTATTTGTCCATTCAACAGATGCGGACCAACCGGCTGACCTACGAGATCGCCGTACCGCAGCAACTGATGCAGCTCCACATTCCGCGACTGCTCATTCAGCCGATCGTAGAGAATGCGGTGATCCATGGCATTGAGCCGATGGAAGGCAGTGGGCATGTCGTCGTAACGGGGATGGCGGTACCCGAACATATTGAGGGACGAAAATATACAAGATATAGCCTGTTTGTAGACAATGACGGTGTCACGCTGACAGCGGAAGAGATTGCCGAATTGGAACGGGAGATCAATGAACCAATGGGCGAGGAGATTGGAACAGGGACGTGGAATGTGCACCAGCGTCTCGTTACGCGATATGGGCTGTCGTCGGGGCTTCATTTTGGAGCGATTCCCTATGGTGGACTTAGTGTAGAAATTCGATGGTTTGAGGAGGAACAACCGCATGATGAATCTGATGGTCGTGGATGATGAACATTCGGCAGTAGAGTCGATCGCTGTCTCGATACCGTGGAGAGAACACGGCATTGGGCAGGTATTCAAAGCCTATTCAGTCAAAGAAGCTCTGGAACATATGGCAACACATCAGGTCCATATTATTATCACGGATATCCGTATGCCGGGTATGTCCGGTCTGGATCTGGTCAGTCACATCCGCCAAAAGTGGGAACAGACCAAATGTATTATTTTATCGGGGCATGCTTCCTTCGATTATGCGAAGCAGGCGCTCAAACATGGGACAGTCAGTTATCTGCTCAAGCCGGTCCGAGATGAGGAACTGATCGAATCCGTGCAGCAGGCCGCAGTGCAGATTCGCCTAGAGGGTGAGAAACAATTGCTGCATCAGCGGGCCATGTATTCGGTAAGGGAACATCTGCCTGAGAAGCGGGCGGAACTGATGAAGGATGTACTGTTAGGCCATAAATTTGCGGATGATGAACTCCAAGGCAAGCTGGAGCAATTGGAGATTGAGTTCCGTCCACAGGATAAAATGCAACTGCTGCTCATCCGGTATGATGACCATCAACCTACACATAAAGCGTTTCGATTGATGAAGTACGCCATCTCAAATGTGGTGGAAGAGATCTACGGCAGTACCTATCACCTCTGTCATACGGATGACGCCTACGATGATCTGGTCTTCATGGCCAGTCCCAAACAAACTCAGGCCGAACCTGAAATGCTAATGGGCCGACTTGGAGAACGATTGCTTCACAGTGTGAGGCAGTATCTGAACGCGACCATTTCCCTGTCCGTTAGTCGTATGGGGCGTTTCCCAGATCAGGTGCCGCAGCTATATCATCAAGCTGTGAGTGCACTTCGCAAGCAGGCCGAGGCAGGCAAAGGATTACATCTGAATGCGGCGGCGGGAACCAATGGGGCCACGTTGAAGTCTCTTGCAGCGCTGTATGAACCACCGGGTCTAACGACGTTACTGGAAGCGGGGCGCATGGAAGATGCACACCGTAAGATTGATCAGATCTTTACCGAACTGTCGAACAGTGTGTTCCCGGAGCATGTGTATGTGGCTTTTCATTATTTGGCGGCAGCATTCTCCTATATGGCTCATCGGGAAGGAAGGCAGTTAGCCGAAGTGCTTGGGGAGCAGTACCAGCAGTTGCTCAAGGATGGTTATGGTATCTCGCTGCGTAGTCTGGAAACGTGGACTCGGTCTGTAATGCAGCAGTGGGCAGAGAGCACAAGCGATGTGGGACAGGATGCCGGATCAACGCTGATTAGGCAGGTACAGCAATGGATTGACCATCATCTTGGCGAGGATTTATCGTTACAAGTCATTGCAGGAGAGGTGCATCTGCACCCCGTCTATCTGTCGAAAATGTACAAACAATCCACAGGTGAAGGCATTAGTGATTATATTATCCGTTCCAGAATGGAACGTGCGGTTCATTTGCTGAAGCATACGGCGATGAAGATCTATGAAGTTGGTCAGGAAGTGGGGTACAATAATACACCTTATTTCATTCAGGTGTTCCGCAAACATTATGGACTGACCCCGCAAGATTTTCGGAACGGTTAACAAATCGATATGAACATTGAAATTGTGATATATGTTTGCCTCCCCGGCTGCACTATCCTTTTCATGTAAGGTGCATTTGGCACGCAAGGGTATCCAAGTTACCTGAGGAGGGGTTAGTTCATGTATAGAAAAATGATGACGGCATTGCTCGCAATCACGATGGTTGCTGTAACGGCATGTAGTTCGGGGGCCAAGGAAGAACCGGCGAAGGAAGCCGCTACACCACTTGCTCTGCAAGACGGGAAGTATGAACCGGGGGTACAGATGAGTTATTTGCGGGCCTGGAATGATGATACGAAATTTAAGAACGGGGAAACGGCCCAGAACAATGTGCATACCAAATGGGCCAAGGAGCGACTTGGCATCGATCTGACCACACCGTGGGCTGTATCGGTGACCAATGATGCATTTTACACGAAATTACGCTTGTCCCTGTCCGCTAACGAAGAACTGCCGGATATCGTCTCCATTCGGGGAGACTACAATCTGGTCCGGGAATTAATTGAGTCCGGCAAATTTGCCAATGCAGGCGAGTTGTTTGACAAATACGCTTCAGACACATGGAAACAGGCATCCGAATCAGCATCCGAGGAATGGTATCCATACATGTATGAGGGCGAGCGTTATGGTATTCCAATCTTCGATTATGCCTACAACGGCGATTCGGTCATGTTTATCCGGGAAGACTGGCTGAAGAAGCTGGGACTGGAAGAACCAAAAACCATGGATGAACTGGTTACGGTCATGGATGCTTTTACGAATCAGGACCCGGATGGGAACGGTAAGAAAGATACGTATGGTCTGACCGTGGGCATGAAAAATGCGCTCAATACCTGGATGACGGAATCCGGCTGGATCTTCGGCATGTACAATACGATGCCTGGACAGTGGAATGATGCCGGAGACGGAACACTGCAATATGGCTCCATTCAGCCAGGTGTGAAGGAAGGCCTTGCAACGATGAAAGATTGGTTGTCCAAAGGTTACCTGCCCAAAGAAGCGGGTGTCTATGACGAGATCAAGGCAGCAGAATTGTTCACCGCAGGTAAAGCAGGCATAATTGTGGGACCACACTGGATGCCAAACTGGCCGATTGATGATGTGAAGAAAAATGTGGACGGTGCCACGTACAAGGCCATTGCTTTACCTACAGGACCAACAGGTGAGAGCCACCAGCATGGTTCTGGTGCAAGTAACGGCGTTGTACTGATTAACAAAGACATGGCGAACCCGGAGATTTTCTTCACGTACCAAAATTATCTGTTCGACAACTTTGCTAATCCGGAAGTGGGCAGCGAGTTCGAACATGGCTTCGCACAAGGATATGATTATGACATCGTGGATGGCAAAGTCGTTGGTGAAGCTGAAGTGAAGGACGGCGTATCACCACTCAAATATACGATTACGTATGATGGTGCACGGATTCCGAATCTCATGATGGATACGCTGGCGGAACTTGCGAAGGGCAAAGAACCGGAGACTCCTTTTGAGAAAAATACGAAGATTGCCAACAAACCGGAAGTGTTTGTAGCCGCTGAGGTGGTTGTTGCGAATAAAGATAACGCGATCAAGAACAAGTTCACCGGGGCACCAACCGAGACGATGAAAATGAAGAAGGACGCAATCGACAAGTTGGAGAAAGATACGTTCAGCAAGATCATCTATGGTCAGGTAGGCATTGAGGAATTTGATGCGTTTGTGACAAAGTGGAAATCCATGGGCGGCGATGATATTACCGCCGAAGTGAACGAGTGGTATAAGACAGTTAATTAATTTACAAAGCAGGGGAGAACTGATGAATTCATCAGTCTACCCTGCTTTTTTTGTCTCGAATAACATTTATGGAAAATAGAACCTTTGGAGTTATAACTATTAATCTATATCGTACAGATCGATTATGACTCGCAGCGGACAAAAGTTACTTGTTTTCCTAGAATCACATTCTCAACCTTCCATCCGGCATTTAACCAGGATAGTGCTTGTGTATGATTATTGGAATTATTCACCCACCATTGTTCGCGATTATACGCTGTAGGGGGTAACGTAAATCCGAGAATCTCCTCAAGCTCTGCATATGTAAGGGTGATTGAAACTTGATTCAAATAGTTTTCCAAGGGGAAGTATTTGCTGTAGCTCATTTAGTCAGACCTCCTGAAAAGGAATACAATGATTATACAACGTGGGGATGACGATAGCGAGGGCATGCCGAGAGCGTACATAGTTATGAAAGGAATCTGTAGATTTCTCTTACTAGCGAGCAACCGTGCGTAAGCCTTATTGTTCCGTTGTACTTGAGAGAGTAAAATAATAGGTAATATACGAACATCAATACGTATTAATAACATAGATACCTCGGACTAATCCGGGATGAATAGAGGTTCAAGTGTGTTTGATGAACATCATAAGATGCATGGGAAGGCAGGAGATTAGATGAGTACACTTTATGATCAGGCGATGGAAGAGATGATGACGACGATCCATGAATGGTTTGATGAACAGGAAAAGCGGGATGACTTGGAAAGTGTTGTGAAGCGAACTACACTGCAAATGGGTATTTTTAATGATATTGTACTGGATTACAGACCTGGACGGACCACGGTAGACAGCCTGGATCTGGGTTTGGATGATGATGTGAAATCAAAGCAGGCAGGAGCCTTTACCGAGGAACAGGTACGGAACGAGATCGGGCCTAAGCTTGTAGAGGTTGTTCAGGGAAGATTGGACAAGCTGGCAGATACTCCGTTGATTGACTACCGCTTCACCTTGCGAGGGAAATTCCCAACAACCGAAGGCAAGCTGCAACTGACTTTATTGGAATGGATCAACGAAGAGAAAAGAAAGCTGCTCCTTGAGCGTATTCATACCTATGTAGACAAGAATCTGGAGAACAGTACATATCCAACGAAGCCATTGGAATCCTTCTTTTTGACAAGTCATCTGCTCGATCCAAAGCTGTTCCCTGAGTTGGATGTAGCATGGACCACCAGACAGTATGACCGGATTCAAGAGTTGAATCAGGGTCGTCCGGAGGCACTTGCGGAACATCGTGCTGAGATAACTCGTGCGGTGACGGCATGGGCGGAGAATCAGTTTTTGCCACAGTATTATGATGTTCAGTCTTCGCCTTATCGTACCAATGAGTATTCACTAAAGCCCGGAGCAACGCTGGAGTCGAACGTTGAGACACAGGAAGGCCAACATTTGGACGAGCCTGGGAAGGCGCAAACATCCGAAACTCAACCAATCGATCTGCTATTATACGCGGCGGTCATGATTCTACGTTTTGAGCCCAGTTATAGCAAATCCAAAGGTCTGACTTTCTTGGAGCTCGCGAAGCAACTCGGTAGCAAACGTGCGGCACGTATGATGACAGAAGGTAGCGGAACGTATGCGAAGGACGATATTCATGTGAGAACGGAAGAAGTGGAATGCAAAGCAAATGATGTATTTGCTTTGATGACCATTCACATTCGTAAGGAAGAGGCTGGTGCCTATCAACAGGCACTTACCTTTATCACTCATTTATTGAAACAGGGCTTTCCGAAAAGTTATAAGATCAAGCTCAAGTCCAGCGTAAAGCAGTATTTGCCGATCAAAGGGCTCGCGAAGTCGGATACCCACCGATTCTTTGCCAATGCACTGGAGTACCCGGAATTGCATCCACTCCTGGAAGAGTATGCGCGTGAGGCTATCCAGGAGTTTGAGTTCTACGAGGATACCGAGGGAGAGAAAAGCTGTATGCCAGGCAGTTATGCAACCTTTGGGCTGGGGCTCGTGGATGAGCGGTATTTCCCGCTGGTTGAATATTACATGGGTGAAGTGGATGATGAGCATCAGTTGATTCAGGATAAGTTCATTGCGGCATTTGTAGAACAACAGGGTGTCACGGCTCAAGCCATACCTGCGTTAGTCGCCAGCTTGCGTCGTTCGACCGATAGTCTGAAGCTGAAGATTCAGCCCGAACTGGAGAATGAGGAAATACTCGAACTGCTGGTTAGACAGATTCAAAAACTTGAGCATTATGAAGCAGAACGTGTACTCTATCCGATCTTTGGCAAAGTGGAGAAGCTCTCAACGCTTGCTCGCAAGGCCGAGGGAAGACGGAAGGAATTATTGATGGAACTTTTGCAGGCCGCAGAGAAATAAAAATGTAAACAACACAAGTAAGATTGTGCTTCGCTAGTAAAGTATTTTAGTGAAGTGAAAGTGCATAAGGAAAGGTGGGGGAAGTTGTGGAGGCATTGAGACGAGACATGTGGCAGGCGTTGAATGCTCAGGACAAAGAGGCTTGGATGCGTAAGCTTGTTCGTCAGTTACCAGACGGTATGGTATATGAGGGTCTCGAGACATTTGAACGATTCGGTCAGCGGATGGAGACAGGTGTATTTACGGAGGATGGGCTGAGATTTGTGTTTGTCCCTGGGGATCAAGTAACACTCGGCTGGGATCGTTGGCAGCATGGTATGAACGAAGAGACCTCAGCCGACCTGCATGAAACGGTCAGTGAGTATGGTGTGGAGGACGTGGATTCGTTTCTAGCGAGTCAAATGTCACCTGTAAGAACGGTCAACATTGCGCCGATGCTTGTTGAATGCGAACTGATCTCACTTGGCTGGATTGAAGTGTCCAAGGAGGAAGCATTTGCACAGGAAAATCCTGATTTCCCTTCAGCACTGGAGCAGTTTAAGCAGTCGGAGATCCGTGAATATGAACTGCATCAACAATTTCGTCTGATTCGCCAAAGTGAGAATGAAGTCCGAATCCTGTGGTTCAACGAAGGAATAGAGTTGGAAGACGTTGTGAGGGAGGAAGCTACAGCGGGTTTTGGTTTACTAACCGAAGACGAATGGGAGTATATCTATGGCGGCGGTTGTCGCACGTTATTTCCCTGGGGTGACAGCTTCGACTATACGATGAGATTGAAGCACTTTGGAAGTCTGGAAGGCGTGGATGAATTTGTGGATGGATTGGCAGAGACGGCCTCTTCACGGGTTGAAGAAAAGGATGATTGTCCTTATGATCTGGAACTGCCAAATTTCTTCGGAGTGCAATTTGCCGGTGATCCCTACAAGTATGAGCTTACACTGGATTCGGTTGGAGATGTGATGCCCAAAGGCGGAGACGGCGGTAGCCTGATATGTGGCGGTACAGGGCCGCTAGTTGGTTTCTTGCCTGCTGCTGCGGTCTATTATCGAGACGTTAATGCCAGTGAACTCGACTGGGAGGATTTGATGGATGCGATGGTCTATCGCAGGGTTGTTCGTTTAACGGAAATGACACTGTAATTATGACGAAACGTATCTATCAAGCTATAGTTGCATATACAGATGTGGAAGAGCCCTTTGTTGCAAAGCTTGAGCATACAAAACACACATCAAATCAGCCCCAGCTCATAGAGCGGGACCGAAATGATGTGTGTTTCTTTTTTTGTTTATTTCACTTTTTGTACGGATACCGCCATTTGCTCCAGTTGAGTGTGAGTCAATTGGTTATTCGGCGAGCTGATGGTTACATAACGATCATCCAGCTTGAATGTGAGCATATCCGTTTGGTCTGGTGTATACCATTTGGCTGATACGCCATTAGGCAGTTTTACCGTTTTGCCATCATAGCTGAACGAGTAATCTTTAGGGGATACCGTTACATTCATACGATTAAAAACAAAGTTTACACCATCACCACCCGCACCTACGCTTTTGAACGTATCTCCAGCAACCATATGTTGTGGGGCATAGGCTGTTGTGAACCCGTCAAACTTCGCAAATGCTTTGCGAATGTTATCCAATTGTTGTTTGCTATAGTTCACATCTGCAAATGCAGTGATCCCTTGATCATTGTTGCTGTTGGCTTTTTGAACAGAGACAGCGACTTGTTGCAACTGAACTTGGCTCAGCTTATGATCCGGGGAGCTAAGGGTAACGTAGCGATCATCCAGTTGGAATGTGAGCATGCCCGTTTGATCTGGTGTGTACCATTTGGCAATAACACCATTGGACAGTTTCACGTCTTTGCTCGTATAACCGTCCGAATAATCTCTTGGAGACACATCCACTTTCATATGGTTGAAAACAAAACTGACGCCGTCGCCACCCACACCTACACTTTTGAACGTGTCACCTGCGATCATCTGCTGAGGGGCATAAGCGGTCTCGAACCCATCGAATTGTGCAAAAGCTTTTTGAATGGCCTCTTTTTGTGCTGCGCTATACGTTACATTTGTCAGAGCTGATGGATTGCTCGTAGCTTGGCCGATAATGACTTGCCCTTTTTTGCCGTCATAGGATACAGGCACATGCAGTGCATCGGCAAGCGCTCGTACGGGCAGATAAGTAGAGTTGTTATAAGTAATTGGCGCAAGTTTGTTGCCATTGCCATCCGTTGGTGAGTAAGCCGCGCCATCGACATTAAAGCTGATTCCATGGTTAAGGTATGCAGAGATTTTCTCCAGTTGCGTTCCGGCAAATACACCCGTTGCTCCTGTTAATGTCATGCCCAGTACCATCATCGTTGCTACGGATTTCTTCATGTTTTTTTTCATCATATATCTCTCCTTCAAGTTGGGGGTTAGTTTTGTTTAATGGGCTCGCTGTCCCTTATGGCTTTATATTAAACCCCGAACATATCCGGAATAATTCTGAATTATCTCCAACTTGTAAACATGTGTATATAAACAGGAGACTGGCATCTGTCTGTTGAATAGATCGCTTAGGATCAGGAAATGAGGTGAAGGCATGACAATTTTTCATTACGTGGCAGTTCATTATGATATTGGGAACATTGTAGGATTTAGTGCCATAGAACACGGTAATAGTTCTAAAGCGATGTTGATCGAGTCTACACAAGGTAAGTTCGTTTTACGTAAATTGAGGAACGAACAACAGGCGTGGATTGAGTATGAAATGGTTCAGGCATTGGCATCCGTAAACATTTCACCATCCATTGTACAGACAAAATACGAGATTCCGTATATTACATATAATAATGAGATTTATAATTTGCAGATCTACATAGAGGATTTGCTTCCGCGTTCCCAAAGTAACATTGACTTTGTTCGGTTAGGTCAGGTGATAGACCTTTTTCATCGTATGACGAATCATCTTAAGGTTGCTGGTATGGAAGATCGTTTCGAGTTATCTCAATTATGGCGTGAGGTTTCCAATGTAGTGTTAGCCTCTTCATCCGAACAAATTCGTATGTTAGCGCAGCTTACAGAGGAGTGTCTGAAATTTCGCAAGACGAACCATTCAGTCATTCATGGGGATCTGGGCATGTGGAATTTGTTGTTTACAAAAGAGTCCATCTACATTATTGATTTCAGTGAAGTAAGAATGGACGATCATCATTTCGATCTGGCAGCTGTACTGACTTCTACAATTCCCTCGTCAACACATAGGCAAGAACTTGGAAAGATTATGGCTGACTTTGAAGATGGTTATGTGCAGGAGAATGCTGATTTTAACAGGAGGCAGCTTTACGAACAGTTACAAGTATGGATGTTACGCGGATTTTTGGCAGTAATCAGGGAGAGGGGAGATGGTCCCTCAACCATTGGATATGTAGAACGAAAACTGAAGCTGCTTGGCATGTTTGAACGTATTCTTTGCCGAATCGAAACATTTTAGTTAAAAAGATAGAGGATTAGTCCGCCAAAACCAAGTACAATCGCACCAACGTATACATAGGAAAGTTTGCTTAGGTTTTGCTTTGTGCGGCGGTCATATTCGGGGTTGCTGGTCTGATTGGCTTTGGAATTTCCGATGATCATGGTAGCAATACCTCCAAACAAGGCGATACCCACAATTAAAACATAAGGCAACCAGGTCATGAATGGACCTCCTTTGCGAATAATATGTTATGTCCTTATTGTACTTCAGGATAACCTTTGATGTAAGCTTTAGTTGAGAAATAAAGGAAAATGAAGTATCTATATTACAGTATGTATGTGGTCTTGGATCGGAAAGATCACTACAATTTTATATTTTTTTAATTCAAAAAAACCTTGATACAACAGGCGTTCGCAGCTTTCTTCACTGAAAGCTGTGAATTTTTTTTGCCCACAGAGTGATCCAGAATAGAGAACCCTGCGTTACACCCTATGAAGACGACGACGAGGAAAGAAATTATACACACAACATAATCGAGGAGTGAACACGTAATGAAAATGAAAATGAAGAAGTTTATCGCACCTGTACTTAGCTTGACACTGTTGATGCCGGGGATCGCTGGAGCAGCTGCCGCACCACAGACACCAATGACCATGATGAAAGCATCCGTGAACACACCTGCGGCTGACCTGAGAGCAAACCTGGACCACCTGTTGTCCGAGCACTTTGCACTCGCAGTAACGGCAATGGCCAAAGCATATGACGGAGCAAAAGATGCAGATGCAGCCTACAAAGCACTCGACCAGAATGCACTGGATATGCAACCAGCAATCGCTTCCCTATACGGTGACGCAGGTGCCAAAGAATTCGAACGCATCTTCCGCGCTCATAACAAATACACAGATGATCTGGTGAAAGCAACCAAAATGGGCAACCAGGCTGGAATCAAACAAGCACAGGCAAACATCAACGGTTTCGTGGATGAGTTCTCCACATTCCTGAGCACAGCTACCGAAGGCAAGTTGCCAAAAGCAGCAGCCAAACAGGCGCTGAAAGTACATGAAGATCTCGTGCAAAAAGTATTTGATGAGTATGTAGCTGGAGATTACGCTGATGCATACAAGGCTTACCGTGAAGGTTTCAAGGAAATGTTCGACGTAAGTAAGGCACTCTCCACAGCAATTACGACACAAATGCCTGAGAAATTCGAAAATACCAAAGCGGATACAAAAGCAGCTGATCTGAGATCTGCACTCAACCACTTGGCTTCCGAACACTTTGCACTTTCGGCTCTGCAAATGCAAGAGCAATTTGATGGACGTACAGCCGCTTCCAACGCACTGATTACAACTGAAGCTGGAAACACAGCTGACTTCAAAGCAGCAATTGCTTCCGTTTACGGTAATGATGGTGCCAATGCTTTCGAGAAAATTTGGGTAACGAACCACGTTAACGCACAAAGCGACTATGTAAAAGCCGTTAAAAACAACGATGCTACTGCTCGTGCAGCAGTAGAGAAACGTATTGCTGGATTCACAACAGAGTTCGCTACATTCCTGGATTCTGCAACAGCTGGTAATCTGCCAAAAGCAGCAGGACAACAAGCACTGACAACACATGAAAATCAAGTACAAAACGTATTGAATCAATATGCAGCAGGTAACTATGATGCTTCGTACACAACGAATCGTGAAGGCTTCAAAGTGATGTTTGGTGTAGGTCAAGCTCTGGGTAACGCCATCGTGACTCAATTCAACGACAAATTCCAAGAGCCAGCAACACCTGCACCAGCGCCAGAAATGACAACGGTGTGGATGCAACTGAACAGCAAAATGCTGAAAATTAACGACAAAACAACCAACATGGACACCACACCAGTGCTTTGGAAAAACACAACATACATTCCACTGCGTTTCTTGAGTGAAGGTATTGGTGCAACGGTGAAATGGGACAAAAAGGCACAACAAGTAACGGTAATGGCTGGCGATGATACGCTTGAATTCTGGGTGAACAACAACGTTATGGAAGTGAACGGCGTGAAGAAAAACGTGGGTGCAACTGTATTTGTTAACAAAGATGGACGTACGCAAGTACCTCTGCGCTTCATTGCTGAACTTCTGAACTGGGACGTGAAATGGGCACAAAAAGATGGTTCCATTACGCTGACTAAATCGATGTAATATAAAGTTTTCATATGAATCAAACAAAAGAGCTGCCCCATACGGCAGCTTTTTTGTATTCACCCAAAAGTTCAAATATTTGGTATAATCATCGAGTAATGACCTACATAACAGCTTGAATAGCCGATGGAGTCTAGAATGATGTATGATAATTTGGTATAAGCAAAATGAAAAGGGGGACAGAGGAATGAGTACATCATCAAAATCGGAGCGTCCAGCGAGAAATGTGGATACCCGGTTATTTGTTGCTTGGGCCGTTTCCGTTATCGCAACAGGGGGGAGTCTCTATTTCAGTGAGATCAAGGGCTTTCTTCCATGTGATCTGTGCTGGTACCAGCGTATATTCATGTATCCACTAACGATTTTGCTGGGCATTGCCTACTTTAAGGATGACGTGGGCATCACCAAATACGTACTCCCACTGAGTTTCGTCGGTGGCGGCATTTCGTTATATCATGTAACGATCCAGCGTATTTTTTCAGCTACAGGTAATGCCGTAGCGTGCGGTAAGGTTCCATGTTATACCGACTATTTGAACTGGTTTGGTTTCATCACGATTCCATTACTGGCACTGATCGCCTTTATTATCATCATCGTGATGCTGTGGGGTATCGGCAAAACACCAAAATCTTCTTAATAAGAAAGGATAGATGGTGATGAGCGGACAAGCTCGTTGGTTCATGCCCTTCATTATTCTGCTCCTCCTGACGGTGGGATGCTCTTATGAAGAACAGTCACAATCGGGCGAGATGCCAGAGATGATTAAAGTGAAACTTGACGTTCCAGAGAAGGCTTCTCTTCATAAACCAACAAGGTTGCAGGTGAAGCTTACACAGGGAGATGCACCGTTAAGTCAGGCTGACCATGTGCAATTCCAGATCTGGAATGAGCTTGATGATCCGCCTTCTGTATCTCCGGAACAAGGTATGATGACAGCGGACGAACTGGAGAATCAGGGGGCTATTACTGCCAATGAGTCAGAGGAAGGGCTGTATGAAATCCAGCATACCTTTGAAGAACCAGGTACGTATGTGGTACAGGTCCATGTTACGCACGGAGCTATGCATAGCATGCCGAGAGCGAGAATTGTAGCGGAATGAAGCAATGGGTTTATAATGTTAAAGGTATGAAGAATGTTGTAGGAAAAGAGGGTGTTATGGCAACTATTCATGATGTTGCACTCAGGGCAGGAGTTTCTGTAACTACCGTCTCGCGTGTATTAAACAACCGGGGATATATCAGTCAGAAGACTCGGGACAAAGTGTATCAAACCATGGACGAACTTAACTATCGACCCAATGAAATTGCCCGTTCTCTTCTGCGTAAGCAATCCAATGTTATAGGCTTGATTATTCCTGATGTATCCCATCCGTTTTTTGGAGAACTGGCTAGCTATGTTGAGTATCATGCTTACCAGAATGGATTTAAAATTATGTTATGCAATTCCCACATGGACCCTTCCAAAGAGCGTGAATATGTGGAAATGCTTAAGGGTAATCGCGTGGATGGAATTATTATGGGAAGTCATACACTGGAAGTTGATGAGTATATGAATCTGCATTCCCCAATCGTGACCTTTGATCGTAAGATCGGTGAAGACATCCCGTTTATCTCATCTGATAACTATCAGGGAGGGGTTATGGCTGCTGAATTGTTGCTCTCGAAGAACAGACGGCATTTGGCACATATCTGCGGTAATTTGGAATTGCAAATGCTGTCCAATCGCCGGACGACAGGTTTCGTTGATACATTGCAGGCTCATGGAGTCAAACCGGTTATGATTCATGAAACCGATCTGAATGTGTTTGATCAGCATCAGTATACGGAATTGGTGGATAAGCTGCTTGCACAACACCCCGAGGTGGATGGGCTCTTTGTAACGAGTGATCTGATGGCGGTGCATGCGCTGAAGCAGATCGTGTTAGGTGGGCGCAAGGTACCCGACGATATCGCTATTATAGGTTATGATGACAGTCGTGCGGCAGCGTATACGATGCCTGGCATAACAACGATCAGGCAGCCGGTGGAGGCCATGGCTAAGCTGGCGATTGATCTGATTCGGCGCCAACTCGCGGAAGAGAAGATCGGAATGGAGCATATTTTGCCAGTTACTATCGTGGAGAGAGAGACGACCTGATACAGGTCGTTTTTTCATATTCGTCCTTTTGCAACGGAAAAATGAAGTCGTAGAAATTTTTTTTTGAATGGTATGTCAAACGATTGACATGTCAAACCTTTGACATTATAATTCGATTTGTAAGCGTTTCCTTTTAAACTATTGATCGGGGGCCATAACAAGATGAAAAGAGAACAGAGATGGATGAAATTATCGGTATTGTCATTGACTATGATGCTTGTATTGTCGGCATGTGGAGGTAAAGCAGCGACGGAGTCCAACTCCTCCTCAGAGGGTAGCAGCAGTGAGAGTGTCAAAATCACCTTGCTTAATTCAAAGTCGGAAATTAACAGTCAGTTGGAACAAGTGGCTAAAGACTTTCATGCCGAAAATCCAAATATAACACTTGAAATTGTACCTGTAGGCAGTGGACAGTCTCCGTTTGAAAAAGCGTCTGCTTTGTATGCCTCTGGCAGCCCTACAACGATGATGATGCTGGATACAGGGGATGTCGAGAAATTCAAAGATCGTGTTCTGGACCTCACATCCGAGTCTTGGATGAAGGATGCTGTGGAGAATAGCACAGCGGCTACAACGTTTGATGGCAAAAATTATGCCTTCCCGTTCTCTATTGAAGGATATGGATTCATCTATAACCAGAATGTCTTGGATCAGGCGGTAGGTGGGACATTCGATCCAAAGTCTGTACAGACCACTGCACAGCTTGATGAGTTGTTCCAAAAGATCGCTGCTACTGGAAAATCACCTTTGATTGTATCTCCGATGGATTGGTCGCTTGGTGCGCATTATCTGGGGCTTGCATATGGTGGGCAGTCTTCAGACCGTGCGAAGGTGGATCAATTCATTACTGATCTGAAGGCAGGTCAAGTGCACCTTTCTTCCAATGCCGTGTTTAATGGCTTGTTAGATACATTTGATCTGATGAAAACCTACAATATTGACAAGGCTTCTCCACTGTCCGGAACCTATGAGCGTGGACCTGAAGTGCTTGGCAAGGGTGAGGTAGGTATCTGGTTCCAGGGCAACTGGGCATGGCCACAAATTTCAAGCTTTGATACAGCAGATGGAAAATATGGCTTCCTCCCGGTACCTGTGAGCAATAATCCAGATGATTTCGGTAATACGCAAATCTCTGCTGCCGTATCCAAACGAATATTGCTGGATAAGGAAAAGAGCACACCAGCGCAGCAGGAAGCAGCGAAGAAATTTTTGGACTGGATCGTTTATAACGAAAAAGGTCAGGATTTCCTGGTGAATCAAGCCAGTATTATTCCGGCATTCAGCAACATTACATTGGAGCCAACCGATCCACTTGGCAAATCCATTAGTGAATACATCAAGGCAGGCAAAATCGAGGAATCAATGAGCACACTTCCTGCGGATCACTGGTCCAAACTGGGTGCATCCATGCAGAAATATTTGGCTGACGTCATTGACCGTGCCGGACTTGCCAGTGAAATTCAGGCATACTGGAGCAACGTGAAATAAAGGAATTAATCATAGCCCTGTGCAGCACATAGAGAGAGACTTGCGGTACGCCGGAGATGGTGAACATACAGCTTCCACACGAGGTCTGTTCGACTTGTTTCCGGTATAACCGCCAGGCTAATCATTTGGATAGAGTGGAGGTTGACAATGCTGACCGAAAAAGGATTATGGACACGTTTGCGCACCCGCCTGATCTTTACTGGCCCGACATTATTTGCGTTTGCTACAGTGATGATTATTCCATTTTTGTATGGTATTTATTTGACGTTTACGAACTGGGATGGCATTGCCATCGATCAAAACTTTGTTGGCTGGGATAATTATATCGGTGTGTTCAAGGATACCGTGTTCTGGAAATCATTTGGGATGACGCTGGAGTACGTATTTATTACCGTTGTGCTGACCAATGCGGTTGCCTTCCTGCTCGCTTACGTTGTAACTCGGGGAATGAAGGCACAGGGCTGGTTTCGGGCTGGATTTTTCCTGCCAAATCTGGTGGGCGGAATCGTGCTTGGTTTCATCTGGCAGTTTATTTTTAATCAGGTACTCGTCTTTGCAGGACAAAAAATGAATCTCACGCTGTTCTCCACCTCTTGGTTGGCTGATCCGGATAAAGCGTTCTGGGCTCTCGTTGTGGTGACCGTTTGGCAGTATGCCGGTTATATGATGGTTATCTACATTGCAGGACTGATGAATGTGCCGAAGGATGTTATGGAGGCAGCCAGCATTGATGGGGCAAGTAATCGCAAAATGCTGGCGCGCATTGTATTGCCACTGATGGTTCCTTCGTTTATTGTATGCATCTTTTTGTCACTGCAACGGGGATTCATGGTGTATGATCTGAACGTCTCTTTGACCAGTGGCGGGCCCTTCAAGAGCACAGAGATGGTATCCATGCATGTTTATGAGCAGGCCTTTCTTGCTCGTGACTACGGATTGGGTCAGGCAGAAGCCTTTGTTCTGTTTATCCTTGTAGCCGCCATTACATTGCTCCAGGTCTATTTCAGCAAAAAACTGGAGGTCGAGGCATGATGGCTGGACAATCGCGCATTCTCAACTGGATGAAGTTTATTGCATTAATCATTGTGATGATTTTGTTTGTATTTCCGTTTGTGCTTCTAATCGTCAATTCGTTCAAGGCTAACCAGGCAATTACCTCCGATCCGCTGGGCTTGCCAAGCTCCTTTCAATTTGATAATTACGTCAATGCGTTTGACAAAATGGGATATGTATCCGCATTCAGCAATTCGTTGCTCATTACCATTGCAGGTGTATTACTGATTGCTCTTTTTGCGGCGATGACAGCCCATTACTTTGTTCGTCACAAAAGCAAGGTGAATCAGTATCTCTTTTTCCTGATGGTAGCTGCGATGATTATTCCGTTCCAGGCCATTATGATTCCATTGGTTAAAATATACGGCTCGCTCAGCCTGCTGGATAACAAGTGGTCGCTGATCTACATGTATATTGGCTTTGGCAGTCCGCTCGCCGTATTTATCTACCATGGCTTTATCAAAAGTATTCCCCTGGAGCTTGAAGAAGCGGCTCTAATGGATGGCTGCGGCAGAGTGCAGACCTTTTTCCGTATCGTACTGCCAGTGTTACTGCCAACAACCGTAACGATTAGCGTGCTGAATGTATTGTGGATATGGAATGATTTTTTGCTGCCTTCTCTGGTACTGACTTCATCCGAGCAGCGTACGCTGCCGTTGTCCACGTTTTATTTTTATGGGACATATACAGTGGATTACGGTCCATTGATGGCTGGTCTGGTGTTGACCCTGCTACCTGTCCTGATCGTTTATCTGTTTGCGCAGAAGTACATTATTCAGGGGGTCATGCAAGGGGCAATAAAATAAGTTCAGTCGGGTGATATAGAGAGAGACAGGAGTGAAGGACATATGAACCAGGAACGACACGAGAAGCAGGAAATAGACACAAGGCAAGAGACAGACCTTGGACTGACGAGTTCTTCGGCTCAAACAAAGGAGAGTTATACACTCGCCCGGGCCAACGCATATATCAAGGAGCATCGACATCAGGTTGATCCAACCTATCGAATGGCCTATCATTTGATGCCAGAGGTGGGCTGGATGAATGATCCCAACGGCTTCATATACTTCGGTGGGATGTATCATTTGTTCTATCAGCATTATCCCTATGAACCGGTATGGGGGCCGATGCACTGGGGCCATGCGGTGAGCCGTGATTTGGTTACGTGGTCTTACCTGCCTGTTGTACTGGCGCCCGATCAGAGCTACGACAGTGGAGGCTGTTTCTCCGGAAGTGCAATCGTGCAGGATGGCAAGTTGGTGCTGATGTACACGGGACATGTCGTGACTGGACCTGACAAGGATAACGATTACTTGCAGACACAGAATATCGCTGTCTCGGACAATGGGATTGATTTTGTCAAAAGCACGATGAATCCGGTCATTCGGCTGGATCAGATTCCGGAGCATACGAGTACGAAGGACTTCCGTGATCCGAAAGTGTTTGAACGAAACAGTGTGTACTATTGCGTCCTTGGATCGAATGATGCTGCGGGCAAAGGTGTCATTCTGTTATACCGCTCAACGGACTTGCTGGATTGGAGTTATGTCAACATTATGGCCCAGAGTGACGGGACGCTTGGCGACAATTGGGAATGTCCCGATCTGTTCACACTGGATGGCCGAGATATTCTGATCATGTCTCCGCAACGCATGCCTGCTCAGGGAGATAACTATCGCAACTTGCATTCGACCGTTTATATGATGGGAACGCTGGATGAAGACCAGGGTGTGTTGAAGTACGAGCAGTACGTTCCGTTGGACTGTGGCTTCGACTTTTACGCACCTCAGACGATGGAGGATGCACAGGGACGACGAATCATGGTGGCTTGGATGGATACGTGGGAAACGGAAATCCCGACACAACAGTCCCATGCCTGGGCTGGAGCGATGACGTTGCCAAGACAATTGATTCGTAGGGGAGAACGATTGATATTCCAGCCTCTTTCCGAACTTATACAGTACAGGTCGGAAGGCACCGAGCAGTATGGTATACATTTAAATGGTGATGAACATGATTTTGATCTTGGAATCAGTGGAGACCGTTACGAACTGTATGCTGTATTCGAAGCGGAACAGGCACAACACTTTGGGTTAAAGCTGCGCACGGGTGAGGATGAAGAAACCGTGATTTCCTATGATGTAGAGCAGCGGCGTTTATGCTTGAATCGCGAGCAGGCCGGACAAGGGCCGGGCGGAGAACGAGCTGCAACAGTGGAACTGCTTGACGGGAAACTGGAACTTCATATTTTTATGGATGTCAGCTCCGTTGAGGTGTTCATTCAGCAGGGAGAGCAGGTAATGACAGGGCGGATCTATCCTGGGCCGAGCTCAACAGGTATTAAGGCTTTCTCATCCGGAACGTGTACGTTGACCGAACTTCGCAAATGGGATTTACGAATTCCTCGATAAAATCTTTTCTAAAATACAGCCTTGACCTTGAAGTATACTTCAAGGTTTATTCTTTTTTTATCAAGAAATATTGGAGGCTGAATAATGAGAATTTTAGAATGGATTTTGGTAATCGTGACAGTTATTAGCGCAGTGGTTATTTGGGTGGCTCCCAAACATCGGGTAGTGGGGGGCGGTACGTTGTCGGCACTGGCACTGGCTATCCTTTTGCATGGGGGAATGGATCATTTTCGTTTGCAGTTGATGCCTACCTATATCGTGGCCTTTGTTTTACTGATTGTATTGTCCGTTCAATTATGGAAGTCACGGCGCAATATTCAGAATACACAGAAACAGAAACGTCGATCGTGGTTCAAAACCATTTTGGCATCCATTCTGGTGCTCGCTCTTAGTGCAGGTACAATGGTGTTGACGTCGTTATTCCCTGCATTCACGATGCCCGAATCGACGGGTTCATTTGCCATAGGAACCTTTTCGCAGCAGTTAACGGATGATTCCCGGGAAGAAACGAAATCGGTTGAACCGGGCGACAAGCGGGAACTCATGATCAATGTCTGGTATCCTGTAGATCAGGAAACAGCCAAAGGATTGCCGCTAGAGCATTATCCTGCCGAATTGGGAGAGGCGATCAGCCTGGTATTTGGTATTCCACCAGTGGTATTCAGTTACCTTGACACGATTCCGACGCATGTTGTTAAAGGTGCCGAGGTATCTGCCGCACAGAGCAAGTATCCTGTTTTACTGTTTTCACCAGGGATACGTTCTACTCGCTTTCAAAGTATGACCGCGATTGAGGAACTTGTGAGCCACGGCTACATTGTGGTTGGTATCGACCATCCGTATACATCTGCACAAGTTACATTCTCGGATGGCCATGTCGCTTCTTATCAGCCGGACCCTGACTTCCCAACCTCCAAAGAACTATATCAATATAATATAAAAGGTATAGGTATTCGTGCAGAGGATGCAAGCTTTGTACTGGACACTCTCACACAGTGGAATTCACATGATCCGAATCAATTGCTCGAAGGCAAGCTTGATCTGGATTCTGTCGGTATCTTTGGTCACTCCTACGGCGGTGCAACCACAGCGGAAGCGCTGGCTCAGGATGACCGTTTCAAAGCAGGACTTAGTTTGGAAGGCGGTTTCTGGGGTAAAGTATCCACAACAGCCTTGAAACAGCCATTTATGTATATCATGTCGGGTGGGACAGCCAAAAGTCTGGACCCGGACGCCACTGCCAAGGATAAAGTATTTTATCCCGAGTTTGAGCCTGATTTGGATCGGGTGATGTCAAACAGTCTTAATGATACCTATTATCTGACAGTGGAGAATTTATTTCATCAAAGCTTTACGGATATTTCGTTAATTTCACCAAAAATGTTTGCCAGAGGTATGACGCCAGAACATAATGTGGATATTACCAGATCCTATACGCTGGCCTTCTTTGATCATTATTTGAAGGGGGAGGAGCAGCCGTTGTTGCAAGGCCCTTCATCTAAATTCCCTGAGGCCACTTATGATACCAAGTATACCAAGCTACGTCACCAAAAAGCGGAATAACCCAGCAGAAGGATGGAGAGTATCTATGGAAACCATGACAAGAGGAGAGCTGGCTAAGCGTACCGGTGTAAGTATGGCAACCCTCCGTTATTATGAGGACAGCGGGATTCTGCCCGCTCCCGGTCGTTCCTCCAACGGATACCGGGTGTATACTGAGGATTATTTGGTGAAGATTAAATTTATTAAGGATGCCCAGTCGCTGGGTTACTCTCTAAAGGAAATACAGGATACGTTACAGTTACTCAGTCAGGAAGACATGGAAAAGGAAACGTTAAAAACCCTTGTACGCGAACGCATCACTGACATTCAGAAGCATATTGACCATCTGGAACAGCTGCAGATTAATCTGGCACGACTGTTGCATACACCGGAGGACGATATCGACAATTATATTCAATCGTTCAGGGTGCAAAAGAAAGAGCCGTAATCGCGGCTCTTTTCCTGTTTAGCAGAAAACAGGAGTTGACTAACGAGCAGGGAATCGGAGATTTAGAAAGAATACATAGTGTAGTTTGCCAATACATAATGGTGTTTAACGTGATTTCAATAATTTCAATAATGAAACTCACACCACAAAAGGAGTAACATTTTCTATGAGGGATTTGCAAGGTTTTGTATCCGATTACATCAAAGGAAAGAAACATCTGCATCTTGAGATTGGCGTTATTACAAAGGGAGATATCGAATATCATTCATTGGGCAATCCCAAAAAGAAGAGCGTGGCTGCTCCCGAACACAGATTGTTCGAAATCGGCTCTGTAACCAAACTTTTTACATCGATCCTTCTATTAGAATTGGAGCGTCAACAGCAGCTTTCCACGGATGACACGGTTGGCAAGTACATACACAATGGCAAAAACGATTATTTGAATAAGGTTACCTTAAAAAGTCTTGCGACACATACCTCTGGATTACCCGGAGTTGCCACAAACCTGTCCTCGAAGAAAAATCGATACAATCCGTATTCAAATTATACGGAGGATGATTTACTTGCTTTTTTATCGGATGCTGACTATACGGATCAGATGGGTTCATTTGAGTATTCCAATACCGGCGTGGGCTTACTGGGCTATATCCTATGTAAAGTATCAGGCAGTACATATGACGATCTGCTGAAAAAATATATCACAGGTCCATTAAACATGACGGAGACAGCAGCTATGCTGAATCCAGAACAGAATGGCAGATTTGTAGATGGACATACGTCAACGGGGAAAAAGATGCCTCACTGGGATACTGGTGTACATGAAGGGGCAGGAGCGATCAAGTCTTCTCTTTACGATATGAGTTTATTTGTACAGGCCAACCTGAATGAAGATCATCCGCTAGCCTCTGCAATACAACAAAGTCACACGCCTGTGATGATTGGAGATTCAACCCATCATTACGCCTGGTTTAGTGATAACATCTCGGATCAGAATATACTCTGGCATAACGGTGGCACATTTGGTTTCTCCAGTTATTTGGCTATAAACAAGGAACAGGATATAGGCATCGTATTATTGTCCAATTATTGTTTTGGATCAGCCTCAATTGTGGATGAGTATTTGGATGCGATATTCAAGTTTATAACTAAAAAAGACCTTTATCCACTCATGCCGCTGGATCCCGTGGGTAATAAAATACTGGAAGCCATGATGCAGAGATAAAAAAAACCTCCAATAGAGATCACCTGAGGATGTACTTCGGCGCTCTCTGTTGGAGGTTTTTTTTCGTTCTATCTTAATAGTCTTGATCATGACATACCCGCTTCACGCAGAAAATGGTGCACAATCTTCGTCTGATACTTGATACGGGTCGAGCGTTTCAGACTCCAACAGGTCTCCACTGTGACGGAACGGGCTTGTAATAGTCTTGAAGCCGCTGTACGGGCAGATCCCGGCAATTCATGCTGCTTGAGGTTGAAATGACGATCACGAATGGCAATCGACCGATTCATCCGTTCGATAACTCTTCTGCAAGCTGGAATCGTCTGACTGCCGGGATTGGTGATCAACGTCTGTCCAAGCACTCGTGAACTCAGTTGAGACAGGCCGTTGGCTTCATGCAGATCAAGCCACCAGTCGGCCCGATGTTCACGCGCCAGCTGAAAAACTGCCGCAGCGAGCGGATGCTTGGCCTTGCCTGACATACGGCGTGGAAACGTACGATTCAGATCTGGCTTGCCTCTGATTTTCTTTGCGTAGGCTTGTTGGTTCACGCGTGGCACGATAATTAACAGCCCTCGCTGAATGGCGTGACGACCTGTCGCAATATCATCTGCGAGTTTTTGCGCAGCGGCCATACTCGCCGTTTCATTCCCGTGAATTCCGGATGTAATGAACATCACGGGTCCCGGCATCATGCCACGTACGATGAAGTAGGGAGTAGCGTGTAGGCTGGATGCTAGAAGGACATGTTTGGTCACAAGCATGACGCTTCACCTCCGTTATTACAGTACGCCATGTCCCTCTTTCATGTAACGGCGTAAGAACAGGTCTTCATCTTATTTCCTCACAAAACGGGCCGACTAATACACCCGATGAATGATATCTTCAAAATCGGGTTCTTTCATCTCTACATCTTCAATCTCACCCCAGTGCTCCAACTGTTTCAGAATGTCCATTGTGCTCCATTCCTTCCGGTTCACTTCGACGGTGACAATCTGCCCTTCCACTCCTGTAATATGTATCGCGGACGACACAACATCCGGGATGTGAAACGCTCCTCGGAACGTTACCCGAATCAGCGTAGGTAGTCCGATGGTTTCGCGAAGCGACGAGATCGTGCCGTCATATGTCAGTTGACCCTGGTTAATCACCATGACCCGGCTGCATAACTGCTCAATGTCGTCCATGTCATGTGTGGTCAGCAAAATCGTTTTGCCAAACACTTCATTTAATGTGCGTAGAAATTGACGAATATTCCGCTTTGCGTTCACATCCAGTCCGATCGTTGGTTCATCGAGAAAAAGCAGTTCCGGATCATGCAGCATGGAAGCTGCGAGATCGGCACGCATGCGTTGCCCAAGCGAGAGCTTGCGGACAGGCGTGGCCCAGAACGATTCAAGGTCCAGCAGCTCGGCGAACTGGGACAGCCGTTTCTTTTTATCCTCGGCACGAACGCCGTACATCTCGGCCAGAATATCATATGAATCTTTCACGGGCAGATCCCACCAGAGCTGACTGCGCTGTCCAAACACAACACCTAGTCGACCAACGGTCCTGCGCCTGTCCTGATGTGGGTTCATACCGTCAAGCTTTACCTCACCCGAGGTTGGGTGCAGGATACCTGTCAGCATTTTGATCGTGGTAGACTTTCCAGCCCCGTTCGGACCGATGTAACCCACAAATTCCCCTGGGCCGATATCAAAACTGATATCGCGTACCGCTTCCTTGGACACATATTCACGTGAAAATAACGTACGTAGACCGGAGAAACGTCCTTCGCGAATAACAGGGGTCTTGAATTCCTTTTGCAGATGCCGTGCTGTGATCATGTTCATGATTCGTTTCGCCTCCTTAGCTACCTGTACTTTGATATTTGGTCATGCCGAATTGCCAGAAACGCAGACTTGCAACCAAGCTCAGTACGGCAACCGCCGCAACAGCAACAAGAATCCACGCTCCTCCTTCACCCCGTAACAGGTAAAGTGACGGAATGTAGTTGACGAATCCCACGGGAATTACCGTCAGCAGAATACCAGACATCCATTTGGGATATAACGTTAGCGGATATTGGGCAGCCGTTCGTGCGGCATCTTCAGTGATCGTCTGTAATTCCTCGATGCGTGTGGTCCAGAATCCGAGCGTGGCAGTAGCGAGTCCGATGGAAAAGAGAATGACTGCGCCCGTCAGGATAATGAGCAGGGAGAAGGGAATGGCTATCCAGCCAATCTGTCCGCTATGCATCATGCCTGCCAATGACCAGCAGAGAATGAACCCGCCTTGCAGGACTTCTCCAGCCATGATGCGGAAGTTTTGCGGCAGCAGTGCCAGCAATACGGGCATGGGACGTGTTAACAGTTGATCAAGCTCACCATTAACCAGGTATTTTTCCAGATGGTGAACCTCATTGCCAAATGTGCGATACAGTGTTTTGGATAACGTCATGATGGCAAAGAGATAACCGATCTCATGGAGGGACCAGCCTTTAATTGCTCCGAATTTGTGCAACACGAGAGCAACCATCAGAAACTCGGAGATCTGAATTAAAGCGGCCAGTACGGACGCCATGATGAAATTGAACTTGTATTGCATCCGACTGCGGATGCTTGTTCGAATGAGCATTTTATATAAATTGAACCAGGAAGTCCGTTTCATCCGCCTTGTACCTCCACTTTACGACGTAACACTTGGGTGATGGCAAGACAGATCAACGTCATAAAGACACACCAAAGCAAGGTTCCCCATAACAAGGAGCCATCTTCGAAACCAAGATAGATTCGGGTAGGTACATAGAGCAGGAAAGGGTAGGGTGATATCCAGGCAAGTTGTTCAAGCCAGTTCGGTAGCCATTCCAGCGGAATGAAAAAACCAGCCAGCAGATTCATCATCGCGTGATTGCCCCAGTGAAGCCAAGAGGACTCCGTGGTCCACATCGACGTAGCACCAATGATGTAGTTCATACAGATGGATAAGTATGCGGCGCCGGCAAGACCAAGTGCGGCATAGAATAGTGTTGAAACGTCTGAGGGCCAATGCAGGGAAAAGACAATGGAGAAGAGCAGGTAGATCGGAATACTTTTGTACACGAACTGGTAGGCAATCTGCCCCCATTCGCGTGCCATCAGGTGGGTGAACAGATGAACAGGCCTCATCAGATCCAGTGCGATCTGCCCTGTCCTGACGGATAAGGGAATACCCAATCCGTTCGTGAGAAAACCCGAGATCCAGAGAGAGGATTGCGTGAACGCAATGTAACTGATCATTCCCTGTGTCCCATATTCTCCGAGAGTATGGTCGGCCCCGATGCCGATCCAGAGGCAGGCATACATGTAACCAAACATGGCGCTTGCCAAGTTATGTACCATGTGTGCCCCGCGGTATTGCAGATTCCGGGAGTAGGCTTTGGAAGCCAGAGTGAAATAAAGCATGTGACACCTCCGATAAGTGGATTGAACGGCGTTTCCGTTCACTTCAGTCAAGGCGAAAAAGAGAGAAGGACAACAGCATACCAATTTATTCCTTCACAGGCAAGACATTTTTTTAGCTAATAATGGTATTAACAGGGATGTTCATGATTGCGCCACAAGACAACGGTCTGTCCGTTCATTTATAATTGAGAGGTAGTATCGCAAACGTTTACAATGTGAAATATTCAAATTTTAAATAAACCGCCGGGCTTGTGCTTGACGATTGAGGATACAGAACGAACAATCCGGCAAGAGAGAAGGATGTCATGAAGAAAATTGCATGGGTCACCGATAGTACCAGTACACTGGATCCCGTTTTTGCGGAGCAAAATCATATCTACATCGTACCGCTGCGCATCGTATTTGGAGAGGAATGTTACCGGGAAACCGATGATATTACATCTGAAATGTTCTATGAGAAACTTGCGGAGGCTTCACGTGCGAGCAGTTCGCAGCCACCCATTGGCGAATTCATTGAACTGTATGAGTCGCTCAAAGACAAGTACGATGAGATTATTACGATTCATTGCTCTACAGAGCTTAGCGGAACGCTGCATACGTCCATGCAGGCTGCAGAGATTGCAGGAGTGACGGTGACCGCAATTGATTCGAAGGCAGGTGCCTATCCTCACCGTGAGATGATTATGCAAGGACTGGAATGGCAGAAGCAGGGATGTTCAGCTGCCGAGATCAAAGTAAACATTGAACAAATGATTGATAACATGTCCTTTTACCTCATACCGGCCAGTCTTCAACATCTTCACCGCAGTGGCCGGGTGTCGGGCACACAGCTGATCATCAGTCAACTGCTCAAGATCCATCTGCTGCTTCGATTTGAAGAGGGCAAAGTGGTTGTGAATGAGAAAATTCGCACGTTCAAGCGGACAAAAGAGCGCATGCTGGATATGCTCAAGCTGGATGTGGAGAAAGTAAAGCATGTGTGCATTATGCATGCGAACAATCAGGAAGAAGCCGTCACGATCAAGAAGCAGATTGCCAATCTGCTCCCTAAATTAAAGACCGAAATCATGCCGTTTATTCCTGTGGTGAGTATTCATGCAGGTGCAGGAACCATTGGGCTGTGCTGGATACACAGCGAGAACGGATATAGAGACTAGACTTATAAGCACTCATCTATAAACTCTCATAGACCTGGCAGGAAACACACTTGATGTCAAAGTGTTGCTCCTGTCAGGTTTTTTCGTATGTCATTGCCAATTCAAACAAACTGTGAGGTAATAAAGAAAACTGTTCATGTTGGAGGGAAACATGTGTTAAGTCACCGCTTGTTGCTTGTTGAAGATGATCGTTCAATTAGTGAGATGGTCGGGCCATACTTGGAAAAAGAGGGCTACGACGTCACTTATGCATATGACGGCTTAGAGGCAGAACGTCAGTTCAGCCAGTCCCAACCCGGGTATGATCTGGTTATTCTGGATCTGATGTTGCCCCGCAAAAGTGGGATGGATGTGCTGCAAACCATTCGGGCAGTCAGTCTGGTCCCTGTGCTCATTCTGTCTGCGAAGGATGGGGAGGTGGACAAAGCATTAGGTCTGGGGTTCGGTGCAGATGATTACTTGAGCAAACCTTTCTCGTTAATAGAACTGACTGCCCGCATCAAAGCTGCGATTCGCCGCGCCAATTATACTACTCAGCCTGTGGCTGAAGTGGCTAAAGATCAACGTATTCACATTGGAGGACTCGTAGTTGACATGGAGACGTACGAGGTGGAACGTGAAGGGACACCCGTCAAGCTGACATCCAAGGAATTTGGAATTCTGAAGCTGTTGGTTACCCATCCTGGCAAAGTGTTCACCAAGGCTCAGATCTACGCTTCCGTCTGGAACGATCACTATTATGGAGACGAAAATATCATTAACGTACATATGCGTCGTCTGCGTGAGAAACTGGAGGTAGACCCTTCGGCTCCCCAGTATATCAAGACACTCTGGGGCATCGGGTATAAGCTGGAGGCGGAGCAGGGATGACACTGATTTTTGCCATCACGACGGGTATTCTGGCCATTGCCTTCATTGTATTGTGGTTGAAATTCCGGAAAAGAAACCAACACCTGACCTATATTCATCAGAAAATATCCGATATTTTGGATCAAGGCACCTTTGAGCGCTTGCTTGTATTCAATAGTGATGAACAATTCAGTCAGCTTCTGAAAGACATGAACCAGCTGCTGGATCATGCGCACCGCGCGAAGGCTGGTTATACGAACCAGGAGAAGGAGATGCGTAATATGCTCTCCAACATTTCTCATGATCTGAAAACGCCACTCACGGTTGTGCTGGGTTATAGTGAGACCTTACTGCACAGCCCATCATTGACCGATCAGGAACGGAAGATGATGACGGAGAAAATACAAGATAAGGCGCAGGAAGTGCTGCGTTTGATCCATTCCTTTTTTGATCTGGCGAAGCTGGAATCCGGAGATACGGAACTGGTACTTAGTCGGGTGAATTTAAGTGAATTATGCCGGTTGAAGATGCTTTCCTTTTATGAAATGTTGACGAATCTGGGGTTGCACGTGGAGCTGGAGATACCTGATGGTGATATCTTCGTGCAAGCGAATGAAGAAGCATTGGACCGTGTGCTGGATAATCTCATTACCAATGGAATGAAATATGGAGCAGAGGGTAAGGTACTGGGACTTTCACTTGATCATTCAACAGGTGCACCTGTGACGTTACAGATCTGGGATCAGGGAAAAGGGATTCCTGAGAGCGAGCATAGCCGTGTGTTTGAACGCATGTATACACTGGAGGATTCCCGCAATCGACTCTATCAAGGCAGTGGCCTGGGTCTGACCATTACGAAACGGCTAGTTGAGCGGATGGGTGGAAGTATTCACTTGCATAGTGTGCCACATCAACGGACTGTATTCTCGGTTACCTTAAAGGCTTGGTAGACCCTGCGTTGGCATGTCCGGTCAGACTTAAGGTTTTTGTAAGATTTGATTAATAAAAAAGAAGACTTTTCTCTTTACAATATAGATATAGGAACCCGGACAGGGGACGTAAAGGAGAACAAGACGATGAATTATATCGCACGAACAATAGATGTGACCAAAGTATATGAAGGGGTGGAGGTTGTATCCAACGTCAATATGAATATCAAGCAAGGTGAGATCTATGGATTCCTCGGTCCGAATGGTGCTGGTAAAACAACCATCATGAAGATGCTCACCAATCTCGTCAAACCAACCACAGGGGAGATAGAACTGTTTGGGGAGAAGCTAACGCCGACCTCCTATGAAGTGCTGAAGCGAATGGGCAGCATTATTGAATATCCTTTTTTCTACGATAGACTCTCTGCTCGCGAGAATCTGGAGCTTCACTGTGAATACATGGGATTCTACAACAAAAAGATCATCGACAACACTATGGAAATGGTAGGGCTGAAGGATACGGGCAAGAAACCGGTCAAGGACTTCTCCTTGGGCATGAAACAGAGGCTGGGACTGGCTCGTGCACTTATAACCACACCAGAACTGCTCATTCTGGATGAACCAATCAACGGATTGGACCCTGTAGGGATCCGGGAGATGCGTGATTTGTTCAAGCGCCTTAGCAATGAGTATCGCATTACCCTGCTGGTCTCCAGTCACATTCTTGGCGAGATAGAGCAGATTGCGGACACAGTTGGTGTCATTCGCGGCGGTCGCTTGGTGGAGGAAGTATCGATGGAGAGCATTCGTGGAAGTCAAAATGAGTACATCGAGTTACAGGCGGTGGATATCCGCAAAGCGACCTATGTCATTGAACACCAGCTTGGTTTGAGTAATTATAAACTGGTTGATGACCAAACGTTACGCATCTATGATCCGGGAATCATTCCATCGGAACTGAACACCAAGCTGATCCAACACGGCATTGAGATCGAATCGATATCCAAACGGGCTCATTCCCTGGAAGAACACTTCATGAAGCTTGTGAAAGGGGATGAAGACGTTGCTTAAACTAATCAGACTTGAGATGCGGAAGCACCGTTTTGCACGTAATTTTGCAGGTGCAGGTATTGCCAGTATAGCCATTCTTCTTTTTCTGATCATGATTGGATTCGTGGATGTGGGAGCAGAAGATTATGCCTATGCCGATTACCAGACCGCCTTTATGATTATTGATACGTTTGTGAGAGCGACCTTTATCATATTTGCAGGAGCTTTATTATCCAAGCTGGTGATCAGTGAGTATAGAAATAAAACGATGAACGTCATGTTCACCTATCCCATCCAGCGTCATAAAATCATCGCTGCCAAATTGATTATCGTGTTTGGTTTTACATTTGTGATGATTATGGTTAACGATCTGTTCATGGGCTCACTATTGTTGATTGTTAATCAATTCTACTCCTTCATTCCTGAATCACTGACGAATCGGGATATATTGGGACTTCTGGTGAAGTACAGTATAAGTTCTTTATCGGCTGCGTGTATGGCACTCATTCCCCTATTCTTCGGTATGCGTAAGCATTCTGTTACAACTACAATGGTCTCGTCCATTTTGCTGGTTTCGATTGTCTGCTCCGGATTCAACGGGTCGGAAGTTTCCGTTCATTCTCTTATTATTATTCCTCTGACCCTTGGAGCAATAGGGATATGGATTGCTTCGATGTCCATGGTTCGTCTGGAGACAAAAGATGTGAACTGAATCATTCGGAAAACCATGCTCTGTATGGCTTCAGATGCCATTGACATCCGCTCGTACAAGGGATAGGATAATGTCAACTGAGACACGAAGGAGAATGCAACTACCATGACGATTCCAAAAACATTAACAATAGCTGGTTCGGACACGAGCGGCGGTGCAGGTATTCAAGCTGATTTGAAAACTTTTCAGGAGCTGGGTGTGTATGGCATGACCGTACTGACTACGGTTGTGGCAATGGAGCCCGAAACATGGGATCACCAGGTCTTTCCTGTTGAATTAAATGTGGTTGAAGCGCAGCTTCGCACGGTTCTGGACGGCATCGGTTTCGATGCAATGAAGACAGGTATGCTCGGTTCTGTAGATATTATTGAACTGGTAGCAAAACATATTCGCCGCAGCGGTCTGCCACAGATCGTTATCGATCCGGTAATGGTCTGCAAAGGTACAGACGAAGTACTGCAACCGGAAAATACGGAAGCGATGATCGAATTCCTGTTGCCAGGTGCTGATCTGGTTACACCTAATCTGTTCGAAGCATCCCAACTGGCGAAGAGCGGACCTATTCGCTCCAAGGAACAAATGGAAGCAGCGGCAGCAGCAATTCATGCCCATGGCTCGAAACATGTTCTGATCAAGGACAGAGGTGTCATTAGCCCGGGTAAAGCAATGGATCTACTCTATGATGGAACCAACTACGAATGGTTTGAAGCCGATGTTGTCGGCTCCGGATATACTCATGGTGCGGGCTGCACAACGTCTGCGGCGATTACCGCAGGATTGGCTCGTGGTCTTTCAGTGAAAGAGGCTGTTCGTGAAGGTAAAGCCTTCGTGACCAAAGCGATTGCCGGCGGATTCCCGCTAAACCGTTTTGTTGGCCCGACACTGCATGTGGCACACCGTCTGGAGCAACAACGTTAAGTGTTGCCAGGGAGCGCACAGTAGCGCATCAATTCTGGATAACACACTTCGATTTCATTCAAGTGGCTGTCAATGAGCAGGAGCTTGCTCGTTGATGGCTTCTTTTTTATGCGAATTTTTATAAAAATTAGTAACTTTTGGCTTATATTAATCGTATATATCATGGGAGCATTCCAAAACATGTGTGGACACATGAACGACACATGGAATAGGTATGTTATCATCAGAAATCTAAAAGGAGAGTCGGCCATGATCAGAACAGTGCTTCTGGTGGAAGATGAAAGCCGCATTCGTGAGATTGTGGCCGATTATTTCATAAAAGAACAATGGAACGTCATAGAAGCTGAACATGGAGTACAGGCACTGGAACTGTTGGCTCTGCATGAGGTAGATCTGGTTATTCTGGATGTTTTGATGCCTGAAATGGATGGATGGACGTTATGTGGGCATATTCGATCCCAATCCACCGTACCTATTATCATGCTGACTGCACGGTCCGAGGATGACGATAAAATTCATGGATTTCAGCTGGGCGTAGACGATTACGTTACCAAGCCGTTTAGTCCACGTGTGCTGGTTGCACGTGCAGAGACATTAATGAAGCGTGTTGAAGGTGCATTTGGACGAGAGCAGGGTGTGATTCGCTTCGGACAGGTAACCCTTGATCCATGGGCCAGACGTCTGGAGAAGGACGGAATTGAAGTGGAACTTGCACCAAAGGAATATGATCTGTTGCTTTATTTGGTACGTAATGCAGGCATTGTGTTGTCCCGGGATGCCATTTTGAATCGGATCTGGGGATTTGATTTTGAAGGGGACTCACGTGTTGTAGATACCCACATCAAGAAGTTGCGCAGCAAATTGGGTGATGAAGCCAAGTGTATCCGGACGGTGATTGGTACTGGATATCGTTTCGAGGCAGAAGCATGAGAAGAAATGGCGTAACGATGAAGCTTTTCCTGGTCATGGCAGGATGTCTGGTACTTCTATATGGGACGACGGTTTTTGCTCAGTTGGTCTGGTTCCCCGACTTCTATCAGCATCAAAAGGTCAGCAGTATGAAGAAAAAGCTGTCCAAGTTCGAACAGCAATACTCCAATGGGCATTGGAGTGATTTACAGCTAGCCAAGGAGACCGGGAAGTTCATGCGTCAGAATCAATCACATCTGGTCATTCTGACGAATACCGGAAGACTGGTTAATGACCCGTTCCACATTACGTTGCTTCAAGAGGATGGAAGTCAAGTGAAAGTGTCCTTGTCCTTGTTTATCAATAGTGAGAATGCTGGCTGGATTACATCCCATCTGAAATATGGGCAAGAACTGACGGTGAAAGGTCCGGCCAGCGAATCCATGGTCTATCCATTCAAAATCCAGGATGCCACTTCTGCCGCATGGGGAACAGAAAGCTTTCAGGAATCAATTGAACCGGTAAAGGAATGGTCAGGCGTATTAACCGAGGTAGTTCTTCCCAATCTGGCAACGTGGAGTCAGAGGCAGGGACTGCTGGTGCAAGCACTGGATAGCCGGTTCCCATTATCTACCGAAGACCAACTTGCCTTGGCGAATGGCAAAATGCTCAATGAAGAATGGATGGATAGCTGGAGCGGTGTTCGCAATGTCATCACCATTGCTCCAGTGCATCGTTCCGGACCCGAGCAACAACTGATCTTTTCGCTCACCTCTCTACAGGAGATGAGGGAAGCGAATGAGGCAACACGTTTGTTCTATGCGTATTTCGGCATAGGGGCATTTATATTGATTCTGTTGCTGGCGTTACTCCTGTCCCGAATTATTACGAAGCCGCTCTTGGCGTTGAACCATGTCGCCAAGAAAATGTCTACGCTGGATTTCACGGTGAAATCACCCATCCGGCGTAATGATGAGATCGGGAGTCTGTCTAACAGCCTCAATGCCTTATCGGGAACCTTGGGTCAGACACTGGAAGAGCTGAGGCAGGCCAACACGCAGATGCGTACAGATATGGAAATGAAGCAGGAGATTGAACAGCGTCAGCGCAAGTTTTTTGCCGATGCATCACATGAACTTAAGACACCAATCAGCATTATTAAGGGATATTCTGAAGGGCTGAAGGATGGCGTCAGTGAGAGCAAACGGGAGCGTTACATTGAGATCATTGCCGATGAGACGATCAAAATGGAAACGATGGTTGAAGAGATGCTGGATCTGGTGCGACTGGAATCCTCAGCGGTTCAATTGAATACGGATGCTGTTGCACTGGCTGACATGATTGAAGATATCGCCGGCCGTCTGGGTCCGCAACTGAAGGACAAAGGATTGGATGTAGTGCTTGTATCCACAACAGAACAGACGGTTGAGGGTGACCGAAGCAAACTGGAGCAAGTTATTTTCAATATCATGATGAATGCTATACGTCATGCGATACCACATACCGATATAACTATTGAGATTAGCAGGCGTGAAGGTTTTGTCCATATTTCCATTGAAAACAAGGGTGAGCACATTGCTGAAGCTGAGCGGCAGTATATATGGGAGAGGTTCTATCGGGTAGAGCGCTCACGTAATCGTAAAATGGGGGGGACCGGGCTTGGTCTGGCCATTGCGAAGCAGATTCTTGATCTGCATGGGTGCAGTTATGGAGTGGAGAATACACCGGATGGAGTCCGTTTTTATATTATTTTTCCTAAAGCCTAGTACGAAAGGGAGTCAAATATTATGAAGTCTTTACCATCGATTTTAACCTTGGGGAATCTGAGTTCAGGCATGCTGGCAGTCATTATGGCTATTCATGGTGAATTTGCCCTGGCTGTGATGATGATATGGGTAGCGATGTTCTTTGATCTGTTTGACGGGTATGCGGCTCGTAAATTGCATTGTGAGGGTGAGTTCGGCAAGTCCTTGGACTCGCTTGCGGATGTAGTTTCATTCGGAACAGCACCCGTGCTGATTCTGTACCTGAATTCCATGATTGAAGTGAGTGTGCTGGGGATGGCACTGACTGCATTGTTTCCGATTTGCGGTGCTTTGCGTCTGGCCCGTTATAACTGTCAGAAGACAGCAAGCAGTGGTTTTGTCGGAATGCCGATTACATTTGCGGGAGGTCTGATGTCCTTTTTCGCACTCTGGAGTCCTTATTTCACACATGGTGTAGCCTATCTTGTCATTATTGTATTATCCGGTCTCATGGTGAGCCAAATCCGATTCCCGTCTCTAAAACAAGTGCTAGCCTCACATGAGAAGGATATTGTGGAACCGAAATAAGGAGCGAGTCAGTATGGAATTTGCAAAAGAATTTATTGGTCAATATGGTTATTTCGCAATATACGGACTACTGGCTCTTGGCGTTATTGGCATGCCGATTCCGGATGAGGTGATGATGACTTTTGTTGGTTATCTCGCCTCCATCTCGGTATTGAATTACTCCGTATCCATCGCCGTCAGTTTTGGTGGTGCATTTACCGGAGGGCTGCTTAGCTACATGATTGGCAAAAAAGCGGGCAGGCCGCTGGTTGAAAAATACGGTAAGTGGGTTGGCGTTAATGCCAAACGATTCAGCAGGGTGGAGTCGTGGTTCCTCAAATATGGGTATTGGTCCATCATCCTAGGTTACTTCATTCCAGGCATTCGTCATCTGATGTGTTGTTTCTCCGGAATTAGCAAGATGGCCATCGGCAGGTACGTAGTTGTATCGGGCATTGGTGCATTCGTCTGGTGTGTTGTCTTTATCTCGATTGGTTTTTATGTTGGCGTGTTAACTTAAAATGGGACAGCCTGTTGCAACAACAGGCAAAGATCGAAGACCTCTTGAGTGTAAGGTGGTCTTTTTTTGTTTTTCTATATATGGTCGGAGACCTCATTTTAAGTGATTTAATCGACTACAAGTAATTTATCCTTGGAGCTGTAGGCTAGCCCGCAAGCTATTTCAAGTAAATTCAAGCTCAGAGCTATTCCTCCGTGTAAATCTCCGTGTAAATCTCCATGTAACTCGTTGGTGACGCAAGTATCTGACACTCCAGTAGCTAAAGTGGTTCGCAATTAGGTTTAATAGTAGTAACTCCAAAAGTTATAGTAGTAACTCCAAAAGTTTCGGAGTCATTTCTAAAATTCTAACGAACTCAGGTGAGCTTATTATCGAGATAAGAGGCATGTTGGAATTCTAACGAATCCCAGCAAACTTATTTCACGAAAAGGCCCGAAAAAGTGCCCTGATCTACTTCATATCATCACAATAAGATGTCCTGAGTTCGTTAGAAAATGAATATGTACGATATCGGCGAAATAGAGTGTCTCATGTTCGTAAGATATACGTTCGATATCGTTGAGCGCCACTAGCGACATGTAATACTTGTTGATCAATCAGGCTGTGAAGAACTCTTCGAGCATGTTGATCCGTGATTCGCAGGTGTGTTGCTAGTTCCGAGGGGGCAAATGGACGGATGATGCGTCTGGCATAACGAACAGTCTCGGCTTCTAGCCAATTTAAGGATGTCGGAACGTCCGTAGCAATGAATTTTCCCATAAAAGAGAGCACAAGCTGTTGGCACCGTTTCGGTTCGTCTTTAATGGAGAGATACGCGATCGGCAGAAAAATCCAATCATCAAGCGTTAGCAGACAATGCCGCCAGCATAAATCTTTAAAGCGCCGTACATCCAGATCACGGGCATGTGGCCCGTATCCCTGAATCTCAATACCTCCCTTAACGCCGTTACCTGGCAGATAAGCCAGATCCAGATACCGATAGCCGTTATGAAAGTCTCGAACTTCCCATTCGGGTTGCAAATGGTTAAAGTTTTTCATCACCGGAAACCAGACTGAACGCAAAAATTCCAACGTGCCATGTTCAAGTCCATTTTCTAGTCTGGACAGCACTCTGGGGTTCGTTTCCTTCTCCAGAAGGGAGTGCATCCAAACTTCGTAAGCCTCCTCAAAATCAATGCTCATCGTCTTCATCTCTTCTAAAAATAAAATAAACGAACGTGAACAGGCTTCAGGTCGTCATGTCAAAATACAAAAAGCCGCTCTGACCATTTCCAACCTTCGCGTTGAAGGGGAGAATGGATCAAAGCGGCGTGTGCTTCACGACCAATATGTTACATTTCTAGATCAAGTATAGCTTTAAATATGGAATGATTTCAATACCTTTTCCAATAGAGGATATCTCAAGCCAAGGTCTGAATGCCAGAACGAGACTGGACGTATTCCGAGCTAGTAGGTGCTACACTTTAAATGTGTGAGAACGCGTCCCTTAATGTGCGAGTAAGCGATATAGACGCTGTAAAAGTAGATTATTCTCGCCTTCAAGGCTGTTTACATTTAAATTAAGTTCTTCGTACCGCGGGTATGCGTCTTCTCTTGCTCATGCTTGGAAAGAAGCGTAGAGCGGGCAATAAGAGCTAAGGAATCTGAGACGTCTTATTCAGGGAGTTGAAGCACTCGCAGAAATGTAAGGAACCTGAGAAACGTTATTTCGGAATGTACAGCCATTTTCAGCGTTTTGTTATGAAAATTTGGGAAATAAGGTGTCTGATGTTTCTTACAATTGAAAAAGAGAGCCAGAGGACCAAATAAGACGTACTGGGTTCCTTAGAAAAAATGAAGGGTTATTCTTAAGGCGCAGCCGGCCTACATTTCAGGAATTTTACGCCCGTTGATGCTTCAAGACAGTGTTAGTATGTGTGACGACTGGATGCCTTGGGTGTGCCAAATGCGAAAAGCTTAAAGTGCAGCATATCATCAAGACACAGCTTACCTGAGTCGCAAGACACTCATAGTAATTCTAGGGACACAACTGAAGTCTAGAGTTCAGAGTGCCACAATGGAATCTTTATTGTTAAGTTTTGAACTGAGACATATCTCACCCGTTCAAATGAGAATCTTCAATTCCTTTTTCAACCCGCTGCTCCCCTTTTTTACGTGCAAAGGTGATTTTGAGGAGTGGCGGAGTAACCAGTGTAGTCACAATAACCATGATCACAACGCTGGTAAAATACTCCGAATCAAGCAAGCCCGAAGCAAGTCCGGTCGAAGCAATAATTAGAGCAACTTCCCCTCTGGAGATCATGCCTGCACCAATAGCAATAGAAGAGGAACGGTCGAACCCGGTCAGCCGGGCACCAGCTCCACCACCGATAAGTTTGGTAACAATAGCGATGAGGCTTATAACAACAATAAACCAAATCTGTGAACCCACACCATCAAAAGTGACATTTAAGCCGATACTGACAAAGAAAACTGGGACAAATATTCCGTAAGCAATCGGCTCGATTTTAGTTTCAACCTCATGTTTGAATTTGGTTTGGGAGATGGCGATACCAGCGGCAAATGCACCTATGATTCCAGCAACACCCATCCACTCTGCAAAGTATGAGAAGAGGAAACAGATAATGAGTCCTGTCGTAATCACGGTTTCCGTGACCCGCAGTGGGGCCATCCATTTCATGACCCGTGGCACAAGCCACCAGCCTGCTGCAAAGATGATGACAAAGAACAGAAGTTTCTTACCAATCAACAATCCAATAGAGACATCCCCTGCACCTGTGCCGAGCAAGCTCATCATGACGGCGAGCAGAACCACAACGAGCACATCATCCACAACGGCTGCACCCAGAATGGTGGTACCCTCCCGTGAACTCAGTTGATTCATATCCTTCAACGTCTGAACTGAGATACTGACGGAAGTAGCACAGAATAAAAGTCCAAAGAACAGCGCGTGTGTCTGCGACATACCAAATGCTATGGCCGAACCGTACCCGCCGATAAAAGGCAAAATAATACCGCCGACCGCTACGGCAAAGGCCGCCTTCCAGTTTTTCTTTAACTGCTCCAGATCGGTTTCCAGTCCCGCAATGAACATTAACAGCAATACCCCGATCTCAGCCATATAATGAACGAAATCCGTCTTCTCCACCCAACCGAGCAGCGCAGGTCCGAGGATGACACCGACAATCAGTTTCCCCAAAACGGATGGCTGACCCAATCTTACGGATAGATCACCAGCAAGTTTGGTAAAGATTAAAATAAGTGCAAGAACCAAAATAAATTCCATAGGTGTTCTTCCCTCCAGTAGTAGCGTCAATAGGTTAACCAACCCAAGGGCGATCCATCCTCCGCTTCAAACAGACAAAAAGGCACAGAACGGCATTAGCAGAGTGCCGTTCTGTGCCTGAAAAAGACAAAGAGGGGCCCTTGGTGACAGGCTCCTCCAGTTTCAACGCGTATGTAATTAATTGCGTTAATTATACCACAAATGAAGGATTCGGTAAATGGGAGTCGGATTGGATTTGAGTGAAAATGGCCGCAAAGGGGCATTTTATAGGGAAGTGCAGCGGCTTTTGTTCAGAGTGTTGTCACTTAACAGCCCGGAATTGGCGAGATATAATGATATAGAACATAGAAGTTAGGATATGAGGAGGATTTTGCATTGGGCAAAAATAACAAAGGGGAGCCGAACATTCCATCCCCGACGAGCAATAAAAATTTCGCAGGCATCATTATCACGATTTCTATTCTTGCTAATGTCATTATTTTATTATTGTTCTTCGCACCGTCCATTGGTTACAAAGGTGATGTAACCTTTGATATTACGGTGTTGCCGCGGTTTAATGCCGTGTTTAACAGCTTTACCTTCATATTCCTGCTCGCAGCGCTTATTGCTATTATTAAGCGGAATGTGAAGCTGCACAAACGATTTATTCTTGCTGCATTCTCAACAACACTGTTATTCCTCGTAACCTATCTGACGTTTCATTACCTCTCACCAGAGACGTCCAAATACGGCGGCGAGGGCATCATTCGTTCGATCTATTTCTTCATTCTGATTACCCATAGTATACTGGCAGCCCTGATTGTTCCATTGGCGTTGTTCACACTGGTATGGGGTTGGACGAATCAATTGAAGAAACACCGCAAAATTGCACGTTGGACGATGCCAATCTGGCTGTACGTCAGTTCTACAGGTGTCGTGGTATACCTGATGATGGCACCATATTATTAATGTGATGAACGTTTCACTGTGCTAATTAGTTTGACTTGTGGGTAATGTTTCCATGGAAGGAGGGTTCACGTTTATGTACAGAGTTGTTTTGATTCGCCATGGACAGAGCATGTGGAATGTAGAGAATCGTTTTACCGGATGGACTGATGTGGATCTGACGACGGATGGTTACGCAGAAGCACGTAAAGCAGGGAAGATCATGAAGGAACAGGGATTTGATTTTGATTACGCCTATGCATCCGTGCTGAAACGTTCTATCCGAACACTCGATATTGCGCTGGATGAAATGGACCTCATGTGGATTCCCATTACGAAGACTTGGAAGCTGAATGAACGCCATTATGGTGCGCTGCAAGGACTGAATAAACAGCAGACTGCTCTGAAGTATGGGGAAGACCAAGTAAAGGAATGGAGACGATCCGTGAACGTATCTCCCCCGGCACTGGACGAAACCGATGACCGATATGTGCAGGATCTGGACAAGTACAAGCGACTCGGATGCACCGTCCCGTTTACGGAGAACCTGATGGATACCTCGAAGCGTGTACTGGAGTACTGGAATGCGGAGATTAAACCGACGGTGTCTGCTGGCAAAAGAGTGCTGATCTCTGCGCATGGGAACACGCTCCGTTCACTCGTCATGCATCTGGACCAATTGTCCGAAGCAGACGTGATGGCGCTCAATATCCCAACGGGCATTCCGCTTGTCTACGAATTGGATGAAGATCTGCATCCCATCGGACACTTTTATCTGACCGCCGATGGTTCGACCTACAAACATGAAGAAATGACCCATGTGGCAACGCCATCTGATTAATTGGACATGGATGTTTGTCTTGATTGTACGAAAGCTTGTATGATTTATCTCGTGCGGTTGATGTTTCAACAGGACGATTGGAAGATGACCGCTGAATTGAATTCGGAGGTCATCTTTTTTTCTGCGATCAAGCCTGTACTTCGTTTCGTTTTGTTCCCACAGGGTAATTGTCAAGCAAGACACGATGTACATTTATCCTGAAGGAGGAGAAGCACATGTCTAAAAGAAGAGGAATTATCATGACGGCTATCGGCGCAGGTGTGACTTATCTGATGAGGAACAAACAAGCAAGAGATAAGCTGTTTAGCACTGTCTCGGGTATGATGAAAAACTCCAATTCGTCCAATGGAACAAGTAAAACCAGACCACGTGTTGAAGTGAAATAGATTGCGATAGTTCGTTTATCGATTGAATTTAAATGATGATCATGAGAAACCTGGAGATGAAGTCGTTCCAGGTTTTTTTGTGAGATGAAAACTACCCTTTGTTTCGGTGAGGCATGCGATTTTTGCCAGCAAGAATGATACAATGGATACTTGCAGAACGTATGGAGGGAGATGCACATATGAAGAAAAATCGTCTGGGTACATCCGAACTGATGGTGTCTGAGATTGGGCTAGGATGTATGTCACTTGGAACTGAAATGGAGCACGCTGTGGGCCTGGTTCATGAGGCTCTGGATCATGGTGTCAATCTGTTGGATACAGCCGATCTGTATGACGAAGGGCGTAATGAAGAGATTGTAGGACAAGCTATTAAGGGGCGTCGGGACCAAGTCATTGTGGCGACCAAAGTAGGTAATCGTCGTATGCCGGGCAAAGACGGCTGGTCATGGGACCCGTCCAAAGCCTACATTAAGCAGGCTGTACATGAAAGTCTGAAGCGTCTGCAGACCGATTACATCGATCTGTATCAGCTGCATGGCGGGACCTTGGACGACCCCATCGAAGAGACGATCGAAGCGTTTGAGGAGTTAAAGAAAGAAGGACTAATACGGTATTACGGTATCTCTTCCATTCGTCCCAACGTGATTCGGGAATATGTGGAGAGGGCATCCCTCGTGAGTGTAATGAACCAGTACAGTGTTGCTGACCGCAGAGCGGAAGAAGAAGTGTTGCCTTTATTGGAGCAAAAGGGGATCAGCGTAATTGCCCGTGGACCTGTGGCTAGCGGTGTGCTTGCCGATTCTGGATCTGCCAAGGCAGACAAAGGTTATCTGGACTATACGCCAGAGCAACTATATACCATTCGGCAAGGGCTAAGTCGTCTTGTTACAGACCAACGCAGTATGGCTCAGACGGCTATTCGCTACGCGTTATCCCATCCTGCCGTAGCAGCTGTTGTCCCTGGTGCCAGTTCAAGAGAACAGTTGTTGCATAATATTGCTGCTTCGAATTCGCCTGAACTCACCCCTGCGGAAATTCAGGAAATACGAGAACTCAGTCCCGCTAATCTGTACAAGCAGCATCGTTAACTCCATTAAGCCTATTTTCAATTGTAACTATACGAGGTACAATGAAGATCAGCCAAAAAAGGAACATATAAGGGAGAGAAGACATATGGAAAGAATTCAAAGTGAACAGCAATATTTGGATACAATTAACTCTGATGGTTTTACCGTCATTAAATTTGATACAACCTGGTGTCCGGATTGCAAAAACCTGGATCGTTTTATCGGGGATGTTATCGACCAACATACGGACAAAACCTTCTATGCCCTGGATGCAGAAAAGTTCCAGCCGTTTGCCGAAGAGAATGGTGTACGCGGCATTCCAAGCCTGCTCGTCTTCCAGAACGGCAAGAAAATCGCACATCTGCATAGCAAATGGGCTAAAACACCTGCTCAAATCTCCGAGTATCTGGAGACGCTTGAATCCAAAGTTTAAGCGTACGAGACTCAGCAGTTTGTCTAATTAATTTAGCTAAGGAGACCTCTTCTTGTCCTGCGACAGGAAGGGGTTTTTCTGTTTCATTCCAGCACGCTTGAAGTGCATTCAAATGTGCATTTGAATAACTGAAGTTGAGAAACAACGCTTGTTTAGAATTTGTTCAGTGCTCCCATGTATACTGTGAGAACAAACTGAATATTTGGAGTGAACAAGATCCGTATGAAGAATGAAATCTTTGAAGAAATGCACCAATTAAGTCACAATGATGACCGAAGATACCGATTGTTGATGATCGGGGTGAAGCAATTGCTGCAGGAACAAAAGGAGAATAGATATAATCTGCGTGAGAGATTGAAGAGTCGAAAGAAACACAGGAACTTTCAAGTAAAAGAGTGGTATTAGCCAGACTGCTTTTCAGAAGTGAACATAAATATGGATGTACATGATACATAGTAAACCTAGTCGGCATCACCAATGATTCAACCCAGCAAAGAAGGAAGTAATGAAGAATCAGACTTCTTCTAATTACGGGTATTGCTGTCTCTGAAGCAGCAACAGAATTGTGAAGCAACAGAAACAATAGTTCAGAATATAAAATATGGCGGCCTCGCTTCCCAAGGGAACGTGAGGCCGCCATTGATTTTGCCTGTCTAATTACTTGAATTGTAATGCTTACATCAAAATAATAAAGAACACGGCTGCCAAGACAAAGCGATACACAGCAAAGACGGTCAGACTCAATTTTTTCAAAATGGACAGGAACGTCTTGATCGCAAGCATGGCGACGATGAAAGCAGCGATGAATCCAATCGCGAAGATTGGGAAATCACTGCCGTTCAGGTGATCGATACTTTTGTACAGGTCATATCCCGTAGCACCAATCATAATTGGCACAGACACGAGGAATGTGAACTCCGCAGCGGCTACACGGCTTACCCCTGCAAAGAGACCGCCTGAGATCGTTGACCCGGAACGGGAGAAGCCTGGCCACAACGCCAAGATCTGAAATATACCCACCGCGAATGCCTGTTTGTAGGAAATATCATCGACATCATGGGTAGTAATCCGCCCACTCTTCCGGCTCCAGCGTTCGGCTACGATCATCAATATACCACCTATAACGAGGCTGTACAGCACTGTTTCCGGACCAAACAAATGTGCTTTGATCCAGTCGCGGAATACAAGTCCGATGACTACGGCAGGAACCATCGCCAGGAAAATATGTCCCAGATTGAGGCGGCGGGAGTAAGGCCTGCTCCCTCCGGTGAAGCGGAACATATCAATGAATTTGTTCCAATACAGTACAACAACAGCAAGTACAGCTCCGAGTTGAACAACCACCTCAAACGTTTTGACTGACTCGTTGTCCTCCGATAAACCCAGCAAATGGGCAGTCAGAATCATGTGTCCAGTAGAGGACACGGGCAAAAACTCAGTCAAACCTTCGATGATGCCCATAATAATGGATGATATAATGTCCAATTCTCTTCCTCCTTGAAATGCAGGTGACAGCACAGGCTGTCCTGCTTGACCATGCCTGTTCATTTGAACAAGGCTATCACCTATTATGATCACAAATGCACTCAACTTCAACTTATGCTTGTAACCATTTGTTTAAAACTATATTGACAAAAACCTAGTTATCCCATAGGATATAACTTAACTGACTGACTGATCAATCGGGAGGGTTACATGAATGACCAAAATTAACGGTTTGGAACCCGGTGAAGAACGCCGGGACCAAATAATACGCATAGCGATGGAACGTTTTGCAACCCAAGGTTACCATCAGACGAAAATTTCCGATATCGTCCGCGAGGCTGGTGTGGCGCAAGGGACATTCTACTGGCACTTCAAGAGTAAAGAAGCCATTGCTTCGGAGATTGTCTTAACGGGCAAGGAGAAGTTACTTGAGTCGATTGGACAAGGGTACCGCAAGGATGCCGGATCAGTAGAGGATATGGTGAAAGCATCAGAAAGGCTGTTCACTGACTTGTTTTTGTTTGCCGCGCAGAATCGTTATTTTATGGAACTGTTGCTCAAAGGCATCGTGACGGAAGAGTCCGTACAACGCCTGGTCGAGGAGACACGTAATGCCGTGGAAACTGCGTTTCGTCACAATATGGAACGTGCCATCGAACTCGGCATGTTGCCTAAGGGCATGGATGTTCCACTTCGAGCAGCCCTATTGGTAAGCATGATTGAAGGCATGATATCACGCTGGTTGTTCGGTTCCGATGAGTTACACAGCAAATTTTCAGCCATGACAGCTTCATCGCTGGCAACTGAAGCAGCAAGCTTTGAGTTTTACGGACTGCTAGGCACATAAGATTCACATGATTAAACAAATAGCAGGGAATAATGGGTACAACTGCGGTTTAGTCACAATAAAGTAACCCAATGTACATCCAGATTAATACACGACTGAGAGGAAGTTAACGTAATGAACAACACATATGGATCGAAAACTCGTAAAGGCTGGTCTTTGACAGCAATTCTGCTGATGACCGTGCTGGTACTTAGTGCTTGTGGAAGTAAAGCAGCAGACAATGGAAGTACAAATGGTGCACAGGCAAGCAATGAACTGGAGCAAATCAAGTCTGCTGGCGTTATCAAAGTGGGCATGATGGGCACATACGCACCGTACAACTTCCTGAACGATAAGAAAGAAATGGACGGCTATGATGCCGATATCGCACGTGAAGTTGCGAAGCGTCTGGGTGTAGAGGTTGAATTTGTATCCCAAGAGTTCTCCGGTCTGACACCAAGTCTGCAAGCGAAGAAGCTTGATGCCATTATCAGCCAGATGACGATTACCGATGATCGTAAGAAAGTACTGGATTTCAGTGATCCGTATATTACGAACCAAGTTAAAATTATTGTAAAAGAAGACAATAACGATATTACCAAGCTGGAAGACTTCAAAGGTAAGACGATTGGCGTAGGTCTGGGTACAAATGATGAATCATATCTGCGTAATGAAGTGTTGCCAAAAGTGGGAGACTTCACGATTAAAACCTATGACGATGTCATCTCTTCACTCAAAGATCTGAATGCTGGGCGGATTGATGCAACAATCAACAATATGTACGCTCTGAAACCGATTGTGGATGCCAACGGATTGAAAATCAAAGCTGTAGGTGAAGCTATTAAGAGTGACCAGGCAGGTATTGCTGTTCGCAAAGACAATCCGGAACTTGTAGCAGCATTAAATGATGCTCTCAAAGGCATGAAAGATGATGGCACGTACAATACCATTTTCAAAAAATGGTTTGGTGAAGAGCCTGCGCAATAATGAACCTGCAAGGCGAAGGGAAGATTTGACCCATGGAACTGGTATTTGAGAATATCCCCTTCTTTCTGAAGGGGGCTTATTATACGCTGTATGTAACTGTGATCTCCATGTTTTTTGCGTTCATCATCGGGGTGCTTGTTGCGATTGCTCGTCTGAAGGGACCGATGTGGCTTAGGTTGATCGCAAGGTTTTATGTATCCATCATGCGGGGAACCCCGCTGCTGGTGCAATTATTCGTTATTTATTACGGATTGGTCGATTATGGAGTGACCTTGGGATCACTCACCGCAGCATGTCTGGGACTGAGTCTGAATGCAGGTGCGTTTCTATCGGAGACGTTCCGTGGAGCCATTCAGGCTGTGCCTAAAGGACAGACTGAAGCTGCATATGCAACGGGAATGACCCCGGCTCAAGCGATGAGACGGATTATCTTCCCGCAGGCTGTGCGCATTGCGATTCCGCCGATGGGGAACACGTTTATTGGCATGTTGAAGGAAACATCACTTGTGGCGGCGATTGGTGTTACCGAGTTGTTGCGTTCAGCACAACTGCTGGTATCCCAATATGCATTGAATATGCCTTTTTATCTGGCCATCGGTGTGATCTACTGGATTATGAGTATCGGCTTCTCGGCCATTCTGGAACAAGTGGAGCGCCGGTTGGCCCGGGCTTACTGATGGGAGGAGAGAACCGATGATTACAACAACTGGACTTACCAAACGTTTTCAGAAAAATGAAGTACTTACGAACATCGATCTGCATGTCGATGCCAAAGATATTGTTGTATTGCTTGGCCCAAGTGGTTCAGGCAAAAGTACCTTGCTGCGCTGTCTGAATGGGCTGGAAGAGCTGTCCGGAGGACAGATCGAAGTGAACGGCATTGTGGTCAACAGCGCAGATCCGCTGCGAGTCCAACGTGCCCGGGTACTGGAGATTCGTCGCCAGACCGGCATGGTATTCCAGCAATTTAATCTGTATCCGCACAAGACAGTGCTGGGTAATGTGATAGAAGGCCTTGTTACGGTGAAAAAAATCAAAAGGGACGAGGCGGCTGAACGCGGCCGGATTCTTCTGGATCGGGTCGGCTTGTCGGACAAGCAGGATGCGTATCCATCCCGATTGTCCGGTGGACAACAGCAGCGGGTCGCCATTGCGCGTGCACTCGCGATGGAGCCGGAAGTGATGCTGTTTGATGAGCCAACTTCAGCTCTTGATCCTGAATTGGTCGGAGAAGTGCTTTCCGTTATGAAGGAACTGGCAGAGGAAGGCATGACGATGCTGGTTGTGACACATGAATTGAAGTTTGCCCGTAATGTGGCGAACAAAATCGTCTTTATGGCGGACGGGTCAATTGTGGAAGAGGCAAGTCCACAAGCCTTTTTTGAACATCCAACGCAAGAACGCACCCGTCGTTTCTTGCAACAGATTACTGAATTCTAATTACATTACTACAATTTACTGATTGATACGATCGATTATAGCGATAAGCTGCTGAGTGAAGGGGACGGAATCGATTCTGAAGAAGCGTAGCGCTCGCCTTTGTCTCCGAATATTGTCCTTTGTGAATAAAAATCAAAAATATTTGGAGACAACAGCGATCGGAAGAACGAGCCGTACCCGGAACGGATTTCTGCAAATCGTAAACTATTGTAAGAAAGAAGGATAACATCATGAATGTAACAACCGTATGGAAAGGCAAACGCGCGTTTACTTCCGAAGGACCCTCTGGCTACGCCGTTGGCATGGATGCCACTGCTGCTTATGGTGGTGACAGCAAGGGTGCGACCCCGATGGAATTGTTGCTGGCGGGTCTCGGGGGCTGTATGGGAATCGATATTACGATGATTCTGGACGCTTTCCTGGACAAAATTGAGTCGATTGAGATTGAAGCGCAAGGCACACGCAGTGAAGAGATGCCCAAAGGCTTCACATCCATTGATCTGATCTTCAAAGTCGATGGCGATATCCCGGATTATCGCATCTGGAAAGCCATCCAGATGGCTGAGGAAAAATATTGTGCAGTTTCCGCTTCGCTGAGCGCCGATATTCATCCTAAACTGATCCTCAATGGGGTAAGTACACCTCGTCCTTAATAACATATGAGTAAATCTGATACTGAGAGGCACTTCCAATCGTGGGAGTGCCTTTTTTTGCTTTTCCAACACTTCAACAGGGATTTCGCCCATCTAGGAGTCACTAAACTTCTGTCAGTAGAAAATAATTCGGTAAGCCCGGTCGCCATGTTAATGGCGGCTTCTTCTACTAGAGGTAGGTTGGCTTGCAGCCTGGCAATATAGTACCCATTGCAATGACAATCCGAATTCTGACGGTTCTGTGGTATGATTAATTCTGAGGACAGAACATCCTGATCCTGCTGTTTATATGTAAGCGCTTATACAGATGACGGAAGGTGCAGACATGTTGAAAAGGTTGATACGAACCACTAATAATCTCAAATTAAAGCATAAATTGCTCATTTCCTATGTACTGGTTGTCATGATTCCGGTCCTGATTGTTGGTCTTGCTGTGACCAGTTATTTTCGCCAGCAAGCCCTGGACAATGCGATAGGACAGACGATCATCAATGTGGACAAGATCAAGAGCCAGACGGCAACCATGCTTCGTGTACCAACCGATATATCCAATCTTTTAATGTTTAATGCGGATCTTAAGGAGATCGTAAATAAACGGTACAAGAGCGTTGTGGAGTTAACCTCAGCGTATCTTGCATACAAAGACTTTCAGGAGTACAGGCGTTTGTACCGTGAGATAGCAGGCATTCGTTTTTACTCGACTAACCCAACATTGATCAACAACCTCGAATTCATCCCGGTAGACAAGCAGACGGAAGAGAGCTACTGGTACCAACAGGCACTGAAAACAACCAGCATCGGGTGGTTCTACATCCCAGACAAGGAAGATAATCCTGTACACAAGCTCAGCCTGGTGCGCAAAGTACCTTTTGCCGAGTATCGGACCGAGGGCGTGTTGATGATTGTGATCAATCAGGATGAGCTGAATGGATTATTGCGTCAGGAACAGTTTGAGACGATGATTACGGACGAGCAGGGGTATGTGGTTGCAGCCAAGAATACCGAACTGGTAGGAAAAACGCTGGACGAGCTTGATTTTGGCGTTGATCTGCAGAATCAGGCGAAAGGCACCATAGAGGGTGATTTCCGGGGGGAACCATCTAATATTGTTATTGATGAGCTGGGCCCTGGATCGAGTATGAACAACCTGAAGGTGATTTCGGTTTTTGCCACCAAAAATATCGTCAAAGACGCCAACACGGTCAGCTTGATCGGCATGATTTTTATTATACTGGTGCTGGTGATCGCCCTACTATTCGTATATATCATCTCGTTCCTCACTTCCAATCGATTGCTCCGGCTGAGTAAACACCTCAACAAGCTTGCATTAGGAGACCTGAACGTGACTTCACGAATTGATGGAAACGATGAGATTGGGCAACTATCACGACAGTTCAACTATATGGTGAAAAGTATCAATGAACTCATGACGCAGGTGGTAGAAGCGACCGAACAGAACAATCAATTGGAAATCGCCCAAAAAGAGATTAAACTGAAAATGATGGCGAGCCAGATCAATCCACATTTCTTGTTTAATGCACTGGAGTCCATTCGGATGAAAGCGCATATTAAGGGAGAAGCAGAGATTGCTAACATCGTCAGGCTGTTGGGCAAGCTGATGCGCAAGAGTCTGGAGATTGGCAGTGGAAAAACAACCTTCCGGGCTGAACTTGAAATGGTACGTTCTTATTTGGAAATTCAGAAATTTCGTTACGGCGACCGCCTTGCATTCCAGATCCATATCGATCCCGAGGTGGAGAAGATGTACATTCCGCCTTTGATTATTCAACCTTTGGTTGAGAATGCGATTGTCCATGGTCTGGAGAACAAAGAGGGCACAGTCCGTGTTCATATAAGTATTCGTTTAGTAGAGAACATCGTGCAGATCCGTGTGGATGACAATGGTGCAGGTATAACGCCAGAACGACTGGCTGAGGTGATGCAGTTTATCTGTGGACCGGAGGAACAGGAGAAGAGTCGGATCGGCATGCGTAATGTACATCAACGCTTAACATTGACGTACGGCGAGCCATATGGAATACAGATTAAGAGTGTATATGGGGAAGGAACAGAGGTTTCTTTCACTTTGCCAGCAGGAGGGGACCAACATGTATAAAGTGTTTTTGGTGGATGACGAACCGAGCATACGTGAGGGACTGACAACCATTATTGAGTGGGAAAAATACGGATTCCAGGTCATCGCTACAGCTGCCAGCGGGCGTGAGGCCATCTCCCGGTTTGAGGAATTGGAGCCTGATCTGACGATTATTGATATTCGCATGCCCGGTATGACCGGGCTGGATGTGATTGAAGAAGTGCGCCGGAATCATCCGGATTCGCACTTTTTGATATTAAGTGGTTATGCAGATTTTGATTATGCCAAAAAAGCCATCAGTTTTGGTGTGGATGGTTATCTGCTCAAACCGGTGGATGAAGAAGAGATTATTGGTGAACTGGAGCGTATTGCTACAATCCTGACCCGTGAACGGGAGACAATGGCACGTCATGCTGGTGAAGATACCGTCTTTAGGGAGCATCAGATCGAGGCTTTGCTCTTTGACAGTCTGGAGGGTGCGGGTAGCATGGAAGAAGATAGCCTGGGGCTGCACTGGCCTCACTATCAGATTGTGCTGCTTGAGATGCATGTAACCCCTGATCTGCAACGGGGAAGTGTTATGAAACGCAAACTGATTGAAGCATTTGACCATAAAGACCGAGGCATTGTATTCTCGTTCCATTCTGGTCTGGGGCTGTTAAGTAAGGAAATAATCACATCCGAGTCATCAGCAAGAAATCTGTATGATGAGCTGGAAGGACTGCTAGGAGAATGGGAGGTTCACATGTACGGTGCTGCGGGAGAACCTGTACATTCCACTTCTGAAATTGCGCGGTCATACACGCAGGCGAATCGTTTACTCGGGGAACGCTTCTTGTTCACGGAGCAACGCATCATTCTGTGGACTGAAGGTAGCGAAGGCGAAGGCGTTGTTAGACCAGAAGTTGAAGCTGTGGACGGAGCACATGAGCCAGTTGAGGACGAACTCGCGGACAAACTGTATTATGCGTTAGACATCCGCAGTAGTGAGTCCGTTATGCGGGTGCTGGGTGAGATGGAAGAGCGCCTTGTTCCATATCACCGAACAGAGCAAGCGATCAAGACGGCGTTCTCACAGGTATTTTCCCTGGCGTTCAACAAGCTTGCGGCGACGAATCAACATATGCACTCCATTATGCAGGAACATTCGGTTCTGATTAATGAAGTCTATCATCAATTTACGATGTCTGATCTCAAAGTCATGGCATCGGAACATTTGAATCGACTTATTCAACGTATGGGTGGGGGAAGCAAGGATACTGTATTGAAACAGATGATTGAATTTATCCAGCGTAACCCTGGCGAGAATCTCAAGCTTGAAGTACTAGCAGAAGTGTTTAACTATAACAGCAGTTACTTGGGTAAGTTGTTCAAGAATCATACTGGAGAGTATTTCAATGCATTTCTGGACAAGGTTCGTATGGAAAAGGCCAAGGAATTGCTGGACGAAGGACTGAAGGTTCATCAGGTCGCGGCGAGAGTGGGATATGCTAATGTGGACTACTTCCACGGCAAATTCAAGAAGTATGTAGGGGAGAGCCCTTCCGCTTACAAACAGGCCAGAACCCAATCATCAATTAAAGGAACGGCTACAGATATAAACGAGGAATAAGTACGGAGTGCTGGGCTTTGCCCCTGCCTATTGTGTAAAACGTTTTCGATACTCCTGAGAAATTTCCAGATTCATCATATTGTCCATGCACTTCCCATGATAAGCAATGGTCACCGAATGTTTCACATTTTAGACTGGATTTACAAGAATCCAGATGAAGGGATGGCTATACGATATGAATTTGTCTGATATAGGCGCTGTACGTCATACATTGAACTTAAATGGAACATGGCAGTTTTGTTTGGATCTGGAGTCCGATATACTCGTTGAACAAGAGATATTACCGCCTTCACAGTGTAAAAATACATCATGGGAGACCATTCAGATTCCCGGTTCATGGGAAGAGCAAGGATACGGAGATGAGCCTGAATACGAAAGGCTCGATACTTGGACCAAGGTACGCGAATTTGAAGGCTCAGCCTGGTATGCTCAGGATGTTCATGTTCCATCAGACGATCCTGGATGCCACTATGTATTCAGATTGGAAGGTGTCCGATGGACAACGTATCTCTGGATCAATGGACAGTATGCCGGGCAGCAGGATAGTCTGGTGAATCAACAGAAGTGGGATGTTACCTCTCTGGTGAAGCAGGGAGAAGTGAATCGTGTGGAGATCCGCGTGGACAATACGATGAAACTTCCGCTGGCGGGTAGCCATATTCATTCATTGCATACGGCCACAGCCTGGGGTGGCATCACGGGTGGTGTTTATCTGGACAGTCTGCCCCCATGCCGATTACAGACGTTACGTATTCAACCAGATGCTGAAACTGGAACTCTTCTGATTGATTGTACTGTAAGCGCTCCCGCAGATGATTCCGCTAGATCGATGCAATTACATGTGGATATCCAGCAACCGGACGGCACCTGGCTTGATCGATATAGTTGTAATGTGAATCTGAGTGATCCATCACATGTGGATATAAGCTCACCAGGTTTAACTGAAAGTAACGCTGTAATAACTCAGTGGCGATTGGAACTTGGAACAGAAAAGTCTATCGCAAGATGGTCGGATGAATCTCCTGAATTATACAAGGCTATGATCCGTCTCTATGACGGTGAACGGGAACTGGATCGGCTGGAGCAATCGTTTGGTGTACGTTCCTTTGCAACAAACGGGAAGCAGCTTGAACTGAATGGGATACCAGTATATTTGCGTGGATACGTCGATTGCTGTATCTTTCCACTGACGGGTTATCCCGTCTGGGACAAGGAGCATTATCTTCAGCAATTTCGAATCGCCAGATCGTATGGCTTCAATCATGTCCGACTGCATGGGTGGAGCGCGCCGGAGCCTTTCTGGGATGCTGCTGATGAAGCGGGCATGCTGGTGCAGGCTGAACTTCCCCATTGGTCTCGTTTCTTTGAGCAATCGGATCAGTCTGCGCCAGTTGAAGTATTGTCCTATCTGACACAAGAACTGGACGGGTTGCTTCAGTCGCTGCATAGACATCCTTCATTCGTCATGTTCTCCATGGGGAATGAACTTATTGGTCCGAATGGCCACCCAGAACTCAATGCATTGGTCTCAAGGGCAAGGGATATGGACCCGACCCGGTTATATACGGACAATACAGGTTTTGGACAGCTTCCGGCGCAAGGGCGGGAAGGTGATTATTATATTCAGTCGTTGAACTGGCATCCCCCGTTGGAATCCGCATATTCTGCTGTGCCGGATACCACGCTGGACTATCATGCAGTCACTCGGCTCGCGGAGCATCCCGTCATTGGGCACGAACATGCACAGTACACCATGTATGTGCGGCCCCAAGAGCGAGCGAAGTATACTGGCGTATTGCGTCCTAGCTGGTTACGACCGATCGAAGAATCGTTAACAAACAAAGGCATGATCGAGGATCTGGAGCATTTTCAACAGGTCAGTGGTACCCATCTGGTACGTTCCTTAAAAGAAGCCATGGAGCGGATTCGGCGAACACCGGACGCTGCGGGCGTACAACTTCTGGACATTCGCGATTTTCCAGGACAGGGACATGCTACGACGGGCATTCTGGATGTGTTTTGGGATGACAAAGGCATTACAACACCAGAAGAATTCATGTGTTTCAACGCAGATGTGGTGCTGTTGTTAAGCTGCAAAGAGCGTACATTTTACGCCGGAGAATCCATTCATGTCGATGTACGCATCTCTCACTACGGTAAGGAGCCGCTTGAGGACGCGGTCATTCAGTGGAGGTTAATAAGCAATGATGTGATACTTAATGAAGGGGAATGGAAGACCGGAAATATCCAATGTGGGTCTGTCATATCACTGGGAAGTATCGTCGCTACCGCTCCTCATGAAGGGGCAGCAGCTTTTCGGATCGAGGCGGAGCTGATATCAGGCGATTTGGAAAGAACTGTAGCGAATGTATGGCATGGCTGGTCGTTTCCTTTTTATCAGTCTCATCCGAGTTCGAATCGGTTCTGGAATACCGTGGCAGAGTTGAAGCCATTCCTAGGTGAAGCGCATGATGATTGCGTAGATCGCATCGATGGATTCCAGTTGTTGAAAAATCGGGAGATTGACTTGGTTATCGTTCAGTCGTTAACACCCAATGTCGTTGATTATGTGGTCAACGGGGGAAGTGTTTGGCTACAGCCAACCGCAGAAGGGTTATATGATTCAGTGGAGACCAAGTATCTGCCTGTATTCTGGAATTACCTGATGTTTGCTACGCAGCCTGGTGCAACGATGGGCATGTATCTGAGAGATCGGCTAGCACTACTAGGCACCTTCCCGCATGATGGGGCTTCGGACTGGCATTGGTATCACTTGGTGAACGGTACACCAGCGATATGTTTGGATACGTTGCCCGGGGTTGAGCCGCTGATCGAAGTGCTGGACCATTTCCATCGGGCCAAACGACTCGCTTATGCCTTTGAGGCAAAAGTAGGGAAGGGCAAGATTTTGGTATCCTCACTTCCGTTTGCCAATCTGGCTGTAATGAAGCGTCCGGAAGCCGCCTACTTATTTAAGGAGATACTTGCCTATCTGAATGGAGATCAATTCCGTCCAGCAACCTCCATATCCGTAGCGCAACTACTCGGCATCGTTAAACTGCAAACCATTCAATTTACATTGTAATCATAGGGACCCGAAAGGGTCCTTTTTGCATGACATGTAGTTGAAGTAAACGATTACTATAAAACGTTTTCGATATTTACCACTTCCAATAGTATTTTACCTTAATATTACTTTTATATCATTTAAAAGTATAATTTATCACTGATTTTAACGAATTAATGTCTGATTATATATGTCTATATCTAATTTTTATATGATTTTCTCTAAAATCCAGATGGTATTTTGAAAACGCTCTATCGAGTATGATTATTTTATAAAACAGAGGAGGGGGAACGGAGATGGAAACGCTAACAAAAAAATCCGCTTCCGCGAACAGAAGCAGTGACCCCAAACCGCCTTTAAAGAATCGGCGGAACGGAATTTGGGACAGAATGAAACAGCAGAAATATCTCTATCTCATGTCATTGCCATTCGTAGCTTGGGTTTTCGTATTTAACTATCTGCCACTATGGGGATGGACGATGGCTTTCCAAAATTATAAACCTGCCAGATCATTTGGTGATCAAGAGTGGGTTGGTTTTAAACACTTTGTAGAGCTGTTCAGTGATGATCGTTTCTATCTGGTACTTCGTAATACGCTTGCAATGAGCTTGATGGGACTAGTTGTCGGTTTTATCGTACCGATATTCTTCGCTATTCTCCTGAATGAAATGAGAGGCATGTTCTTCAAACGTGCCGTGCAAACGGTATCATATCTGCCTCACTTTGTATCCTGGGTTGTTGTAGCCGGGATCATTACGAAGATGCTCTCCACCGATGGAGGGATTATCAATGATCTATTGGTAGGACTGAACATTATCGATCAGCCAATCCAATTCATGGCCAAGGGGAACTTGTTCTGGTACATTGTAACCGCTTCAGATATGTGGAAGGAAACCGGTTGGAATGCCATCATCTATCTGGCGGCGATTACAGGTATCGACAATGAGTTGTATGAAGCTTCCCGTGTAGATGGAGCCAACCGCTGGAGACAGATGTGGCATATTACGCTGCCTGGCATACGGACCACGATTTCTGTACTTTTCATCATGTCGATTGGACATCTTATCAGTATCGGTTTCGAGAAGCAGTTCTTGCTTGGCAACAGTCTGGTCACAGACTACTCGGAAGTACTTGATCTATACGCGCTCAATTATGGTTTGAATATGGGACGATTCTCGTATGGTACAGCCATAGGTATATTCAACTCCGTTGTCAGTATCATCCTTCTGTTTACTGCGAACGGCTTGTTCAAAAAATTCACAAAAGAAAGCATCATGTAGGGAGGGGACGACATTATGGCGAACAAAGCATTCAATGCTACTCGGGGCGATAAACTGTTCGATATATTCAACATCCTCGCGATGACCATGGTGCTGGTTGTAACACTTTATCCATTCCTTAACGTACTAGCCATCTCACTCAATAACTCGACAGATACAGTACGTGGCGGAATTTACTTGTGGCCTCGCGAATTCACATTACAGAACTACAAAACGATTTTCCAATATGATGGATTGTTACAAGGTTTGCAGATCTCCATTCTGCGTACACTTGTAGGTACCGTGCTCGGATTGATCAGTTCATCCATGATCGCCTTTACACTGAGCAGACCTGATTTTGGACTTAGAAAATTTGTTTCCACAACGCTCGCGCTCACGATGTATTTCTCCGGTGGTCTGATTCCGGTGTACATTCTGATGCGTGACTTGAACCTGATCGGTACATTCTGGGTATATGTATTGCCTGGCATGATCAGTGCATTTAACGTGTTCATTATCCGTTCATTCATTGATGGCCTGCCATACTCATTGCAGGAATCCGCGAAGCTGGACGGAGCGAATGACTTTACAATCTATTACAGAATCATCTTGCCACTGTGTAAACCAGTGCTTGCTACCATCGCATTGTTCCTGGCTGTAGGTCAATGGAATGCGTGGTTCGATACGTACCTGTATAATGGTTCAAAGGCACATTTGACCACGCTCCAATATGAGCTGATGAAAGTATTGCAAAGTACACAGCAGGGCTCAGGTGCTGGACGAAATGCCAATGATATGGCGCAGCAAATGACACAGATTTCACCGGAATCGATCAAAATGGCGATTACGATCGTTGTAACGGTTCCAATCCTCATTGTATATCCATTCCTTCAGAAGTACTTTGTTGGTGGTATGACACTGGGCGCAGTAAAAGGTTAAACAATTGGGTACAGGCTGCCACATAGAGCGGCCGTACATCTACAAATGAAGCATCAGGATACCCGAAGCGCAGCCATGTGGTCTGCGCTTCACCGTATAGGGCTGCGGTGTGGTATTCATGAAGCTATAGACAGGGACAAAAAAGTCCCGGATAAGACAGACATATGAAACAGGGAGGATTACCATTATGGCAAGTTCCAAAATGAAGATTGCACTGGCACCAGTGCTTGCAATGTCTTTACTCGCAGGTTGCGGTGGAGGAAGCGGCAGTGATACGTCGTTCAAGGATACAAGCGCAGAGACAACTCCACTTACTTTTGATTTCTTCAGCGTTGACCCCAGTCCGAACTGGAATGGCATGAAGGATGAAGTAGGTAAAGTCCTTACGGAAAAAACAGGGATAACCCTTAACGGTGAATTTGCCGTTAGTGGTGGTCAAGATAAAATATCCTTAATGGCGGCGAGCGGAGACTATCCGGATATTGTCTCCCCCAAAGGAGAACTCAGCAAACTGGTGGATGCCGGAGCAATGCTCGATCTGACAGATCTGATCGACCAATATGCTCCCAATCTGAAGAAGCTGTATGGTAATTACATGGACCGGTTGAAATACAGTAATGAAGATCAGGCTATTTATGTGCTGCCAACGTATTATGCGGTAGACCAAAAGTACTTTGATGCAGGTGGTGGATTTGGCATTCAGCACCGTGTACTGAAAGAACTCGGATACCCGGAAGTACGTACACTTCAGGATTACGAGAATGTATTGAAGGCGTACAAAGAGAAACACCCAACGATTGATGGTCAGCCAACGATCCCGTTAACACTGGACGCGGATGATTGGAGAATCATGATTACTGTAACGAACCCTGCCTTCCAGGCAACAGGAGCTCCGGATGATGGTGAATACTATATCGATCCAGAGACGTATGAAGCAAGTCTGCATTACAAACGTCCAGAGGAAAAAGAGTACTTCCGCTGGTTGAACCATATGTACAACACTGGATTGCTGGATCAGGACAGCTTTATCCAGAAAACAGACCAATACAAATCCAAAATTGCAAGTGGACGTGTTCTGGGTGTCATTGACCAGGATTGGGGTTATTCCGATGCAGAAAATGCATTGAAATCCGCTGGTAAGACTGAAGCAACGTATTCACACTTCCCGGTAACCCTGTCCGAGGATATCAAGGATCATGCCTACCAAGACCCTGGTTTTGTATCCGGTTGGGGTGTAGGGATTACAACATCGAATCCTGACCCGGTTCGTACGATCAAATTTTTCGATTACCTGGCTTCTGAAGAAGGGCAAGTGCTGATGAACTGGGGAATTGAGGGCAAACAGTATGAAGTGAAGGACGGCAAACGTGTCATTCCTGCCGACATTCTGGATCAGAAAACCAATAATGCAGCTGTATTCCAGAAAGAAACGGGTATCGGTCTGTACACCAATATGTCTGGTCACTATGGAGACGGTGTGAAGGATTCAACGGATAACTACTACACTACGAATTTCCCTGAACAGATCGTGGCAGCATATTCCGATGCAGAGAAAGAAACACTCAAAGCTTACGGTGCTACGACGTGGAAAGATCTGTTCCCGAGTGAAGATGAGTTCCCAATCAAACCATGGGGAGCAGCATACAATCTGCCAACACCAGGTGATTCCAACTACAACGTCATCTTCAAGAAAACACAGGATATCATTCGGAAACGTATCCCGGAAGCCATTCTGAGTACTCCTGAACAGTTCGATGCGATCTATGACGGCATGATTGCAGAAGTGAACCAAGCAGGAGCAGAGGATATGGAGAAACAATATACAGAACTCGTTCAAAACCGTGTTCAATTGTGGAGCGGTGAAGAGGCTAAATAAACGATTAGCAATTCAGATCTAAAACGAAAAAGAACCCAGAATATTTGGGTTCTTTTTTTATCTAAAACGTTTTCTAAAAAACGTTTTCAATTTTATAAATTCACTATTGACAAGGGATATAGGAGCGATTATTATTCAATTATGAAAGCACTTACATTTGCTTGTACAACACGTGGCATACACCTGAATCTCAAAGTAAACATTTGCAGAATGAAGAGGAAATAAGGCAAGAAGAACATTTTTTTATTTTTAAGAAAACGCTTCTAATGTTATAAAAACAAGAAAATTACATTTGTTTCATCTGGTTACGGTATTTGCAGGTCAACCTGTTATACAAATATACAGCTTCATTAATATCCATAAGGGGGATTACACATGAAGGGCAAAACACCAAAAACATTCGCAATGCTTCTGTTAGCCAGTGCTCTTGCAATTACAGCAGGATGCAGCGGCAGTGGAGGAGGAACTAACGCTTCAGAGAAACCGGTTGATTCCGGAGATACAACCAGTCCAGTGACCTTTACATTCTTTGGTGCAGACGCGAGTCCGAACTGGAATAACATGAAGGATGCTGTCGGTCAAGAAATTACTAAGGCAACGGGAGTTACAATTGAAGCTGAGTATGATGTGAATAATGGCGGTGACCAAAAGATTCCTTTGATGGCTGCCAGTGGTGATTACCCTGATATTATCTATCCTAAAGGCAACTTGTCTAAGCTTGTGGATGCAGGCGCGATGCTGGACCTGACCGATCTAATTGAGGAGCATGCTCCCAACTTGAAAAAAATCTATGGTGATCAGATGAACCGTCTGAAATACAGTTTGGAAGATCAAGCCATTTACACGATCCCGACGAATATGGGTGTAGATAACGTTGAGTTTGACGCTAGGGGCGGATTCGAAATTCAACAAAGAGTATTGAAAGAGCTTGGCTACCCTGAAGTAAAAACGCTTGAGGACTACGAGAACGTACTGAGAACGTATTATGAAAAACATCCAACGATTGATGGTCAACCGACGATTCCGTTAACATTGAATGCAGATGACTGGAAAATTATGATTACGGTAACGAACCCTGCATTCCAAGCTACGGGTGGACCGGATGATGGTGAGTATTATATTAATCCTGAGACCTATGAAGCCGTTCTACACTACAAACGCCCTGAAGAAAAGGAATATTTCCGTTGGTTGAACAAAATGTACAATGAGGGTCTGCTTGACAAAGATACATTTGTTCAAAAGGATGACCAATACAAATCCAAAATTGCCAGTGGCCGTGTACTTGGTCTAATTGACCAAGAGTGGAACTATGGTGAGGCGGAGAATGCTTTGAAATCATCTAACGGTGGAGACAAAACATATGCCCACTTCTCCGTATCCCTGAACAAGGATATTGTGGATCATACGTTCCAACCGACAGGATTTGACGGTTATGGTATCGGAATCACAACTTCGGCCAAAGATCCGGTACGTATTATCAAATTCATGGATTGGCTTGCTTCCGATGAAGGTCAGGTCCTGAGAAACTGGGGCGTTGAAGGCCAACATTACCAAGTCGAGAATGGGAAACGCATCATTCCGGCTGACGTACAGGATCGCAAAACCAATGATAACTCTGCTTTTACCAAAGAATCAGGCGTAGGCATGTATAACATATTTAGCGCCAGATACGGTGATGGTGTGAAAGATGCCACGGATAACTACTATACAACGAACTTCCCTGAACAGATTCAAGCTGGTTACACTGCCGCTGAGAAGGAAACGTTGAAAGCCTATGGTATTACAACATGGAAAGATTTCTATCCTTCCGACGATGATCTGAAGCTGAAAGATTGGGGTGCAGCATACAACATGCCTGTACCATCTGACACGGATTACAACGTAACGTTCCAGAAAACACAGGATATTGTACGTAAACGTATTCCAGAAGCGATCCTTGCCAAACCTGAGAACTTCGACAGCGTATATGATAGTCTTCTGGCTGAACTCGATAAAGCGGGTGCAGTGGAGATGGAGAAACAATACACGGTTTGGATCAAAGAACGTGTAGCTCTTTGGACTGGAAAAGATGTGAAATAAGCTTGAAAACCAAGCATTAAAGTTAAGGATTTTCATAGCAAAAAAAGCCCTTGAGAAAGGGCTTTTTTTATTGTTGACGTGAGGAGATGGATAGCCTATAATCTATCATGTAAGCACTTTCAGTAAGCGGTTTATTCCATTTACGAAAACGTTTTACGTCCGTTAGAAGAAGAATCTTTCTTTTGGCAGAATCGAAACGTCAGCTTCAGTAAATACGTCGGAATGAACGATACCGAAAGCGCATTCAAAAAAGTGGTATCCTCAGGCATAAAGCCTGTTATACAGATAAAACCTTCATAAATAATAGGGGGAACTAGACAATGAGAGGCAAAATGAAAGGCAATACACCCAAGACGTTTGCAATGTTGATGCTCGCAAGTGCAATGTTGGTTACAGCTGGTTGTGGGAATTCGGGAACCAAAGAGACTTCGGAGTCCAGCGGAACCGAACCGATCACAGTTACATTCTTCGGGGCGGATGCTAGTCCGACCTGGAACAAGATGCAAGATGCTGTTGGTAAAAAGATTACGGAGCAAACAGGCGTTACCATTGAAGCAGAGTATGATGTAAACGATGGTGGTAACCAGAAGATTGCACTAATGGCTGCCAGTGGTGACTTTCCTGATATGATCTACCCTAAAGGTAACTTATCTAAGCTTGTGGATGCAGGCGCGATGCTGGATCTCACGGATCTGATTGAGGAGCATGCTCCCAATCTGAAAAAAATCTATGGAGAACAGATGAACCGTTTGAAATACAGTTTGGAAGATCAAGCGATCTATACCATTCCAACCAATATGGGTGTTGATAATGTTACGTTTGACGCTACAGGTGGATTTGAAATTCAGCAAAGAGTATTGAAAGAGCTTGGATACCCTGAAGTGAAGACACTTGAGGATTACGAGAATGTACTTAGAGCCTATTATGAAAAACATCCAACCATTGATGGTCAACCAACCATTCCATTAACATTGAATGCAGATGATTGGAAAATCATGATCACGGTAACGAACCCGGCTTTCCAGGCAACAGGTGCACCGGATGATGGTGAATATTACATTGACCCTGAAACGTATGAAGCCAAATTGCACTACAAACGTCCAGAGGAAAGAGAATATTTCCGCTGGTTGAATAAAATGTACAATGAAGGCCTACTGGACAAAGATGCCTTTGTTCAAAAGGATGACCAATACAAGTCCAAAATTGCCAGTGGCCGTGTCCTCGGTCTGATTGACCAAGAGTGGAACTATCAAGAAGCGGAGAACGCGCTTAAATCATCAGGTAAGGATGATGCCACATACGCTCACTTCTCTGTATCACTTAACGATGAGATTGTGGATCATACGTTCCAACCAGCCGGATTTGACGGTTATGGCATCGGGATTACAACTTCGGCCAAAGATCCAGTGCGTATCATCAAATTCATGGATTGGCTTGCTTCCGATGAAGGACAAGTTCTGAGAAACTGGGGTATCGAAGGTGAACATTACAACGTAGAAGATGGTAAACGAGTGATTCCAGAAGACGTTCAAGACCGCAAAACGAATGACAACTCCAATTTCAGTAAGGAAACAGGAATTGGGATGTATAACATATTTAGCGCAAGATACGGTGATGGTGTAAAAGATTCTACGGATAACTACTACACAACAAACTTCCCTGAGCAGATTGTAGCTGGTTACACGGCTGCAGAGAAAGAAACGCTGAAAGCTTATGGTATCACGACTTGGAAAGAGTTCTATCCGGCTGAAGAAGATCTGCCAGTTAAGGATTGGGGCGCAGCGTATAACATGTCCGTACCTTCCGGTACAGACTATGAGGTAACGTTCCAGAAAACGCAGGATATCATCCGTAAACGGATTCCGGAAGCTGTTCTGACTACACCAGCCAACTTTGATGCAACCTATGATGCTTTACTGGCTGATTTGGACAAAGCGGGTGCAGTTGAAATGGAGAAACAATTTACGGTTTGGGTTAAGGAACGTGTCTCTCTGTGGACAGGAAAAGACGTAAAATAATATGGATTGTCTGTGATCCATGGTTACACAAGGAAGGGGCCCTATATGGGGCCTTTTTTTGTGGAATGATGTGATGATTTGCATTGACGCAAATTTTGAAATCACATATAATTTTATTATTGTAAGCACTTACCGAAAACGTTTTACGTCATGAGGAATATACAGCTGATTCAGGAACAGGAGCTAATCATGTCCCAACACAATAAACAAACTAAAATCAATCGTCTTTGGTATCAACAACCGGCAAAACGCTGGGAAGAAGCATTGCCCATCGGAAACGGCCGTCTTGGAGGCATGGTGTACGGTGGCGCAGCAGATGAACGAATTCAGCTCAATGAAGATACATTATGGTCAGGGTTTCCACGGGATACGATTCAATACAGCAGTCAGCGGTATTTGAAGCAGACGCGAGAGTTGATCATGTCTGGGCAGTATGGTGAAGCTGAGGATTTGTTGAACCGTGAAATGCTTGGTCGTGATGTAGAGGCCTACCAGCCGATGGGTCATTTTTTATTGCACCATGAGGGTCTGGATGATCCTTCATATGATGCATTTGAACGGGAGCTTGATCTGGAATCGGGTATTGCAACCACAACCTACTCATTGGAAGGAACTCAATACGTACGTGAAGTGTATTCCAGTGCTTCGGATGATCTAATGGTCTGCACATTAACTGCTGATCAGAAGGACGCTGTGAGTGTAAGTATTACGCTAGACAGTCTCCATCCTTATCGCGTTGAGACTTCGGGAGATGCTCTAACCATGTTTAGTCGGTGCCCAAGTCATGTGGAGTCCAATTACTTCAGGGATCACCCGGAATCCGTCCTCTATGAAGAGGATCGGGGGACGGCTTATGCTGTCCGTGTAGCGTTTACGGCATCTGGTGATCAGGTGAAGGTCTCCAATCTGGAAGGCAAGTTACATATTCAGGGTGCTGATCAGGTTGTGTTTTATCTGGCAGCAGCTACGTCCTTTGAAAGTTATGATGTTTTGCCTGTGAAGGACCATCTTGTATTGGAAGAGGAATGCAAGGAGATGATCTCCAAAGCGACCACACATGGCGCGGAAGCGCTTGGTGACCGACATATTCAGGATCATAGCGCGTTGTTTAACAGAGTCTCTATTGATTTAGGGGTATCGGCTAACGCCGAATTATCTACAGATGAGCGGCTGCAGGCTTATCAGACAGGGCAACAAGACCCTGGACTGGAGGCACTTTATTTTCAATATGGAAGATATCTGTTAATGGCTAGTTCGCGTCCGGGCAGCCAGCCTGCCAACCTGCAGGGAATCTGGAACCATCAGGTAGAGCCGCCATGGCATAGTGATTACACAATCAATATCAACACGGAGATGAATTACTGGCCGGCAGAAGTCTGCAATCTTAGTGAGTGTCATGAGCCGCTGTTTGATATGCTGACCGATCTCAGTGATACAGGACGAAGAACGGCGCGGATTCTGTATGGAGCCCGTGGATGGACTGCCCATCATAACGTGGATATCTGGAGAACCTCTACACCGACAGGCGGAGATGCAAGCTGGGCTTTTTGGCCGATGGGTGGTGTGTGGCTGACCTCGCATCTATGGGAGCATTACCAATTTACCGGGGATCAGCGTTTTCTTGAGGAACGTGCGTATCCCATCATGAAAGAGGCGGCGCTGTTCTGTCTCGATTGGCTGGTGGAAGGGCCCGATGGTTATCTGGTTACGATTCCATCCACTTCACCAGAGAACAAGTTTCTCACAGATGCTGGGGAGGCACGCAGTATATCCATGGCTTCAACGATGGATATGACGTTAATTCGTGAACTGTTCAGCCGCTGTATTGAGGCCTCGAAGCAACTAAATATAGATGAGTCGTTGGCAAGCGAGTGGAGTGAGGCTCTGGAGAAACTCTATCCATTCCGAATTGGAATCGAAGGACAATTGCTGGAGTGGTTTAAGGATTTTGCCGAATCCGAGCCAGGGCATCGTCACGTCTCCCATCTGTATGGACTGTATCCGGGAGAGCAGATCAATCGAGTACACACACCGGAATTGGTAGAAGCAGCACGGGTATCACTTGAACGTCGTATCTCACAAGGTGGCGGGCATACAGGATGGAGCTGTGCATGGTTGATCAATCTGTATGCACGACTACTGGATAGCAGCCAGGCACATCAGTTTGTGCGCACGTTGCTGGCCCGGTCCACACATCCGAATCTGTTTGATGACCATCCGCCGTTCCAGATCGATGGTAACTTTGGAGGCACGGCTGGCATGGCCGAGATGTTGTTGCAGAGCCACTTGAACGAGTTACATTTACTTCCGGCATTGCCTGACCTCTGGACTCAAGGTCGTGTTGAAGGGCTTCGTGCAAGAGGTGGTTATACGGTAGCAATAACGTGGACGGACAACAAGCTTGTGTCAGCGGTTATTAAGGCAGATCGAAATGAGTCGTTGACCCTTCGCAGTGCTTATCCGCTGCGAGTGGAAGGACATGAACAAGCCAAGGCAGAGCTTACGCCTCAGGGCGATTATGTAATTATTTTAACCATGACCGCAGGACAGACGATCCGCGTGTCATCATGAGACGGAGGAGTAAACCATGACGATTTTTAAATTTCCGCAAGATTTTCGCTGGGGTACAGCAACAGCTTCCTATCAAATAGAAGGAGCGGCACAGGAAGGTGGACGCGGGGTATCCATCTGGGATACGTTTGCGCGCACACCTGGCAAGGTATATAACGGAGACAATGGGGATGTCGCATGTGACAGTTACCACCGTTACGAGGAAGACATCGAACTGATGAAGAAACTCGGGATTAATACGTACCGGTTCTCCATTGCGTGGCCGCGCATTATTCCTGACGGAGATGGAGAGATCAATCGGGAAGGACTGGACTTCTACCACCGCTTCGTGGATGCATTGATCGAGGCTGGAATTGAACCGTTCCTCACACTGTATCACTGGGATCTTCCGCAAACGCTGGAGGATGACGGGGGCTGGGGTAACCGCAGAACTGTGGATGCTTTTGTGAAATATGCCGAAGTGATCTTCAAAGAATTCTCTGGCAAAATCAACTTCTGGCTGACATTCAACGAACCATGGTGTATCGCGTTCCTGTCGAACCTTCTCGGGATTCATGCGCCAGGAAACAAAGACCTGCAAACTTCAATCAATGTTGCTCATGGATTGCTGGTTGCTCATGGTAAAGCTGTTCAATCTTTCCGTCGCTTGGGAACAACCGGTCAGATTGGTATTGCTCCGAACGTGTGCTGGGCTGAGCCGTACAGCAAATCCCCCGAGGACCAAGCTGCGTGTGACCGATCAATTGCGCTTAATACCGATTGGTTCCTTGATCCAATCTACAAAGGTTCATATCCGCAGTTTATGGTGGATTGGTTCGCAGAAGCGGGGGCTACTGTGCCAATTCAGGAAGGCGATATGGAGATTATCTCGCAACCAATCGATCTGCTCGGCATTAACTATTACACGATGGGCATCAATCGCTTCAATCCGGAGGCAGGTGCTCTGCAATCGGAAGAAGTTGATATGGGCCTCACCAAAACTGATATTGGCTGGCCTGTGGAATCACGTGGTTTGTATGAATTTATGCATTACTTGCAAAAGTACGGCAATGTGGATGTATATATCACAGAGAATGGTGCCTGCATCAATGATGACCTGGAGAACGGGAAGATTAACGATGATCGCCGGATTTCATATTATGAGCAGCATTTGGCCCAAATTCACCGCATCATTAATGACGGGATTAACCTGAAAGGGTACATGGCATGGTCACTGATGGATAATTTCGAGTGGGCAGAAGGCTACCGAATGCGTTTTGGTCTTGTTCATATGGACTATCGTTCACTCGTGAGAACACCGAAGGAGAGTTATTACTGGTATCAGAGCGTCATCAAGAATAATTGGTTGGAGACACGGAACGAACATAATCCCCAATAGTTTGGGTGGCAGGTTTTAAGGGTAGAGCAGGTCCACATTATATATGGTTCCCTTATTAAAGCTGAGAACGACGGTAACATTGGAGTATTCCAATGTGCCGTCTTTTTTTTTTGTTTTTACCGTTGGAAATGAGTAGTTCATAAAGGTTTCATAAGGTCAAGTGCAGTTCCTGTTATGAAGAGACGTTTTTTGGGTTATAAGAAGTATGAAAGAATTTAATAATGTTTTGTCAATGGTCGAAATGAAAATAAAGTGTCCAAATTGCGAATAAAATTTGAACATTTGTTGACTAAAAATCATACTGATGTGGTATATTGGTATAAGGAAAGCACTTACAAAAAGGGAAAAGGAAGTGTTTACTATGGCATCGAAGACAGCAATGGTCAGCCAATTGGAGCGCAAAGACAAAAATATGCGGCGCGCCGTCTTGACGATGACAGTTCTGGCATGGGTCGCACTCATTACGGGAGTGATCATGTGTCTGATCAATCTGAACGAATTTAATGATCGTAATCTTGGCTTGATGGTTGGTATTGGATTCCTTGTAGGTAGTGTGTTTATTTACGTTATTGCCAAAGCGATTGGCCTTGTTCATACACGCCGGGAAGACGAAGGCGCCGATTGATTATAATCCTGCGTTAATTCGTTCATAATAAGACTGGATAAGTTCCCGGAATCCAGTCAATAAAGCCCTTTGCGGATTCGTTGACACTGTTCAACGGGACTGCAAAGGGTTTTATTTTGTGACTTGATGTGTAAAGATTACGAAGTACAAATATCAAGCATGCAAGCGATTTGTGAGAAAAAATTCACACATTTAAGGTGTAAAATCGACAAATTTGTTAACAAGAACAAAAAAGTTGTTCATTTCTGATATCTTTAGTAGGAAGAGAGTAGTATACTGATTTTTCAGTATGAGCGAATTTAAGGAGAGGGGATCAAAATGAACAAGAAACCTAGGTCGCTAATCCGGATTATCATTCCGGTTGTCCTGACGTTGGTTACAATTGCATTGATTGTCTGGCCAATGCTGGCAGGCGGACAGTACGTTGTTCTGGATCCGAAGGGGCCAATTGGCGCTTCGCAGAGAGATTTGATTGTCATCTCGACAATTTTGTGTGCTGTCATTATTGTGCCAGTACTCATTTTGGCTGCCGTAATCGTATGGCGTTACCGTGAGAAACCGGACAACAAAGCAGCATATGAACCTAACTGGGCTCATAGCACCAAAGCGGAGGTTGTATGGTGGACCATTCCAATTATTATTATTGGAATACTTGCAATTGTAACGATTCGTTACACGTATGTTTTGGAACCTTCGAAGCCGTTGGCTCACGAGAAAGCACCAATTACCATCCAAGTGTCTTCACTGGACTGGAAATGGCTGTTTATGTATCCAGAACAAGGAATTGCAACGGTTAATACGTTGAATATTCCGGCAGACCGGCCCGTGAAATTTGAACTCACTGCGGATTCACCGATGAACTCATTCTGGATTCCGCAACTTGGAGGACAGATTTATACGATGTCGGGTATGGCGATGACCTTGTATCTGCAGGCAGATCATGAAGGCAAGTACTGGGGTTCAGGCGCTAACTTCACAGGTGAGCATTTTGGAGAAATGCGTTTTGATGTGAATGCTACATCGGACGAAGATTTTGACAATTGGGTAGCTGAAGTGAAACAGAGTTCTCAGGCGTTGACTACAGAAGGTTACAAAGCACTGGCTGAGCCAGGCACAAGCAACGTTGCTTATTATTCTGCCTTCCCAGAAGGATTGTTCCAAAATATTGTGACCAAGTATGTAGTAGATGGTCAAAGTGCTCACAGTAAGCATGGAACTTCAAAAGAAGCTTCTGGAGCCATTCAAAATGCAACTGATACGTCCAATCAAGACGAGGACAAGAGTGCTAACTAAAGATTCGAAAGGAGGCCCCCAATGTTAGAGGGACTTAAAGAGTTTGCATCGGAGTTTTTCGTAACCGGTGATCCGCTCATTTATGGTGCGATGGTAGCTATCGGAATTACCATGATTACTATTGTAGCGGTGCTAACTTATTTCAAAAAATGGGGCTGGCTCTGGCGTAACTGGTTAACGACTGTCGATCACAAAAAGATCGGTATCATGTATATCATTGCTTCCATTATCATGTTGTTCCGTGGTGGTGTGGATGCGCTAATGATGCGCCTTCAGCTAGCTATGCCTAACAATGAATTTCTGAATCCTGAGCATTATAATCAGGTCTTCACAACTCACGGTACGATCATGATCTTGTTCATGGCGATGCCATTTATGTTTGGTCTATTTAACGTTATCGTGCCATTACAGATCGGAGCAAGGGACGTTGCGTTCCCGTTCCTGAATGCACTGAGCTTCTGGTTATTCTTCCTGGGAGCAATGCTGTTTAACCTGTCATTCGTTATCGGTGGTTCACCGGATGCAGGATGGCTGAGTTATCCGCCTCTATCGGAGCTGTCACACAGTCCGGGGGTAGGACAGAACTTCTATATATGGGGTATACAGATATCGGGTATCGGTTCCTTGGCTACCGGTATCAACTTCCTGGTTACCATCATTAAAATGCGTGCGCCAGGCATGAGATGGATGAAAATGCCGATGTTCACATGGTCGGTATTCTCCACTTGTATCATTATCTTGTTTGCTTTCCCGATCTTGACCGTGACACTTGCATTGTTATTCCTCGACAGGTTTGCCGGGGCGCATTTCTTCACACTTGATCTGGGCGGTAACCCAATGATGTATATAAACTTGATCTGGATGTGGGGTCACCCTGAGGTATACATTGTCGTCTTGCCGGCATTCGGTGTTTTCTCCGAGATTGTGAGTACCTTCTCACGGAAAAAACTGTTTGGCTACAAATCGATGGTATTCGCGATGTTGATCATCAGCTTCCTGTCCTTCTTCACATGGGCGCATCACTTCTTCACGATGGGTTCCGGAGCAGACGTGAATGCATTCTTCGCCGTAACTACGATGTTGATTGCTATTCCAACAGGGGTTAAGATATTCAACTGGCTGTTTACCATGTATCGAGGAAGGATTCGCATGGCGACTCCGATGATGTGGACACTTGCCTTTATCCCGTGCTTTATTGTCGGGGGTATGACAGGCGTTCTGTTATCCGTTGCTCCTGCTGACTTCCAGTTCCACAACAGTTACTTCCTGATTGCCCACTTCCACCAAGTATTGATCGGTGGAGTTGTCTTCGGATACTTCGCAGGTCTGTACTACTGGTGGCCTAAAATGTTCGGTTTCCAACTCGAAGAGAAACTGGGCAAATGGGCATTCTGGACTTGGAATATTGGTTTCTATGTCTGCTTCATGCCGCAGTACGCTGTCGGTCTAATGGGTATGACACGTCGTCTGAGCACATACGGCTGGGATACTGGCTGGTGGGAACTGAACTTCGTATCCACAATCGGGGCATTCCTGATGGGTGTCGGATTCCTGTTCCAAGTTGCACAAATCGCAGACGGTATTCGCAAATACAAATCACTCAAAGCTTCCGCCGATCCATGGGATGGCCGTACGCTGGAGTGGTCAATTCCTTCACCAGCTCCTGAATACAACTTCGCCGTTACACCGCGCGGAGATGATATTGATGAGTGGTGGGAAGAGAAAGAACGTCGTGCCAAAGGCATCTATCCGCCAGAGCAACCGCTTGAGCCGATTCATATGCCGAAGAACTCTGGAATTCCGTTCATCATGTCTGTCTTCTGGTTCATCGCCGGTTTCGGCTTTGTCTTCGGATGGTTGTGGATGGCAATTCTCGGACTCGCTGGCGTAGGGATCTGTATGATCGCCCGTTCATTCTCATATGATACGGATTATTACATTCCGGTTGACGAAATTAAACGTACCGAAGCGTCGTTAAGGGGGTCGGTATAGATGGCTCAAGCAGCCGCTAAGCACGGTGAGAATCATGCACATGGTCACGACCATGGACATCATGATCCACAGGAAATGAAAATTCTCGGTTTCTGGTTCTTCCTGATTTCCGACGTTATCCTGTTCTCCGTATTGTTCGCAACCTTCATTGTGTTGCGTGACAATACGGCGGGCGGACCGATTTTGTCTGAATTGATCAAAATGCCTGGTGTTATTGCCGAAACGTTTATCTTGCTCACAAGTTCATTTACGAGCGGACTAGCCGTACTGGCGATGAATCAAGGCAAAGTAAAACAATTAATCAGTTGGCTGGCAGTTACAGCCGTTCTGGGTGCAAGCTTTATCGCACTGGAAGTATATGAGTTTATTGAGTTGATTCACGAAGGGTTCAGCTTTACAACGAGTGCTGCTTCTGGCGCATTCTTCACCCTTGTGGGAACTCACGGACTTCACGTATCGCTTGGTCTGATCTGGATGATTGGACTTATGTTACAACTGAAAAAACGTGGTATTACCGATGTTACTCGCGGTAAAATTAACGTCATCAGCTTGTACTGGCACTTCTTGGACGTCGTATGGATTTTCCTCCTGTCGATCGTCTATCTCATGGGGGTGATGTAGATGTCAGAGCACAACTCACATGATTCCCACGGTCATGAGCAACATGGTTCACTGAAGTCTTATGTCATCGGCTTCATTCTGTCCGTCGTTCTGACAATCATTCCACTTGTGGTGGTTCTCAATGATATGATGGAAAGAACAGGAACACTCATTGTTGTTCTTGGCACGGCAGCACTTCAGTTTGTGGTTCAACTCTTCTTCTTCATGCATATCCGTGAAACAGAGAAACCACGCTGGAATGTGATGGCTCTTATCTTCGGTTTGCTGATTATGATGACCATCGTAATTGGTTCGATCTGGATTATGCTTAACAATGCTGTTGCACATTAATTGATATGATGAAAGAGCTTCACGACCTTGGAATTCAAGGTTGTGGGGCTCTTTTTTTTCTAAGCAGAAGTTATCGCATATTTTAATGAAAAAAAAGTTGTATTATATCATAATAAGTCGTTGATGAAATAATTTACCAGTGATACTATTGTTATACACTCTGGAAATATATTCAATATTTTAGTTAGAGCAATTTTAGCAAAATTATTTTAGGAGATGTACTAATGAAAGCAAGGGTAATCCGTTATTATCGTTTTGGCGAACCAAGTGAAGTATTATGTATGGAAGAAAAAGATGTGATACCCCCTGGCCCCGGTGAATTAGCAGTGAGGATGTATGCTCGACCTATTAATCCCTCCGATATTATTCCTGTTCGAGGAGCTTACCCGCATCGTACCCGATTACCAGCTGTTCCCGGGTTTGAGGGTGTGGGGGTGGTAGAAGCAGTAGGGCCGGGAGTTTCCAATCAAATGTTGGGTCGCCGTGTCTTGCCACTAAAAGGTGAGAATACTTGGCAGGACGTCGTGAAGACTTTGGAGCGACATACAATCATTGTGCCGAATGATATCGATGATCACTCAGCAAGTCAGCTCTATATTAATCCGGTTACGGCTTGGTTGATCTGTACAGAGGTGCTTAAGCTTACGTATGGTGATACCCTGATTGTGAATGCAGGGGGATCTGCAATCGGGCGAATCTTTGCACAGATCTCAAAAATCTATGGATTTAAATTGATTGCGCTTACGAGAGATGATCGTCATACTGCTGAACTGTATCGTCTTGGAGCAGCTTCTGTTATCAGTACAACGAAAGAGTTGCTACAGGCTAGAATCACGGAATTAACAGAGGGCTACGGTGCAGATGCAGCCGTGGATTGTATTGGAGGGACAGATGGGGAACAGTTGGTGAGTTGCCTTAAGCCAAATGGCACGGTCATCAGTGTAGGACTGCTTTCGGGGATCACACCGTTATGGCATGAAGTTACCCGGGGAACACAAGTTCATGTGAAACTTTTCTGGTTAAAACATTGGGTGGAACGCTGTACGCAAGAACGCTGGGAACAGGTATTTCATGAGGTAATGGAGTTGGTCAGAGCAGGGAGGCTTGTCATGACAAACATTGGGGCGACGTATGAACTAACGAATGTACAACAGGCTATTGCAACGGCTGAATCGGGTATCGAGGGGAAGGTTCTCTTAATACAGTAGTACATAAGACTTGGAAAAAAGTCTTAATCTCATTATCACATAAATTACTTTTTCAAAAATAAAGGTACACAAAAGATACATAATGAACTAAAATGAACTTATATGAACATTATCAAACTCAATCCCAACTAATTTAAATGACGAAAGGAATGGATTAATAATGGAAAATCGTTATGCTGCACATCCCAATGAAGTGAAAACGTATGATACATCTCGCCTGCGTGAGGAATTTTTGATGGAGCAACTGTTTGCAACCGATGAATTGGTAACGGTTTATTCTCATGTGGATCGTTATATTGTGGGAACGGCTGTACCTGAGAGCAAGGACATTACCCTTGAAGTGAACCTGAAAGATATCGGAACGAACTTTTTCCTGGAGCGTCGTGAAATCGGTATCATTAATGTCGGTGGTCACGGAACAGTGACAGCGGACGGACAAGGTTATGAGATTGGAGCGAAGGAATGTCTCTACATCGGTAGAGGTGTGAAGGAAGTTGTGTTCACAAGCAGTGACAAGGCTCAACCTGCCCAATTCTATTTTGTATCCACACCGGCTCATCACACCTATCCAACAGTTAAAGCAACGCAAGAACAAGCTCAGCCAAATCATCTGGGCAGCATCGAAACATCCAATGAGCGTACGATCTATCGTTACATTCACCAAGGAGAAGGTGGAATTCAGAGTTGTCAGTTGGTGATGGGCATTACCGAACTCGACAAGGGTAACATGTGGAACACGATGCCTGCACATACCCATAACCGCCGTTCCGAAGTATACTTGTACTGGAACTTGCCTGAAGACGGTGTTGTATTCCATATGATGGGTGAGCCAAACGAAACACGTCATCTGGTTGTACGCGACCGTCAGGCGATCATTTCCCCAAGCTGGTCCATTCACAGTGGTGTGGGTACAAGCAATTACACCTTCTGTTGGGCGATGGCTGGTGAGAACCAGACGTTCGAAGATATGGACGGCGTAGCGATGAAAGACCTGAAATAATAAATTACAGATGCCTGAGTTAAATTGACAGGGTAGACGCTAAAAACTCATTCATTTGACTCAGGTAGTATAGGAAGTTGATTATGATGAATCCATTGAAAAGACATGAAAAAATTATGGAGGCTCTGCTGGAACGCCAGGAAGTAACCGTCAGTGATCTGAGTGAGTTGTTGCAGGTGACTGGGAAGACTGTGCGAGAGGATCTCGACAAGTTGGAGAGTATGGGACTGCTCGTACGTGTCCATGGTGGTGCTATGCTGGCTCAGAATGACCAGTACGGCATCTTGAATAGCCGCGGAGTTACCGAGAAGCATCATACGGAGAAGACGGAGATTGCTGAACGTGCCCTTGCTTACATTCGACCTGGAGATATCGTTGCCCTCGATGGTGGCAGCACTACGCTAGAGATGGCCAAACGTCTCGATAATCAACCGCTGACGGTGGTGACTAATGATCTATTCATCATTGCGGAGTTGACCAAAAAGGAGCAAGTGCGACTGGTTGTGCCGGGCGGGGCTCGTGTACGGAATATGTTGGTTGGGGATGATACGGCTGCGTTTATATCCAGTCTTAACATTCATAAAGCCTTTATATCCACGACAGCCCTTCATCCGGAATTTGGATTATCCATATACACGGGAGATCTGGTTTCTCTAAAAAAAGCAATGATATCTGCCTCGCAGCAAGTATACGGCGTTGTGGATCATTATAAATTCGGACAATTTGCACTGCGAACTTTCGCCCAGTGTTCGGAACTGGACTATATTATCAGCGATAGTCGTTTGGATGAAGAGACGGCTGCCTTATACGAGCAGAGCGGTGTCACAGTGGATTATCAAAGTTAACCTCATTCATTATTCATGGCATTAAAGAACGGACGGATCTAAGGATTGCATATCAAAACCATGCGGAGGAATCATTCATGAACCCATTTGATTTAAGCGGACAAGTTGCACTGGTGACAGGTACCTCGGGAGGACTTGGACAAGGGATGGCCATTGGTTTGGCAGAAGCAGGTGCTGATGTGGTGCTGGTCTCGTATTCCAAGCCTGCGGCAACGGCAAGTGCCATTGAAGCACTCGGACGCAAAGCTTATGTGATTGAAGCGGATTTAAGTCGTGAAGATGAGTTGTCGGCTGTGTTCGAACAGGCGCTTGCGTTCCAGGGCAGAATTGACATTCTCGTCAACAATGCCGGAATCATTCGTCGCACACCTGCGGCTGATCATGCAGTGCAGGACTGGCATGATGTAATTGGTCTGAACCTGAACACTGTATTTTTCCTAAGCCAATTGGCAGGCAGACATATGATTGAACGCGGAAGTGGCAAAATCATTAATATTGCATCCATGTTGTCCTATCAAGGTGGGATCAATGTGCCAGGATATACAGCCAGTAAACATGGCGTTGCCGGATTAACCAAAGCACTCGCCAATGAATGGGCAGGTAAAGGAATCCAGATTAACGGTATCGCACCTGGTTATATGGAAACCGATAATACTACCCAGATCCGTGCGGACGAGAATCGGTACCGGGATATTACAGCTCGTATTCCTGCTGGGCGTTGGGGAACACCTGAAGATCTGAAAGGCCCGGTTGTCTTTCTGGCATCTGCCGCTTCGGATTATCTGAATGGTCATGTGCTGAATGTCGATGGCGGCTGGATGGCACGTTAATCGTTTGATAATCGGATTAGCATAGGGAGGCAGTGAGATGAAACTTGGTATTCTGGCACATACATTTGGCAAACAGCCTACAGCACAGCTTGCGCAGACGATTGCGGATAACGGATTTAATTCCGTACAGCTGGCGCTGGCCAAAGCATTATCCGATGTGGACTCATCGAATGGCAAGCTGAGCCCAGGGCTAGCGAATGAGATCGGAGATCAATTTGCACAGCGCGGGGTGAAGATTGCAGTACTCGGCTGTTATATTAATCCGATTGACCCTGATCCGGTAAGACGACGTGCGGACATTGATCGATTCAAGGAGCATCTGCGTTATGCCCGGGATTTTGGTTGCAGCATGGTAGCAACGGAGACCGGGGGCTTGGACACCTATCAGGATACACATCCGGATGGATATGAAGAGAAGGCGTGGAGTGTGCTGAAAGAAACGGTTGAGGAGTTGGCTGAGGAAGCGGAGAAATGGGGGGTGCATGCGGCGATTGAGCCTGTGTCCACACATACTCTTCATACCCATGAACATATGACGCGTTTGTTTGAAGAGATTCCTTCATCGAATCTGGGGATGCTGTTCGATCCGTGTAATCTGATCAAACAACCACATGCAGCAGATCAAGGGGCTTTCTTGCGCGAGGTAATGGAATCGCTGTATCAGCGCATGATTGTGATCCATGCCAAAGATGTAGCCTTTGATGCACAGGGAGAGAAGTACAATCCGGTACCTGGGGCAGGGATACTGGATTACCCGTTATTTTTTGAATTGTTAAAAACGTATAAGCCACATATCGATATTTCACTTGAAGGCGTAACTGCGGAGGAAGCTGTACCTGCGGCTAAACATTTGCGTGAAGTATGGAGTGCAGTTCGGGTCTAACCAAACCCAGGATGAGGTATTGCATACCGAAGCCAAAGTAGCTGAAAAACCTTTGCGAGTGCAAAGGTTTTTTTGGTACAGAAATCGATAATGTACATATTTAATTTTTCTTATCGGAACAATCGGAAATAATTCTTTTCAAATGCGACATCTTGTGAGAGAATATGGAAAACATACGCCACCATGCGAAGACATCAGTAACTTAAAGAACCTATATATTGAGGGAGGATTCATATTTATGTCAAACGAACGTGAGCTTTCATTTGAAACATTGGCAATTCATGCAGGCCAGGAGATTGATCCAACCACCAACGCACGAGCTGTGCCCTTGTATCAGACAACATCCTATGGATTCAAGGACACCGAGCATGCAGCTAACTTGTTTGGTTTGAAAGAGTTTGGCAACATTTATACCCGTCTGATGAATCCAACAACCGACGTGTTTGAGCAACGGATTGCGGCGTTGGAAGGCGGAGCTGGAGCGCTGGCTACAGCTTCTGGTCAGGCAGCCATTACGTTTTCACTTCTGAATATTGCTGGTGCAGGTGATGAGATTGTGTCTTCGGCGAGTTTGTATGGAGGTACATACAATCTGTTCTCGACGACTTTGCCGAAACTGGGTCTGGACGTAAAATTTGTGGATTCCAGTGATCCTGAGAATTTCCGGGCAGCGATTACGGAGAAAACGAAAGCATTGTATGCCGAAACGATCGGTAATCCAAAGGGGAATGTACTGGATATTGAAGCGGTGGCAGCCATCGCTCATGAACATGGAATTCCTTTGATCGTGGATAACACATTCCCAAGTCCGTACCTGCTTCGTCCAATCGAACATGGCGCAGATATTGTCGTTCACTCTGCAACGAAATTTATTGGCGGTCATGGTACATCCATTGGTGGCGTTATAGTGGACAGCGGGAAATTTGACTGGAAAGCAAGTGGCAAGTTCCCTGGATTGACGGAGCCGGACTCCAGTTATAACGGTGTGGTATATACGGAAGCGGTTGGACCGATTGCTTATATTATCAAAGCTCGTGTACAACTTCTGCGTGACTTGGGTGCAACGATCTCTCCATTCAACTCCTGGTTGTTGCTGCAAGGACTCGAGACATTACATCTGCGCGTAGAGCGTCATAGTAGCAACGCCCTTGCGGTTGCAGAATTCCTTGAGAAACATGAGGATGTGTCTTGGGTAAGTTATGCAGGTCTGCCGAGCCACGGTTCTTATGAGCTTGCACAGAAGTATCTGCCAAGAGGGCAGGGTGCGATTCTAACCTTTGGAATCAAAGGTGGTGCGGACGCGGGTCGCAAGTTGATTGAAAGTGTCAAACTGTTCTCTCACCTTGCAAACGTGGGCGATTCCAAGTCACTGATTATTCACCCGGCAAGTACAACTCACGCGCAGTTGACCGAAGATGAACAAACTGCAGCAGGGGTTAATCCGGAGTTGATTCGTCTGTCTGTGGGTACGGAGAACATTCAGGACATTATCTATGATCTGGAGCAAGCCATCAAAGCAAGTCAGGGAGCAAGCGTAGGCGCGTAAATGGCATTTGGGTGGATGTGTAAACAATCACTTAAGTGATATGCCATAAACAGGTCATATAAATATCAATAGATGGTTAAAGCCGTTGTCCTCCGGGACAGCGGCTTTTTGTCTTTTTGAACACGCATTTATGATTAACAATCGAAAAAAGCCCATTTACAAATGTGGATCACAGGCATATACTGATTAAAAGTTGTATTGAGTAAACACAATTGCATAAGTGCAAAAATGATTATCATTCTCATTCGAGATTATTTCAAAATCATTCACAAAACCATGCTGCTGCGGGATTCCCGCAGCAGCATGTGTCATTTTTAGGGCATTAACAATGGCTCTCATTCTCAATACAACTTCATTTTTGGGAGCGGAATTTAGCAGACTCGTCATCCGCAAACCTACCATTCGAAAGGAACGTGATTCATATGCAAGCGATACATCAACCACTACACAGACAGAAGCAAGCGGAACAGCGCTTATCCCAAACACCAGGCCCAAACCGGGGACGTAAGCCTGATTTTCGAGCCATGGTGCAGAATAAAGAGATGCAATCTGCATTGGGCAGCGGGCTGTTGATGCTGATTGCCTGGGGAACTGCACCTTATTTTGGTACCTTATCCATCATGCTCTACATTGTGGCGTATACCGTAGGCGGTTGGACCAAAGCGAAGGAAGGCATCGAGACACTGGTCAAGGAACGTGATCTGGATGTAAACCTGCTGATGATTGCAGCATCCCTCGGGGCAGCAGCCATTGGTTACTGGAATGAAGGTGCGATGCTGATCTTTATTTTTGCACTCAGTGGTGCGTTGGAAAGTTATGCGACAGAGCGCAGTCATAAGGATATCTCATCTTTACTGGCGCTCAAGCCAGAGACGGCACTGCGTATTGAGGATGGACAGATGAACCTCGTGGCTATTGATGATCTGGAACCTGGTGATCTCCTGTTGGTCAAACCGGGAGAACTGATTCCTGCGGATGGCGTGGTGTACCGTGGGAGTTCTTTTATCAATCAGTCGTCCATCACTGGAGAATCCCAGCCTGTGGACAAAGTTGCGGGGGATGAAGTCTATGCAGGTACGGTAAATGGGGAGGGTGCATTATACGTAGAGGTTACAAAATCGGCTGAAGGGTCACTGTTTGGCAAAATCATTAAAATGGTGGAAGAAGCGCAGGCAGAAGTGCCGGATTCCCAGCGTTTTATGGAGCGGTTTGAAGGAATTTACGCACGTATTGTTGTAGGGGTAACTTTACTTGTGATTGCAGGAACTCCACTACTGCTTGGCTGGACATGGAATGAGGCATTTTATAAAGCGATGGTGTTTCTGGTTGTTGCTTCACCTTGTGCATTGGTGTCTTCCATCATGCCTGTTATGCTGTCCGCGATGTCCAGCAGTGCGCGCCGTGGTATTCTCTTCAAGGGTGGTGCCCATATGGAGAATATGGCTCGCACGCGGGTCGTGGCTTTTGACAAAACAGGTACATTGACCATGGGCACCCCGCAAGTGACCGATATTATTACGGCTGAACATGTAGATCGTGCCCAGCTGTTAGCTGCAGTAGCGGCGATTGAGAACCTGTCCATGCATCCTTTAGCTCGTGCCATCGTAGATCAGGCGAACAAGGAGAACATCACACTTCAGGAAGCGGAGCACGTACAGGCTTTAACAGGCTGGGGCATCGAAGGAACTGTAAACAATGTGGTCTGGAGCATTGGCAAAACAGATGTACTGGGATCAATGCAGTTAGAGGAGATGAAAGACAGCAACGTTGATGATCCAGATGAACATGGTGCTAACCATATGAAGGTATCTTCTGAGTGGAGCGTTGTACGTTCCCGTCTTGAGGGGGAGGGGAAAACCGTATCCGTTGTTAAGGCTGATGGTAAATTAGTCGGGCTGATCGCCATGCGGGACACCGTAAGGCCACAGGCAGTAGCTGCAGTGAAGAAGCTTGAAGCCTTGGGTCTAAAAGTTGCCATGTTAACAGGTGATCGGGCCAGATCTGCTTCTGTGATAGCGCGTGAAACAGGAGTAAGCATGGTTTATGCAGACTTGCTGCCTGGAGATAAGGTGAAGCAGGTACAAGCACTCCGCAAACAGTATGGTCCGGTTCTGATGGTAGGGGATGGCGTTAATGATGCGCCTGCCCTCGCAGCAGCAACTGTGGGTATGGGGATGGGATTGTCTGGCAGCGGAACTGCACTGGAGGTTGCTGATGCGGTATTAATGAACGATAACATTGAAGAGATCGCTTGGGTGATTGGGCAGGCTCGTCGAGCACAGCGCACGGTGAAACAGAATATGTTTTTTGCCATTACCGTTATTCTGGCTTTGATTGTTGGTAACTTCCTCCAAGACGTTGCATTGCCTCTGGGTGTGGTAGGTCATGAAGGCAGTACAATTCTGGTTATTCTGAATGGGCTTAGACTGCTACGGTAATCAGATTAGAAGAGGAAAATGGCTAATTGGTCTCGCTAGTAGTATGCGGCTGGTTGAACAGCTTACGTTTGAACCTTGGGTCAGCGGGTAATGATTCGAAGAGACGATTCGATAATAAGGGAGCTGTGAAATATGGGACGTTATGTACAAGTGGAACCAAATGTAAAAGTATATGTTGAAGATATTGGCGAAGGAACCCCGGTTGTCTTTTTGCACGGCTGGCCTGTTAATTATAAAATGTTTGAATATCAATTGAACGTACTGCCGAACCATGGCATTCGTGCCATTGCGATAGATTTTAGAGGATATGGCTTATCGGATAAGCCGTCCACAGGATATGATTATGATCGCATGGCAGACGATGTTCGTGCCGTTATTGATGATCTGGAGCTGAAAGACGCGGTACTCGCAGGATTCTCTATGGGTGGAGCGATCGCAGTACATTACATGGCTCGCCATAAGGGACATGGCGTCTCCAAGCTGGCCTTGTTATCTGCGGCAGCACCTGTGTTCACACAGCGTGAAGGTTATCCGTATGGATTGACTCCAGAGCAGCTGAACGAGCAGATCATTGAGCCAATCTTTGCAGATCGTCCGAAGTTACTGGAGGCGTTTGGCGGCATGTTCTTCGCGAAGAAACACAGCCAGCCATTCATGGATTGGTTCCACGCCCTCGGCATGGAAGCTTCATCTTATGGTACCATTCGCAGTGCAATTGCGTTGCGGGACGAGGACTTGCGAGGTGACCTGAGTTCCATTCAGGTGCCAACAGCCATTTTGCACGGGAAAAAAGATGAGATCTGTCCGTTTGAGTTCGCCGAGCAGATGCACCAAGGCATCGCTTCGTCTCAGCTGATTGCTTTTGAAGAGAGTGGTCATGGTGCATTCTATGATGAATTGGAAAAATTCAATTCGGAATTGATTCGTTTCATCCAATCCTGATCAGGAGAGGGCATAATACCTCTGACAGACGATCCCAGTAATTTCATGGAATCTTCATTTGTGGCTAAACAAAGAACCCGGTTGACAGTCTTGGACTGTTCGCCGGGTTCTTTAGTCTTCAATTAAAACAGTTCTGTCAGACCAATCATCGTGATGAGCCCGAGTAAAAAGGACATCGTCGCCACACGTGCATTGCCATCGCCGTGACTCTCGGGAATAAGTTCCTTATAAACAATGAACATCATCGCACCGGCTGCAAAGGCCAGACCATAAGGCACAAGACCAGCTACGAGACTGCTCAAGGTGTAACCAATCATAGCTGTAATAATCTCTACCGCTCCGGTCAGGGTGGCAATACCCAGCGCTTTGAAGCGGCCAATGTTCTGGTTTACTAGGAAAAGGGCCACCAGAAATCCTTCCGGCGCATTCTGCAATCCAATGGAAAAGGCAATGAGATTGCCAAGGTTCTCATCCGAGCTTGCATAGCTGACTCCAACGGATAACCCTTCCGGCAGATTATGCATGGTGATGGCTGCAATAATCATGAAGGCTTTGGTTTCAATTTTAAAAGGCATTTTCTCGGGATTCTCCAGATCGACGTGTGGGATCTTCATCTCCAGCACCAGTAGAACCAGGCTACCAAGCATAATACCAAATGCAAGTACAAAGAGATTCGATTGGCCAAGCGCTTCCGGAATGAGATTATACACCGAGGCCGAGGTCATAATACCTGCGGCGTATGCCAGCAAGATATCACGCAGACGGTGCGATATTTTGCGCATAAATAGAATCGGTACGGCCCCTAGGCCGGTAGACATGGCTGATATAAAACTGCCAATGAGTGCATCGTTCATGCTTCCATTTTCCCTCCTGATGAAGACTTCTTCATAATCGCTGCCGAGCATTGACACCGTACATAAAAGAGATCATAATGAACAACAGATTAGAATGATTATAAATTAGAATTCCGTTTCTGCATAGGGCCATTGTCATATCACAGGCAGGTCTTGTGGACATGATGTGGGCTTTTCGTTCTAGTGTATGCAAAAGCCTAAGCTTTTGATGCCGGAGGGTCTAACCTTTTTGCAGAACCCGGGGGAGGAACTATACATGTATAAATCAATTATTATTGGAACAGGCCCTGCAGGGCTGACAGCAGCAATCTATCTGGCACGTGCCAACATGAACCCACTCGTTATTGAAGGACCACAACCTGGTGGCCAACTGACAACAACGACTGAAGTGGAGAACTTCCCAGGTTTCCCTGATGGTATTATGGGTCCTGAACTGATGGACAACATGCGTAAACAAGCGGAGCGCTTCGGTGCTGAATTCCGCACAGGCTGGGTGAACAACATCGACATGAGCGAGCGTCCATTCAAGATTCAAGTTGAAGGTATGGGTGAACTCGTATCGGAAACATTGATCCTGTCCACAGGCGCAACTGCTAAATACCTGGGTATCCCTGGCGAAGAAACGAATATAGGCCGCGGTGTCAGCACATGTGCAACATGTGATGGATTCTTCTTCCGTAACAAAGAAATCATCGTCATCGGCGGTGGCGACTCTGCCCTTGAGGAAGCAAGCTTCTTGTCCCGTTTCGGTTCCAAAGTAACACTGGTACACCGTCGTGAAGAACTGCGTGGCTCCAAAATCATGCAGGATCGTGCACGCAGCAACGAAAAAGTAGAAATGGCTTTGAACCGTACACCACTCGAAGTACTTGCTGGCGACAACGGCGTAACCGGACTGAAAGTGTTAAACAACGAAACAGGTGAAGAAGAAGTGATTCCGGCAAGTGGCGTATTCGTAGCGATCGGTCACACACCAAACACTGGTTTCCTTGGCGGACAGATCACTACGGACGAACATGGATATATCCTGACTACACCAGGTACATCCGAGACAAACATCCCAGGTGTATTCGCATGTGGTGACGTTCAGGATACACGTTACAAACAAGCGATTACAGCTGCAGGTAGCGGATGTATGGCTGCCATGGACACAGAGAAATACATTGAGAGCTTGGAGCACAGCGCAGTTGTTCTGTAATAGAATGAGCTGATTCCAACCAAACGATAGATTAATAAAAAACATATGAGGTGAATTAAACATGGAAAACGTAATTTTATATACATCTACCAACTGCCCGAACTGCAAATCCGTAAAAACGTTCCTGGCTGACAAAGGTATTTCATATGAAGAGCGCAACATCGAAACTAGCGATGAATTTGCACAACAAGTATGGGACATGGGTGTACGTGCCGTGCCATTGACTGTCATTGGTGAACACCGCATTCTGGGTATGAACAAAACCCAATTTGCCAAAGCATTGGACGCTTAAATCAGGCTGATTATCTGAATCATCATATGTTGAAAGAAATTTTCGATTCATATGCAATTCCGGTTTTCGCGAGCCGTTAGGATATAGAAAGAACCGTACCCGGAAGGGTACGGTTTTTTGTGCAAACGCAGAATATGATCTAGAAAAAAATACTCATGAAAGTCTGAAATACAACATACACCAGCAATCCTGACAGCATGTACATGAAACCAGCCTTCTTTTTGCTCTGGAACAATCGGAGTATGCCAAGGCTGAACAGGGGCGCAAGCACAATCAGGAACAGGAGGACGGTGACAAACATTTGCGCCGAGATATCTGAAGTATCCACGTAGGTCACGCTTTTTTTCACTCCGTTTCGTTATCGGAATTAACACAGCTTGATTCACACAGCCATGACAAAAATCACATAACCCCATTATACATCTGGATTTCTTTAACAAAAAGGGAGGAAATGGGGCGAAATGATGTCAATTTTCATCTGTTATTAGACAGACACCCTAATTTTACCTAAAAACTGGGATATCGCAGAGTAAGCGGCACCAACGCGGGTGGAACGGCTGCCCAGAGCTGCCCATTCAATCTGCAAACTGCGGCGGTGATAAGGTAATGTACGTTCCTCGACAACTTGTTTTAACGCTGTTTCAATCCATGGACCTGCTTCAGAGAGCGGACCGCCAATGATAATACGTTCCGGGTTGAAACTGTTAACGATATTGGTAATGCCAATCCCCAGTTTGCGTCCAATCGTGTTGTATAATTCTTGAACAGCATCGTGGCCTTGCTCCGCATGATGAATAAGCTCTCGTGTGGTATAAGCAGGTAATTTTAGCTGGTGATCCGGGTGCTCGTAGGCTTTTTCCGATGCGTACAACTCCCAGCAACCACGATTACCACAGGAGCAGGGCAGACCTTCCGCTTCAATGGACATATGGCCTGTTTCTCCTGCGTAGCCCCACGCGCCTTTGTATAATTCACCATCTACCATGATGCCTGAACCAATCCCCATGCCTGCACTGATGTAGATCATGTGACGTACACCGATACCTGCCCCAAAATTCAACTCTCCATGGGCACCAGCATTGGCTTCATTATCGATCGTTACAGGCAGTTGAAATTCTTCTTCAAGCATCGAGCGCAGAGCTACCTTCTCCCACCCCAGGTTGGGTGCAAACAGGACCGTTCCTGCCTCATCCACCATGCCGGGCACCCCGATGCCAATACCAATGACTCCATGAGGGGAAGCAGGAGCTGCTTCAATGAGCTGTTTTGCTGCCAATTTCAATTGCTCCAGTACAGAGGACACGTCATGATGTTCCAAGGTCACTGCGTACTCTGTAATGATGTGTCCTTCCAGATCTGTAAGCACGCCTTTCAAGTGGGTCACACTGAGTTCCAGACCGACTGCATAGCCTGATGTCCCTCGGAACAGCAGCATGAGTGGTTTACGTCCGCCGCTGGATTCACCAGGGCCAATCTCCTGCACCAGGTCATCACTGATCAGATCAGCAACCAGGTTGGATACCGTTGCTTTGTTCAGCCCCGTAACCTCGGACACTCGTGCGCGAGAAAGAGGGGCATGGCGCCGGATCGTATCGAGAACGATCGACTTGTTTATTTTTTTGACCAGCATCTGGTCTCCGGTAATTTTCATATGGTTAAGGCACTCCTATTCTTCTGATAAAAGGGTTCTGACCCACATCCGAAACAAGTTATTCGACTATTATAGCGTAAACAACCATGTAAAAAACAATTTTATTTTACTTTGTTTAACCAATAGACAAAGTATATTCGATGTGATAGGATAACTATGTAAACGATTTCTTAAAACTATTGAGGAGGCATTTTACACATGGCCTATTTTGAATCCGTTAATAAAATTGCATTTGAAGGTAAAGATTCCAAGAATCCTTTTGCTTTTAAACATTATAATCCGGAAGAAGTGGTAGCCGGCAAATCGATGGAAGAACATTTCCGTTTTGGCATGGCTTACTGGCACACATTAACTGCAGGCGGCAGTGACCCGTTCGGTGCGGAGACAGCTGTTCGTTCGTGGGATAAATACTCAGGTCTGGACCTCGCGAAAGTACGCGTGGAAGCGGCATTTGAATTTTTGGAAAAAATGAATCTTCCATTCTTCTGTTTCCACGATGTGGACATTGCACCAGAAGGCAACAACCTGCGTGAGTTCTACAGCAACATTGATACGATTGTTGATCTGATTGAAGATCATATGAAATCCAGCGGCAAAAAACTGCTCTGGAACACGGCGAACATGTTCTCGAACCCGCGCTTCATGTTTGGTGCAGCTTCCACTTGCAACGCAGACGTGTATGCTCACGCTGCAGCACAGATCAAAAAAGGTCTGGAAGTTGGTAAACGCCTGGGCGCTGAAAACTATGTATTCTGGGGCGGTCGTGAAGGTTACGACACATTGTTGAACACAGACATGCAACTGGAGCAAGACAACATTGCTCGCATGTTCCACATGGCTGTAGACTACGCGAAGGAAATTGGCTTTGATGCACAATTCCTGATCGAGCCTAAACCAAAAGAGCCAACGAAACACCAATATGATTATGATGCAGCAACTTCGATTGCTTTCTTGCAAAAATACGGTTTGGACAAACACTTCAAACTCAACCTAGAAGCAAACCATGCTACACTGGCTGGTCATACATTTGATCACGAAATCCGCGTTGCTCGTACAAACGGTATGCTCGGTTCCCTCGATGCGAACCAAGGCGACATGTTGATCGGTTGGGATACGGACGAGTTCCCGGTTGATATGTACGATGCTACATTGACAATGTATGAAGTATTGAAAAACGGCGGTATCGGCCGTGGTGGTGTGAACTTTGACGCGAAAGTACGTCGTGGTTCCTTCGAAGCTGACGATCTGTTCCTGGCACACATCGCAGGTATGGATACGTATGCAAAAGGTCTGAAAGTAGCAGCGAAGTTGATTGAAGATCGCGTATTCGATGACTTCATCGAAAAACGTTACAGCAGCTTCAGCGAAGGTATCGGTGCAGATGTAGTTGCAGGTAAAGCAACACTGGCTTCCCTTGCTGAGTATGCACTCAACAACGAAAGCCCACGCAAAAACCAATCCGGACGTCAGGAATTGCTGAGAGCACAACTCAACCAGTACATCTTGGCTGACTAATAGCGGATTAGGCAGGGTTGGTGAACGTCGACCACCGATGGTTACTCAACTCATATGTGTTGATCATTAGTATCCAAGCTTGCCTATGCACAAGATTAGCTTGTACCATGGAACGCCTGAACAAGCATGACATTCGGACCGTCCCCGACTTTCCCTTGGGAAGACGGGGGCGGTTTTTTGGTTAAACAACGCGATTTTTTAAAATTTTTGATATAAATGTTTGTCTAAGATGGTGCATGCAGAACGAAGTGAGCAGAAAGGACCCGAGGTAACGGCGATCCGAGGGTTTTCTGATCACGGAGTGACCACATGAGCATCAAGGTTTCATTTATAACCAATGACGAATCAAGGTCATTGGATCAATCTTTCTGTTATAAGAACGAGTATGTTTTTACTGTTTTGATATAAATGGTTGTCTAAGATGGTGCATGCAAAACGGAGTGAGCAGAAAGGACCCGAGGAAGCGGAGCGTGCGCATTTATCCCCGGATTTCTCCCTTGTCAAAGGGATTAAAGGAAATCCGGGGGTAACGGCGATCCAAGGGTTTTCTGATCACGAAGTGACCATATGAGCATCAAAGGTTTCATTTATACAATCTTGTTACAAACGAGAGGAGTTAACCTATGAGTTACGTAATTGGCGTCGATCTTGGAACCAGCGCGGTCAAAACCGTGTTGGTCAATCGTGAAGGAAAAGTGGCATTTGAAGCATCCGAGGCATACCCGTTGTACCAGCCCAAGGCTGGATACAGCGAACAAAATCCCGAAGATTGGGTAGAGCAGACCATTGTTTCCTTGCGTAAATTGCTGGAAGTGTCTGGCGTGCAGCCTTCGGAAATCGAGGGATTGAGCTTCTCCGGTCAGATGCACGGACTGGTCTTGGTAGATGCTGAAGGCAAACCGCTGCGTAACGCAATCCTGTGGAACGATACACGTACTACGGCTCAGTGCCGTCGCATCGAAAAAGTGCTGGATGGCAAGCTGTTAAGCATTGCCCGGAACCGTGCACTGGAAGGCTTTACCTTGCCGAAAATTCTGTGGGTTCAGGAGAACGAGCCTGAATTGTTACAGCAAGCATCCTTGTTCCTGTTGCCAAAAGACTATGTACGTTATCGCCTGACCGGGGATTACGCTATGGATTATTCCGATGCAGCGGGAACTTTGCTGCTGGACGTTGCAGGCAAGCAGTGGAGCAACGAGATTGCAGAAGCTTTCGAGCTGCCAATCTCTCTTTGTCCACGTCTTGTGGAATCGTTTGAGGAAGTGGGCACGTTGCTGCCTGAGATTGCGGATCAAACGGGTCTGGCGGCTGCGACAAAAGTATTTGCAGGTGGTGCGGATAATGCGTGTGGTGCCATTGGCGCAGGCATTCTGAGTGAAGGACAGACGATGTGCAGCATCGGAACGTCCGGGGTTGTGCTTTCCTACGAAGAGCGTAAAGATCTCGACTTCGAAGGCAAAGTGCACTTTTTTAATCACGGGGAGAAAGATGCCTTCTATATTATGGGTGTAACGCTTGCCGCAGGATATAGCTTGTCCTGGTTCAAGGATACGTTTGCAGCGGATAAATCGTTTGATGTGCTCTTGCAGGGCATCGATCAGATTCCGGCGGGCAGCAACGGATTGTTGTTCACACCATATATCGTTGGGGAGCGTACACCTCATCCGGATGCGAATATCCGTGGCAGTTTCATCGGTATGGATGCAGGGCACAAGCTGGAGCACTTTGGACGTGCGGTGATGGAGGGTATTACCTTCTCGCTACGCGAGTCCATTGATATTCTGCGTGGTGCAGGCAAAACAGTCAATGAAGTTATCTCCATTGGTGGCGGTGCCAAGAACGAAGCTTGGTTGCAAATGCAGGCTGATGTTTTTAACGCCACGATTGTGAAGCTGGAGAGCGAACAGGGTCCTGCGATGGGTGCAGCGATGCTGGCTGCCTATGGCTGTGGCTGGTTCCCGTCTTTGCAAGAATGTGCAACAGCGTTTATTCGTCCAGCGAAGTCCTATGAGCCGAACCCGGAAACGGTTGCCGTCTATGATGGACTGTTCGCACTGTATCAGGAAGTCTATGGACAGACGCGTAGTCTCAATGATCGTTTGGCTGAATACCGTTAATTCATTTATTTCACTACATTAATATTGTGATTACCTTAAAAGCATCCGCGAAGGCGGGTGCTTTTTTTGTCGTTCATCAAGATTAACCCCATGAAAGGTTTACTTGGCCTGCATATCCGCATTCCGGCTCTGCATAGATTGGAAATAGAGGATTGTGATTCGTCCAGGAATTGTGTGTCGGACATTTTAATAGGTAGAAGCTTGCGCATGGGGGTGAAGCTTTGGATGGACATGAGGAACATGGAAGACCACATATTACCTTGTCGATGATCGTTCGTAATGAAGAGAATCGCTATCTCAGGCAGGCACTGGAGAGACATCGTCCCTGGATTGATCGCGCAGTAATCATTGATGACGGAAGCGCGGATGGAACGGTCGCGCTGTGCAGGGAACTTCTGGACGGTATTCCACTCGTATTAGTGGAGAACACTGCTTCACGTTTTGCAGACGAGGTAAGTCTGAGAAAACAACAATGGGAAGAGACGGTGGCGACCAATCCGGAGTGGATTTTGAATCTGGATGCGGATGAGATCCTAACCAGTGACTTTGGGGTGGTACGTGATCTGCTGCTCAGTGGCAATGAAGATGCGATCTATTTCAGATTGTTTGATATGTGGAGTGAGACGCATTACCGGGAAGATGAGTTCTGGCAGGCGCATGCCTATTATCGGCCATTTCTGATTCGTTATCACCCGGGGATGAACTATGAATGGAAGGAGACACCCCAGCATTGTGGTCGTTTTCCGTTAACGATCCAGCATTGGTCCTATGGATGTCATGCTCCCCGGGTGAAGCACTATGGTTGGGCGCGGGAAGAAGACCGTATCCGCAAATATGAACGCTATCAAGCACTGGACCCTGAAGCAAGATACGGTTGGAAGGAACAGTACGAATCGATATTGGATCAGGAGCCACGACTGTTGGCATGGTTCGAATAAGGAGAGGGGGAGTGAGCACGTTGAAGAAAGAACCGTTACGCAAATCGCAAGAAGAATCCCAACCTCAAATAGAGCTGAATTCACAAGAAAAAGAGAATGAGAAAGAACATCAAAAAGAGGAGCAACATGAGAGCCAGAGTAATCATCGACCGTCCAGACGTTCTGATAATTCGCTGGAAACCCGCCAATCGGAAGAGCATGAAGCGTTTGAGCAAGAAAGAATACTGATCGCCAGCCCGATTCGCCAGACAACTCCGGTTCTCCGTGAATTTCTGGATTCTCTGCATGCACTGGAACGAACAACAGTGAAGACGGATTATCTGTTTGTTGACGATAACGTGGAAGAAGCCGCATCGAATATATTGCATGAATTTGTGCTTCAGCATGAAGGGACGGTTATTCAAGCAGATGAACATGGTAGCGGTAGTCCTGACAACAAAGGGGTGTACAGCAAGGATGAGGGAGGACACTATTGGCAGGATGAGCAGATTTGGCGTGTAGCCGGTTTGAAAAATCGCATATTGCAATATGCACGCGACAATCACTACGATGCGGTGTTCCTGATTGATTCTGACTTGGTGCTGCATCCACGGACGCTGGAGCAACTTGTATCGAGTGGCAAAGACGTTGTATCCAATATTTTTTGGACCCGCTGGCAGCCGGATGCCAGGGAAATGCCGCAGGTATGGCTGCAAGATGAGTATGCTTTGTTTCGCCGCGGTGGCAAAACAGTAGACGGAACCGAGACGGAGGACGAGGGCACGCAAACGACTGCTTTTCTAAATCAGCTACGGATCCCGGGTTGTTATGAAGTTGGAGGGCTAGGGGCATGTACTCTTATTCGCAAAAATGTTCTGGCAGCAGGAGCTTCATATGACCAGATTCCCAATGTATCCTTCTGGGGCGAAGATCGTCATTTCTGCATCCGTGCTCAAGCACTGGGTTTTCGTTTGTTCGTTGATACTCATCTCCCCGCATACCACATCTATCGATTGTCCGAACTTCCGGGGGTTTCCGCCTTTAACCGCAGGGCGAGACGAGGGGAGGAGACGATCAGTATTACCCTGTGTATGATTGTGAAAAATGAAGAAGCTTCCCTTGCGAGATGTCTGGACTCGGTCAACGGTATCGCCGATGAGATTGTAATCGTGGATACCGGATCAACGGATCGTACCCGTCAGATTGCTTCCAGATATACGGATCGTATCGTTGATTTTGAATGGGTGGATGACTTTGCAGCAGCACGCAACTATGCCTTCGATCAGGCAAAGAGTGAATATATTCTGTGGCTGGATGCAGACGATGTGTTCGAACCGGAAGATCGGGCGAAACTGATCGCCTTGAAACGTTCGCTGGACCCGGATGTTGATAGTGTTACAATGGATTATAATCTGTCATTCACAGCAGATGGCAAGGTAGCCTACAGCCTGCGCCGGAATCGTCTGGTGCGTCGGGATCGGCAATTTCGCTGGATTGGCGCGGTCCATGAATATCTGGCTGTAGCGGGCAATCTGCTGCATAGTGATATAGCGGTTACCCACAAGAAAGATAAGGTGTATACCGATCGTAATCTGCGGATCTATCGCAAAAGGGAACAGGCCGGAGAGGAATTCGGGCCGCGTGACTTGTACTATTTCGGTAATGAGCTGAAGGACCATGGACAGCATGAGGATGCGGTGAAGTACTATGAGAAGTTTCTGGATACCGGATTGGGCTGGGTGGAAGATCAGATCGCTGCTTGCCAGAAAATTGCGGATTGTGAAGCTGCACTTGAACATCCGGAACAGGAAGTCACGGCGTTGTTCCGATCATTTGCCTATGATTTGCCAAGAGCCGAGATTTGCTGTCGATTGGGTGGTTATTTTGCCGACCGTGAAGATTATCGCAAGGCCCTGTTCTGGTACGAACAGGCGACTCGTGCTGTACGTCCTGATGACCCTATGGTAGTGCTGAATGAAGCAGCTTGGACCTGGATGCCGCATCTGCAACTATGTGTGTGTTATGACCGGATGGGTAACCGTGCCAAGGCCCGGGAACATAATGATATCGCACTCGCCTATCATCCAACACATCCAAGCATGTTATATAACGATCGATACTTTAAAGATTTGGAGAAGGATAACGTATTGGAAAATGCCTAAAGCATGCATATAGATTGGAACTGTAGGTATAGATATTGCTGGAACAGTTGTTTGTAACAAGAGCCTCCTCTGATAAAAGAGTGGACGCAATGTGCCACTTTTATGAGAGGGGGTTATTGACGTAATTGTATTAAAGGAGTTATTGTAGATATATTAAGTCTTTTATTAGGGAGGAATGAGATGATGAAGTATTCCAAAGCTACCAATTACGCCCTGCACACGATGCTTTTTCTTGCGGCATCCAATTCAGATAAACCTGTGGGTGTGCAGCAACTTTCAAAGTGGCAGAATGTTTCACCCACATATCTGTCCAAGATTTTAACCAAATTGACGAAAGAGGGGATGATTCATTCTTCATCTGGTGCCCATGGCGGGTATACACTTCAGGAGAAGTGGGAGGATCTTACGTTTTTGGACATCATACAGGCCATTGAGGGTACAACCTCTCTGTTTGATTGCTGTCATCATAAACAGGGATGCTTAATTCAAGAAACCATGATCACTGCCGAAGGACAGATGGAAGAAGTGCTTAAAAATCGAAAATTATCTTCAATTGCCGGTAAAATATCAATGATGCATTAAGTATTTTTTTTGTATTTATAATAGATATAATTTGTCTTTTATATCTATTATAAATTTCGACAAACGAATATATCCAGAAGATTTCACACACTATTCTTTTGAATAAAGGAGACTGAAATGAATTCATTTATTATCTATTTATTGGCTTTAGGAGCCTTTGTTGTGGGAACAGCCGAATTTGTCGTATCTGGCGTTTTAGATATCATTGCCCGCGATTTACAGGTTTCGATCTCATTAGCGGGACAATTGGTCACCGTATATGCACTATCTCATGCATTGGGTGCCTGGGCTCTGGTCATGCTGACTTCCAAGTTACAACGTAAAAAAGTACTTCTGTATTCCATGCTTATTTTTATCTTGGGAAATATCATTGCATTCTTCAGTTTGAACTTTGGCATGCTTATGTTCTCACGCATCGTATTGGCCATGAGTGGTGGTCTATATTTTGTCCTAGCCACGAACTATGCTGCAAGACTAGCTCCTTCTGGCAAACAGGGTAGTGCCATTGCAACTGTCATCACAGGATTCACCGTTTCATTGGTATTAGGAGTGCCGATTGGTACCTTCATTGCTGCCTACATGGATTGGCACTACGTTTATATCATGATTGCAATTATCGCATTTATTAATTTCATGCTGTTGTACAGATTTATTCCTCGAATGGAGGGTAACCCGTCTCTCTCCCTGAAGCAACAATTATTGATTATCAAAGATAAAAAGGTTATCACCGGATTATTAACGACTGTTTTCTGGATTCTGGGTTACACCATGGTATTTGCTTATATCGCTCCACTTTTAAGTTCTGTAGCCGATTTTTCAATAGAAATGATTAGTACGGCGTTACTTGTATTGGGTGTATTTGCATTCATAGGTTCCCGTCTTGGTGGCTATGCGGTAGATCGATGGGGACCTGTTCGCACGATTCCAATCAGTTTGATTATTCATGCTGGTGCCCTCTTTATTTTGCCAATCACAGCAGGTTCCACAATAGGTATTCTTCTGACCATCATGATTTGGGGCACAGCTGCCTGGATAACAACGCCCGCGAATCAGTTCTATTTGATAACATTGAGACCACAGTCTTCTGAAACAGTCCTGAGTTACAATACGGCAGTAATGAACATAGGTATGACTTTCGGTGCCGGATTGGGAGGTGTAGTTGTGAAATACAATTCCGTTCAAAATTTGGGGTGGATTGGTGGTATGGTCCTGCTGTTGGCGTTGGCGATTGCCCTTGTTTCCTTCAGGTTGACTACAAAACCAAGTTGAATTCAATGTCTTTTTAAAAGCAAGAAGTGAATATTGGATCAAATGATTTCATCCAGGAGAGGATATGCCTTACAATAATGAATAACGGAAAAGCGGTGACCATGATTGCCTGTCTTCGGCTGCCGAATTGATGAAGCAAGGGGAACTGGATATGAATTTGACGGAAGTACTATTGGAGTCAAGGCTAGTTGCGATTGTGCGCGGTATAAGCCGCGAAGCGGCAGTAACAGCTGGACAAGGTATGACAGGTGGCGGCATCCGACTAATGGAAGTCACACTGAACACACCTGGAGCACATGCTATTATTGCAGACTGGCGTGAGCGGCATGAAGGAAAGGCTTATGTTGGAGCGGGTACGGTACTGAATGTGCAGATGGCGAAGGAAGCCGTCGCTGCAGGAGCACAATTTCTGGTATCTCCCAATGTCGATCTGTCTGTCATTGAATATGCTGTAGAACATGGTGTCGAGATCTGGCCTGGAGCCATGACACCTACGGAGATTGTCGCTGCCCACGAAGCGGGAGCTCGAGTTGTGAAGTTGTTTCCGATGGCGAGTCTGGGTATACCGTATCTGCGGGAGATCAAAGCTCCACTGAATCATATTCCACTGCTGGCAACAGGTGGTGCCACACTGGAGAATATTGCTGATTATTACGCAGCAGGCGCTGCTGCAGTGGGTCTGGGAAGTGCACTTTTACCACGAGAAGCTCTTGTGGCAGGAGATCATGAGCAGATTGCAGCATGTGCACGGAGATTTGTGGAAGCAGCCGAAGCCTAGGCACCAGCGTTAGATGAGGGATATGTATATTTGGGTATATATATGAAGGTGCCTTTAGATTAATTGTTGGATCAATCTTTATCATAAAAACCCATGTCGCTTAACGTGCCGTTCATTCTATTGTTTTATGATGGATGTATGCCAGAATTCGGAGAGGAGAGATGCCCTGTGAAAGCTAAAACAATGATAGGCGGCATGCTCGCCGTGGCCGCAGTAACGGCAGGTGGTTTATGGAAGGCAGCGGTAAAGAGCCAGACACCCAAGAAGATTCCAATCACACTCACACCCCCAATGCCATTTGAGGATGTGACCTTTGACAGTGGGGGAGGTCGGGTGCATGGCTGGTTCATCCCCGCCAGAGCCGACATTCCGAAACCATGGCCGCTCGTTATTATTGCACATGGCTGGGGCTCCAATCGCTCCCGTGTTCTTCGTTACGCACGTCCGATCTGGGAAGCTGGATATGCCTTATTTATGTATGATGTGCGTAGTCATGGGGCCAGTGATCCGGTTCGTGCTGCATCTGCCTACCTGTTCCGGGATGATCTGCTCGCGGCATTGCAGTATACGACTGCACGACCAGAGATTGATGCGGATGCCATCGGAGTGCTTGGACATTCTTTGGGTGGACTGGGTACGATTCTTGCAGTGACGGAGGGAATTCCTGTATCAGCAGTGATTACGGACTCGATGCCATCGCAATTTGAAGTAATCGTCAGTTCAGAGCTGAGACGCCGACGTCTGCCCTTGTTTCCACTGGCCCAGTTAATTCCGAGAATCTGGTTCTGGCGACTGGGTGAATCTCTGAAATCTTATCGTCAGCGTGATCCGGTGATGATGCTGAATGAACGGCGCAGGGGGATGCAACTGCCGATGCTTATGGTGCACTCCAAGGGAGATAATTTCATTCCCCCGAGTGAGCTTGAATATTTTATGTCCAAAGCCGATCCGCCTGTTGAACATCTATGGGTCAACAGCGGAGGACACAGTTGTTCTGAGGAAGATCCCACCTTCTGGGACACCGTTATTCCCTTTTTGAAAACCCATGTCCAAGGTCAGGCGAAGTTGAACGATTCGTCTAAAGCGAGTAGTTGACAAGGTAGATTCAGCCTACATAAGAGTGCAGGCTAACAGAGAAAACGCCAACGTGGTTGGCGTTTTTTTGCTGTTACTAGCAATATGCAGAAATTCACATTTGTAAAATTGCCCGGAAAACGACGCTTAAAAAGGAAGCTTATGGTATCATAGAATAGACTGGCAATATTCATGCGAGGTTATTTGTTATGCTTCTTTGTATGAAATTGAAGGGAGAGGTCCAGATTTGAGTTTGAATTGGAAGTTTAATTTACGATTGAAAATGTTCGCAACCAAAGCAACAACCGCAGCGATGGCAACACTGCTGCTTGCTTCGCAAACACCAGGTTTTGCAGGCAGTGCATCAGCCGCGCAAGCAGAGCAGTTGACCGCAGCGACAACGGGGGAAAATGAACAACTAGACGCAACGAGCAATGACGTGCCTGAGGGAGCGAAAATCTCATCCAGGCAAGCCAGTGAAAATATACTGAAATTATTTCCATTATTAAAAAAAGCAACGATCTCATCTGCACGATTCGATTCACCTAATTCCTATCCACCGCCAGACTACAAGGCGTGGGAGATCGGGTTCCAGATTACACAAGGTAATCATACGTCCGGATTCAGTGGAACTGTACATGCAGGCACAGGGGAAGTGTTAAGTGTACATTTGCCGTCGGATATCCTGGATAAACATGTCTCGGAATCAGATGTGAAGTTAACCAAAGCTCAAGCTGAAGAAAAGGCCGTGGCATTGTTGTACCAAGCGATTCCAGGACTTAAGGAAAGTGAATATGCTCCGCTTGGAGATCTGTATTCTTCTATTGAACAAGAGTCATTGTTTGGCAGAACAGAGTATCGATACGGGTACCAGTTAAAACATGATGGATTGTTAACTGACGCAGAGACAGTCTACATTAATGTGGATGAAAGTGGTTTGGTGACAGGTTACTCACGAGGTACTATCGAAGCCAAGTATCCCTCATCGAAACCGGCAGCTTCAGAAGAGAAGGCCAGACAGCAGTTTGAAGAACAGTTCGATGTGGAACTGGCTTATATCGCCAAAGATCGTCTATCTTCCAAACAGGGTCAGCAGTATTACCTTGCATATACACCAAAAAATATCAGTATCATTCCGATTGAAGCCAATACGTTGGAACGGATTAATACATTAACAGGTAAAGCTGTAGATGAAGATTCCTTGCAGCAGGATACGAAGTTGAAAGGTGATGTAACGCCTTTTGTCCCGGCCAATGGTACGAGGTTAAATGTACAGCAGGCCGCCAATCGGGTCGCAACAAACTTTGATATACCCAAGGGTTATAAGCTGGAGCATAACCAGTTGGGCAAGGGATATTACTCAAGTCCGAACAATCAGGTGTGGAGTCTGAGCTGGAGCGATCGAAGTGCCAATATGTCCTATATGTTCATGCGGGATATCTCAGCACAGGTAGATGCAGTTACCGGGCAGATCTACAGTTATACGATGATGCAACGAATGGGACCGGAGATGGAACAGGAGAAGCCGGCTGAGGAGAAGGCAGGCAAATTGGTAACCCGGAAGCAGGCTGAGAAACTGGCGATGGACACGGTGATTGCGCTAGTTCCAGACGCAACGGAGCAGTTCCGACTGGCTAACGTGATTGAGGTGGATGATGCTCGCACATTTTTGTTCCAGCGTTATCTGAACGGAATTCCGGTTAAGGAAGATACGGCACAAGTACAGGTGTTAAACAACGGGACGATTAACGAGTTCTATACACGTATTGCGGCAACGCCTGAACAACTGCCGGCAGATGTTAAGCCAGCCATCAGTTATGAAGAGGCCAAGGCACTCTATCTGGAGGAATTCAAGCTGATCCTCGCATATTCCCGTTATGGCGGATATGGTATGAACGGTGGTCAAGTCATCCCAGCGGGGGTGAACCTTGCTTATATGCCTACACGTGATGAGAATTCGATCTATGGCAACTATGAAGCGCTGGATGCGAACACAGGGGAGTGGAAGCTTTTATACGGGGACACCAGCTCCGCAACAAAGGCTGAGCCTACGGATATCTTGGGTCATGTGGCCGAAGCGGCTCTAAGCAATATGACACAGCATGGCGTATTGCTTGCTGATGAGCAGGGACGCGTATTCCCGGATCGTGTTATCACCCGAGGAGATTGGTTTAACTATCTGGCAAGAGCGATTAATCCAAATATGGATCTGTACTACAGTGGGGACGGAGATGACAAGTTATACGCTGATGTGACGCCTGACAGCCCGTATTATAAGGCAGTTCGGGCATTAATCGATCAGCGCTGGCTTGCCGGAGCGGACCCTGAACAGAATCTGAATCCGCAAGAAGAGATGACACGTGAAGAATTGGCAGTGCTGCTTGTACGTATTTTACGCTATGAGAAGCTGGCCGGATTCTATACGTTGCCATCGGATCTTCCCAACATTGCGGATGCCAGTGCCATTACGAGTAAGGGAGCGGTTTCCCTGAGTTTGAAGCTGGGATTGCTTCCTTCGATTGAAGGACGATTCATGCCTGCACGCAAAGTGACGGTAGCTGAAGCGTCACAAGTATTGGAACGGCTGGCGAAGCTTCAAGGTAAAACAGATACGTTTATGAGTGGTAATCGTCTGTATTAGACGAGGAATCACTCATCTCATACCCAGACGAAACATAGGATGAAGATAACGGGTAATCGTGATTCACTGAACTGAAGATCAAAGGGACCTTCCATAGAAGGTCTCTTTTGATTTGCTTTGACAAAACTAGAAGAATGACGACAGAGCCTTTTGTGATACAATAGGGCGTGAGAACTTTGCAAAGAAGGGTGGGTTCCTTTCATGGGTAAGAACGGGAAACGAATTATCACCATACTGCTGGCAGGCTGTCTGATTGCTGTAGCATTACCACGTACGGTTGATCTGGATCAACTGTATGCTGCATCAGGGACATCAGATATATCCACGGCAACAGATTTGCGCCAGACCTTGCTTACCGCAATGTCACAGCGAACGGAGGAACTTGTTTTTACATACAAAGGCAATGTGAAAGGCCTCAAAAAACAATTACAAACCTCCATCGATGAGGCAATGAAGAGTGACCCCTATATTCAATATACCGTTAAAAGTTATGCATTTAATTATAAAGGCTCCAATGTGTCGGCCGAGGTGCATGTGACTCTCTCCTATCGGGAGACCAAGGAGCAGACCGATTATGTGAATCGTAAAGTCACAAACGTGTTGAAAGAAATCATCAAACCAGGCATGACGGATCATGAGAAGGTCAAGGTCATCCACGACTGGATTGTGCTTAACCTTTCTTACGATACTTCGTTGAAGAAATATACGGCCTACGACGGGCTTGTTACAGGCAGTACCGTATGTCAAGGATACTCATTGCTGGCTTATCGGATGCTGGAGCGAGTAGGTATCGATAACCGGATTGTGGAAGGTACAGCCGGCGGGCAGCTTCATGCCTGGAATATCGTGAACCTGGACGGCAAGTGGTATCACATGGACACCACCTGGGATGATCCTACCCCTGATCGCAAAGGTAAGGTTAGCCACAGCTACTATTTGCTGAGTGATGATGAGATGGCACGTGACCATATCTGGACAGGCAAAAGCAAGTACCCCGCTGCGCCAGCCCCATATCGAGAAGCTTTATTAAAGCTGGTGAAGGCCGGAGATAGCAAAAAAGCCGCTTATCAGAAGCTGTACCATGCTCTGGACTATTCCCTGTATGATGAACAGGATGCTGTTAAAGGCCATGCTGCGCTGAAGACCAAAGTTCAGAGTAAGCTGAAGGAAGGCGGAACCTCGCTGACATTCAGGTACAAGGGTACGGAAGCTGGACTGATTGAAGATTTGCAGGATTTGTACCAACTTGGCATGAAATCGATATCTTATTATGTATCCAAAATGGAAGGTACTACGGATCTGCGCGTCAAAATTAACTGGACACTATAACAACCGTTTGAACAGGATGCTCCGCTTGAGGAGTATCCTTTTTTGTGTTCAATTTTGTGTTCAAAAACGAGGATTTTAGTGTTGTCTATTTTTTGTATATGTCGCTTTGCTATTCTAATCTTCGGCGTATGCCAACACTACGTACGAGGAGGATATGCAAACAATGAGGAAAAAAGTGAGCATAGTGATCATTGCTCTGTTACTGGTCACGCAAATGATGCAGGGTTGGATATTTACACCAACAATGCATGCTCAGGATGAATTAACTAATTTGCCAGCCAGTGCAATCAGCGATACAGCATCAGAAGAAGGTTTGGCAGGTTCGGAAGAGGTCAACAACGTTGACGTTGCGGCCACTCCGGAAGAAGAGGGGGAGGGAAACCTCAACCAGAGCAGTTTAGCAATCGCAGCTGCAGGCCCGGTAATTACAGATCAATTGATTACCAGTGTGCAGATGTACAATCAGGCACCAGAAGACAACGGGAATGGCACGATTGAAGTCAAAGGAGATAAAATCGAGGATATTCGACCACGAATCCAGGATGAGGTGGCTGTAGTCTTTACATGGGGACTTGCAGATGACAACCACAACTACAGTGATGGCTCTACGTTCACCTTTAACTTGCCCGATAAATTCATCATCGGATCGCAGCTTAAGGGTAATCTGGATGGCGGTGTTGGGGAGTATGTGGTGAATCCAGATGGCACAATCATCTTTACCTTTAATGAACTGATCGAGCATGCGAAGCTGGAAGGCAACTTCTACGTGTGGATTAAGTTCGATGAGAGCAAGATGGAAGATGGCTTGAAACAACAGATAGACTTTAGTTCCGTGGGGCAGGGCATCATTGATGTACATTTTGCCAACACAGCCGTAGATAAGTTGAAGAAATCGGGAAGCGCAAACAAAAGTAACTTCAACTCGGATGAAATTAAATGGACTGTAGATTTTAACCAAGGCGAGAAGGCTATGAAAAATGCTGTTCTTGCAGACACGTTCCCAGCAGAGCTGGAGCTCAAGGGCAACATCGAAATTCGCGAATTGGAAGTGCAATTGAATGGATCTGTAAAAGAAGGCCCAGTAGTTCAAACGGAACCACAGTTTCCAATTCAATTGGGAGATACAGATAAGGCCTATCGTGTAACCTATACGACAAGTGTTAAAGCACCAACCACTGCTCCGTTCACCAACGTGGAGTATCAAAACCAGGTTGCGCTTACAACGGATCAGAGTGAGCACAACGAAACAGATATTGGCCGAGTTCGTGTGAGTTTTAATGAGCCTTTGAACAAATCAGGGCAAGAGAGTGCGTATGATCCGGTAACCCAGACGATCACATGGAAAGTGCAATATAACTACAATCAGCAAGAAATTATGCAAACGAATGCATGGATTGAAGACCGCTTTGATACGGCAAAACAGCAACTGATCAACAATTCCGTCAAAGTGTATCAAGTGGACATTAATGCAAGTGGAGCGGCTTCCAACAGAACACTGATCAATCCGAATGAATACACACTCGAAGCGATGGGTACAGGGTTCGATAATGGCTTCAGATTACATTTTAAGAACGATATTACAAAGGCCTATGAGATCGAATATGATACTCAATCTATTCATCGTGTGTATACAAACGACACCATTACGAACACAGTGGACATGTATGATGGTACTTCCAAAACAGGCCGAAGAGACATCCAGGAAGTCATTTTTGCAAAGAGTGTAAAAAGTGAAAACTTCAACACAAAAGAAATCGAATGGCAGATTGTTGTGAACCGTGATTTGCAGGACATGACGGATATCGTCATCACCGACAATTACGAAGGCAGACATATGAAACTGATTCCGGGTAGTCTTCAAGTGAGTGGTGTTAACAAAGACGACTTTGAACTGACTCCAGACCCGGCTGATCCAACGTATGAAAAAGGATTCTCACTTCGCTTGAAGGACGGCGTAACGCTCAGTACGGAGCATGTTATTACTTATAAAACAAGCTTTGATCCCACAGCGGGTATGCCAACGAATGATGAATATCGCAACTCAGCCAAGATCGATTGGGAAGAGTCTGATGTAAAACAGACTGCGATTACCAAAACTGCTGCGGTCAAACCGCAAGACTACACAATTCAAAATGGTAACAAAAAGGGTGAATATAGCGCCAAAGATAAAAAGATCACCTGGACAATCGATGTAAACTACAATTTGTTTGATATTCAGGATGCAATCCTTAAGGATGCTTACACTGGAGACCAATCTTTCGTAGACGGCTCATTGAAAGTTCATGAGTTAGAGTTGCAGGGAGCCAATAATGTTACTGCTGTGGGTAGCGAGGTTCTGCTCACACCTGGTCAATTCCAGTTGAACCCGGACGGTAAAGGTTTTGCGTTGGATCTGGGTAACATGGGCAAAATGGCTTATCGCATTCAGTACCAAACAAGTCTGGATGGACCATATTCTGTAGCAGGCGCATATGCCAACCAGGCTGTTCTGACGGATGGTGAGGGTGGTGCAATACGATTTAATAGATCAGCCAGTGTTACACCTGCCAACGGTGGTGTATACGTGCGCAAAACAGGGAAGCAAGAAGGTACAACGGATAAAGCATCATGGACGGTAAATATCAATCCAAGTCAATCTTTCATTCCTGCGGGTAACCAATTAACAGATACCTTGTCAGAGAACCAGATTTTATTGGCTGATTCATTGAAATTATATGCAACCAATTTACCTGCCAACAATTCAGGCAATGTATCCACCAAAGCTGGACTTGTTGATCCGGCTGATTATGAATTGGACGTGGAGGGCAATACATTTACCTTCACCTTCAAGAAAGATATCCAAACTGCATTCATTTTGGAATATCAGTCTTATATTAATGCCGATCATGGCGCCCGAATTGAGAATAAGGTTGAATTTGCAGGCCAATCTTCCTCGGTAATCGGAGAAGGTAATCAGTCGGGAATCAAAGTTTCCTTGGCTGGAGCTGGTGGAGGAGCCTCTACAGGTCTGGGCAAAATCAGAATTCACAAAGTCAGTGATACAGGAGTTCCGCTGGAGGGTGCAATATTTGCAATCTATAATGCGTCTGGAACTACGCTTCTGGAAACATTGAAACCAACGGACGAGAATGGTGTGGTTGAAAGCTCCAGAAACTATCGATTAAACAATCTAACCAACGGTGTACCTTATAAGTTAAAAGAATTATCTGCACCGGCAGGATATTTGGTTGATCCTGAATATGGCTCTGCCTCAGGTCAAACGATTGAATTTAAGGATGCGGATATTGCTTTTGAAATTGAAAATAAAAAGATTCGCCAAGGGTTTGAATTAACCAAGGTAGATGCGGTGGACTCCTCCAAGACACTTAAGGGTGCAACTTTCGAATTGTACTCCAAGGACGGCGCAACGCGAGAGAAAATCGATGAGTTAACGACAGGGGAAGATGGGAAGATCGCCAAAGGTGGACTGTTGCCAGGGGATTATGAGCTGGTAGAAGTCGTGGCACCTGAGTTTTATCAATTGGATGCTACACCAATTCCGTTTACCATTGTAGAGAATCAGACGGAGAGTATTACCTTGACGAAGTCTAATGCAATGGGTGCAGGTGGTAAACTTGTCGTTACCAAAGTAAATGCCAAGGATAAGTCTGTATTAAGCGGAATCGAATTCGAATTGCGTGATCGTTCCAACATTGTCATCGATACAAAAGTAACCGACCTAAATGGGGTCATTGAATTCGATGGTTTGGATTATGGTTCATATACATTGGTAGAGACCAAGGCAGAAGGCTTTGTTATTGAACAGCCGGAGACCCTTGTATCTATTATCAAACCAGAAACTCAAATAACCATTGAAAATAAAAAAAATGATCGTTCTGTTAAATTGATTAAAACCAATGCGGGCCGAACTCAGCACCTTCAAGGAGCTGTATTTGAATTACGAGCTCAAACTGCATTGATGGATGCAAATGGGAATTGGGAATTCCACAAGGTAACAGGTCTAGATGAAGCTTCACTGACAACCAATCAACAAGGTGAAATTGTACTTGAAGGCTTGGATATCAATAAATATCAGTTGGTTGAAATAAAAGCGCCTAACGGGTACATGTTGGAAACAACACCAGTACCATTCGAAATTACGAACATACAAACCGAAGCTGTAGTTGTGGAAAAAACGAATCAGGCTATCCCGGTATCGGGTGGTGGGTCTAGTGGACCTTATAATCCGGGAACACCTACTACGGGTGTAACACCAGATCCAGAGAAACCAGTAACTCCGGAACCAGGAAAACCAAATCCGTCGGTTCCAGGCACGGTTGTAACTGAACCTACAGAGTCTGGGGGAGGAAGCGAAAGTCCGACAGATGAAGATTCCGGGGTAGTGACACCGACACCAGGCGATTCCAACGGTGACGATACTGCACCTCCAGTTGGGGATACAGATGCACCTGATGGGGATGGTGCACTTGCACCTCCTGCTGGAACGGATACAGATGGATCACAGGGCAATGGAAATTCCGCATCACAGCCAAACGGAAATTCTGGATCTCAGGGAATGCTGCCACAAACAGGTGAAGAGAGCACAATGGCTTACACTGCTGTGGGCATGATGCTGATGGCGCTAGGTAGCGCGGGATTCATGTACTTCCGCCGCAGACAACAGCTTCATCGCTAGATCGAAACACGCAGTATCTAAAATTCATCGTGTGAGATAGAAATACCCTCTAGCAATCACTACGAAGACTTAGCGTCGACGTGTGAATATGCTAGAGGGTATTTTTTGGTGATATTTAGGGAGGATCAGGTCCCCGTAACATTTGGTTTCACTGCAATAGCTCTTACAATTAGGCGATGTGTTGGATTGACGAGTGGATCACAGGTAATCAAGGTAAGGACCTGTCCAAGCCCAGGATCCTCCAGCACAGATAAGTCAGTTGGCTCCACAACGGATATCTGATCTACCTTATATTGGATAATCGTTCGATCTGCCAGGGTGACTTCCATTGAATCACCAATCTGGAGTTCTCCCAGACGATTGAACAGTCGTCCTTTTTTGTGGGCGCGATGAGCGGCTATCGCAGCATTACCTTTGTTCCCGATACTGGTGGTTTCAACAAGATGGGTTGCAGCTACCTTCATGTTGGCTTCCGTTGCACCCTCCAGAATCGGTAAGCGGACATCAATCTTGTCAATCGATAACACCCCCAACGTATCCGATGAGACCTCTTGCACTGTACCTGTATTGTCAGTAGTCGGCTCGGCAGAAACTGCATCCTGTATGCCTTGTTCGAAGGAGTGATTAAGCTTAGACAAGCCGTTTTGCAATTGCTCCAGATCGTTCATGACACGGGTTTGCTGCCAGTCATAATACGTTTCCCGCAGGAAAGGAAAGCTGATGATCAGGATGCCCAATAGAACGAGCAGAATAGAGAATTTTTTCATTATACACCAACTCCCGTTGTCCAAGAAAAATAGTATACCTTTCTCTATTTTACTTACCGACCTATACAAAATATGGACAGGGACGAAAGGATGTACAGAAATGTTCGAAGGGGGAGGCCGATCCAAAACAAAACCTCCCCGTTTCGCTACAGTAGGAAAACTGCAACGCCACGGGGAGGTTTTATTAAATAGCCACTATTTACCAGTTGGTGAATCGGTAGGTGTGAAATCACATTCCTGCAGCGGCACCACTTTGGTCTTTTTGATCCATTTGTAACCGAGCCACAACACCAGGAACAGGGGTACGCTCAAGTAGGCAACGATGGCTCCACTCCAGTCGATCTGATCACCCGTGAATGCCTGATAGTTCTGTCCGATGATCACGATGATACACAGGACAAAAGCAAAGATCGGCCCAAACGGGAACCAGCGTGCACGGTAAGGCAGATCGCTCAGATCCCTGCCTTGTGCAACGTATGCACGACGGAAGCGATAATGACTGATAGCGATACCCAGCCAAGTGATAAAACCACACATACCGGATGCATTCAGCAACCACGTGTACACAATCCCATCACCGAAAAGCGAGGCAAGGAATGCCAACATACCAACGGCTGTTGTAAGCAAAAGTGCATTCATTGGAATACCCTTTTTGTTCAACTTGCCCAAGAAACGAGGGGCTTTACCGTCACGGGCAAGGGCATAGAGAACCCGGCTTGAAGCATACATGCCTGAGTTACCGGCAGAGAGTACAGAAGTCAGAATAACGGCATTCATGACGGAAGCCGCAATGGCGAGGCCAGCTTTCTCAAACACCAGTGTGAACGGGCTGACACCGATATTTTCCAGGTCACCTTTGAGCAGATTCGGATGCGTATACGGGATGATCAGACTGATCACGGTAATCGCCAAAATGTAAAAAATCAGAATGCGCCAGAATACCTGACGAATTGCACGAGGGACATTCTCGCGCGGGTTTTCACTTTCACCGGCGGCTACCCCGATAAGCTCGGTACCTTGAAATGAGAATCCAGCAGCCATGAACACACCAAGCACAGCGAAGAATCCGCCATGGATGGGAGCATCACCGATGGTGAAGTTGCTGAAACCAACGGCTTCTCCGCCCATAATACCAAAGATCATGAGCACACCAACGGCCAGGAAGATGATCACAGTAGCGACTTTGATAATGGCGAACCAGTACTCGGACTCTCCATAGCCTTTAACAGACAACACGTTCAAGGAAAAGATCAGCACGAGGAACAATAAGCTCCATAACATGGATGAACTGTCGGGGAACCAGTATTTAATGAGTACAGTAGCGGCAGCAAGCTCTGCTGCAATGGTTACCGCCCAGTTGTACCAAAAGTTCCAGCCCATGGCGAACCCGAGAGCAGGATCGACAAAACGTGCGGCATACGTATTAAATGAACCGGAGTCCGGCATAAAGGTAGCAAGCTCACCAAGGCTGGTCATTAGGAAATAAACCATGATGCCAACGGCCACATAGGCAATTAATGCTCCACCAGGGCCTGCGGTTGAGATGGCGGTACCACTTGCGAGAAACAGCCCGGTACCAATTGAGCCACCGAGGGCGATCATCGTCATATGGCGTGCGCGTAATCCTTTTTTCAGGGAAGGTCCAGTTGTTGTTGGGTTACTGCGGTCTTGCATGGAAACACTCCTTCATTCGATATACTGATGTTTGCGATACTTGAATTCATAAAAACAAAAAGACCACAGGCATCAGCCTGCGGTCTTTAATATTTCAATGTCCGCACCATGTCCCAGATGATTAAGATAGCTCAACACAGAAGAATTCATACCTTTATATAAAGGAAATGTACTTCCGTGACAGTTCTGCGCCTTTCGACAGCAGCCCCAGCTCACCGGACCGTATAAGGAACGTCCAGCGAGCTTCGGCGGGTACACCTTTCGGCTGATCTCATAAGCGGCTCCTTAGCGCCTCCATCAGCGTACTGATCGCACCCGCGACCTCTACCTCACCATCAATGGATGAGGTGTATCTATTGTCTATGAAATTATGAACAACACAACTTAACACCGTGTGTCCTGTTTAGTAAACAGACAATCAGTATAACGCGCATGGTTTTCCAGTGCAATAACAATTGTTGGATGTGAGGTCTGAGAGACGACTATTCCTCTTTTTTATTACGGCCAGCCATCTGCTGCCATACCGTTCCAGCAGCCTGTTCGCCTGATTCGATCCGCTCCAGAGCCATCTTGGCCTGCAGGCTGACTTCAAATTCAGGATCTTCAGCTGCAACGCGCAACGCTTGCTCTGCTTCTTCAGTTCCGACCTCATAGAGAAAACGTGCTGCACGCCAGCGTACAAGTTTACTTTTATCGGATAACGTAGCTGTCATGGCTGGAGTGGCGGCAGGATCACCGATATCCGACAAGGTATCCCCGGCAGTCCGGCGTACCGCAGGAGAACTGTCCTGAAGTGCTTCATACAGCAGTTCCATCGCTTCCGATGTACGAATGTCACCCAGGTATACGACAGCCAAGCGACGTATCTGCATTTTGTTGTCATGCAAGGCATGGGCTACGAGAGGCAGTCTTTCTGCCGTAGGCTCCATGCTGTCAAATGCCGCATAGCGAACATTCCAGTCTTCGTTTCGCAGAGCCTCTTCAAGTTCGGCTCCATCCAATTCACGGCGGCGCTCGACGAACTCTTCGGATTTGGTACCATGTTCAATGGCCTGTTGGATGACCTGCTCCAATCGTTCCGGCGGGTAAGCGGCTTCCAGTTCCTGCTCGACTTCACGTGCGATGTCCGGTAACTCACCATATCGAACACCGTAATCACTCAGTTTACGTTCTTTGATCATTGTTGCACTGGCGACTTCTGTCACGGCTTTGACAAAACGGTCTGACAACGAGATTCGTTCTTCCTTGACCCCGGCCTTGACCCTAATTTGCATCGGTACACCTCGGAAGAATTGTACAAATACCTGTGCTTCTCCGAAGTGCTCGCCTGAACCATCTTCGGATTCAATCCAGTCCAGATCGATGCCGTGCTGTCCAAGGCGATTTTGGACTTCGCCCAAGATAACGGACCAGTCGGCATTCCCTTTACGATCAAGTGCGACAAAGTCTGTTGTGTGGAACACACTCTTTACACCGGGAATATGAAGCATCTGGCGAATGAACGCCGGAGCAGATCGTTCGTTGTCCAGTGTATATGTTTTGCGAATTCCGTCCTCCAGACGTTCATCGAGATGTAACATCATCGTATTTGGACTCGGTGTTGGTTCAATGGAAACAATATTCATCAATGTAACCTCCTATAGTACCAGATTCATCTTTAACTTCCCGTAAATTAAATCACACGGGTATTTCTCTATTTTACATCAATGTGTGGAATCTGCGAAATCATCCAGAAGTGAAGTGGACGTGTCTAACACTTAATGTGAAGAAGTGCGAAATTTGTTAACACTTCTTTCATGTTCACGCACAAACATTTTTAAACGAAAATTGGCACAATAAAGATAAGAATCAACTGGAGGTATACCTATGGAACCCATTACCGTGCTCTCGGATGGAAAACGTCGTATTGCATATGAGAATATTATTCAATTGTTCACGAACTGGATTGAGGACTCAACATCTGGTTCTGCGATAGAAACACATCGGGGAAGTTGGGAAAATGCCCGTTATTGTATTGTTGATTATCAGGTTGCCGAAGAAGCGGTGTCAGCAGCAAATGCCATTCGGGCTTTTATGCCACAACTTCCGTTACTAGTCATTACGGATTTCCAATCCCTTATTCGGAAGCGTCACCTGCAAGAAATTACAGGTACGGGTGAGATGAAGATGATTCTCTGGAACGAGCAAGACCCGAATCAACTAATCAAGGATATGGAAAATTGGTTTCATTCTTCGTCTATCCATAACTCAAAAATAGCCATACCACCCATCTTATCCATGAGATAAAAGAGAGATATGGCCAAAGATGTTTAACTTTTTAATCGTTACGATCGTATTAGATCACATATTTATAGCCTGTTCCCCAAACCGTTTTAATATAACGTGGGTTCTTGGGGTCAGGCTCAATTTTTTTACGTAGACTTGAGATATGAACATCAATGGTACGATCCAGATAGGCGCGTTCGGAGCCTTTGATCCGATCCATCAGTTCATTGCGGGTGAACACTTTACCCGGATTGCGGTACAATTCCTTCATAATCTCAAACTCAATATGAGTGACCTCGATTTCAACGCCATCCACAAACAGGGTTCTTCTGTACTCATTCACATTCACATGTCCAGTAACCTCTGCCTGCTTGTCTTCTTTTACCGGTTTATCCTGATAGGAAATGATTGATCTTCGCAGCAGTGCTTTAATCCGGGCATCCAACTCTTTCAAACTAAATGGTTTGCACAGAAAGTCATCCGCACCATTATGCAATGCACGAAGTCGATCATTCAGCATGGTGCTTGCCGAGATCATCAGAATGGGCACAGTGGAGTGCTGGCGAAAGGCTTCTACGAGATCATTTCCATCCATTTCAGGAAGCATGAGATCCGTTACAACAATATCCGGCTGGAATTGTGGAAACAGTTGAAGTGCCTCGCGGGCATGATGAACCCGTTCAGTGATGTATCCTTCCTCCTCAAGAAAGAAAGCAATCATGTCGGCTAGATTTTTCTCATCTTCTATAAGAAGTACTTTGATAGTCATAGGGTCACACTCCTGGTGAAAATAATATGTTAAGAAAATGCTAAAAAAACAAGGTGAATTGCGAATAAATGCCGCAAATTTTTTAATGTTTCTATCCCAAAATATAGGATGTATATGTAGAGAAAGAATACGCTTTTTGAATGAACTTCAATATTCTAGCATGAATGCAGTTTGGTTGCCGATCAATCAGAATTTCCCAAAGCTACACCAAGTATTAATTACAGTATAATGGATCAGAACGAGTTAAGGGGAAAAAAGTAATATTGTATCCGCTTAAGTTTATAGGGGGAACCAACGTTGTTGTTGAAAACAGAAGAAAAAATGATCCATGAGGGCAATTGCCTATGGATCGTATAAAGGCAAGACAAATGCTGGATTGGGTCGTGTTGAAACTGAGAATACCCTGGATTGGGACCAGCATTCTGATCATTCTGGGCACACTAAGCACTATTTTTCCGTTTACTTTATTCTATGGTGTACAGTTTATGATTGGTAGCGCCGCAGCACTCATTGCTCTTCGTTTGCATGGGGCCATCTATGGATTTGTCACCCTTACAGTTATCCATCTCCTGAATACCGTCTTTGTCGGCTTTGTGCCGCACAATTTAACTGTCATGCTTGCCCACTTCATGGAATTAATCTGGATGCTCGTTTGGCAGATCCGCTGGAAGAATGGCAGCTTAATCAAGGCTAATGCTGTCTTTTGGGTAGTCATGTTACTTCCTGTTATCTATGCCGGGCATTTTATGTTGGGTTTAAATATAGACGATTTGAAGTATGAGTATATGTATATTGCTGTGATTGGTATGGTGAATGCGCTGATTGCGGGAATTGTAGTTGATTTTTGGATCACCACGGGTGAACACAAGTCAAAACGCATGGGAACCATTCCATTAACAAGAATTGCGTTTAAATACGTAGTCGCCTTTGTGGTATTTGTTTCTCTCGTACTGTTATCCGCAGATAGCCGCAGACAATTGGGTCAAATGAATGATGCCATATTACGTGATATGAAATATGCAGCAACTGCGGTTGTTCAGGATCTTGATGAAGAGTACGTTACCTCTGAGAATATGGATCAGAATATGGCGCGTTATCATCATCTACTGGGTGTGAATGTGATTCTGCTGAATCGCAATGATACAGTCGTCGCTTCTGGTTTGAATACACTACAGGTGGGCGAGTATCTGGACATGGACAGATTCCGTCTTCTGAAGTCGAGGGATAACCTCATTCTGTTAAGTTCCGCAAATATCCATTACAGCGATGTATTGAATCATTGGAAACAAGCCTCTTTTATCTATGAAGCAGAAATGACAAGGTTAACACCTTATCGGGTATTCATTGTGACTGACTCGTCCGAGTATTACCCCCGAATCGAATCCATTTATCTGACCACGCTGCAATCCCTGTTCATCATCATCGTGGCTTCCATGATCGTAGCGGCTCCTCTCAGCAGTAAGGTTGTTAGCCCGCTGTTAAGACTGACCCGAATGACAGGCTCTCTTCCGAGACTGCTGTTTCGAAATGGGAAGATGGAGTGGCCAACCAGCCATGTAACCGAAGTACAGATCCTGATTGGCAATTTACGCAAAATGGCCGATGTGCTGCTGGAACAATTCGAACAGATTCGTCACGACAAGTTAACGCTGGAGGACAGGGTTATCGAGCGTACCAAGGAACTCAAGAATAGTGAAGAGGTCAAACGTGCCATTATTGAATCCTCTATTGATGCGATTATCGCTGTGGACTCCAATGGGCTGATCGTTGAGTTTAATCCGGAGGCTGAAAGAATGTTTGGATTGCGTCGGGAAGAAGTGATCCTGCACAAGGAAGCGCCATCTCTTTTTCAAGGGGCCAGCTGCAAGGAGATCAAGAATTTGCTTGAGCGATTTGAATATGTTGAAGGTAAAAGATACACCATCGTTGAAGAAATTTCAGGTATCCGACGGGATGGTTCCGTATTTCCGATTGAGTACAAAATTGTTGAGATCCAGTTGGGCAAAAATGAGACATTATATAACCTGTTTATTAAGGATATTACGGAGCGGACCAGAGCAGAAGAAGATCGTGTACGTCATGCCCTTGCGCTGGAGAAGCTGAACTCGGAGTTGTTCAATGAGAAGATTGCCATCCAGGAACAGCGAGATATCAGTGAGCAATTTATTGAATCCGTACGAGAAGGGCTCGTGATGTCTGATCGATCAGGTACCATAACCATCGTCAATCGAAGGATAGAAGAGATGTTTGGTTTGGGTGATTTTATGGGCAGATCCATTGAGGATTTGGCGCAGGCGATTGATACGATGGTATTAACGGACAACTTCAATCTGATGGAACAGACGAGAGCATTCCTGAATGGAGAAACGGCGTTTATCGAGACCGAATTTATATTCAATAATGTGGATAAAAGTGTATTTTCCTTGTACATGAAGCAGATGGATGTCCCCGGTAAAAACCATGGGTTTCTGCTGGTGTTCCGTGACCGAACAGGAGAAGAACGGCTGGATCGGATGAAAAATGAGCTGATCAGTGTGGTATCTCATGAGCTTCGAACGCCTGTAGCCACCATTATGGGATATGTGGAACTTATGATGATGTATGACCTTCCGGCAGCTCAACAGCGGGAATTCATGCAGACCATCTCTTCGGAGGGCAAGCGGCTGAGCAGTTTGCTCGATGATGTACTGGATATTCAACGTCTCGACAACGAAGGTATGACTTACCACATGACGTATGTACCGCTGGTTGAGTTGGTAGAAGGGGTTGCCGAACAGTGGAATATGAAGTCTGCCCAACGTATCTACGTGCATACGTTTAATGGAGACTTTTTTGCTTATGCTGACCAGAACAGGATGGTTCAGGTTCTACATAATCTGGTGGGCAATGCAGTCAAGTATTCTCCGGGAGCCGATCGTATTGATATTACGTTATGGGAAGAAGAGGAATGGTTATGTCTTGATGTGCGTGATTACGGAATAGGTATTGCGGAGCAAGAGAAGGACATGCTGTTTAATAAATTCTATCGGGTCGATAATTCGGATCATCGGCAGATTGGTGGAACAGGAATTGGCTTGTACATTTCCCGTAAAATTGTAGAGGATCACAAGGGTACGCTGACTTTTATATCTGCACCGCACAAAGGAAGTACCTTCAAGGTTCGACTGCCCAAGCAGGACGTATTGGTCTGAATTTAATGAAGAATGAAGAAATGTATTCCACTTTTTTTATGAATAATGTTTATGTACGAGACCTACGGATAGAGCCTTTGCCCTTCAGCGCGTGAGCGTGATAAGGGGAAAGGCTTTTTTTGTTTTTCAATTTCCCCGGATAAAAAAACAACTTCTTTTGCAAACTGTCTATAGAGCCATAATTTGCATCCCATGCAAAAGGAGGACGGCAGGTATATGTTCCGTAAACAAGAGAAAACACTCATTATCGTCTGTCTGGTTGCAGCTGTGGTTGTGCTGTATGCCGTTGTGAAGAGCATCATCCGAATCATGAGTTATTGAGATACATGTTCAAGCAGAGGAACTGCTGTCGTACATAACGATTATGTGAAAGAGGAGTGTAACCATGTCATCCCTGGACCCTGTTTTGCTCAGCCGGATACTAACCGGCCTTACCCTGTTTGTACACATTATTTTTGCCTCTATCGGTGTAGGTGTTCCACTTATGATTGCCTTGGCCGAGTGGCGAGGACTCCGAACCAATGATATGCATTACACCTTGCTGGCACGCCGGTGGGCACGAGGTTTTGTCATCACCGTTGCCGTGGGCGTTGTTACAGGCACCTCGATCGGATTACAGCTCAGTCTGCTGTGGCCGATGTTTATGCGGGTAGCGGGGCAGGCAATCGCCCTGCCGCTGTTCATGGAGACGTTTGCCTTTTTTATAGAGGCGATCTTTCTTGGAATTTACCTCTATACGTGGGATCGTTTCAAAAAGAAATATACGCATATGCTGCTGTTGATTCCGGTAGCTCTCGGCTCATCTGCATCTGCGATTTTTATTACAACGGTGAACTCCTTCATGAACCAGCCTCAGGGATTTACCCTGATTAATGGCATCATGAAGGACATTCATCCGATTGCTGCCATGTTGAATCCGGCAACGCCAACCAAAGTGTCCCATGTACTCGCTTCATCCTACACCTTGAGTGCAGGTATCCTGGCGGGGATAGCCGCCTTCAGTTTGCTTCGGGGACGGGATCATGTGTATTACAAAAAAGCACTGAAACTCACGACGGTATCTGCGCTCGTATTTGCCATCAGTACCGTCATGATCGGCGATTCCTCCGGTAAATTTCTTGCGAAATATCAGCCGGAGAAGCTGGCTGCCGCAGAATGGCATTTCAAGACGATGAAAGAGGCACCGCTCGTTTATGGGGGGATTTTGGATGAGAACAATGAAGTGAAATACGCGATTGAGATTCCTTATGCACTTAGCATTTTGGCGGGGAATCGTCCCGATACGGAAGTGAAAGGTCTCGAAGAATTTCCGGCGGATCTGAGGCCACCACTGTCCATTCATTATATGTTCGACCTGAAGGTCACAACGGGAGTAATCATCCTGATGATTCCTGTGTTATATGTATTGCGGCGCTGGTTGCCAGGGCGTAAGCCATACCCCAAATGGCTGTTGCTTGGCATCGTCTTGCTGGGGCCTCTGGCCATGATTGCGATCGAGTTGGGGTGGATGTTCGCTGAAGTTGGCAGGCAGCCTTGGATCTTACGCGGATATATGAAGGTGGCGGAAGCGGCCACGACGTCAACTTCGGTAGGATGGATGTTAGTGTTGTTCATATTGCTGTATCTGATCCTGTGTTTCTCGTGCATTCGGGTACTCAGCAAGCTGTTCCGTAACAAGGAAGCAGAGAAGGAACTAGAGTCTCTGGGGCTTGAAGGAGGGATCGTGCATTGAGTTTCGAAATTGCAGGCATCGCAATATTGTGGACGTTTTTGTTCGGTTACTTGATCGTTGCGTCGATTGATTTTGGCGCCGGGTTCTTCAGCTTTTATAGCATTTTGACCGGGCATGAGAACAAAATTCATAACATCATTCAGCGCTACCTGTCTCCTGTGTGGGAAGTGACGAATGTATTTTTGATCTTTTTTGTGGTCGGACTGGTCGGGTTTTATCCGGACAGCGCCTTTTATTACGGGACGGCTTTGCTGGTTCCAGGTTCCTTGGCCATTGTACTGCTTGCGATCCGGGGCGTGTATTACGCCTACAATACCTATGGCAATCATGGGCAGAACAGCCGGATCTATATGGCATTGTACGGGGCGACGGGATTGCTGATTCCGGCGGTATTTTCCACCATTTTGGCGATATCCGAAGGCGGGATCATTGAAGAGGTGGGCGATCAGGTGTTTTTTCGCTGGCGTGAATTTTTGACGAATCCCTATACCTGGTCGGTTGTTTTGCTTGCACTGGTTAGTGTGCTGTACATCTCGGCGATGTTTCTTTCCTATTATGCAAAACGGGCGGGGGATGAGCCGGCATATGAGGTGCTTCGAGAGTACGCGCTGCTCTGGAGTTTGCCTACCATTTTTGCAAGCTTTCTGGCTTTTCTGCAGATTAACAAACAGAATCCCGAACACTTTGAGCAGATGGTAAATATTTCGTGGATGTTCATCGCTTCGTTTATTTGTTTTGTCATTGCTGTGTCGCTGGTGTGGAGAAGTAAATATCTGGGTTGGTGTTTTGTTGCTGTCATGCTTCAGTTTGCCTTTGCCTGGTATGGTTACGGGCGATCTCACCTTCCGTACATATTGTATCCTTACATCAATATTTACGACGGCTTTACGAATCGCACGATGGGGATTGCGCTCATTACAGCGTTTAGTCTGGGGTTACTCGTGCTCATTCCTTCGCTTGTGCTGATTATGAAGCTGTTCCTGTTTGATGCCAATTATGTGCGCGGTAATTCTGGTAAAAAGAAAGGATGAGTCTGTTCATGGTCACTACTGAGGGAGTCACGGGGATACCCGGTATAACCGGATTGAGCTTTTTTGAGACATTCACCATTATGTATGCCCCTCCACTGATCATTGCGGCTGCTATTGTCTTTCTGTTTGTATATCTGGCCGTATATAAGAACCCAAAGGATTGATTGGTTGGTACGTCCATTCCCGTTTGGGGTAATCTGTTGTTAAGAAATGAGGAAGGGAGGAGGGCCCTTTCATGCCGAAAATCCGTTATAACAATATCGATAATGTAAGTACGGACAAAACGCTGAAGGAATTCAAACAATGGAGGGAGCAACGGCGGAGCAAAGTGAAGGACTACTCCTACACCGTGCCCAAACACCCGCCTGAACTGGATTATCTGCATGCCAACCGGGATGACACAAGTATTACCTGGATTGGTCACTCCACGTTTTTCATTCAATATTATGGATTGAACATCGTGACTGACCCGGTGTGGGCCGAAAAAATGGGATTTCAACGCAGGCTCGGTGCCCCCGGCATTCCGATTCAGGATATTCCACCGTTGGATGTGATTCTGATATCCCATTCCCACTATGATCATCTGCATCTGGCTTCCTTGCGTAAGCTGATTACAGCCAAGACGTTGCTCATCGTACCCGATGGTCTGAAGCGCAAGATGATTCGCAAAGGATTTCATCGATGCCAGGAGATGAAATGGTGGGATCATATGACACTTGGCGGAGTCAAAATAACTTTTGTTCCTGCACAGCACTGGACGCGCCGAACGTTGTTTGATACCAATACGTCTCATTGGGGCGGTTATGTATTGGAATCGAATCATTCGGCAACGAATTCAGCAGTGGAAAGTGCTACAACAACGAACAATCAGGATGAATCATCCAAGGAATCAGGGAAGAACGAAACATCCAAACCATCAGGCGGTCCGCCTGTGTTGTATTTTGTAGGTGATACAGGTTACTTCCAGGGTTTCAAAACGATTGGAGAACGCTTTGACATTGGGGTTACCCTGATGCCCATCGGTGCCTACGATCCGGAATGGTTCATGACTTCTCAGCATGTGACACCTGAAGAAGCGCTGCAGGGGTTCGTTGAATCCGGCTCACAGCTCATGGTGCCAATGCATTACGGCACATTCAAGCTGGCGGATGATACGCCCAAGGAAGCGCTGGATCGGCTGGAAGTTGAACGTGAACGTTTAGGCATTGGTAAAGAGCGGATTCGGGTGCTTGGTCATGGCGAAACACTCCGCATTCACCACGAGGAAGGTAAACAGGGCTAACAAAAGTGAGCCAAATATGTTAATGTAGGGATATGCCTGCATGAACAGTACATTTACCAAATCTTTAATAAGTAAAAAGCGGCCAATTTTCGAATTTGCCGCTTTTTTGTGTTATAATATGGTGCCAGAATAGGCATCGGGATATTGAATCCATGATTTACGCAACTTGCTATTCATGCAGTATGCAGATTAACCAATAAAGGATGGTATGCTTAATGATCAGTACAAGCGGCATCACGCTCCGCTACGGAAAACGTGCACTTTTTGAAGATGTAAATATCAAATTCACGCCAGGGAACTGTTACGGCCTGATCGGCGCCAACGGAGCCGGCAAATCAACATTCTTGAAAATTTTGTCTGGTGAGATTGAAGCCAACTCGGGAGAGGTGCACATCACCCCGGGCGAACGTATGGCCGTTTTGAAGCAAAACCACTTTGAATATGATGAGTATCCGGTTCTCGAAACGGTAATTATGGGTCATAGTCGTCTGTATTCCATCATGAAAGAGAAGGATGCTTTGTATGCGAAGGCAGACTTCACAGAAGAAGACGGTTTGCGTGCAGGTGAGCTTGAAGGGGAATTCGCTGAGCAAAACGGCTGGGATGCTGAACCAGATGCAGCGGCGCTCCTGATCGGTCTTGGCATTGTTCGTGACATGCATGACAAAAAAATGATAGAGCTGAGCGGAAACGAAAAAGTCCGTGTATTGCTGGCACAAGCGTTGTTTGGCCGTCCAAACAACCTGTTGCTCGATGAGCCTACCAACCACTTGGATCTCGAATCCATTCAATGGCTGGAGAACTTCCTGATGGATTATGAAGGTACCGTTATTGTGGTATCCCATGACCGTCACTTCCTGAACAAGGTATGTACGCATATCGCAGATATTGACTTTGGTAAAATCCAGATGTACGTAGGTAACTATGACTTCTGGTATGAGTCCAGCCAATTGGCACTTGCTCTGCAGCGGGATGCCAACAAGAAAAAAGAAGAGAAGATTAAAGAGCTGCAAGCCTTTATTCAACGTTTCTCTGCGAACGCTTCGAAGTCCAAACAGGCGACTTCCCGGAAGAAAACACTCGACAAAATCACATTGGATGACCTTCGTCCATCCAACCGTAAATACCCGTTTATCAACTTCAAGCCTGAACGTGAAGCAGGTAAACAATTGCTGACGGTAGATCGTATTGACAAATCCATCGATGGTGTGAAAATGTTGAATGATGTGAGCTTTGTGGTGAACAAAGGTGACAAAATTGCATTTGTTGGCCCGAACGGAAATGCCAAATCACTGTTATTTGATATTCTCATGGGTGAAACCGAAGCAGATAGCGGCGAATATACTTGGGGTATAACGACGACTCAGGCTTATTTCCCGAAAGACAACTCTCAGTATTTTGACGGTGTAGACATGACTCTCGTGGATTGGCTCCGTCAGTATTCGAAAGATCAGGATGAAACGTATCTGCGTGGATTCTTGGGCCGTATGCTGTTCTCCGGTGAGGAGTCCCAGAAGAAGGCTAGCGTACTCTCCGGGGGGGAGAAGGTTCGTTGTATGCTGGCAAAAATGATGCAGACAGGTGCAAACGCACTGATTCTGGATGAGCCAACGAACCACTTGGATCTTGAATCCATCACAGCACTGAATAACGGTATGATTGACTTTGACGGCACAATGCTGTTTACATCCCATGACCATCAGTTCATCCAAACGATTGCTAACCGGATTATCGAAATTACGCCAACAGGCATCATCGATCGCCAAATGAGCTATGACGAATATCTGGAAAGTGATGAAATCAAAGAACTGCGCAATAAAATGTATCCGGTAGAAGCTTAAACTAAGCATCATCTGCGGCACATGATTATAGAAACACCAAAGAACCGCAAGCCTCTGTGAAGAGGGCTTGCGGTTCTTTTTGTAATTCAATGGGTTTCTCTGCGGCTTTAAAACCTAAGATCCACCAGTACGGCGACGTTGGTTGTTAGGCTTTTTGTTGTTTTGACTCTTCATCGCTTTAGGTCCGCCTTCAAAGTAGGCGCTGGATTGGTTACCAGAATTTGCTTGTTCTTTCTTTTGCGCCAGTTTTTGGCGTATAGCATCCTGCAAACTGACCTTTTTCGGTTCGTTATTTTCGCTCATCGTTATTTCCCTCCCGGTCTTACAGTGAGCCGTCCAGATTGGACGGGATGTACCTATTTTATACGTTTTATAAAAGCCCCACAAGGGCAACCTGATAAAATGCTCAAAACCTTTGGTTTTACCCAGGCCAACATTTTTTCTCAATAACTACAGCCCTGCCGTCTGGCAACTTTGTTTCGGCTTGCCTACAGCAATGCAACCTGGCAACACTGTTTCTGTAGACCCACACGCTCCGCATTTGGTAACATGGAAAAACCGTAATACGAAACGTTAAAGGGGTGTCGCCCGGTTTGAACGCTTATGAAGAAATTCGAAAAGGGGAGCGAGGGGCTTGGGTTAGTATCGTAGCCTATCTCGTCTTGTCCGCTTTTAAGCTGATCTGTGGATATTTATTTGCTTCCAGCGCCTTGCTGGCCGATGGTTTTAATAACCTTACAGATATTGTAGCATCCATTGCTGTATTGATTGGGCTTCGGATCTCCCAGAAACCACCTGATTCGGATCATGCCTATGGTCATTTTAGAGCGGAGACGGTTGCTGCTTTGGTAGCTTCATTTATTATGGCTATGGTTGGGCTGCAAGTATTGGTTGAAGCCGTTCGCTCCTGGTATGAAGGAGCCTTTGTTGCTCCAAACCTGTGGGCGGCAGCGGTGGCTGTAGTCTGTGCTGTGGTGATGTTAGGCGTGTACCGTTACAATCACCGTCTGGCAAAACAAATTAATAGTCAGGCTCTGATGGCTGCGGCGAAAGATAATCGTTCCGATGCCTGGGTCAGCATAGGCGCTGCAATTGGAATTATAGGTGCGCAGTTTGGACTTCCATGGCTGGATAAAGTAGCTGCCATTGCTGTAGGTCTGTTGATCTGCAAAACGGCTTGGGAGATTTTTCGGGATTCTACACATCGTCTTACCGACGGATTTGACCAGAAGGAACTGACGGATCTCAGATCCTCCGTAGCACGCGTTCCCGGTGTTGAGATGATCAAAGACGTGAAGGCACGTGTGCACGGCAGTCATGTACTTGTGGATGTAGTCATTGAAGTGGACGGAGGCCTAAGCTTGATTGAAGGCCATCAGATCTGTGACCGTGTTGAAGAGCGGTTGAAGCGATCGCATAACATCATGCATGTACATGTACATGTGGAACCAAAGACGGAAGAAGTCACAAGGAACCCTTGAACAGGGAGTGAACATCTTGGAAAATGAAAAGAGGACAGCCGCGATTGTGCGTGCTGTCCTCTTTACTTATCGTTAGAACGATTATACGATGTTATTGAATGGCAACGTGGATCCACGCTTTGCCTTTCCAAGTGTATACTTGTACCCACTCGCCGCCATCGAATCCATCAACCACTTCACCTGTTGTATCGATGACTTGGGAACCTAATGCACCGATTGGTTTACCGTTAGGTGCATCATAGAACCAAGTGCGCTCCAGAAGGTTCAGCAACATCGTTGGTGCCAGTACTTCATCACCTGGTTTTACGAGTGGCTCTTCAAACATTTTGTCATCTGTAGTCGTAGCTGGCGTTTCAGTTGTAGTTGAAGTACCTTCTGCACCTGTAGTGTCTACTGTTGTACCTGTTACAGTCTCAGCAGTACCTTCTACTGTTTCTACAGCAGGTTTGTTCACTTCAACAGCCGGAGTTGTTGTGGTCGATGGTGTTGTTGTAGCCTCAGTTCCTGTTTCCGGATTTACCGTTCCAGTAACCGCTTCCTCCGCACCCGCAGCGGCAGCCATCGAACCCATCAACGTTAAAGCAGCGGCAAAACTTACGATTTTTTTCATTTTGTTTTTCCTCCTCGGTAGGTATGTAAAATGTTGTCCTGATTACAAGTAACCAAGCAAGCACCCTTATGAATCACAAATTATAACAATATTTTCTTGCATTCTCCAGTGTCAACTGGCTCATATGTGGGTATATAGCAAGCCTGTAAATATCATACTTCAGTGGGATAAAACCGGGTTGGCTATCTCAAGAAGGTCCTGTTTTTTTTGGGATTCATACGAGAGCGGATTGGAATAAAGCAGAAGGGAGTGCAATACATAATATAGAAAAGTTGACCTATGCCTGAACGCACAAAAGCCAATCGGCTTGGGAGCACGATCGGCTTTTGTATGTATTTCGTTTAGTAAACACTCAGTCATATCAGAGCCTGAGGTTATCGCATTCGGCTACGTCCCGTAATCAGGGAGATTACGAACAGTACAACAAAGATGAAGAAGAGTACTTTCGCGATTGAAGCAGCTGCTTCAACAATACCGAAGAATCCAAAAATACCTGCTACCAGTGCAATAATTAGAAATAATACAGACCATTTCAACATAAGTATTCATCCTTTCGTATAATTGATTGTGGAGTGAGTTGTGTTCACCTCACCGCCTTGTGTAGTCTAACTTTAACCGAGTGCTAACCGCTTGAAACATTGGTTTTTTTTCCAAGCGAAGGCATATATGAAGGGATATATAATATTGTTTCGTCCGGGAAATCGCCGGGTAACTATAGCAATAACAAACTGATGCACATATGGAAAGAGAGGTTCTTCTATGATCTATCAAATTAGCGTGGCCCTGATTGCAGTGGCATTTGCAGTACTGGTATTCTTTTTAATTCGTACCTTGAAATCCGCTCAGGGTTCTTTGGACAATGTCTCACAGACATTGCAGGAGGTACAGAAAACCATTGACGAACTTAGTTATGAAGTGAAGCAGACGGTAAGACATGCCAATGATATTACGGTGGATGTACAACACAAAATGAAAAAAATTGATCCTGTTATGGAATCTGTTGAAAATCTGGGAGAAGTGTTAAATGAAGTGACGGCAGCAGCCAAACAAGTTTCCACAACGCTGATGGCGAAATTTCAGACCAAACGTAACAACGCTGAACAGACCAAGCATGCTGAAGCGGTTCATGTAACTGCACCGCCTGCTACATCAACGGATCGTACCCTGCAATCCTATGAAGCTACATATAATGGTGAAGCTAAGGGCGGGAAAAACTGGATGAAGTATGTTGATGTTGCAGCGAACGTATGGCAACGGATGCGCAAGTAACATGACCGCTTTGTAACCCATGAAGAAGCCTTCAGAGCGGTGATGAACCTGATGAAAGGGTGAGAATCATGATGAAACTACTGCTTGTGATGTTTAGCGTAATTTCTCCCTTTTCCGTTCAACCGGCAGCGGTACCCGCTGCTCACGATATGCAATGGACGGCAATGGAAGAGAAGGCGTCAGAGGTAACTCTGGCTGTTGATCGATCCGAGACTTTCCAGCATTTTCGGACTCTGAATGGCATTTCTCTGGATGACACCATGGATGATTTGTTGGCCAATAAGGGCCAGCCGGGGCATAAGCAGGAAGATCCTTATCTGGGATGTCCTGAATATCACTTTCATGATGTGAAGGTTGGCTTGTGTGAAGATACGGATGTCATTCAATATGTGCATATCGATGCATCTGAGAATCACATCATGTTAAACGGAAAGAGAATTGAGATGAATATTGAAGCGATCCATCATGCTCTAGGGAAACCTTATTATGTGGCAGAGGACGGAGAAGTGTTTCTCCGTGGAGACCAGGCTCTGAAGGTATATATGAAGTCAGGATCTCATCAGATTGAAGGCATTGATCTTTTTGATGACACAGTTTCCTAGGATTGGTTATTACCAAATCGTTTCAAACCCATATAGTATGGTTATATACTAAGTAGCTCGATACAGAAGATTAAATCAGAGGAGAGTGGAAACGATGAATTCAACCAATGAGCAAGCTTATGCAAAAGTGGTAGAAAACGGAGTCCAGGCGGTAGAAGCGGTGAAAGAATTGCAGATTACCGGATACCTTGCTGATCAAATCTTTGTTCTCGCCCATGAGAAGGATCGTACAGATCGAATTGCCGATACAGCAGATGCCAAAGAAATTGGCATAAAGGAAGAAGGCGTATTTGATTCCTTGGCGAATCTGTTCCGCTCACGTGGTGATGAACTCCGGGCCAAAATTGTTTCGATGGGCTTTACCGAAGCCGAAGCGGACTTCTACGAGAGTGAACTCGACAAGGGTAAAGTACTCGTTATTGCTAAAAAGAAAGATTAACTCGATAAGTTGAAGTTTGCTGAACATGGACAAGCTTCTGAATCATTTATGTAAAATGCTTAATCAAAAACATAGATAAGGAATGGGGCTTTCCCCATTCCTTATCTATGTTTTTGCAAGTTTGGAAGCGGGATCAGGACGCTGCAAAAACAGGGTGAGTCGCGGGGATATTCCCCTACGATGGTGCCATTTACTGATAGAAGTTTTTTGTTTTTACGATTATAGTTATACTAGGAATTATTATGTCTACTGCCGTTTTGTATGCAAAATTTGTATAATCAACGTTTGTTTTAACCTAATAAGAATCGACAAACCCGGACGCCACAGATAAGGAGATATCAATGAGAATACTTATTGTTGACGACAATCCGACGAATGTCATTATCATTCGAGAAATTCTGAAAAAAGAAAACTATCGTGACATTGTAACGGCGAGTTCCGCCATGGAAATGTTTGAAGTGTTAGGAATTGGGGAGGAAAGCAACGAACTTCGTCCAAGACCGTCGGATATTGACCTGATTTTGCTAGATATGATGATGCCTGAGATGGACGGTATCGAAGCCTGCAGTATTGTGCAGAAATTTGAGAATCTGAAGGATATACCGATTATTATGGTGACTGCCATCGGAGACTCCAAGAAACTTGCCGAAGCATTGGATGCTGGTGCATCTGATTATGTGACCAAGCCGATTAATAAAGTCGAACTGATGGCCAGAATTCGACTCGCACTTCGTTTGAAACAGGAGAAGGATTGGCATAAAGAGCGTGATCAACGTATTCAGGATGAGCTCAAGTTGGCAGCGATGGTCCAAAATGCTGTATTAAGTCCGGCAATTAGGGACCCGTTGTTCCAAGTGCATGCCATCTATAAACCATCCTTTGAGCTTGCGGGTGATCTGTATTCTTGGTACCCCCTTGGGGAAGGCCGTTACGGAGTACTGCTGCTCGACATGATGGGACACGGGATATCTTCATCCCTGTTTACCATGTTTATCGCTTCTGTGTTAAAAGATACGGTTACCACTTATGTGGATCCAGAGAAGGTCATTCAGGAGTTGAACCGTCGTTTTAACCAGCTCCATCTGGAAAAACAATTGGTGCAGTATTATTTCACGGCAATTTATTTGGTCGTTGATACACGGATGAAACGTATTGATTATGTTAATGCGGGGCATCCACCTGCTTTATTTTTCCGAAACGACGGCAGTGTCACCACATTTGACAGCGTCTGCTGTCCTGTTGGTTTATTTGACAAGATGGATATTGAACCACAAACGATCCATTATGAGGGTGACGGGCATATTGCACTCTATACGGATGGATTATTGGAAGCTGTTCAGGGCGGGCAGGAAGAACAACATGAATTCCTGATCGAAAAACTGACTGGCTCACATCAGTGGAATGAAGCTGCTATGCAGGCCATGTTTTTTGACGACGAAATTCCCCAAGAGCGGGATGATGATAAATGTCTGGTCTGGATTACTTTGAATAAAGGGGCGGGGGATGAATGAAGATCAGGAATAAACTGCTGATTGGTTTTACCGCTCTGATGGCCATTTTGATCGTGCTCACGTTTGTGAGTTATGAACGGTTAAACAGCAGTAATCAACAGATTGATCAGATGTATCAGGAACGTTATCTCAAAGTAAGGTTCACTTCTGCTGCACGTGGAGAGGTCAATGATATTGCCAAAGTGCTGGCTAACTTGTTATTGAATCCGAACAATTCGATTAATGCTGCTGAGGGTGACCTGAAGGAGATGAAGGATCGGGGGGATGGTTACCTCGCAGAAGTGAGAAACCGGGCAGACAGTGCACCTGAACATCAACTGGTGGATCGTGTGAATACGGCGTGGACCGCTTATACATCTTATGCAACGAGACAGATCAACCTGATGTCCCAAAACCGGGTAGAAGATGCGAATAACTACCGCAATTCAACAGGACTCGCGGTGCAAAAAGAAACTGTGGATAGTTTGAATGCTCTTTCACGTTATCAGGACCAAGAGATTGATGCTGAGATCAAGAACGCTAACGAAGCGTATACGAGAGCAGTACAGATCACGATAAGTATCATGATTGCCGGGTTGTTGCTTGCATTGGGTGTCATTCTGTGGGTGCTGCCGAGTATTACACGGGGTCTGAACACTGTATCTATGATGATTACCAGCTTTGGTAAAGGGCGTTACCGAACCATTCGGCGCATACAGGTCAAATCAACCGATGAGATTGGTCAGATTGCCAGTGTGTTCAAAGATGTATCCAGTGATCTGGAAGAAAAACTGGAGATCGAGAGGGCTTATGTGCAGGCTCAGCAGGATCAAAACTGGATGAGTTCGAACATCGCAAGAGTCCCGGAGCTGCTTCGGGGGATTGGCTCCATTCGCCAAATTTCACAGATGTTTATCAGTGAGTTCACACCTGTGCTTGGTGCTCAGTTGGGTGTCGTCTATCTGATCGATGAGGAGAAACATCCCGACGAACTGAGACGTTACGGTGCATACGCATTTGAAGAGAACGAAGATGTTGGTAAGGAAATGTATCGCATCGGGGAAGGCCTGATTGGTCAAGCCGCGCTGGATATGACACCGATTATTCTGGAAAATACGCCCGAAGATTACGTGCATATTGGTTCAGCTTCAGGCTCAACACGTGCTGCGGGTATCATGATCTATCCTGTCGTGTTTGAAGATGAACTGATTGGTGTAGTTGAAGTGGCTTCCTTTGAAGGTTTCAATGAACTGCACAAGCAGTTATTCACACAACTGATTATGAACCTGGGCGTAATTTTGAACAACGTTCGACGTCGTTTGCGTGTGGAGGAGCTGCTACGTGAATCCCAGGCACTGACTGAGGAACTGCAGGTTCAATCGGAAGAATTGCAGACACAGCAAGAAGAACTTCGTCGTTCCAATGAGAATCTGGAGGAGCAGACAGAGGCGCTTAAACGATCTGAGGAGTTGCTACAGCGTCAGCAGGAAGAACTGGAACATTTTAATACGGAACTCATTGCCAAGACGCGGGCGCTTGAAGAGCAGGTGCGTGAAGTTGAAGAGAAAAATGACGAAATTGAGAAAACGAAGACACAGTTGGAACAGCAAGCTACACAGCTGTCGATGACAAGCAAGTACAAGTCCGAATTTTTAGCGAATATGTCACATGAACTCCGTACACCATTGAACAGTCTGCTCATATTGTCCCAGTTATTGTCGGAGAACAAAGGTGGAAATCTGACTGACAAACAGCAGGAATATGCGCAAACCATCTACATGTCGGGCGCGGATCTGCTGAAGATGATTGATGAGATTCTGGATCTGTCCAAGGTGGACGCAGGTAAGATGGATATCAATTATGAGACCGTACGAATGGAAGAGCTGACCAGCTTTGTTCAGCAGAACTTTGGACCGATGGCGAACAAAAAGGAACTGAACTTGAATATTGATTTCGACAGCGATCTACCGGAATGGGTGTACACCGACAGCCATCGCGTCAAACAGATTTTACGGAATTTGTTGTCGAACGCATTTAAGTTCACCAATCGAGGTTCGGTTAGTCTAATTGGACGACGGATGAAACCGGAAGAACTGCCGGGTTATATGAACACCAATCAGGAATATCTCGGATTCAGTGTAAAAGACACCGGCATTGGTATTCCATCGGACAAGACGGATCTGATCTTTGAAGCGTTCCAGCAAGTAGACGGGACCACAAGTCGGAAATACGGTGGAACTGGTCTGGGATTGTCCATTAGCAGGGAACTGGCACGTTTGCTTGGTGGTGCAATACAGGTGGAATCATCCGAGGGAGAAGGTAGCTGCTTTACCTTATACCTGCCGGATAATCATGAAGAGGAAGCCTTGGCGGAGGAAGGTGCTTCAAGAGAAGCGGCTGTTTCCTCAGAGGATCTTTATGAAAAGTCCATCGAAGCACGGACCATGCTTTCAAGTCATCAGTCCATTCTCTCTCCTGATCCGGAGCGTAGCGTGGGTACAGATCTTTCTCCTTCCCATACTCCAGATGTCACGCAGATCGAAGATGATCGGGAGAATCTGATGGAAGGTGACAAAATCCTGCTCATCATTGAGGATGACGTGAACTTTGCACATATTTTGACGGATATGGCGAGAGGAAGAGGCTTCAAAGCACTTGTTGCCCTTCAAGGGGATAAAGGACTTGAAATGGCACGTCAATATCTGCCGGATGCCATTATCCTGGATATTCAATTGCCGGTGATGGATGGTTGGACCATTCTGGGCGAGCTGAAGAGCAGTTCGGCAACACGCCACATTCCGGTTCATGTGATTTCAGTCATTGATGATATGAAGCAAGGTCTGATGATGGGCGCCATTGCGTATCTGAAAAAACCTTCGAGCAAGGATTCACTGGATAAAGCATTCTCACATATCAAATCATATACTGAGAATCAATTGAAACGATTGTTGATCGTCGAAGATGATGAAATTCAGCGTAAAGCCATTATTGAATTGATTGGTCATGATGATGTTGCAATCACTGCTGTGTCGACAGGTAGTGAGGCGTTAAATGAATTACACAGCCAGCGTTATGACTGTATGGTACTGGATCTGATGTTAACGGATATGACCGGGTTTGAGTTGCTCGACCAGATTCGCGATGATGAATATCTGAACGATCTGCCGATTATAATTTATACAGGCAAAGAACTGGATTCCAAGGAAGAAATGAAGCTGCGCAAATATGCGGAATCCATCATTATCAAAGATGTGAAGTCACCGGAACGTCTGCTGGATGAGACCACTTTGTTCCTGCATCGGGTAGAAGCCAATTTGCCGGAAGACAAGCGTCGAATCTTACAGAAACTACACAACAAAGAAACGTTGTTTGAAGGCAAGAAAATATTGCTTGTAGATGACGATATTCGTAACGTATTTGCCCTTTCGAGTGTTCTTGAAGGCTATCGGATGGATGTGACGTTTGCTGAGAACGGCCGAGAGGCTTTGGAGATTTTAGACAAAAATCCGGAATTTGATCTGGTACTGATGGATATGATGATGCCAGAGATGGACGGTTATGAAGCGATGACACGAATCAGACAGATCCCGCAGTTTGAAAAGTTGCCGATTATTGCGCTTACGGCCAAAGCCATGAAAGAGGATCGCGGCAAATGTATTGAGGCCGGAGCATCTGATTATGTGAAAAAACCGATCCAGACAGATCAATTGTTATCCTTAATGCGCGTATGGCTGTATTCGTAAGTTCATTATTCGTATGCTCATTGTTTGGGTAATGAAAGACAATACGACGAATACGCAAGTAACAAATGAAGAAGTGGAGAGAACTTATGACACCGTGGGAACCTACCGAGACGGGGGCAGATTTGGTCCGTATGCCGCAAGATGAAGAACGCGAGCTGATCGAGATTGAGTTGCTGTTGGAAGGCATGCACCGTTTATATGGATATGATTTTAGAAACTATGCACTGCCATCCCTGAAACGAAGAATCTGGCATCATGCACATGCTGAAGGTGTTAAGAGCATATCCGGCTTGCAGGAGCGTGTTCTTCATGACCGTTCCGCGTTTGAACGTTTTGTACAGAACTTATCCATCCCTGTAACGGAAATGTTTCGAGATCCTTCGCTTTTCCGAATGTTTCGGGAACAGATTATTCCTATCCTGAGAACCTACCCGTATATCCGAATATGGCATGCGGGATGTTCTACAGGAGAGGAAGTTTATTCCATGGCCATCATGTTGCATGAGGAAGGACTGTATGACAAGGCAAGAATCTACGCAACGGATATGAATGATCGCTCTTTGCAACAGGCCAAAGAAGGCGTATATGGTATTGAGAAAATGAAACTATTTACTACAAATTATTTGGAGGCAGGGGGTACCAGAGCCTTCTCCGAGTACTATACAGCGAAATACAATTCGGTGATATTTCATCCTTTTCTAAGGAAGAACATCATTTTCGCCGAGCACAACCTGGCAACAGACCGGTCATTTAACGAGTTTAATGTTATCTTTTGCCGTAATGTCATGATTTATTTTAATGATGAACTGCGGAACCATGTGCATGGGCTGTTTCATGAGAGCTTGAGCCACTTTGGTATTCTGGTTCTGGGGTCGAAAGAATCGATACATTTTACAGAGTTCAGTGATACCTATGAGCCGTTAGACCGGACCGAAAAAATATACCGGAAGATCAAATAGGGGGTTAGGGTTAGCCATGGGGCTCAATGAACCAATCCACATATTATTGGTAGATGACCGCCCTGAGAACTTGCTTGCTCTTGAAGCAGTTCTGGAATCGGAACAATATAAACTCGTTAAGGCAACTTCCGGAGAAGAGGCACTCCGCTGTCTGCTAAAAGACGAATTTGCGGTTATCGTTCTCGATGTGCAGATGCCTGGAATGGACGGAATTGAGACAGCAAAGTTAATTAAGGCACGGGACAAGTCCAAGGATGTGCCGATTATATTCATCTCTGCCAATAGCAGAGAAGCGGAGCACTTGTTTGCCGGATATTCAGCCGGGGCCATTGATTACATGGTTAAGCCATTTATTCCTCAGATTTTGAAATCCAAAATCGAGGGCTTTGTGGAGATGTTTATCACCAATAAACGTTTGAAGACACAGACCATGCTTCTTCACCAGAAGACACAGGAACTGGAGAAGATGAACCAACAACTCATTCAGGCCAAGGAAGAAGCAGAAATTGCAGCCAATGCAAAGACTGAGTTCCTGGCAATGATGAGTCATGAGATTCGTACACCGATGAACGGAGTTATCGGTATGGTTGATCTGCTGATGGAAACGGAACTGAGGGAAGATCAGAAGGAATATGCAGACATCGTTCGTCGCAGCGCAGATGCACTTGTCACGGTCATCAACGACATTCTTGATTTTACCAAGATGGAATCCGGCAAAATGGAACTGGAAGAGCATCCTTTTGAAATTGTCTCCTGTATTCGGGAAGTGTTGGGATTGTTTGCTGCAGAAGCAGGCAAAAAGAATCTGGAACTGGATTATTTCCTGGAAGATTCTGTACCTGAATTAATCTATGGAGATATGGCAAGGCTCCGTCAGGTTCTCTTGAATCTTATTGCCAATGCGATCAAATTTACCGATCAGGGTGGAGTTTATCTGATCGTGTCAGTTAAGGAAGAAGAGGATGGAGAAATGGCATTGGAGTTTGCCGTTAAAGACACCGGGATAGGTATCGCTTTAGACAAAGTTGATCGCCTGTTCCAGCCGTTTTCCCAGCTGGATACATCCATGACACGTAAATACGGTGGAACTGGCTTAGGACTGGCAATATGCAAGACTCTGGTTGAAATGATGGGTGGACAGATCTATCTGGATACAACAGAGCAACGGGGAGCAACGTTTGTATTTACAATTCAGGCGAAACGTTATGTAGAAACTGAACTGGTCCAGGGGAACGGGGAAGAGAAACCAACGGATGTGAAAAATGAGAATAAATATCCTACGGTATTAATTGTGGATGATCATCCGATCAACCAGAAGTTGATGGCGATTATGCTTGGTAAGCTGGGGTTGCTCTCAGACATTGCTGAAGATGGACAGAGCGCACTCGATATGGTAAACGGCAGCCGTTATCCCTATGACTATGTGTTTATGGATCTGCAGATGCCTGTGATGGACGGTTTGGAATGTACACGGCGGATTCGAGAGAGTCTGTCCCAGTCTAATCAGCCAATCATTATAGCCATGACTGCTAACGTAATGGAAGGTATTCAGCAGCGCTGTATTGCTGCCGGCATGGATGATTATATTAGTAAACCGGTGAAAATGGGCAATGTAAAACAGAAAATAGCCCAGTTTCAGAAACAACGACAAATGTTAGAACCAGGCCCTTCAGCCATGAATCAGGCCAATTGAAACATTTTCCAAACTTCTTTCTGATTCACTCATGCTGAAGTTGGGTTATTAGGTAAGGAAACCATTGATCAGGAGAGAGATGTCTAATGAATACAAATAAAAATGAAAAATTCAATGCAAGAACTGAAACTCAGGACGGCGTGTGCACGGTGTACCTGACTGGCGAACTGGATTTGTCGGTTGCTCCTGACTTCCGCTTGGTGATGGAGCCGCTCGTGGATAACAAGGAACAGGATCTTGTGATTAACATGAAAGAATTGAAGTATATCGATAGTACAGGGATTGGTATCTTGTTATCTGTTCTGAAGGCCAGACATGGAATGGAAGCTCGCTTTGAAGTACAGGAAGTTCCTGCGCAGATTCAGAAACTTTTTGACATGACGGGCATCGCCAAATTCTTTGTCACACAGAAGAATTCCCAATAGGAAAGGATCGAAAAAGGAATGAATGCAGAAGTTCAAAGAGTCACCCTTAATTTACCTGCGACAGCTGATTACGTTGATATTGTAAGACTCAATCTCTATGGAGTAGCATCCAAAATGGGATTTTCCTACGAAGACATTGAGGATATGAAAGTTGCTGTATCCGAGGCCTGTAACAACTCTGTATTGTATGCCTACTCACACGAAGGCGGCATGGTTGAAGTTGTATTCGAAGTGGATGGCGAAACATTGTCCATTATTGTCAAGGACGAAGGTGCAAGCTTCGAGAACATGAACCCTGCTGTGTCACGTGCCGGTCTACACGACAAAGAACTGACGGAAGCACAGATTGGCGGACTTGGGTTCTACCTGATGCAAGCCTTGATGGATGATGTCAGTGTGGAAAGTGAGACGGGCAAAGGTACGAAAGTAGTACTCGTAAAACGTCTTGCAAGAAGTGAGGAGAAAGTATGAATGAAAAAGTGACTCCCCCAGAGTCCATGTCTGAAGCTATAGGTTTGATCTGGGAATACCAGCAGACCCTAGATAATGAAATTGCAACAGTTCTCATCCGTAAATATGAACCAATGGTCAAGATGGCAGCAGGCAAAATCGCTCGGAATCGCCCCGATCTATACGAAGACTTGTATCAGACCGGGCAGATGGCTTTGATTCGTTTGCTTAAGCAATACGATATCAACCTGGGTATTCCGTTTGAACCTTATGCCATGAAGAGCATGATCGGTCATATGAAGAACTACTTGCGTGATAAATCCTGGTATATTCAGGTGCCCCGGAGGATTAAGGAAAAGGGAGCCCTTGTGCAACATGCCATTGATGAGTTAACCGTTAAGCTGGAGCGCTCACCCGGTGTGAACGAAATTGCTGAATACCTTGATCTGACTGCAGAAGAGACAATTGAAGTTCTGGCTGGTCGGGAATGTTACCACTATGTATCACTGGATTCTCCTTTATCTCAGGATGACAGTGCAGCAACATTGGGAGAACTGATCAGTGCAGATGTTAATGACTATGATTCGGTCGAAAAACGGATGGACTTGCAACAGGCATTGGGACAATTGAAGGAACAAGAACAGCAGGTACTTATTCTAGCATTCCAGGATGGCCAATCTCAGCGGGCAATTGCCCAAAAGCTTGGTGTTTCACAGATGAGTGTATCTCGGATTCAGAAGCGAGCTACAGAGAAACTGAAACAGATCATGTCTAATGCTTCAATGTTATGAAAAATGGAACCCTAATGTTGTTGAGTACGGCATAAAGAAGGACACGTCAATGCGCTGAAATGCATACGTGTCCTTTTTGGGATCAAAAAGATATGGGTATGCAATGAAGAACATGAGTGCAGGAGTGGATATTGTGATTGTGAACCAAATCAAGTTGGAAGCTCGCCGTGACAAGTTATCTTGCTCGGGCCATTGGCAATGGTGGGATTGGGTTGCGCCTGACACCGATAGCATGAACGATGCGTTGGGGGAGCTGACAGAGGCGTTTCCGGATATGCGGTATTGGCTTCATAAGATTCCGGAAGTGGAATCGAATTATTTGTCCGTCCGTTTCGTGAATGGTACAGAACCAGTCATATTTGGTTCATTGTTGTATGCGGTCAAGAATGAGAGAGATGACAAACGTCAAGATAATCAGATGTTTTTCTATGTCGATCGCAATAACCTGGTTACCTTGAATATGGATGACAATACACGAGGCATTATGAAGACGGATGAACGTGCCCATATGTTACAGCAATGTAGTGAAGCCAGGGACGGGATGTTTGTACTTTTTCGAGCTATACTGCATTACTACCATGTGGGGATGGATCATTTTGAGATGAACCTGCGTGATCTGGAACGGAAGATGGAATCCCGCAATGCCCGAACTTTAATGGACCAGATTTTGGCCGCCCGATTTGAACTGTTATACTGGAGCAATCTGTTTATCCCCTATTCGGAACTGATGGCTGCTGCCCATGAGGCTTATCTCAGTGAAATCAACGAAAATCGATATTTCCAGCAGCTCCAACATCGAGTAGAGCGAATGGAACGTTTGTTTAGTCACTACGAGAAAGAGATCGATACGTTAATCTCCATTGATAATGCGATCTCCGGTGTACGTGGCAATGAGATCATGAAGACGCTGACCATTGTTACTGCTGTGTTCATACCTGCCACGGCAGCTGGCGCGATATGGGGGATGAACTTTGAGAACCTGCCCTTTATCGACAAATCATGGGGAGTTGTACTGGTCCTTGTTGTCATTATCTTAAGCATGATCAGCATGTATGTATGGCTGATGATGAAAGGCTGGACAGGAGATCTGCTCAAAGTGAAATCCTCACAGCCTTCAGCTGAAGAGACAGAGAAAAAAGGAGCAACGGAAAAACGTAAGGGATAGCCTACTGTTGGTTAGTCCTCTTAGTTTTTGTAATCTTCAATATAACCAAGCAAGTCAGCGATATATTGGCCCACAATCGGCATATTCACGAATTGGCTGAGAATGAATGCCAGCAAACCGAGAACAACAAAGGTACCCACAGTCAGACCGAGACCTCGTGCCATGCCCGCTGTAAAATTGGTAATAATCCGCTTTTTGGGACTGCTGTAATTCTCAATAATATCCTTGATCTGTGCTCTCTCCAGACTGTCCGCAATCTGGTCCAGACGGGTGTTCAATCGCTTTACCTCATGACGCAATTCAAAAGGGTGCTCGCTTGTATCATACTGCTGGGCCGGTGTTCCTCCCGTAATTGGAGTATTACCGTTGATTGTAACTTTACTCATATTATTTGTCCTCCTCAACTCTCATTGGATAAAAAATAGCCAGCTGGAGTGCAGCTGGCTATTAGTCACTCGATCTGTATCGCCTTACAGGCTAGTCGAGTTAAGTTCTTTACGTGCATCTTCCTTCGCTTCAACGGAAGCGGCAGCCACTTCATCAGATGCACGGGATGCTTCGTTAGCCACATCAGCGGACGCTTTTCTCACAGAGTCCATTACATCATTGCGGCCTTGATTTACCGTTTTTGCAATGTCGGAAGTTTTGGAAGAGACCGTTTTAGCCAGTTCAGAGGCTTTGTCACCTACAACAGTTGCCACTTCTTTGGTGCGGTCAGTAACGATGCCCACTTTCTCGGAAAGGTCACCACGCAATTCACGTCCCGGTTTAGGCGCAAAGAGTAGTGCTGCTGCAGCTCCCAGCAAACCCCCGATGAAAATACCTTTTGCGAAAGTGGAACCCGTCTGTACAGGATATTGCTCTTCTGCTTTATTCATGTCTAATCACTCCTTCTTCAATTTAAGAAACAAATACGAAACAACGAACACCTTGTTGCCCGAATCAGGCAGCCTGTCTTAGCAGTCTGGACACAAGCCCCAGCAAGAAAACAAAGAGCGCTGTACCAATGATGGCAGGGATAATGGCAAAGTTACCGATAACTGGTCCCCAGTTACCAAGCAAAAGTGCTCCTAGCCAGGCTCCGGCAAATCCGGCAATCATTGCACCGATTATGCCTCCAGGCATGTTGTGACCGGCAAGTGCATCTCCGATCAAACCGATGATGACAGCCATCACAATGCTGATAATGATGCCCCACATAACAACCGCCTCCTTTTAAACTTGATGTAGGATGTTGTCTGTTCGCGTTTGCTTACTTCGTATATAAACCCCGTGCAACCCTGTGAAACAATAAAGATGAGGATGAATGAACTGGAAATTAGTGGAATTCATTCTTTAGTGGCTTTGTTTAATGCCTTTAACCATACAGAAGATCCATGCCAATCCAGCAGTAAATCCAGTAAATACATCCGTAGGATAATGAACGCCCAACATGATCCGGCTGAGGCCAATCAAGAAAATAAAACTAATACCACCTAGAACAGGAAGCCACACACCGGAAGAGTTATGTCGCTGTCTTTCAATGGCCCAGATTACAAAGAGCATGCCGTAGAAGCCCATGGAGATCATGGCATGTCCGCTTGGAAAGCTGTACCCGTGAACGACCAGCAGATGATCGAGTTCAGGTCTGCTTCGTCTGAAAAATTCCTTCAATAACGTGTTCAGAATCCACATCATGGCAAAACTTCCCGTGAGCGCATATCCATATACAACAAACCTTGGACTGCGTTGAATGAAGAAAAGAAGAGCAAACCCTCCTGCAGCCACAGCAGAGATTTTGAATGAACCCAGTGCGGTTATGAATGCAGTGTAAGGGAATAGATGAAGACGTGAATCTGAATTCAGATAAAATAATTGCTGAATTTGATCATCCAGACGAATAATAACATCAGCACCCAACCAGGCACCCAGACCTGCCAAGATAAATACGACCGATGCGCTGAGGGCCAGACCAGCCAAACCCCAGTTGAGGAGTGGACTTAATAACGTACCGGAATTTGAACTGAATGAGGCTGGTGAATACGTTTTGCGCGGCATAATGAGTTTCTCCTTCAGTTATTGTAGTAGATGAACATAGATGATAAAGCTATACCCGAAATGCCTGTCGAAAAAACTGTAAAAACGTCGCTTTTGTACTATACTATTTAAGATATCCCATGCGGCGTCGTGACGCAAAGCAGAGATGAAATCGGGAGCACAAAGGAGAGAACTCGCATGGAGAGTGCCTTGTTAATTAAAGAATACCGTGCAGGCGTTATGGAATGCGCCCATTACGGACACATAAGTATTACGGATGAGTATGGACGAATCGTATACTCGGCTGGTGACCCTCATTTTAGAGCGTTCACTCGTTCATCTGCCAAACCTTTTCAAGCCATTCCAGGTATTCGGGCAGGAATTGCCAGTCACTATGGCCTATCAGCACAGGAGATTGCCATTATGTCCTCTTCGCATCGTTCGGAACCTGAACACATTCGGGTGCTGGAGCAGTTATCCGGTAAGATCGGATTGGGAGAAGAATGCCTGATCTGTGCACCAAGTTATCCGCTTAATGAAGAAAGCCGTAATCAATGGTTACGTGGACAAGGAGAGAAACGGCGCATCTTGCACAACTGCTCCGGAAAACATCTGGGAATTCTGGGGTACAGTCAGATGAAGCAGGTTGATCTGGGCAGTTACGCTGAACCGGATCATCCGGTACAACGAGAAATTCTTGAAACCTTTGCCGACCTGGCAGGTATTGAAGAAAAAGAGATTAAGCTTGGGACGGATGGCTGCGGCTTTCCGGTATTTTCTTTGCCGTTGTCGGCATTGTCGAACGCCTATCTGAAGCTCGCTTGTCCAGATCTTATCGCTGATCCTTCCACAAGAACAGCTGTAGAGACCATAACATCAGCTATGAATGAACATCCGTTGATGGTTGGTGGCACGGAGCGTGTAGATTCAGTGCTGCTGGAAGACAATAACATTGTAGCGAAGGGTGGATTCAAGGGGGTATTCGGTTTTGGTCTGAAAAAAGAAAGACTGGGAATCACCTTCAAGGTGCTTGATGGTTCTGAGGAAGAGTGGGCCTTCATTACCCAATCCATCCTGAAACAGATTGGTTATTCCAATGAAAGAACCATTGCACGATTGGCTGAAGTATTCCCTTCGGACATCCGAAATGATGCGGGTACCCTTGTAGGTCATGCAGATAGTGAGTTCATTCTTCACTCACTTGAAGATAGCGTATAACCTTAAGAAGGGGCGTGATTAGAGTTGCCGGACCCCGGGTAAAGATGACATACCAACTGGTATTCATCTATACAATTCATATACACGCATGGACTGCCGCGGTAATGTGGCAGCTCTAAACCCTTGGAGGTGGATGAACATGATTAAAGTGGTGACATCGGAAGAAAGGCACACGTCGGATCGAGGTTGGATACACAGTGAATTCAGCTTTTCCTTTGCGGATTATGATGATCCAAGCAACGCCCATTTTGGCTGTCTGTTGGCTCATAATGAAAACACGCTGATGCCGCAAGAAGGCTTTAAGAAACATCCACATCATGATCTTGAACTTGTCAGTTATGTCATATCGGGTACACTCAAACATACGGATAGTATGGGAACAGAACAATTGCTTGAACCGGGTACGGTCCAAGTGATGAGTGCGGGTACGGGAGTGGAACACTCCGAGACCAATCCGTCAGCGGATGAACCGGTACGTTTCCTCCAGATGTGGTTTTTGCCATCGGAGCGTATGCTGAAACCATCCTATACGAATCGGAGAATAGAGCCGCAGGAGCATTTGAACCGTCTATGTCCGATTGTATCCGGGCAAGGGGGAGAGGGAAGCGAAGGCGCATTGCCTATTTCCCAGGATGTAACCTGTTACCTCTCCCATTTGGAGTCCGGGAAAAAGTTGATGTACCCGCAACACGAAGATCGACGGACACATCTTTTCCTGATTAGTGGGCATGTGGAGATTCATTGTTCGGATGGCAACTTCAACCTCAAGCCAGGGGATGCCGCACGAATTCGCAAAAGCTGTGATCTGCAAATCACGAGCACAGACAGTGAACCTGCTGAATTTGTTTTGGTTGACCTGCCTTAAGGATGGGATTTATTCCTTAAAAGATAGTCTGGAAATATAAATATGTGAAAAAGGACCTGTTCCCACGGTGATGTGGAAAACAGGTCCTTTTTTGGCTTAAGATTTACGAAGATTACCCAGTTCCGAAGCGACAGCTTCCACTTCAGAGATACTGAGATGTTCCTTGCTCAAAATCATTTCATACAGGTCAAACAGATCTTCATATTTCTCAAGTGGGAATGAAGAAGCTTGCATGGCGGCACCGCTTGCCATACGAAGTTTGGTTTTGATCGCTTCAATCATATATTCCATATTGGCTGCTGTTGCTTGTGATAAATCCATCGTTAAGTTCATCCCTTCCGTATCGGAAACTCTTGTTATTGTATCATGATTGGAAGCGCTCAGGCTAATGCTTTTGCGAGGAAACCAAGCATCGGTTACAATGATGGATACAACAACAGGATTTAACGGAAACCTGAGTGCACTGGAGGGAATACAGCTTGGCAGCGTATAAGCGAGAAATGGTTCGCCATCAAGGAAGGGAAGTCCGCAAAGGCGTGCCTGCAGAGAATCTGGTCTTATTTTTCAAAAACATCGTTCAACTTCATTCTCCAGCTGAAATCACGTTTGTCTGCATCGGTACTGATCGTTCCACCGGGGATGCTCTGGGTCCACTGACAGGAAGTTTACTGCAAGAGAGCGGAATGGAGAACGTGATTGGCACGCTGTCTTCCCCTTGTGATGCAGATACGCTGGAAAAGAAATTGGCACTTATTCCTGCACACCATGCCATCATAGCGATTGATGCATGTCTGGGTCCAAAGCAGGCGGTAGGTACATACTATCTCTCGAATAACCCACTCATTCCGGCCCAATCGGTCGGAGGCAAGCTACCCCCTGTTGGACAATACAGTGTAGCAGCTGTGGTTAATGCGAATGGACCAAGGCCCTATTCCATTTTGCAGATGACCTCGCTTCACTTGGTCATGGGGATGTCCCGAACGATTGCAGACGCCGCAATTGAAGCATGGAAATGTAGACAAACGTTTCATTCATGATATGTAGGCTTAATAATATACAACCTGAATTATTTAATTCGCGCAGAGAGAGGGATTCATATGGAAAAAGTGATGTGTGATGGAACGACGATTTGTTATGCCGAACAAGGTAAGGGAGAAGCACTCATTTTGCTCCACGGATACTGTGGCAGTTCATCGTATTGGGATGAGGTCGTACCTGAACTGGCACGCAGTTATCGCTGTATCGTACCTGATCTGCGTGGACACGGAAAAACAGATGCACCTGTAGGAAGTTATACCATCGAACAGATGGGCAACGATGTATTACAGTTGATGGATGAGTTGAATGTGGAAAAAGCGGTCCTTCTGGGACACTCGATGGGGGGATACATTGCGCTCTCGATTGCACAACGTCACCCGGAGCGTTTGAATGCATTTGGTCTGATTCATTCGACAGCCTATCCGGACAGTGAAGAAGCCAAGGAAAAACGCCTGCGCGCTGTATCCACCATTCAGACCGAAGGTATCGTGAATTTTGTAGATGGACTGGTTCCCGGACTGTTTGCACCGGAACATGTGGAATCGCTATCTAAGCATGTAACACGTGTGAAGGAAATTGGATACCAGACTGCTCCTCAAGGTGCTGTTGGTGCTGCACTTGCTATGCGAGAACGCCCGGATCGCCGCGATGTGTTATCGGCTACACCTTTACCTGTATTGCTGGTTGCGGGAGAGAAGGATGCTGTTATCCCGCCAGAACGCACATTTACAAGTGACAAGCCACATATCGTGCAAGCCGTGATTGCGGGTGCAGGTCATATGAGCATGTATGAAGCTCCTGAAGAATTAATTCAGGTCATTAAACAATTTATGGCTGGATTATCGAAGTAATTGATGAAGTGATTTATGTTGATATAATTAGAATATAGTTTGGTTCCTGGATGATTCAACCTCTTGTGGAGGAGGAGTACCCAGTTCCATTTCAACCGAGCCCCTGCCACGTCCCTTTGGGATAGGCAGGGGTTTAGTGTGTTCATGGCCAGAGCAAAGACACGTGTGTCTTGTTTTTGGCTTTTTGTCATGGCATGAATTAAAATAAATATAAAGGAACGATATGAGAACGATTGAATGTATAGGGTCGAATGATGAGGGGGCATACAGCATGTTCAGAAAAGATTATCTGCTCCGTATGATGGAGGAAATGACTGAAGCAATAGGCAAAGTGTTCACGCTCAAACAGCAGCGTAAGCACACCGAGGCATTGTCTGAACTGGATGAGCTGATGCGCAGGCAGTTTGGGTTGAACTTATCTCTACTGAACTCATTGCCAGCAGAGGATGTTATTGAAATGTTCCGTTTTCGCGGAATGATTGAGGTAGATAATCTGCAGCAAGCCGCGAGGCTGATTGAAGAAGAGGCTTACATCTATCAAGAGAAGGCCAAAGTGGAAGGTATCGATGATCAGGAGAGAATGGACGCAGAGGATGAGGCTGTCATTCGATTGATGAGATCACTTCATTTCTACCTGTATGCATTGAATCATGGCGCTAATCCCAAGTTGTTGGACGCACCGGAACGGGTGGAGGGTGTGTTGGGGCTTACGAAAGAATATGAACTTCCTGCTCGAACTGAAAGACAGCTTGCCCTGTATCGTGAACAACAAGGACATTACGACCAGGCAGAGAACAGTTGGTACAGGCTGTTACAGCTTGGTGCTGAATTCCCGGTGAGCTACCGAGATGATGTACAGGCATTCTATGAAAGGTTGAGCCCACTCACGGATGAACAACTGGAGCAGGGCGGTCTGCCACGGAACGAAGTTGAAGAGGGACTAGCTGAACTAAGTCGTAAAGAGATGAACTCATAAAATATGGATTGGATCAAGGCCTGTTACATGCCTTTACTTGGAGAGGGAACGGAATTGTGGTATGGTAACGGTTGACCAAACCAAATCGAAAGTGAGATGTACCCCGTGGATTCATTGCGAAAGCTTATACAAGACATCTTTGAACAGAATTCGCTGATTACAGCGACCTGGAGCCAGCTGCGCAGACGGGACAATGTCTCGTATACCAAAGTGCAAGTCAAGCCGGTGACACTGAAGAATCAGCTGCATTATCAATTTGCATTTCATTATAACAACAAAGTGCTGCACGAGAATTTGACTCCGGCTGAAGCGGCTGAGCGCATGACTTTGTTATGCGAAGAGACGTTTCGTCAAGGGCTGCTCTGTACGACCGAGGCAGACTATCAAATTTTGATCAGCAAAAAATATAAAGTATCCATTCTGACCAAATCTGCTTCCAAAACTGCGGTGGATCTGTCGCATAATCGCAAGAAGCAATATGTATTAGAAGAAGGCGTACCCGTATCGTTCCTCGTTGAACTTGGTATTATGAACGAAGAAGGTCGTGTGCTGGCCCGCAAGTATGACAAGTTCAGACAGATCAACCGTTTCCTCGAAATGGTGCAGGATGTCATACCACATCTGCCGGAAGGACGTCCACTGACCATCGTTGACTTTGGTTGTGGCAAGTCTTATCTGACATTTGCGTTATATCATTATCTGTCTGTACAACAACGGCGTTCACTCAAGATTATTGGGTTGGACTTGAAGGCAGATGTAATTGAACACTGTAATGATCTGGCTAATCGATTGCATTATGGCGATCTGAAGTTTCTGGTTGGAGACATCGCGGACTACGATGAATTGAATGAAGTGGATATGGTTGTCACGCTGCATGCCTGTGATACAGCTACCGATGCTGCTTTGGAGAAGGCAGTTCGTTGGGGGGCTTCTGTTATTCTGTCTGTTCCTTGCTGTCAGCATGAACTGTTTGACCAAGTAGAGGCTTCCGTGATGAATCCGTTGTTGTCCCATGGCATCCTCAAGGAACGTTTTTCCGCACTGGCTACGGATGGGATTCGTGCCAAGTTGCTTGATCTGATGGGATACAAGACACAATTGCTTGAATTCATCGATATGGAGAATACGCCTAAAAACATATTGATTCGTGCTGTTCGCGGTCAGGCTGGCGAAGTGACGGAGATGTGGAATGAATACACAGCTTTCCGTGATTTCATTCATGCTGATCCATATTTGGAGCGGGCTTGTGCCGATTTGCTTCCTGGCGATGGCAAGCAGGCCAACGGGAAATCAAAATCGAGCAAAGAAACCGTTCAAGATTCCGCAAATTGCGACCTTTGCTGAGTGTGCCAACGCCAATCCAGGGACATACTGCAATTAGGGTCCCTGAATGTAAAATGATATTCTATGCACATACTTCGTAGCAATCAACATTATAACTTTCAGATGTATATCAGGCAGAAGGACCCGTTATCGGGATCTTCTGTCTTTTTGTTATGCATATGGAGTGCTGGAAGGAGGGTAGAGATGAAGAATAGGACAATGGATAAGGGAGTTGTGAGGGATAGACGAGGGTATGCGGCGAACGAGGTAATAGTGAAACAGGCGTTTGAACGGTCTCACCACGCAAATGGTACAGAATCTGTAGATAACAAGGACTTATGTAATGGGGACATTAGGGATAGTGGAGACAGTACATATAATAGGGAACATACATACAACAAACGTGATACGTATAAAAAAGATGATAAAAATAATCCAAATGGAGCTATTCAGACCGATGCGTCAGGGAGTTTTTCTTGGACCTTGAGGAGTGAACGTATTTTAGGTTCGGGATGTACTGTTGGGTTGGCCATAGTCATAATTGTTTTGCTACTCGCAGGGTGTCTGAGTCGTGGGCTGTACTATTCGGCTGATCTGTATCCGGTCATTCTGATCGCAGCAGGAAGCATATTGATCATGATTGTGCTATTTCTTGTCGGTATTCGTCTAGAGAAAGAGCAAGAGCAGGAGCAGGAGCAAGGAAGAAAACAAGTACCTCTGTCACCGGTACATTGGCTAGGGAACAATGAACGAATGGGTTGGCGAATGATTCGAATCCAAGGAATATTGCGGGTGTTGTGGCCGCTGGGGATGATGACATGTTTTGGGGTACATGCGTGGGCAGGCTCGGTGAGTAAACAGGGCAGCATGGATGAAATGCTGCGGTGGAGCCTGCTTGGGATGTTTACGCTGCTCACCGCAATACTGGCTGCGCGCACGAATGGTGCGCGTTGGTTAGCCTGCGGTTGGCAGATGGCAGGCGGCTTGCTTGTGCTAAGCGGCATCCTTGCCGTATGCGGGATATTGCCGCTGCCCTTCGGGGTGATGCGAACTGCTGACCCCGAGATCAGCTCCGCTGGAGCAAGGCTCGGCGGACTATTGCAGTACCCGAATGCGTACGGTGCCGTTGTTGGCATGTACGCATTGGAGCGGCTGATAGCCGCCGCACGAGTCATAGCCCGGCCTGTGCCGGCCGGGCGACTCATCGCGGCAATGCTGCCGCTCATGCCCGCGCAAGCCGCGCTCCTGCTGAGCGAGTCGCGCGGCGCTTGGCTGGCGACCGGCTGCGCCGCGGTCGCCGCCTTTGCTTTGCAGCGGCGCGGTGCCCGCCTGCCGCTGCTGCTGGCCATGGCCGCGCCACTGGCGTGCGCGGCTTGGCTGTACCGCCAGCTGGCTGCTGCCCAGCTGGCGCCTGCACCCGTGCCCGGCCTGCTGGCACTGGCCGGGGCATGGGCAGCTGCGCTGCTCGGCACGCTGCTGCTGTGCCGTCTATGGCACAGCGGCGCCGCCAAGGCTCCGCGCGCCGCTGCCCTGACGGCCATCGTGCTGGCGGGAGCCGCCGCTGCACTGATGGCCGTGGCCTCCACCGCTGATCGCCTCGCGGCGGGTGTCGGCACTGGGGTGTCCCGCCTAGAGATGTGGCGGGACGCCCTCCAGCTGTGGACCGAGGCCGCATGGCTCGGCCACGGGGGAGATACATGGCGCAACATGTTTCGCGCCATTCAATCCTCGCCTTATGTTGGAGGCGAGGTTCACAACGGCCTGCTCGATCTCGCCCTGGACACGGGCATGATCGGCATCCTGCTTGTCGCAGGGTGGTTTCTCCTCACCCTGCGAAGCATCTTTCATTTTGCACCCCAGCTCATGCCTTCCGTGCTTATTTTTGGCCTGCATGGGGCGATGGACTTTGACTGGAGCTTTACACTATTTTGGATGCTCTTCATCTGGCTTGGTGCTTGGGCAACTGCATTGAAGACGGAAACAGAGGGAGTCCAGCGATCCGGCGTAACTGTGAAATATACTCATGTCAGATCCAAATCGGGATCTAAATTGAGATCTAAATCCAGATCTCTTTTCTTGCGATATTTATCAACCCAATCCCACCCGTCAGCTGTCCCGATGCGTTCCTTCTTTCATATTTTTCAGCGAGTAACTGCTCGGCTAATAAGGGTATCCACAGTGATGATCATCCTTTTCTGGATTGGTGGAACAGTCTGGCTGACCTCCCGATATGCCGTAGCAGAAGTGCAGTACCGTCAGGCGATGTCTGAACCGGATGGCACTCCAGCACAGAAGGTGCATCTTATGGCTGCCCTTCAGTCTAACCAGAATCGATCGGATATCGTGATATCTCTTGCGCGAACGCTCCCGGGACGAGAAGCAGAATCACTCCTTTTAAACAGCCTGTCCCATTCCCCGATGCACCCTCAGATTTACATCGAACTGGGGCGATTGGCAGCACAATTCGGCGAAGGACAGCAGGCTGGAGAATATTTTGAACAAGCGATCGCATTGAATCGGTATGATGGCAATGGCCAATCCGTGGCTTTGTATTGGATGGAGCAGGCAGCGAGGCGGGAATGGAAGGCAGGATTCACGGATCGAGCCCGACAGACTGCCGTCGCTGGTGTCCAGATGTATGAACGGTATCAACTGTTGGCTGAGGAAGTGGAAGCAGGAAATGTTCGCAATGATCGTCGTTTTGTACTGGAAGAACATGCTCCAGGCTATGGAGAGAACCTGCGCAGGCTTGCTTCGGGTTCTTCTCCTCCGTTCACTCTAGAGTTGACCAAGCGGAGCCCTTGAATCACTGCTGGATCTTGACGCTAACCCAAGCGAAATGATGATGGATGTCAGCGTCTAAAAATTCTGGGAGTCCAAGCTGGCTGCTCCTCGCGGATGGGTATGCGATTTTCTAAGGAACACAGGACGTCTTATTTGGCCTCTAGCTCCTCCTTTTAAATTGTAAGGAACATCAGACACGTTATTTCCCGAAACTCCCTAACAAAAACGTTATAAAAGGCCAAAAATCCCGAGATAACGTGTCTCAGATTCCTTAGATTTCTAAAAATGCTTCAAATCCTTGAATAAGACACCTCAGATTCGTTACCACTCGTGGGCTTGAGCATGAAAAATTACTCGGTGTTTATGTTCATACTCCCAGCTTATGTTCATACTCCCCATGGTGGTCGGCTCCATGCTCTGCTCGATCAGCAAGCCAGAGGACGACCCTGAATTCCACCTGGAGCGAAGCTTTACATCGGAAGGGCGAAATTCGCATTTATGTTGTCTATGTCGCTTGCTCGTACGTGAAGGAGGCATTAACATCACACGTTTAAGGACACAGTGCCCTTACCTATTCCTAACATCAGATTAGCTTCAACCATTGCTCCGTCTTTCAGTAGGTTTGAAGACACAGCTATCTGCCTCATTCCTCCATAATCTACAGACGATAACCGCCAAATGCGTGCTGAAACGCATCTTTTAATGGTTCAACGTCTACTTCCCACATCGCGGCGATCTCTGCACTGACATCCTTGTTCCACCACTCACATAATTTCTTGCGGTTGTCGCGATTCTCCCCAATCCAGAGCAGATTTGTGATCACCTTACCGTAATAATATTCTTCCGCCTGTTTCATCCGTTCGGGAGAGACATATACTTTTAGCCTTTTGGCTGTCCGGTACAATTCCTTGCTGCATGCTCTGCGAATTCCTCTGGCGGAAGGAAGGTTTTGACCGGATTGCGTATGTTTGACCGGTGGAGAACCGGGTATTGACTTGTGTGACATCTTCTCACGCTCCTCTCCCCATACCATATGCGGACTGCTGCGAACGGGACACTATCCCAACCTCGTGAAGTAGCAACGTCCACAGCCCTGTGATAAAATAGGGACGAACATCCATGGTGCGGAGGGGCACCGCCAATCAGGATGGAGAAAGAGGGTTGAGATGGACTTTATTCATAACCTTGTTGGCCAATTGTTCGATTGGATTCAAAGTCTTGGGTACTTTGGAATCATGCTTGGATTAATGTTGGAAGTTATCCCAAGCGAAATTGTGCTGGCGTATGGAGGTTTTCTCGTTTCACAAGGTAATATCAACTTCTTCGGTGCTATGATTTTTGGTACGGTGGGCGGTGTGATTGCCCAGTTATTTATTTACTGGATTGGCCGTTATGGCGGCAGACCTGTACTTGAACGCTACGGTAAATACATACTCATCCAGAAAAAACACATCGACCATTCCGAGGAGTGGTTCCGCAAGTATGGTACAGGTGTCATTTTCACGGCTCGTTTTGTTCCGGTGGTAAGACATGCAATCTCCATCCCGGCTGGCATCACGAAAATGCACACAGGCAAATTCATCTTGCTTACTACACTCGCTGTTATACCTTGGACTGCATTGTTTATATATTTAGGGATGATTCTTGGAGATCAATGGAAGCATATTGATGAGAAAGCGGCACCATATGTTATGCCTATTTTGCTTGTCGCTCTCGCCCTTATGATCGTTTATGTACTTATTAAATGGATGAATGTTCGTAAAAAGAAAGGAAGTGTCTAGTCATGGGTAAACCCAACTTGTCTCACAAATTCGGTAAAGGTCTTCCACCAAAAGAGTTTATCGAGAGTATGACCAAGAACCAAAGTGAATTCCAGGCCAACTATGATAGCTTTACTTGGTCGAACGAAGAGGATCGTGAGTTCTTTGAGAGCCTGAACCATCGCGATGATCTGCGTGTGTTAATTCTGGCTGCTGACTGGTGCGGGGATGTTGTCCGTAATATTCCGGTTGTGTTCCAGGCGCTTGAAATCTCAGGAATTCCAACAGAAGTTCTGATTATGGAGAACCATCCGGAAGTGATGGATGAATTCCTGACCATGGGTGGCCGCTCCGTGCCAGTCGTTATTTTTGCAGATACAGGTGGTCATGTGTTAGGTCAGTGGGGACCTCGTCCGCAGCATGTACAGGAAGTCATGATTGAATTCAAACGCCTTAATCCGGATCGTGAAGCAGCAGATTATCAAGAAAATTTGGCTGTAGCGCGTCAAGAGATTGGTAAACGTTATGGGGAAGGAACGGAGTCACATGCAGCCATTATCCGTGAGCTGCGTGAACTGATTTCGGGTTACTAAGCCGATATGCTTAACATTCGTACGTTTACACTAGGCCCGCTTCAGACCAATGCGTATCTCTTACAAGGAGATGATCCGGGTAAAGCCGTCATTATCGATCCAGGCATGAATCCAGGGCCGCTGCTTAAGGCGATCCAAGACTTGGAGATTGAAGCGATTCTCCTCACTCATGCTCACTTTGATCATATGGGCGGGGTAGATGAGATCCGTAAATTGAAGGGATGTCCCGTTTATCTTCATGACTTGGAGAGTGACTGGCTCACCACCCCGAAATTAAATGGATCTTTGAATTGGCCGCAGGCGACACCACCGCTTTCGACAGATCCTGCCGAATATGCCATGGACGAAGGGCAGAAGCTGAATCTGATTGGGCATACGTTTAAAGTGTTCCATACACCTGGACATTCCCCAGGCAGTGTAAGTTTGCTTTGTGATAACGACCTGTTTGCCGGTGATGTGCTGTTCCGCATGGGTGTGGGCAGAACGGACCTGACAGGAGGGCGTGAACGGGATCTGATTGATTCAATCCAGAACAAGCTTTACACCTTTGCTGATGAAGTGAAAGTATATCCAGGTCATGGTCCCAAAACGACCATTGGTTATGAGAAACAGAACAATCCTTACGTGTCCGCAAGATAATCCGACATGATATGTGAAGAAAGTCTGGACAAGTGACAACTTTTTCATTAGAATAGCAATTAGTTGTTACAAGCGTTAAGGCATCATCTAACTGAAGCATTACCAAGAAACACCCAACCTCGCGAAGCACGCAGACTGTGGTCTATACCCGGTTTGCGTTCTTTTTTTGTTTTCAGCCCCTTTTTATCACAGAATTAGCCTTTTTTACGCTACATAGAGATGCAAGATGCGCTTCATCACAAGCCAGTTTTAGACCAATAGCAAGTTAGCAGCAAGTACAGATTGTTTAAAGCGATGAATTTAAGAAATAGTAGATCATGAGAGTGGGGAATATCAAAGTGGAGAAAACAAGAGTTATTCCGTTGAATCAGCGTGTCGAGTATCCGATCATTGAAGAAAACCGTCGCATATTGGAAAGTGGGAAAAGAGAAACAGGTACTGAGCGAGCTTTAATACATAACCCTAGCGTGGCCAATGAAGTGGTGAAGTCTCAGCAGAATATATGGGCAAGCCGTGTTTTAAGAAACGGAGCCCGCAACCAACCGTGGTTCGACAAGCTGCAAGATTACCGGAATCAAGTCTGATTGCCCGGGAAATTGTCGGGTTTGATTTTTTTTGATTTCATTGAACGTTTTTGCAGAGCCTGTCGTATTAACTCCAGATTGAACGGGAAGCAGGTGATTTCATGATAGAGGCAGCTGAGCTGGAAGAGGTACGCAGAGCAGTATCGGGAGACGATAGCGCACTCGCAGCGTTGTTGCAACGTCACTACACGTTTGTGTATAAGTATCTTGTCAAAGTGACGATGGACGCTAACCTCGCAGAAGAGACGGTGCAGGATACGATGATTCGTTGTATGGAAAATATCCATCGATATGATGGCACGTCTGCCTTTTCATCATGGATGATCACCATTGCGACTCGCATCTATATCGATAAGACAAGACGTAAGAAGAGAGAACAGAACTGGCTTTCTCTCATTCGGGATCAGGCTGTACGTCGATTCCGCTGGCAGCTTGAGACTCGGAATGAAGAATGGACAGATGTCATGGATGCGATGACAAGACTGACACCCGAACATCGTGTAGCAGTGCTACTGAAGCATTATTATGGATACGGATATGACGAGATCGGGGAAATGCTGGGTATTCCTGCGGGAACGGTGAAGTCACGCACAGCTTATGGTCTCCGTCAGTTAAGAAAGGAGCTGGAGTAAGGATGAGCAGATCAGATGATGCACAAGAACAAGAAGTTGTAGAACGATTGCAGCAACACATGAAAGTGCTGGATGATGCATTTGAGCCGACAAGCATTCCTTCTTTGGGTGCACTTGAAGCCCAAGTCAGGGAACGGAGACAGATTAGACGTCGAGCCAATTGGATTGAGATGATATGTTTTTGGTTGGTTGGATTGCTTGCCATTACCTTTAGTGCATTATTTTTCGTATCTGCTCCAGCTCTATATCTGGGAATTCAGGCTCTTGGTACAGCTGTTGCGGTGATTTTGGTTGTAATCTGGGCCGGATGGCGCCGGAAGGAGGTTCATCATGAATAAAATGCATTATTCATTGGATGAGATTTCTCCACTGTGGCTTACATTGCTTGGCATTTTTCTTCTGGTTCAGGGCACATGGATTTTTCAGGACGCACGCAGACGTGGACGTTTCCCTTGGTTATGGGGATTATGGGGCATCACAGGATTTCCTACGCCGCTCATAATATATTGGTTTGTCGTGATTCGATCACAGCGCAAGCCAGGTGTACGGAATCAGAAATAACATCATTTTAAAAATGGAAAAAAGATTTTGCACAAATATGTTGTTTAATTCTAGTATTCCTAGACATCGTTATTCTTTTCTAGTAGACTATACAAATAAATATTAATGATAGACTACCAGGAGGTTAGACGATGCTGCGATTAGGAGAGAAGGTTGTCATCGTCGCGGATGCGTTTGAGCAGAATCTTCCTGTGGGGGAATATGGTTTCATCATCGCTTATGACCGGAATCCGGACAATGCGTTCGATTACGTGCTTCGAGTGCCGCAGGTAAACCGGAACTTTTTTGTTCCATCCGGCGACGTCGATCTGGAAGAGGTTCTGCTGAAGCAGGAAGCTGAGCGGGTCGAGCGAGAAGCGTTGATAGATTACGCCCTTGCGACACACAATGAGAAGCTGTTTCATCATCTGATGAACGGAGATTTTCAAGCTGTGGAAGAGGAAGAGGAAACCGCGAACGATGTTATGTCACAGGCGGATTTTATAAAGCAGGTTAATCTGCGTGCATGGATTTAGAATTTTAAGAGTCGGCTGATGCCGGCTCTTTTTTATTTTATAAGTTTGATTTTAGCTTCCCGGAAGCCTGTCAGGTCATTTGCATTGAATTGTCGAACTATCTCACCTATAATGAAAAAAGTTATCTTGAGACTTTAGCCCGTTAAACGAGCGATTCGTTTCAGGTCGTTTCGGGAATCAGAACGAATGAAGGAGGCATCCGCTAATGAGTATTTCGAATAATGACGTTCAGCATGTGGCCAAGCTGGCCCGGCTCAACTTGACTGCTGAAGAAGAACAGACCCTGACAGGTCAGCTGAACGCGATTTTAAAATATGCAGAAAAGCTGAATGAGCTGGATACAGAAGACATCGAGCCCACCACTCACGTTCTGCACGTAAGCAATGTTATGCGTGAAGATGAGACCAAAGAAAGCCTGTCGATTGAACAGGTGATGCGCAATGCACCGGAAGAAGAAGACGGGCAGTTTAAAGTGCCTGCAGTAATGGAATAACGGATAACTGGAAGGAGGACAAAAACTGTGAGTTTATTTGAACAATCGTTGCCTGAGTTACATAACAAGCTGCATGCCAAAGAGCTGTCGGTCAGCGATTTGGTGGATCAGGCGTATCAGAACATTGGCGCGCATGACGATAAAGTTAAGGCATATTTGGCACTGGATGAAGAACAAGCACGCGCTCGTGCACGTCAACTGGATGACCGTCTGGTTAGCGGCGAGGAGAAAGGTTTGCTTTTTGGTCTGCCTGTAGGTATTAAGGATAACATCGTTACGAACGGACTGCGCACGACGTGTGGTAGCCAATTCCTTCGTAATTTCGACCCGGTGTATGACGCGACAGTTGTCGAGAAATTGAAAGCTGCGGACACCGTAACTATTGGTAAACTCAACATGGACGAATTCGCCATGGGCGGCTCCAATGAGAATTCAAGTTTCTCCCCTGTACGTAATCCATGGGCACTTGATCGTGTTCCAGGAGGTTCCAGCGGTGGTTCGGCAGCAGCTGTGGCTGCGGGAGAAGCATACTTCACGCTTGGATCAGATACAGGTGGCTCCATCAGACAGCCTGCTTCGTATTGCGGTGTTGTTGGATTGAAGCCGACGTACGGACTTGTTTCCCGCTTTGGATTGGTTGCATTTGCATCATCCCTGGATCAGATTGGTCCTTTGACGAAAAATGTTGAAGATTCTGCTTATGTATTGCAGGCCATTGCTGGTTATGACGCCAAAGATTCGACATCTGCAAAAGTTGAGATCCCGGATTATTTGAGTGGACTGACAGGTGATGTTAAAGGGCTTCGCATTGCCGTTCCGAAAGAATACATTGGTGAAGGCGTAGATCCACAAGTGAAAGAGACAGTTTTGTCTGCATTGAAAGTTCTTGAAGGGCTCGGGGCAACATGGGAAGAAGTATCCCTTCCGCATACCGAATATGCGGTGGCTACGTATTACCTGCTGGCATCTTCAGAGGCTTCTTCCAACTTGGCTCGATTTGATGGTGTACGTTATGGCGTGCGTGCTGACAATCCGGATAACTTGTTGGATCTGTACCATCAGTCCCGCAGTCAAGGCTTTGGTCCGGAAGTGAAACGACGTATCATGCTCGGAACGTATGCACTCAGCTCGGGTTACTATGATGCCTATTATCTGAAAGCACAGAAGGTACGTACATTGATCAAACAGGATTTCGACAATGTATTTGCCAAATATGATGTGATTATCGGACCAACTGCGCCAACTACGGCGTTCAAACTGGGTTCACAGGTAGATGATCCACTTACGATGTATCTGAACGATATTTTGACTATTCCGGTTAACCTTTCTGGTGTACCTGCTGTTAGCATTCCATGTGGATTCTCGGATGGATTGCCTGTTGGCCTGCAGATTATCGGTAAAGCCTTTGATGAAACAACCGTATTACGTGTAGCGCATGCGTTTGAACAAAATACAGAATTCCACAAGCAGCGTCCGCAGCTGTAGACTGCCCGGAACGGAGGAATATAGAAATGTCCGCATCTAAATATGAAACGGTCGTTGGACTTGAAGTTCACGTGGAGTTGCATACCAACTCCAAAATTTTCTGTGGCTGCTCCACAGCTTTTGGAGCTCCGCCGAACACGCATACCTGCCCGGTCTGTCTCGGACATCCGGGTGTACTGCCTGTACTGAATCGTCAGGCGGTAGACTATGCCATGAAGGCAGCGATGGCCCTGAATTGTACGATTGCTGATGTCAGCAAGTTTGACCGTAAAAACTACTTTTACCCCGATTCACCAAAGGCCTACCAGATCTCGCAATTCGATCAACCGATTGGTGAGAACGGCTGGATTGATATTGAAGTAAATGGTGAAACGAAACGAATCGGCATCACGCGTCTTCACTTGGAGGAAGATGCAGGGAAGCTTACACATATTGATGGCGGATACGCTTCTTTGGTGGACTTTAACCGTGTCGGTACTCCACTCGTTGAGATTGTATCCGAACCTGAGATTTCTTCTCCGGAAGAGGCGCGTGCGTATCTTGAAAAAATGCGTGCGATCATGCAGTACTGTGATGTGTCGGACGTGAAGATGGAGGAAGGATCACTTCGTTGTGACGCCAACATCAGTTTGCGTCCACATGGACAGGAGAAGCTGGGAACGAGAGCCGAGCTGAAAAACATGAACTCCTTCCGTGGTGTTCAGCGTGGTCTGGAATATGAACAATATCGTCAGGCTGAGATTCTGGATGGTGGCGGTGAAGTGGTTCAGGAGACGCGTCGCTGGGACGAAGCTCAAGGGAAAACACTGTCGATGCGTGGCAAGGAACAAGCGCATGACTACCGTTATTTCCCAGACCCTGATCTCGTGAAGCTGCATATCGACGAAGCCTGGAAAGAGCGGATCAGAGCTACCATACCTGAGCTTCCAGACGAGCGCAAGGCGCGTTACACGGCTGATTATGGATTGCCTAGTTATGATGCAGAGGTTATTACCTCCTCCAAAGCTGTGGCAGATCTTTTTGAAGATAGTCTGAAATACACTCAGGATGCGAAGTCCGTATCCAACTGGATCATGGGCGACTTACTGGGTTACCTGAATACGAGCAACCTTGAAGTGACTCAAGTTCCACTGACAGGTCAAGGCTTGGGTGAGATGATTGGCCTGCTTGAGAAGGGCACAATCAACAGCAAAATCGCCAAAACGGTATTCAAGGAAATGCTGGAGAGCGGCAAGCTTCCACAGCAGATCGTTGAAGAGAAGGGTCTTGTGCAGATTAGTGATGAAGGTGCCATTCTTGCCATCGTTGAGCAGGTTGTGGCGAATAATCCTCAATCCGTGGAAGACTATAAAGCCGGTAAACAAAAAGCCATTGGCTTCCTTGTTGGTCAGGTTATGAAAGAAAGTAAAGGCAAGGCGAATCCCGCTCTAGCCAACCAACTGCTTGCAGATGTACTGAACCGCTAATCCTTCCGGTGAGGCCGGACAGAAAGAGGCTCGTCCCTGTGACAGCCTCTTTTTGGTATTGATAGATACAAATGTATTTCGGACGGGGGAACGGATATGAACATTCAACCATTGTCACTGAGTGATCTGGAGACGTTGGGACAGTTATGGAGACTACAACATGTGGCCTATCGATTGGAAGCCGAAATCATCGGATTTCAGGAGATTCCTCCTTTGATGGATACGATGGAGACACTTCGGGATTGTGGAGAGAGTTTTTATGGTTGTATCCATGATGACGGAGAGCTTATCGGGGCTGTCGCTGTAGCGGAGGAAGAGGAGAATACACTGACCATTACACGAATGATGGTGCACCCGGATCACTTTCGCAAGGGAATTGCGGCATCTTTGATGACGTATGTGTTGGAACAGCATGCGGATCTTCCGCGTTATATCGTCTCCACAGGAACGCTGAATCAACCCGCAGTGAATCTGTACACCAAATTTGGTTTTAATCCCGTGGAGGTCACACAGATTGCACCTGGAGTGGAATTAACGACTTTTCACAAGAATAAACTTTAATAATATTAACAACTTGAGGAGGAATACCGACTTTGGGCGATCCCTGGTTCATTGATGAGTGGCACATTTTATTACGATTATTGCTGGCTATGCTGCTTGGAGGGCTCGTAGGCCTGGAGCGGGAACGGTCCAATCATGCTGCCGGTTTGCGTACCCATATCCTGGTATGTCTTGGTTCTGCATTAATTATGATGTTATCTGTTTATGGCTTTAAAGATTTTGCTAATGAATTAAATGTAAGGATTGATCCAGCCCGTCTGGCTACTGCTGTAATTACTGGTGTCGGATTCTTGGGAGCAGGGACAATTCTCTTCACGGGAAAATCCATTACCGGACTGACTACAGCAGCTTCAATCTGGGTTGTTGCAGCCATTGGGCTCGCAGCAGGTGCGGGATTCTTTTTTGCCTCTATCGTATCAACCGTTCTGGTATTACTTAATCTCTGGGTCTTTAACAAATTAGAGCTGAGGTATTTGCGAGGGAACAAACTGCATGTTGTTACACTTCATACCTTGTCAGAACCCGGTTTTCTCGAACAACTGTCTTCATGTATGGAGCAGGAGAAGATCAAAATTCGTAAAATTACCGTGAATGAACAAGACTTGGCCTACGCAGAGATGGTGTCGGTTGAACGTAAAATTGAGATTGTGTTACATGTTCAGGTACCGCATGATTTCCAAACGGTAGGCTTGGTATCCAAGTTAAGACAATGGGAACACGTTACCAAGGTGTCGATCGAATAATGAATTACAACCCTCCCCAGGCCAGTAGTGCCGGAGGGTTTTTGGTCATATCCATATTTCTTCCAGTTACTCTCCTTGCTCTTTAGGGTACTATCTAACCAAATGCATGAAGAGCGGAAGGTCAGATCAGAAGAGAGGAGTATGTTATGAAACGGAGACGTCAATTGAACCAAAAGACTCGTACAGTTCAGACCAAACCGGTCAGAAATCGGACTCACAAGTTTATTGCGGGATTGCTGAGTGCCATTATTCCTGGTCTGGGTCATATTTATCTGAGATTGTACATGAGGGGTTTGACCTTTATGCTGCTTGTTTTGCTTGACCTGTCAGCAGTGTTGTACTTCTCATCTATTGGTATACAGATCAATGTGCCATTGCTCATCTTGCTGGCATTGTGTATTCCGGTTATTTACTTTTACAATGTATATGATGTGTTGCAATCTGCAGATTGGGTCATGATGCGCAGACGTAGAGCAGTAACCCAGGCAACTTTGGACAAGCCGATAACCAATGAACGTTCTACACGAGATGCAATGATGGTCTGGGAGAGAGGCATATCGTTTGGATTACTTCTGATTGTGGGAGGATCTTTAATGGTACTTTTTTTCCGCAAACCACGTTGGTTTCAAGAGCTTCTCGCCATGTACGGCGGATATTCATTTGCGGTTCTCATGATCGTAGGCGGTTTGCTTCTGTTTGGTCGTGAGTTCTGGGTGATGTTGAACAAGAAAAAAATGTAGTGGAAACGATACAAGGAGGGAACGTGATGAACCGTAAAGTCCGGGTTGGCCGCTATACGGCTGCCGCCTTAATCATAGCGGTCGGTGTGCTGTTGATTTTGGATAAACGGTGGGGAACGGACTATGTATATGAGATGGTGGACTGGTGGCCATTTTTGCTCGTTGTTTTGGGTGTTGAATATATTGTGCTGTTCCTGTGGACACGCAGAAGAAACAAGGTGCAATCGGATAACCCGAGCAATCCTGATGAGCAAATCAAAGTACGTTTTAGACCCGATGCCAAAGGCATTCTAACCTCACTGATTTTGGCAGCTTCCGTATTTATCGTCACCGAGCAGGATCATTACATGCACTTATGGAATAGAGTGAGTCTAAATCTCGGAGCGGCATCCATGGACTACAGTCAAGCGGCAGGATATATGGAGGATAAGGGCACGATTCGTGTACCTGTTCGCATGGATACGTCAGATCTGGTGGTAGAAGGTGTCAACGGAGATATCTCGGTACAACGCGGAGATACGGATGAGATTGAAGTACGGACGGTGATCTGGGTAGATCAGACGACGGAAGTACAGGCAAAGGCCGTTGCAGCAGCCTCTTTTGTAGAGGCCGATGGTACAAAAGTGATTTATATCAAAGCTACAGGCAAGACGTATGGAGACAATGAAAAAACGCAGCCGCGTATGAATCTTACCATAACGATCCCGGATGATCGTCGTTTTAATCTGGATATTCGAACTTCCAATGGAGCCATATTATTAAATCGTCCGGAAGCCATTAGTACCATACTGGCCGAAACGGGTAACGGACGTATCCGGATTACCAATGCTGTTGGAGATATCTCCGGGAAAACGTTGAACGGAGATGTCATTGTAGCCAACGCCATAGGTAATGTCGATCTGGACAGTAACCGTGGAGATATGAAGGCTCGCGGTATTTCCGGCGATGTAGATCTTGCTACACAAGTAGGAAGTATCAGTATTGCGGACTCCGTTGGTGAATTCATCGCAGAGACACGCAACGGCAATATTACGCTGGATGGAGCCAATCTGGGAATCAAAGCCCAATCACTTAATGGCAGTATTAACATCGTATCTACCAAAGTCGGAGGGGACTGGGATGTGTACAGTGCGGTGGGAGCCATTAACGTATTACTTCCTGATCGTGGAGACTACAGTCTTGCGGGTTCCAGCAGTTATGGAGATCTAAGTACGGATCTGCCGTTCAAAGTACAGAATAAAACCATAGAAGGCCAGCTCGGTGAGGGCGAGTACAGGGTGAAAATTGAAGGCAACAGTGATCTCACCATTCAGAGCAACCCGGCTGTGTCTACGCCTGAAACAGTTACACCTGATTCTGAAGATACGGCTGAGAATCTGGAACAGACTACCGAGGACGGACCAAATTCCCAGTAGGATTCTACAGAGGTTCCTTGACTGCCGCGTTGACAATAAACTTGTAATCGCCGTACAATAAATGTACACTGGCAAGATTACACGGCATGAAAGATGGATTGTCGTTCTTAATGGCCGGGAATCAACTCTGAGCGAGGAGACAGTAACTTACTCTTCACCAGAGAATGAAAGGTAAGGCGGTGGGTTTTATGGCAACACGTGTCCAACATGCGTTGGAGCATCTGAAAACGACCGGTGTCCGTATTACACCCCAGCGTCATGCCATATTGAACTATCTGATGGAATCCATGGGGCATCCGACAGCCGATGAAATTTACCGAGCCCTTGAACCCCAATTTCCCAGTATGAGCGTGGCAACGGTATATAATAATTTGAAGATGTTTCTGGAAGCTGGCATGGTCCGGGAATTGACATACGGAGATAATTCAAGTCGCTTCGATGCCAATGTGACGGATCATTATCATGTTATCTGTGATCAATGCGGCAAGATTGAAGATTTCAGCTATCCTTCACTCAAAAGTGTAGAGCTTCAGGCGGAGTCTAGTACAGGATTCGAAGTACACGGTCATCGATTGGAAGTATATGGCGTTTGCAAAAGTTGCAGGGATTAAGAGAGTTGAATTACAATATTAACGTGCAGAATTCAGTATGGATTCTTCACGTTTTTTTTTAGCATTTATGCAAAATGCTCATTTTTATAACAACTTATGCGCACATCCTTATGATCAGCATAATTAACGGAGGTAGACGTTTGGGTAGAAAAAGCAGATATACACGTCAGAAGCGACGTTCATTTTGGCCCGGTTTTCTCGGGGCTTGTCTGATCGCCGGGGGGGCTTACTGGCTTATAACAAATGTATGGTTGAACCAGATCCATGAAGACCCCGACTGGGTAGGAAGAAGCCAGCCTATTTTTGTAGATGGGCAACTGATGGATGGAGACGCTCTGGGTACAGGAGATCAACTCAAGTTGCCTGTAGATGTGCTGCAAGAAGCGATTGATGCAGGCATACGTTATGAATCAGAATCGGGAGATATCATTATTGCCTCTCCTCAGCGAGTCCTTCATATGAAAGATGGAAGCACACAAGCAGAACTTAATCACAAAGATTATCCTATGACAGTTAAGCCTGAGGTTAAGGACGGAGAAGCCTATATTCCGCTCAAACCTTTGAAAGAAGTATATGGCATAACCGTACAGGAAGATTCAGTAACAGGTGCTGTGCTGCTGATGCGTGGTGGAGACATGATACAGTATGCAGAGATTGATACGTTATCATCCAAAGCCGACAAAACGGTGCCGTTATATAAACGTGGTGGAGAATCCTCACCAATCATTGCCGACATGGAAAAGGATGCACGGGTACGTGTATGGCAGACGGGTGATAAACAGAGTTTTGTTCAACTCGATAATGGATATGCCGGATATGTAGATAATGATTATATTGTCCTCACCGAGAAAAAGAAGGTGGACTTGCCCAAGTATACGCTGACTGCAGCAGAGAAGAAGTGGCAGAATAAACCGGTAAATCTGGTTTGGGAAGCCGTGTACAATCGTCAGCCTGATGTGGGCTCTATCGGTAAAATGCCCGGTGTGAATGTGGTCAGCCCCACATGGTTTCATATTACGGATGGACAGGGCACTGTGAAAAGCAAGGGAAACCAAGCTTATGTGAACTGGGCTCACCGTTCGGGTATGGAAGTATGGGGACTCATGGATAACAGCTTTGATCCGGACGTTACAAAAGAAGCTGTAGCTTCTTACGAGACACGCACTCATATTATTGAGCAGATGTTGGAGTATGCACAGACGTATCAACTGGATGGTATCAACATCGACTTTGAGAACGTGTATACAGATGACGGGCCGAATATTACGCAGTTTGTGCGCGAGATCAAGGCGATGGCACGTATACATGGATTAATGTTATCAATCGATGTAACACCAAAATCAAACAGTGAGATGTGGTCTGCCTTTCTGGATCGCCGTGCATTAGGTTCTTTTGCAGACTATGTTATTGTGATGGCTTATGATGAACATTGGGCAGCCAGTCCTAAGGCAGGTTCGGTAGCGTCTCTGCCTTGGACCGAGGCTTCCATGAGACGCATACTTGAGGAGGATGAAGTCCCTTCTAACAAGTTGATCATGGCGGTTCCGCTCTATACCCGGATATGGACGGAAGAGACGAATGATCAGGGGGAGGTTAAAGTGTCTTCCAAAGCGGTGGGCATGAATGCCATTGTGGAGCTGATCCAAGAGAAGAAACTCAAACCCGAACTGGATCAGGCAAGTGGACAAAACTATGTTGAATATAAGGAAGACGGAGCTACCAAGAAAATATGGATCGAAGATGCCGTGTCCCTTCAGGCGCGGGTGGATTTGATTGCTTCGTTGAAGCTGGGCGGAGTAGCAGCATGGAATCGGAGTTTTGCTAATGCCTCTGCATGGGAGGTATTAAAGCAGGCTGGTTACCAGAAATAATTTACTCGAACTCAGAGTGTCTGATTGCTTTGATTTATTTTCGCTAAGCTCAAAGTTTCTCCTTGGGTAACATCATACGTGCAGTCTACCGTTTTATTGGTCGTAGAACTTATAACTTAACTTCATATTTTAGCTATTGATAACAGCAATAAGGGTTCACTTATAAGCCAAGTCCAAAAAGGTCCGGTAAACATACCGGGCCTTTTTTTGTTCTTCAATGAAATTAAGGTAAAAGACATTTAGCGGTTGGAGACCATTTTGTGCTAACCATCGGTGGGGGGAGCTTGTGTAGAAGGCGATTTCAGTTGTTGACTGGTCATGTTGGCCTTATTAGGGTCCAGGGTGAGGATGGTATGACAGAACATACAACGATCCGTTTTGCCAAGCATTTTGGTTAACTTCCCGCATTCCGGACAGTCGACTTGTACTGCACTGGTGGAGAGCATACCCGCCCAGAAATAAATGGCTAGACTGGCCATCATGGCAATCAGTCCGATGACGAGTCCTACAGCTGCGAATACCTTGCCTGCATGTCCCCAGAAAACAATCCCGGCTGTTCCCAGTATCATTAGGCCCATACCTAGCATGGTCAGTAGTAATCCCCAAGTGCGAAAAGCATTAATTTTTGCTGATTTAAAAATCATGAAAAATGCTCCTATCGTATGAGTAGTATTGGACCTGGAAAAGAAGGAAACTTCAGTCTGGATGTAGAATTACATTATAACTGACTTGGCGCTTATCTGCCATGAAATGTATGGAGGGAATCGTGGAATTAAAGAACCTTGCTTTTTTGTCCGAACAGTCGGAAGAGACAGGGGCAGTTGGGGCTATCGCTTATTCCCACCCGGGAGAGCGATTCCACGGCTCCCTAATTCAAGATTTCGAATTATTAGTACTTGTTGTTCATAATGATGATCAATTGAAGTCGGCGGTGGGACATTACAGATATGGTGATCTTCGTTATCAGATGATCTATGCGAGCCGTCATGAATTAAAGAGTAGTGTAGTAACCGGGAATCATAATAATCTCACCCAGTGTCTGATTGAAGGTGAGATTATCTGGGAAGCGGACAGCGCCTTAAGTGATTTGCGAGAAGAACTGTCTACCTTTGGGGCAGAATTGCGTGAGCAGAAGCTGCTTCATGAATTCACCAGTTTCTTGAGAATGTATGTGGAGGCCAAACGTCATATTCAGGAAGGTCATGTTGTAGACGCCTACTACAATGTATTAGAGGCTCTGGGGAACTGGGCAAGAATTGTATTGATTGAACAGGGGATATATCCGGATCATGCTGTCTGGACACATGTGCAGAATCTGGATCGCGCTTTATGGAAACTATATCAAGAGCTTACCGTAAGCTCGGAGACGCTGGAGCAGCGAGTAGAGCTTGTCCTGCTTGCCTGTGAGTTTTCCGTAATGTCCAAAATGAGTGAATGCTCAGAACTGCTGCTGCGTGTGTTAAGAAGTCGCAAGGAGCCTTGGAGCATGAATGAACTTGTTCATCATCCGCAGTTAAGATTTGTTCGAGAAGATCTGCCTTTGGTAATACGTAAGCTGGTCTTTCGTTCTATTGTAAAAGAATCGGCAGGGTGGCCATCGATCGGAGGAGAGGGCCGGGAGATTCGGTATTGGATTGAGGCATAACCTTCTCCGGAAGCCTGACATTATATTGATCACATAAGGGAGGGGAAACCTTCCTTTTTTGTTTGTTTAATAATTTATAAAAAGATGTTGACTCTCATTCACGATATATGATACATTATATTTCGTTCCTCAAACGAGATTATCGCCAACAAACGATAAATTCTTCAGAGGAAAAGTGAAGAACTAAAGCTTCAAAAAAAGAAATTGAAAAAAGTTCTTGACGAAAACAAACAAAATGTGTTACATTATTTAAGTCGCCGCCGAAACTTGGTTAAGACGAAAAAGAAGTGAAACAAATCGTGTTTGATCTTTGAAAACTGAACAACGAGTGAGTAAACATTCTGCTTGCAGAATGAACGCGAAAGTTTGAGACAAGCCT